>NZ_UGNV01000001.1:397500-997500 GCF_900452395.1 Legionella beliardensis
AGATGTAACGGGGCTAAAATCATCCACCGAAGCTGCGGATGTGCGTAAGCACGTGGTAGGGGAGCGTTCTGTAAGCCGATGAAGGTTTGTTGAGAAGCAGGCTGGAGGTATCAGAAGTGCGAATGCTGACATGAGTAACGATAAAGCAGGTGAAAAACCTGCTCGCCGGAAGTCTAAGGTTTCCTGCACGACGTTAATCGGAGCAGGGTGAGTCGGCCCCTAAGGCGAGGCTGAAAAGCGTAGTCGATGGGAACCAGGTTAATAATCCTGGACTTTTTGTAAGTGGTGATGTGGGGACGAAGAAGGCTAGGTGAGCCGGGCGATGGTTGTCCCGGTCTGTGCAGGTAGGCGGTGTGTTTAGGCAAATCCGGACACACATTAACGCTAAGGTGCAACAGGGTTCTGACCCTACGGGGTGCAGAGAAGTCATTGACGCCACGCTTCCAGGAAAAGCTGCTAGCCATAACTTATAAAAAACCGTACCGTAAACCGACACAGGTGGACAAGTAGAGCATACTAAGGCGCATGAGAGAACTCGGGTGAAGGAACTAGGCAAAATGGTACCGTAACTTCGGGAGAAGGTACGCCCTTGACGGTGAGTCATCTTGCATGACAAAGCCGTTAGGGGCCGCAGAGACCAGGTGGCTGCGACTGTTTATTAAAAACACAGCACTCTGCAAATTCGTAAGAAGACGTATAGGGTGTGACGCCTGCCCGGTGCCGGAAGGTTAATTGATGGGGTTATCCCTTTGGGGAGAAGCTCTTGATCGAAGCCCCGGTAAACGGCGGCCGTAACTATAACGGTCCTAAGGTAGCGAAATTCCTTGTCGGGTAAGTTCCGACCTGCACGAATGGCGTAACGATGGCCACACTGTCTCCACCCGAGACTCAGTGAAATTGAAATCGCTGTGAAGATGCAGTGTACCCGCGGCTAGACGGAAAGACCCCGTGAACCTTTACTACAGTTTTGCACTGGACTTTGATGATGACTGTGTAGGATAGGTGGGAGGCTAAGAAGTGGCAACGCCAGTTGCCATGGAGCCGACCTTGAAATACCACCCTGTTATCATTGAGGTTCTAACTTAAGCCAGTCATCCTGGCTGAGGACCGTGTATGATGGGTAGTTTGACTGGGGCGGTCTCCTCCCAAAGAGTAACGGAGGAGCACAAAGGTACCCTCGGTACGGTCGGACATCGTACCAAGAGTGTAAAGGCAAAAGGGTGCTTGACTGCGAGACCGACGGGTCGAGCAGGTACGAAAGTAGGTCTTAGTGATCCGGTGGTTCTGTATGGAAGGGCCATCGCTCAACGGATAAAAGGTACTCCGGGGATAACAGGCTGATACCGCCCAAGAGTTCATATCGACGGCGGTGTTTGGCACCTCGATGTCGGCTCATCACATCCTGGGGCTGAAGCAGGTCCCAAGGGTATGGCTGTTCGCCATTTAAAGTGGTACGCGAGCTGGGTTTAGAACGTCGTGAGACAGTTCGGTCCCTATCTGCCGTGGGCGTAGGAAAATTGAGAGGAGCTGCTCCTAGTACGAGAGGACCGGAGTGGACGAACCTCTGGTGTACCGGTTGTGACGCCAGTTGCATCGCCGGGTAGCTAAGTTCGGACGGGATAACCGCTGAAAGCATCTAAGCGGGAAGCCTCCCTCAAGATGAGTTTTCCCATGAAGCCCGTTGAAGACGACGACGTTGATAGGCAAGGTGTGGAAGCACAGTAATGTGTGAAGCTAACTTGTACTAATTGGCTGATTGTCTTGACCATATAACCTGAAGTGCTGTAAGTGCTTAAGGTGAGCGCTTGTAACCATTTAATCTTTACCCACCGGCTAACTTACATGTAAGTTAACCGGTACCCAGTTTTCCTGGCGACCATAGCCGTTTGGAACCACCTGATCCATCTCGAACTCAGAAGTGAAACAGACGTACGCCGATGATAGTGTGGGGCTTCCCCATGTGAAAGTAGGTCATCGCCAGGGCTTTATTCCTAAAGCGGCTTTAAGCCGCTTTTTTTTTGGCATTAGTAAGTCAAATGTCATGCTATCTTCTAGCCTATACGGCCCTTATCCAGGGTAAATGCATCTCAAAGTTTAATAAGTTCAATGCGATATTTATCCACCTACATCTCTACCTCGCTTTATTAGTTGACGCTTCAATGGCAATCGCGTATATATTAGTTTTTGAAAAGCCAATATGTTTGTATTTTAGATTTATGATTATAGAAATAGAGGGTTTTCAAGTTGAATTGACACGAAAACCGGTTAAATATATTAATCTTCGTATTACTTCCCAGGGAAGTATTAAAGTTAGTGCGCCTAAGCGTTCTTCGCTGACAAATATTTCAAAATTTGTAAAAGATAAATCATCTTGGATTAAGAGCCATCAAGAGCGTTTAAAGGATCAAGAAATTCTTTTAAACATGCATGCCCGGGCCGATGAGAATCACTTTTTTCTTGGCGATCGCTACAAATTAATCATTAAAGAAAGTGACATCAAGAAAGGAATTACCCTCAATAAGTCCTTTATGCATTGTTTTGCTCCAGCTAATGCGTCGTTGCATGAAACACAGGCTATTTTACATCACTGGTATCGTAAGCAAATGGAAACCTTACTACCTGCTTTAATTAAAAAATGGGAACCTATTATTGGGGTGCGTGTTTTAGAATATGGTATAAAAACGATGAAAACCCGTTGGGGTTCTTGTAATACTGTAGCTAAACGAATTTGGATTAATTTACATCTAATTCAAAAACCCCTTATTTGTCTTGAATACGTTTTAGTGCAT
Source organism: Legionella beliardensis (assembly GCF_900452395.1). Lineage (NCBI taxonomy): Bacteria > Pseudomonadati > Pseudomonadota > Gammaproteobacteria > Legionellales > Legionellaceae > Legionella > Legionella beliardensis. The sequence continues at coordinate 400,290 of NZ_UGNV01000001.1, forward strand.
GAAATGGTTCATTTGCTTGAACCTAGCCACAATAAACGTTTTCATAGTTTAATGACTAAGTTTATGCCTAAGTGGCCTGAGTATCGACTATTACTTAATACAAAATTAGTTTAATAGTGAATTCGATATAAAAGCTGTGTTAAGCGTTTGTATCATTACTAAGCGTACCTTATAGACTGAGCCGCATTTATATGAAGGCAGGATTAAAAGATACGCTTAACTACCTCATCGTCCTTTAAGAAGGACTTAGATATGGATAATCATGAATATTTTGATTGCTGGTGCCTCAGGATTTATTGGCCGCCATTTAGTGACTGCTCTCCATGCTAAATATAACATTACAGTTTTAGGCCGTGATAAGTTTAAGCTAAAACAGGCTTTTCCAAAAACTTTGACCTATTTAACTTGGGATGAGTTATCACAAACCTCAGCGCAGCAATACGATATTATTATCAATTTATGTGGTCATAATATTGCTGCTTCTCGGTGGACTAATCAGGTCAAACAAAAAATTATAAGTTCAAGAGTACGTACAACTACAGCGTTAATAGATTGGATTTTAGCAACTAACGCTAAGCCACGCCTTTTTGTAGCCAATGCGGTAGGAATTTATGGTACACAAAATAATGATGATGCAACGGCTTTTGATGAAGATAGTTTCATTGATATGAAACATCCGCGTGATTTTCTAAGTGAGGTTGGTATAGCGTGGCAGCAAGCGCTACAAGCGGCAATTACACATGAACTTAAACCAGTTATCATGCGTTTTGGTGTTGTTTTGCAAAAAGGTGAAGGTATTTTAAAGAAACTAGATTTAAGTTTTAAGCTGGGTTTAGGAGGTATTATTGGTAGCGGACAACAAGTGATCTCATGGGTGCATATTGATGATGTTATCGCTGCTTTTTTATTTTTAATTGAGCATCCTACGTTACAAGGCGCTTTTAATATAACATCGCCCAACCCAGTTAAGCAAAAAGAATTTGCCAAAGCTTTGGCCAAATCAATGCATCGACCTTTATTATTGACAATGCCAGCATTTATGATTAAAGCACTCTTTGGTGAAATGGGAGAATACTTATTGCTACGTGGCCAACGGGTTTTACCGAAACGTTTATTAGCAGCGGGCTTTAACTTTAGTCACCCCTATATTGATGAGGCTTTGCAAGCTGATTAATCGCTTTACTGTTTAACAAATATTTATCTTTTAAACGAATATAATGAGCTGCTGAGTACTCCAGATGGGCTAATTCACTTTCAGTTAATTCTCTAATAGGCTTTGCAGGATTACCTAAATATAAATAGCCACTTCGTAAGTGTTTGCCTGGTGGCACAAGGGTGCCAGCGCCTATTATTACTCTTTCCTCAACATGTACATCGTCTAATAATAAGGCTCCCATGCCAATAAGACAATGATCGTCTATCGTACAAGCATGCAATACAGCTCGATGGCCAATCGTAATACCTTTTCCAAGAACTAAGGCGCGGCCGCCAGGAGTAAAAGGCCCATTATGGGTAACATGCAAAATTGCAGCATCCTGAATATTAGTACCTTCACCTACTGTAATTGTATTAACATCACCGCGAATAACCGCCATTGGCCAAACGGAAACATCATTGGCAAGATGCACATCACCAATGACTGTTGCACTAGGATCAATATAAACCCCCTTACCAATCAGCGGGGATTTATTTTCAAAAGAACGTATCATAATAGCCTCAAATTAAGGTAACCAGCTCTTCAGCGCTAGTAGGATGAATAGCGACGGTATTATCAAAGTCGCGCTTACAAGCTCCCATTTTGACGGCGACACCAAATCCTTGCAACATTTCATCCGCACCATAACCAATTACATGCAGACCAACAATTTTTTCATCTGGACCAACTGTAACTAATTTCATAGCAGTCGGTAATTTTTGTTCACTTAAAGCATCAAACATAGGTATAAAACGCGTTTTATAAATTTTAAGTTGTTCTGCGCCGAATTTTGCTGCTGCCTCTTCTTCGCTATACCCTACACTGCCAATAGGCGGATGAGTAAATACAACTGAGCAAATATTTTCATAATCCAAATGAGCATCCTTTTGCCCACCAAACAGACGATCACATAGTCTTCGGCCAGCGGCAATAGCGACAGGTGTTAGGGCAGGTGCATCTATAACGTCGCCAATAGCATAAATACCCGGAATATTAGTATTTTGATAATTATCCACCTTAATTAACCCGCGAGAATCTTTTGCAACACCTATGGCATCTAGATTTAAATTAAATGTTCTTGGCGAGCGGCCAACAGCTGCAATAACAACATCAATATCAGCTAAAATTGAACCACTTTGGCAATGAATAGATTTTTTACCATCGGGTTGTAAAGTAATGGCTTGCGCGCAGTGATTCAGATGAACATCTAAACCTTGGAGCTGCATAATTTCAAGAAGTGTATCTCCTAACATGGTATCAAAGCGAGAAAGAGGTCTACTGCCGCGAATTAGTAAATGTGTTTTTATATCTAGCCCATGAAGTACACAAGCTAATTCTACACCAATATAGCCGCTCCCGATAATAGCAACGCTCTTAGGCTTTTCAGTTAAATAAAAAAAGCCATCAGATGTAATGGCATGCTCAATACCATCTAAATCATCAGGAAGGGTAGGCTCGCCGCCAGTAGCTATAATAATATGAGGTGCTTTATAGTGTTTGCCATCAACAGAAACAGTTTGATTATCAATAAAAGAACCTTCCCCTTTTAGGTAAGTCATGTTGTATTGGTTAAATCGGCTTTCATAAATATCACGTAGTCTGGCAATATAAGCTTGCCGCTTGGTTATTAGCGTGTTCCAATCTAGATGAACATAAACAGGATCAAAGCCGTAATCAGGTGCTTTATGTAGGTGTTCTGCAATTAAAGAAGCATTAAACATGACTTTTTTAGGAACACAACCTAAATTAACACAAGTACCGCCTAAATACTGCTTTTCAACCACAGCAACTCTTGCACCATACTTTGCTGCACGAACTGCACTTGCAATTCCGCCGCTGCCACCACCTAAGACGATTAAATCAAAATCCATTGGGCACCTTTTTAGATTAAAAGCTAATTAATAAGTACTTTAACGAGCATGGCGAATTTATTCAATATACATTAAGATTTGCTCAAAACTTAAATTAGGGTCACTATAATGATGAATCGTCTATTTTTAAATTTTGATGAAACTTAAATTACTGACACTAATTTTACTTATATTAGCTTCGTTAAGCTGCAGGCACGAGGAAAAGGTTGCTTTTCAAGGTTATGTTGAAGGTGAGAATATTTATCTAGCATCTCCATACTCAGGCCTATTAGTAAAATTAGCTGTTCAACGTGGTCAGCTAGTTAAAAAAGGGCAATTTTTATTTGAATTAGATCCTAACCCGCAGGCATTATTTATTAAACAATATCAGGCGGATATTAAGCAAGCCGAGCATACGCTTAGAGATTTACAAAATCCACGTCGTACAGAAGAAATTGCCGCTATTGAGTCGCAAATTGAGCAAGTTAACGCACAGCTAAAGTTAGCTGAGCTGCGTGTCAAGCGCTATCGTGAGCTTTATGAAAAGCGAGTAGTGTCAAAAGATGTCTATGATTCTGTTATTGCTCGTTATGATGAATTAGTAAACCGTAGAGAACAATATAAATCGAATTTAAACTTATCAAAGCAAGGTAGTCGCAATGAGCAAATTAGTGCTCAACAAGCACAAGTAGAGGCATTACAAGCGAAACTTAAAGAAGCCACATGGCAGCTTGAACAAAAGAAAATTGTGGCGCCTGCGGCTGGAATTATATTTGATACTTATTATCGGCAAGGAGAGTTTGTTGGCAGTCAGCAAGCGGTGCTGTCTTTATTAACGCCTGAGAATGTGCATATTGAATTTTTTATTCCCGTAGAAAAATTAGCAATCATTAAAGTTGGGCAAAGAATACGATTTACATGCACTGGCTGCGCTCAAACCGGACAGGCAATTATTAATTATATTTCGCCTGAGGCTGAATATTTACCACCCTTAGTTTATAGTCGTGAAAACGATGATAAATTAGTATTCCGAATTAAAGCGACTCTGTTAACATTTAATCAATACAAACCAGGCCAACCTGTAACGGTTTATTTACCATGACAGCAGATACCATTATCGATGTGTATAATCTATGTAAAAGTTTTGACAATAAAGTTGTGGTCGATAATGTTGATCTGCATGTAAAAAAAGGTGAGGTTTTCGGGTTCCTAGGCCCAAATGGTAGCGGTAAGACCACGACTATCCGCATGTTATGTGGGCTTTTAACGCCTGATGCTGGCAGCGGTACTTGCTTAGGCTATGACATTATCCGCCAGTCAAAAGAAATTAAACAGCATGTAGGCTACATGACCCAAAAATTTAGTTTTTATACTGACTTAAGTGTTGAGGAAAATCTTTATTTTGTGGCACGTGTCTATGGTATGAAGAATCGTAAACAGCGTGTTGAACAGACGCTAGAAGAGCTTAACTTAAGTTCGCGACGCAAGCAGTTAACGGGGTTATTATCCGGCGGTTGGAAACAGCGAGTGGCACTTGCAGCTTGTCTTTTGCATAATCCTGACCTATTACTTCTAGATGAACCAACAGCAGGTGTTGATCCAATCGCTAGGCGAGAATTTTGGGATAAAATTCATTGGCTTAGTGAGCAAGGTATTACGACGTTAGTGTCTACGCATTATATGGACGAGGCTGAGCGTTGTACGCGGTTAGCTTATTTAGCTTATGGCGAGTTATTAATTACAGGCACGGTTGATGATGTGATTACTTCTACCGCCTTATTTACCTGGGAAATTACAGGTCATGTCACGACTGCTTTATTACAGAAAACCAAACAACTGCAAGGCGTTATGCAGGCAGCATTATTTGGCAATTTGATCCATATCAGTGGTTATGATAAACAAATTATTGAAGCAAGTTTAAGAGAATTAGCCCAAACGGAAGCCATTCAGTGGCAACCAATTCAATCAACGCTTGAAGATGCCTTTATTAGTTTGGTTAAAAAAACACAAGGAGAATAACGTGATCGGCGGGATTCAGCGACTAATGGCTATCATCGCTAAAGAATTTATTGAAATGCGTCGTGATAGAGCTACATTTGGCATGATTCTGATGATTCCGTTGATGCAGTTAATTTTATTTGGTTATGCTATTAATAATAATCCTCGTTACTTACCAACAGCTATTGTCAATGATGATGAAACTAATTTTACCAGACGTATTTTAGTTAGTATGGAGAATTCAACCTATTTTCAATTTATTAGTCCTGCTGTTAGTGAAGAACAAGCACATGAGTTGTTAAAAAAAGGCAAAGTGCAATTTGTGGTTAATTTTCCGCCTAATTTTACTGATGATTTAGTAAAAGGGTTAAGTCCAACGTTACTATTAGAGGCAGATGCCAGTGATCCAGCCGCAACCAGCCGTGCAGTAGCTATTTTTAACGAGTTGCCTTATTTAGCTTTGAAGGAGGAGTTAGTTGGGCCTCTTAAGCGGTTAAATGCGGAGTCCATACCCTATAAACCTACTATACATACACTTTATAACCCTTTGGCTATTTCTGCTTATAATATTGTTCCGGGTTTGTTAGGCGTTGTCCTGACTATGACCATGGTGATTGTAACTGCCTTAGTTATAACAAGAGAGTACGAGCGTGGGACAATGGAAAATCTCTTAGCCACGCCACTTAGACCCCTTGAAATTATGGTGGGTAAAGTTCTTCCTTATATTATTGTAGGTTACTTACAAGCACTTCTTATTTTGTCATTTGCAAGGTTCTTATTTGGCGTACCTATGCAAGGTAGTATTTTATTATTGCTATTTTTGTGCCTACCTTTTATTGCTGCTAACTTAGTTATGGGTTTGACCTTCTCAACATTAGCCAAAAACCAACTGCAGGCAGCGCAAAGTGCTATGTTTTTCTTTTTGCCCTCTATGATTTTATCAGGATTTATGTTTCCTTTTCGAGGTATGCCAGAGTGGGCTCAATGGATTGGTAGTTTCTTACCATTAACCCATTTTTTAGTGATTGTGCGGGGAATCTTATTAAAAGGAAATACGTTCACTGATGTATGGTTTGAAATAGTTCCTATTATGGCGTTTACGGCGGTGGTTATGTTAATTGGTTTTAAGCGCTTTAAACAAACACTAGATTAGGCAGTTTAGAAAAATATTTTGTATATTAAATAAGAAAATTAAGAACCATGCGCTCAACACGCTCATCAATTAATACATTAACGTGATCTAGCTTAGCCAGTAAGGCTAAGGATGCATAAGGGTAGTGTCGACAGAATTCAATGGATTCCCGTGGCGGAATAGAATTATCTTCTTTACCGTGTATACATAAAATGGGGGTGGTGCCACGGCTAATAAAATGACGGAAATTAAGATGGGCAATATTGGTTTTAGAATTTTGGCGAATAGCTTCTCGTAAAAGCAAATACCCTTTACCATTAAGCTTAAAGCGTCTTGCATGCCTACCTACGGGTGTACGCATGTTAGTAGGTGAGGCAATAAGCACAGTTCGTTCTGGTAATGCTTCCAGCTGCCATTCTGGTAGTTGGCAAGCTAAATTTAACGTGTTTAATAGCATGGAGCCACCAAAAGAATGGCCGATAGTCGCATAAAAGGGGCCTAAATTATTAATCACAGTTCTAAGCGTATTTACGGCATCAATCCAGGTAAGCTGTAAGCCTTTTGCTTCGCCGTGGGCTGGAAAATCTAAAGCATAAACGTCATATCCTTGTTGATGGAGTGCTTGAATTAGGCGTGCCATATAAGCGGCTCTTGACATCCACCCATGGGTAATCAGTACTTTTTTAGCGTGAGGGTTATTTTCTTGTGCAAAACGATGAATAACATGGTGACGTGGTGATTTAGCGGTGAGTAAATTTGTCCGATGATTGACTAAAAATTTACAGGCTTTGTGGGCAAAATCACGATACTCCTTTTCTACTGGCAGAGGAAGTGGCGTGATAAATAGTTGATAGCAAAGTTGCGCATGAAAGAAATTCTTTAGTTCGGTCAATGCATTAGCTAGCATAGCATTATCCTTACTGCGGTATTTTTATATTAAGAATAGTCAATAAATTAGATAAAAACCAAGCTAAAAAATAACTCTATCCTTTTTTGGCTAGCTCTTATTAACGAAATTTACAGGTGATAGCTAATCTTATGCTAAAGTTTTGTTGTTAGAAAAAATAATCAAGAGTATATTGGCATAGTTAATGTGACAGACTAAGCTCTAAGAATAGATATATAATTAAAATGGGTTTAGTTTTAAATTACGGTAAAAGGATTAATATGCACACTTCAAATTATCTTTATCACGATGGTGAGCAGGAATTATATGGTTTCCTTGCTTATAATGATCGTAATGAGCAACCAAGGCCTGCGGTATTAGTCGCTCATGATTGGAGTGGGCGTAATGAATTTAGCTGCCAAAAAGCACAAATGTTGGCCAAAATGGGATATATTGGATTTGCATTAGACATGTATGGCCATGCTCGCATTGGTGAAACTCAAGATGAAAAAATGGCACTTATGCAACCTTTGGCTGCAGATAGAGGCATGTTACGAGCCCGTATTCGTGCGGCATTTGACGCGTTAATTGCTATGCCTGAAGTCGATAGTACTAAGGTAGCAGCCATAGGCTTTTGTTTTGGCGGTTTATGCGTATTGGATTTAGCTCGCAGTGGTGCTGAGCTTAATGGTGTGGTTAGCTTTCATGGTTTATTAAATAAACCAAATGATTTAGAAAATCAAACCATCCATGCCAAAATTCTAGCTTTACATGGCTATGATGATCCTATGGTAAAACCAGAGCAAGTGAATCAATTTTGTCAAGAAATGACTGCCGCCAACGTCGATTGGCAAATTCATGTGTATGGCCATACGCAACACTCATTTACCAACCCTAATGCCAATGATGCCAAACTTGGCACGGTTTATAATCCTGTAGCAGAGCGTCGCGCCCTACAAGCAATGACAAATTTTTTAAAAGAAGTTTTTGCTTAATTACAATGCTATTTTGGGGCTAGTGCATCTGGAATAATAGCAGGCCCTGCTATGGGAAGAATGAGCTGTTTAGCTTGTGGCGACCAATCTATTTTCTTCATATCAATTTTTTGTAATGTTGGGTTCGTATAAGATTTAAAATAAAAAATCCCATGAGTTAAGTCTTTAAAGACTGTCCACTGCGTTTTATCAAGATTATCTTCGGTGTTAGGTGTTCCCTTAGTACCTCTGATTAAACCAAAAGGAACGTCGACATTATTAAGTATATGTTCACTTAAAATAAGCGCACTTAAGGCATCCGGCACAGGCATGGCAGTTTGCTGTAACATCGCCATTTTAATAAAGCGTGATGGTGGAGTTGGATCGCCTGGTAATCCCACTAAGCCTGAGCCTTGCCCAGTACCTGAGTAAACAATCCCATCATGTTTAAAAGCTGTAGGTGCATAGGGTGAAAGGTTAGCATAATTTTGCAGGTTAGTGATATGCCAGCCAAATGTTGGTGCATTAGTTAATATACCTAAACGATTATTATAGGTTTTGACTTGGCCATTAATAAACTCAATTACTAAGCTTTTACCTGTTTTCTCAGTGACAATTGCATGCGCAGGTAAAACCGCAGCATTACCCGAGACGGTAATAGGGGTTGCAAAAATATAAATGGTTGGTAGTGCCTTTTTTACCTCGTCAACTGAGCTAAAATTACCTAAAATCCAATCACCAAGAAATGTATAGGGAATTGCTCTATTGTTATGCTCTGCGTTAACTGTTGGGTACGTAGTATACCCAGGGAGATATAAATAACCAAAGGATAACCCTTGGTCATTCATCCCATCTAATGCTTGACCGGTTGCAAAGAAATCAGCAAATAAATAACCATATTTAGCTGTCCAGCTCATGGTTGGACTGCCATCTTCACGTGTTGTTTTAAAGAGTTTAGTCGGTGGTGAACTCATAATACGCGATTTTAGATCAGGGCCAAATTCTAAGGTGCGACCAACAATAAGTGAATTATCTTGCGCCTTAATTTGAATATTTGTGCAAGCTTCTACAGCTTGAGTAAGTATTAAGCCAGAGAATAAAAGAGTTAGATAGTGTTTCAATTGCTTCATGATTTTCTTTAATTAAATTCCGTTTTACTAAAGTGAAATTTATACCTTTGCCAAATTAGTTTTATAAGTATTATTAACCCAATGAAATAAGAAAAACCATAAAAAGCTACTGATTAAAATTAAAATGCCTGCCATAAATAAGGCATAATTTGCATGATTTTTAAAAATGAAGTTATAAATAAAGGGTAAGATAAATCCGCCTAAAATTTGCGGTAACGTAATACTTATATTGAAAATACCTAGATAAGTTCCATTCCTGTTAGAGGGCAAATATTTAAGCACAATAACGTAAGGCAAAACAACTAAGCTACCCCAAAAAATACCAATACAAATACAACTAAATAATAAGCTCAATGGCGTTGTTTTAAAACATATTAATGAAATGCCTAGCCCACCTAATAACAAAGCAATACCATGTAATTTTTCACTTTTAATGTACTTTGATAAGTTATAAACAATTAAAGTAAAAACAAGGCTTACATATTGATAAAGAGAAAAATAGAAAGAAACATCTAAACTGACTTGATGCATTATCGTTTTATAATGTTCAGAGTTATGAATTAAAACATTTTTAGGTAAATGATAAACTTGCTGTGCTAAGCACAAACTAAAATAAAGCCAAAATGTAAATATACCTATCCAAGCAATACTATTAATCGTTAAAACACGTAAAAATATAGGATTTGTATCGCTTATTTCTTTTTTAAGCGATTTACATTTAGCTAAAAGTTCTTTGATGAGAAAAATTAATAAACTTTTGGTCATTGGCTTGTCTGAGGCAGGCTTTTCTTTAGTTTTTTTAAAAAAATAAACTAAAGTTGCTAGTAGCATAATGCCTGTAAACAGATAACTACCGACTAAATTAGCGGGTATACCGTATGAATTAGATAAGTTAATATTGTTATTAATTAATAGCTTCTCAACAGCATTAGGTAAGTAAGCGCCACAAACACCACCTAATCCTGAGAAAAAAGCAAATACGGAGAAGGCACGTGTACGTGTAACACTTTCTTGGAAGAAATCAGCTGTTAACGCGCGTAGCCCTTCAGCGCTACCGTTAATACTGCAATCAATTAAAAAAGTAAACCAAACCACATAAATAATTGAACTTGAAAGCGGCAACAGTAAAAAGGAGAGGGCTGCACAGACTCCCCAGCCAATAATATAAGGTTTTCTTTTACCGTAAATAGTAGAACTATTATCACTTAAATAGCCCACAATAGGTTGAATAAGCATGCCTGTTAGTGGCGGGATTAGCCAGATAAGAGGGATTAACGCATCCGTTGCGCCCACAAATTTTAATAGTACGGTTAAATTAGAAAGTTGAAAAGTGAAACAAAAATTAACAGCAAATGCCATTAACGCTAAGCCCGCATATTTCAACCTAAAAATTTTTTCCATGCAGCAATCCCTTGACTGTTTCAAATTTTAAGATAGGGTAATAAATAAAATTATTCAACCATTTAAATGAGCTAAGCTAGGAAATCTAAAGAAAAATTTTTTTTATGTCCGCTATTTTGACATTGTGCCTAAGGATAGATTAAATGTTAAAAATAAAAACGAATCAAACAATCGATATTAAGCAAAATAATTTGGATGTTTTAGGATTAAAAAGAATCTGGATTTCACATGTTTATCCAGAAATAGATGGTGGGCAATTTCCTGCTAAACGCATCATTAAAGATACAGTTATTATTGAGGCTGACATTTTTTGTGATGGTATCGATGAAATTAATGCGGTATTACTTTATAAACATGAAGCCGATAACGATTGGCAGCAAACTTACTTTTCACCGGCAAATAATGATCGTATGCAAGCGATTTTTAAGGCAGCCAAACTTGGTTATTATACTTATACTATCAAGGCTTGGGTTGATGAATTTGGCACGTGGAAGAAACGATTTTTAAAAAAAGTAAAGTTAAAAGATGATATTAAAGTCGAAAAATTAATTGGGGCAGAATTACTTAAACGTTCATGTCATGAAAATACGTCACCTATTGTTGATTTAACTTTAGAAAAATTAGCCACATTAAATCAGCCAGCACAGTTAGAAAAATTACTGAATAATAAAAAATTAATAAGTTGGATTCAGAGCCAGTTAAAACCCACTTTTGTGACAGTTTATCCTAAAGAATTAACGATAATAGTTGAGCGCGAAAAAGCACGTTTTAGCACTTGGTATGAATTATTTCCACGCTCTGTTACCACAGATCCCACAAAGCATGGCACCTTTAAAAATGTAATTAATCACTTACCAATAGTAAAAAAAATGGGGTTTGATGTCATCTATATGCCCCCTATTCATCCCATTGGTGAAACCAATAGAAAAGGAAAAAATAATAGTTTAGTTGCCACAGAAAATGATCCAGGTAGTCCCTGGGGAATAGGTTCTTCTAAGGGCGGACATAAAAGTGTTCATCCTGAGTTAGGCACCTTAGAAGATTTTCGCCAAGTTGTAAAAAAGGCAAAAGAATTAGACATGGAAATTGCGCTTGATTTTGCTTTGCAATGCAGCCCAGATCACCCTTATTTGAAAAAAAACTCAAACTGGTTTAAGCATCGGCCAGATGGCACATTACAGTATGCAGAAAATCCACCTAAAAAATATCAAGATATTTATCCAATAGATTTTGCCTCATCTGACTGGCCGGCTATGTGGGATGAATTTAAATCAATTATATTATTTTGGATAAAGCAAGGCGTTAAAATCTTTCGGGTTGATAATCCGCATACCAAACCATTTATTTTCTGGCAATGGTTGATTAAGGAAGTTAAAGCGCTGCACCCAGATGTGCTCATGCTGTCTGAGGCATTTACGCGTCCTAAAATTATGTATCATTTAGCCAAATGTGGTTTTTCACAGTCGTATACTTATTTTGCTTGGCGAAATACGAAAGAGGAGCTAACGCAATACTTAAATGAGTTAAATTCGCCACCGGTTGTTGATTTTTTTCGCCCACATTTTTGGCCTAATACACCTGATATTTTAACTGAGCTTTTACAAAAAGGAGGAAGACCTGCGTTTATTATTCGTTTTATGTTAGCTGCAACGTTAAGCAGTAATTATGGCATCTATGGGCCTGCTTACGAAAATTGCATTAATGAACCTTTGCATAAGGGGTCGGAGGAATACGCAAACTCGGAGAAATATGCCATTTATCACTGGCAAAAAACAAAAGATAATATCAGCGATATTATCACTCAAGTAAATGCAATTCGTCATCAACATGAAGCACTACAAAATACTGATTCACTGCAGTTTTATTGGACCGATAACCCACAGCTAATTTGCTTTAGTAAACACAATGCGAGCCAAAGCAATATTATTCTAGTTATTGTTAACTTAGATTATCAATATAAACAATCAGGTTTTATTGACATTAAGTTCGAAAAATTTAGGATAGAACACGAGCCTTTTGAGATACATGATTTATTAACAGATGATGTGTATACCTGGCGTAATGGAAGGTGTTATGTCGAACTTAATCCAACTAAAGACCAATATGCGCATATTTTCCAGGTAAGGATGCAATAATAATATGACTGAAGTAAAACAAGCAGAATGGTATAAAGACGCCATCATTTATCAAATACATGTACGTAGTTTTTATGATAGTAATGATGATGGAATAGGTGATTTTAAAGGACTGATTCAAAAATTAGATTATATCGAATTTCTTGGCGTAAACACCATTTGGTTATTGCCTTTTTATCCTTCCCCTTTAAAAGATGAAGGCTATGATATCGCTGATTACATGAGTATTAATCCTATTTACGGCACCCTTAGAGACTTTAAGAAATTTTTAAAAGAAGCGCATGCTAGAAATATTCGCGTCATTACTGAATTAGTAATAAATCATACTTCAAGTCAACATGAATGGTTTATCAAATCACGCTCAGCTAAACCTGGGTCATATTGGCGTAACTTTTATGTTTGGAGCGATACAGCAGAAGAATATGCTGATGCGCGTATTATTTTTAGAGATTTTGAACCATCAAATTGGACATGGGATCATGTTGCTAATGCATATTATTGGCATCGATTTTACTCTCATCAGCCGGATTTAAATTATGATAATCCTGCGGTACAAAAAGAAATTTTTAAAATTGTCGATTTTTGGTTAGGGCTTGGTGTAGATGGATTGCGCTTAGATGCAATTCCGTATTTATTTCAACGCGAAGGAACAAATTGCGAAAATCTACCTGAAACCCATCAATTTTTAAAGAAACTAAGTCGCCACATTACATCAAAATTTGAAAATCGCTTTTTATTAGCCGAAGCCAATCAATGGCCAGAAGATGCGGTTAATTATTTTGGTAAAGGGGATGAATGTCAGATGGCTTTTCATTTTCCACTCATGCCTAGAATGTACATGGCTGTACAAATGGAAGATCGATTCCCAATTATTGATATCATTGAACAAACACCATCTATTCCTGACAATTGCCAATGGGCCATTTTTTTACGTAATCATGATGAATTGACTTTAGAAATGGTCACCGATGAAGAACGTGATTATATGTATCGTATGTATGGTCAAGATCAGCAAATGCGTATTAATTTGGGTATTCGCCGACGCTTAGCACCATTAATGGGAGGTGATAGAAGAAAAATAGAATTGCTAAATGCGTTATTATTTTCTATGCCAGGAACACCAGTGATGTACTACGGTGACGAAATAGGTATGGGTGATAATATTTATCTTGGTGATCGCAATGGTGTAAGAACACCTATGCAATGGTCTAATGATAACAATGCGGGGTTTTCTAATGCCACGCCGCAAAAATTATACTTACCCGTTATTATTGATCCTGAATACAATTACCAAGCTGTTAATGTCACGCTACAGCAACAAAATTCCCAATCGTTATTGTGGTGGATGAAACGGCTGATTGAAGTGCGCAATTCATATACTGCCTTTAGCCAAGGCCGTATCGAATTTTTATACCCTGATAATAATAAAATTATTGCCTTTTATCGCATGCATCAGGAGCAGCTGATCTTAGTTTTGATTAATTTATCGCGTTTTACTCAGAGCTTTAAATTAGATTTATCAAACTATGTGAACCATTCGATTACTGAAGTGTTTGGTAGAACGTCTTTTCCTATTATTACCGAAGCACCTTATTTCTTTGTGCTTTGCCCTTATGGTTTTTTATGGTTAGAGATCAATAAACCGGATATACAGCATAGTACAGCAACGGCACATAGGCATGAAACGCTGACCATAAAAGATAAATGGTGTGAACTGCTTGCCTCACCTGAGAAGAAAAAATTAGAAAAAATACTGGCGCATTACATTGTAGATTGTCGCTGGTTTCGCTCTAAGAATTATGCTATTTCCAAGATTGTTATTGCAGATTCTATTTTAATTAAAAATTCAGCAACGCCCGTTTATTTACTTTTAATCGCTGTGGAATTTAATGACAAGGAAACTGAGCAATACTTTATGTTTGTTACAGCTGAGACAGAAGAAGAAAATCTCTATGCGTCTGACCAGCCGGCTAAAATTATTTGCTCGCTTATTAGTAAAAATAAAAAACAATCCTATCTGATTGATGCCATGTATACTTCAAGTGCCTGGCAAGATGTTTTCCATATTTTTAGTGCGCATAAAATTTTATCTGGAACCCATGGTAAGCTTGAAGTTAATGTAAATAGTCTTTATAAAAAAATAGTTAACCATCATGATGAAACGGTAGAAATTAAAGCATTAGCAGTTGAGCAATCTAATACGTCTATTCTCTATGGTAAATCAGCTTTATTAAAAATCTATCGTCGCTGTGAATTTGAAGAAAACCCCGAAGTAGAGATAAGTGAATTCTTAACCGATAACAGTGAGTTTAAGTCACCAAGAATTGCTTGTAATTTAAAGTATCATTATAAAAACAAGAGTATGACAGTTGGTATTGTCCAAGAGTACATTCCTAACGCCGGTAATGCTTGGGAGCATACCGTTAATGCCATCTCTAATTTAATTGAGCAGATGGATCTCTCAGTGCCAGCTAAAGGCTCAAGCGCTTTAAATTACCCTTGGCAAAAACTTATTCACACCTTACCTAAAGACATTACTGAGTCATTAGGATTATACGCTCATTCAGTGATTATTCTGGCAGAACGTACGGCGCAAATGCACATTGCCTTAGCAGAGGAAACAACGAATAAATTTTTTGCTGCGGAACATTTCACCTTATTTGATCAACGTAGTTTATATCAATCGTTAAGGAATGCCTTTATTAAAACATCGGCTTTATTTAAATCTATGGCGGTTAAACTCGATGATCAACTACAAGAAAAAATCAATAAGCACCTAGCTGATAAAGATGGCTTATTGGATCATGTTAAGCCTATTTTGAATCAAAAAATAGGAGGTAAAAAAATCCGCTGTCATGGCGATTATCATTTAGGACAAATTTTATATACAGGTAATGATTTCATTATTATCGATTATGAGGGTGAGCCAAATCGGCCTTTATCAGAAAGGAAAATAAAGCGCCCACCTTTAAAAGATATAGCAGGAATTTTACGTTCATTTCACTATGCACTTTATACGGTGTTAAACAATAAAACAGTGTTCACTACAGCCCATCATTTTGACGCAGAAGAATGGTATTGCTGGATCTGTCATTTATTTATTAATACGTACTTAGAATACCCAGGAATAAAGAACTTAATGCCTAAGGACAACAATTGTTTTTCTCTACTGCTTAAAGCATTAATGTTTGAAAAAGTGTTACATGAAATTGAATATGAAATAAATAATCGACCTGATTGGCTGCATGTTCCATGCAAGGGATTAATTCAACTTCTGGAGTAAACAATTGAGCCAAGATAAGACACAGCAAGCATTATTAGAATTAGCACAAGATGCGGGTATTTTAATTTCTTATGAAAGTGCTTGGAAAGAGAAAGTAGTAGCAACTGAGCCGGTTATTTTATGCCTGTTAAATCGTTTAGGTATTCCTATAAAAAAGGTTGAACAAGCGCCTGATTTTTTAAAAAAATCATTAGAAAATAAAATCAGTGCTAAGATTGAAAAAAATATTGTTATATGGGATGGCCAGGCTAGAAAAATACCTGTTCTGCTTACAGAGCAAGAAAGTAAGGAAGCGGTAATTTACTCTATTAAGCTTGAAGATGGTTCAATCATCGATGGGGAAATTACTCTAAGCAAAATCAGAGCGAAACGCAAACAAGCTCATGGCATAGATTATATTGAGAAATTAATATCCTTGCCTAAATTGCCAATAGGTTATCATCAGTTACAAATTAAATTATTAAACCATGCTTACACAAGCCTATTAATTGTCGCGCCAACGAAATTTTACACAGCTAATATTGATAAAGATCCTTGCTATGGCATATTTGCACCCATTTATGCTTTGCATGATGAGCAAGTGACGCAATGCGGTGATTTAGCAACGTTTAGTCATTTTTCATCTTGGCTTGCTGAACAAGGTGCAAAAATTGTAGCGACAATGCCTTTTTTTGCTGGTTTTTCTGAAAGTCATTGTGAACCAAGTCCTTATTCACCAGTTAGTCGTTTATTTTGGAATGATTTATATCTTGATTTAAATCACTTAGATGATAAGGAAGATAAGCTTGCCCATGAACAAATAAACGTAAGTGGCTTAGTAGATTACCCTGCAGCTGCGAGAGCAAAAAGAGAGCGCTTTGAAAATCATATTGATCATTTTTTATCTGATGAAGAATTACAAAGCGAGTTAAAAACTTATATTGATACGCATCCTTTAGTAAAAAAATATGCGCTTTTTAGAGCTAAAAATGAAGTTGATAAACAAACTTGGCCTAATTGGGCTGATAGTGAAAAGAAAGGTAATCTTAAATTAGATAAAAATTTAGAGAATTATTATAACTATCATTTGCTCGCGCAATGGCAATTTGATAAGCAGTTAAAAGCGTTTAGAAAAGAGTTAAATAAACGCGGCCAGCTTCTCTATTTAGATTTACCGGTTGGTGTCCATAAAGATGGTTTTGATACGTGGCATTTTCAGGATAAGTTTTTAGAGGGCATGAGTATTGGCGCACCACCTGATCCGGTTTTTAAAGAGGGTCAAAATTGGGGCTCACCACCTTTAAGCCCTACAACTCTTAAAAATACACATTTTGATTATTTTATTTTAATGTTACGCCATATTTTTCAATATGTAGATATTTTGCGTATTGATCATGTGATGGGTTTAAATCGTCTCTTTTGGATTCCTGATAATTTTCCCATCTCAGAAGGAGTCTACGTACAATACCCTGCGGAAGAAATGTATGCCATTTTATCCCTCGAATCCAATCGCCATAAAGCAGCTATTATTGGTGAAAATTTAGGATGTGTTCCACCGATTACCAATAAAATGATGGCAGCGCATGACATGGTGCAAATGAATATTACCCAATATTTATTAGAATCAAAACTGCCGCTTGCGCCTGCTGCTGAATTAATGCTTACCAGTTTAAATACCCATGATATGCCAACTTTTTTTGCCTTTTGTCAAGGTTTAGATATTGAAAAGAGTAAGCAAGAAAAAAAATTAGCTACCAACGTTTTTCATGATGCCATTCAAAAGCGAAAAAAGCAGATTCAATTATTAAGAAAAACATTAGCAAAGCATCATTTAGATGAAGATAATTTATTAGAATCTAATTTAAAATTTTTAGCAGGCAGTAAAGCTAAAATTTTAATTTTAAATATTGAAGATTTATGGCAAGAAACAAAACCCCAAAATACCCCAGCCAGTGGAGTAGATGAACCAAATTGGCGCCGGAAATTTGCTTATTCGATTGAGCAAATTAAAACAATGTCTGTTGTTAATCACTTGTTACAAGTAGTTAGAAAGCTTAGGCCTGAAAAGCCTAATGTAGTTAAGCAGCCTAGTCACATATCACTTATTAACAACGAAGATCTTTATCTCTTTAACGAGGGCACTCATTATCAACTCTATAAGCATCTAGGCGCACATGATATAACTAGGAAAGGTGTCGAGGGTATTTATTTTGCTGTTTGGGCACCAAATGCTAGTTATGTTTCTGTGATAGGTGATTTTAATTGTTGGAATAGAAAAGAACATCCTATGACTACTGTTGATTCTTCTGGAATCTGGGAGGCATTTATTCCAACAGCAAAACCAGGTGATTTGTATAAATTTTATATTGAGTCCAGGCATCATCACCATAGTGTCGAGAAAGCAGATCCCTTTGCCTTTTTACAAGAGGTGCCACCGAATACTGCTTCTAAAGTATGGCGCTCAGCATACCAATGGCAGGATACAAAGTGGATGGCCAAACGTCGTCAGCATCAACAGTTAAATTCACCAATTTCAATTTATGAAGTTCACTTAGGCTCCTGGCGACGGGTGCCAGAAGAAGGTTGCCGTTTTCTAAGTTACCGTGAACTGGCGCCGTTATTAACTGAGTATGTTTTAAACATGAACTTTACTCATGTTGAGTTCTTACCCGTCATGGAACATCCCTTCTATGGCTCTTGGGGATATCAGACACTAGGTTATTTTGCACCCACAGCACGTTTCGGTAATCCAGATGATTTTAAATATTTAATTGATTATTTGCATCAGCACAATATTGGGGTCATTCTTGATTGGGTGCCTTCTCATTTCCCCAATGATGAGCATGGATTAGCTTATTTCGATGGCACACATCTATTCGAACATAGCGATCCGCGAAAAGGATTTCATCCCGATTGGAAAAGCGCTATTTTTAATTATAGCCGTCATGAAGTTAAATCTTTTTTAATTAGTAGTGCGTTGTATTGGTTAGATTACTACCACATTGATGGCTTACGAGTTGATGCTGTTGCTTCGATGTTGTATTTAAATTATTCGCGCTCTGAAGGAGAATGGATTCCCAATAGTCATGGTGGCAATGAGAACCTTGAAGCCATTGATTTCTTACAGTCCTTGAACAAAGCAATCTATCATTATTTTCCTGATGTGCAAACGTTTGCTGAAGAATCTACTGCCTGGCCAGGTGTGTCTAAGCCAACTTACATAGGCGGCCTAGGTTTTGGGTTTAAATGGGACATGGGGTGGATGCATGATACCTTATTCTACTTACACCTTGATCCTATTCATCGTCGTTATCATCAGCATCGATTGTCATTTCGAATGATTTATGCCTTTAATGAGAATTTTACGCTTTCTTTATCACATGATGAAGCTGTGCATGGCAAAGGTTCTTTATTGGCAAAAATGGCAGGTGATGAATGGCAGCAGTTTGCTAATTTGCGGCTACTGTATGGCTATATGTTTGGCTTACCGGGTAAAAAATTATTATTTATGGGTAATGAATTTGGCCAGAAGGGCGAATGGAATCATGAAACTAGTCTAGACTGGCATGTGCTTAAGTGGCCCTTGCATCGTGGGTTACAAGAGTGGGTCGCTACATTAAATAAGCTTTACAGACAAGAAAGCGCTTTACATGATTTTGATAATGAATCCGCAGGCTTTGAATGGGTTGATTGTGAAGACGCCTGTAACAGCGTTTATAGTTTTTTACGCAAATCAGCTAGCCATGAGCTAATATTAATAATATTAAATTGTACGCCCGTGACTCGGTTTTTTTACCGCGTGGGTGTACCAAAGCCGGGCCAATGGCAGCTTATTGCTTCAAGCGATGCAACACAATATGGCGGCGCAGGTAATCACGATACAAACTTAACTACTGAAAAACATCCGTTTCATTATCGTCATTACTCCGTTAATCTAACTTTACCGGGCTTAAGTGTGGGTTTTTATAAATGGATAGAAAAATAACTAGGACATTAGGTGCAAATTTAAACCCAGACGGCTCTTGTACCTTTCGCGTTTGGGCACCTTTTGCTGAACAGATGCAAATTAAGCTAGGCGTCATGCCAGAAGAAATGGCCTGCTTAAATATGCATAAAGGGAGCGATGATTACTATGAGCTTACTGTGCCTAATATCAAGGAAGGCACACGCTATTACTATTATTTTGCAAACAAATTATTACCAGATTTAGCGTCAGATTATCAACCTGAAGGCATTTTGGGGCCTACAGAAATTATTAGTAAAAGGAAGTTTGAGCCTTGGAAAGTCATTGCCTTAGCAGATTATATTATTTATGAGCTTCATGTTGGCACTTTTTCAGCAGAGGGCACTTTTGCGGGCATTATTCCTTACTTACCAGAGCTTAAAGCACTAGGTATAACAGCCATTGAGCTTATGCCTATAGCACAATTTCCAGGTGGTAGAAATTGGGGCTATGATGGTGTATTGCCGTTTGCTGTACAAAATACGTATGGTGGCCCGCAAGCTTTAAAACAGTTAGTAGACGCTTGTCATGAGCTTGAGTTGGCAGTCATTTTAGATGTCGTTTATAACCATCTGGGCCCTGAGGGTAATTTCTTTACCGAATTTGGTCCTTATCTCACTGATAAATACCTTACGCCTTGGGGAAAAACATTAAACTTTGATGATTACTATAGTCATCATGTGCGTCGTTATTTCATTGAAAATGCGCTGCATTGGTTTTCCGAATATGGTATTGATGCGCTGCGCCTAGATGCATTGCATGCTATTGTTGATACTTCTGCTTATCCTTTTTTAGAAGAACTTGCTGATAGAGTAAGCGAACTATCAGAAGCCTTAGGGCAGCAATTTTATTTAATTGCTGAGAGCAGTGCTAATGATCCAAGGCTTATTCGAACTAAAGACGACTATGGCTTTGGTTTACATGCACAATGGAATGATGATTTTCATCATGCCTTGCATACGCTACTAACTAAAGAGCAAGATACTTATTATCAAGATTATGGTGATATAAAGCACTTTTTAAAGGCTTATAAAGAAGGCTATGTTTATACTGGTGAGTATTCTCCCTTCCGTAAGCAGCCTCATGGTGTTAGCGCGCAGCTCATTCCTGCTGAGCGTTTTGTTGTATTTATGCAAAACCATGATCACATTGGTAATCGCCCTACAGGTGATCGATTAACACAGCTACTTTCGCCTGCTCAATTACGGTTTGGCGCAGCTTTACTATTTTTCGCACCCTACATCCCACTTATTTTTATGGGTGAAGAATATGGTGAAGTTGCGCCATTTCAATATTTTATTAGCCATACTGATGAGCAATTAATAGAGGCAGTGCGCCGGGGGCGACGTGACGAATTTTCGTTTCGAGAAGATGTTGTTGTTCCTGATCCTTATGATGAGCGCACTTACCAATCCAGTAAGCTAAATCACGCGCTTAAAAAGGAAAATGAACATCAATTAATGTGGCGTTATTACCAAAGCCTTATGCAAATACGGCGTAGTCATCCAGCACTTTGTGAATTGAATAAAAATAACTTGTCTTTTGACTTATTCAATAATGACAAGTTATGGCTAATTAAGCGTACTAACCGACAACATGAGCTATTACTGGTTGCGAATTTCTCGCCTGAAATGCTTGATTACAAGGAATATCTTAATACTCAGGATTTAACATTGTTATTAGATTCCTATGATTATGAGCCAGTGAAACAAGAAAATGAGCAGGTTCATGCCCATTTACAACCTTTTGGCGTTTTACTTTTTGAAAGGATAACCGAAAGTGACTAATAAATATCTTTGTATACATGGACATTTTTATCAACCACCTCGCGAAAATCCTTGGCTTGAGGCAGTGGAAAATCAAGAATCGGCAGCACCTTATCACGATTGGAATGAGCGAATTACAGAGGAATGTTACGCGCCCAATGCTGCCTCAAGAATTTTAAATCCTGAAGGCAAAATTACTGCTATTTCTAATAATTATGAAAAAATTAGCTTTAACTTTGGCCCAACATTGCTTGCCTGGATCAGTGAAAAAAATCCATTACTGCTGCAGTTATTGCGTGAAGCAGATAGTAAGAGCCAAGAAAGGTTAAATGGTCACGGTAATGCGCTTGCGCAATCTTATAACCACATCATTATGCCACTTGCGAATTCAGCTGATAAATATACCCAGCTTTATTGGGGTATTAAAGATTTTGAATACTATTTTGGCCGCGCTCCTGAGGGCTTATGGTTATCTGAAACAGCCGTTGATCTCGAAACCCTTGATATGATGAGTGACTTAGGTATTAAGTTTACGATTTTAGCGCCTAATCAATTAAAGCATGTTAGGCGTATTGGCAGTGAAGAATGGCATGAAGATGGAGACTTTACTATCGGCACACCCTATTTGCAACGCCTACCTTCAGGTCGAACAATAACACTTTTTTTCTATGATGGTGGTGTATCTAAAGCTGTGGCATTTGAAAAATTATTAACTCATGGTGAAGATTTTGCTAATCGCTTATTAGGCGCGTTCCCACAAGAATGGACTACCAATACGTTAATGCATATCGCAACAGATGGTGAAACCTATGGTCATCATCATCCGCATGGCGATATGGGTTTGGCTTACGCAATTCACCATATTGAACAAAACAGTGACGTTGAAATTGTTAACTATGGTTACTTTCTTGAAATCCAACCGCCTGAATTTGAAGTAGAAATTTGGGAACATTCCTCTTGGAGTTGCGCCCATGGTGTAGAACGTTGGAAGAGTAATTGTGGGTGTAATAATGGGCAAGGCTGGCACCAAGAATGGCGCGGCCCGCTACGATCAGCGCTTGATTGGTTACGCGATGCTTTAATTCCTGTATTTGAGGAAAAAGTAGGTGCTTTAGTTAATGATCCCTGGGCAGCTAGAAATGATTACATTGAAGTTATCCATGATAGGACCAAGCAAGATTCATTTTTAGAAAAGCATGCGCAAAAGAAACTTAAACAGCATGAAAAAGAAACTGTCTTAAAATGGATGGAGCTGCAACGAAGTGCTATGTTGATGTACACCAGCTGTGGTTGGTTCTTTGATGAGCTATCTGGCATTGAAACGGTGCAGGTTATGAAATATGCAGCGCGAGTTTTACAGCTATATAAAGAGTTAATGGATCATAGCCTAGAAGATGAATTTTTGGAAAAACTAGCTTTAGCACCCTCTAATTTCCCTCATTTCAAAGATGGGGCGCAGTTATATAATATGTTTGTTAAGCCCCTTTGTATTGATTTATTTAATGTATCCGCTCACTTAGCTGCTAGCTTACCGTTTACAACGTATGAAGATAAAGTAGAAATGTTTTGTTATCAATGTGAGTTAATTAATACCCGTAAAACGGTTGAAGGTAAATCACAATTAATTAGTGGTGAGCTATTAGTTACTTCTAACATAACCTCAGAATCATTACGTGCTTGGTATTGGCTATTTTACCAAGGTGATCATAATCTTATTTGTGCTATTAAACATCCCGATAAATCATTAGAAGGAATAGCTGATACACTACATGATACCTTTAGTACAGGCGATATTTTTCAGGTCATTAAATTATTTGAAAATTACTTTGGTGAAAATACCATTTCATTGCGTGACTTATTTTATGATACTAAATTAAGAATTACAGAAGAAATATTATCTTCCTCATTAGGTGATTTAGAATTGAATTATCGCCGCTTTTTTGATGACAATGCGCCGATGATTAATTTTATTTCTGATTTAAATATTGATTTACCTAGAACAATTAAGGGCGCCTTAAATTCATTAATTAATACCGATATTATTCACCTCTTTTTAGGCCCAAACCCAAGTATTGAGGATTTGCAATCTATATTTGATAAGGCTAAGCAATTACATGTGCGCTTGGATAACGAAACCATTGAGTTTCATGCAAATCATATGTTACATGATAATGCCATGCTTATTGAGCGTTATATCAATGATAAAGAGTTCTTAGACTATCTGATTAAATTAGTGAGTTTTGTTAAATCAATTCCTGTGAATATTACGTTATGGCATATGCAAAATGAGGTTTATAAATTATTAAAAGATAATGAGCAAAACCACCAAAATCAATTACTAACCGAGTTGGCTAGTCAACTTGATTTGGAGGTCTAATATGCATATTCCACTATCTACCTATCGAGTGCAGCTTAATAAAGAGTTGCCTTTTGCCAAAATTGAAGAAATTCTTGGTTATTTAAAAAAACTTGGCATCTCAGATGTTTATACCTCACCTATTATGCAAGCGCAGCCAGGGAGTAGTCATGGTTATGATGCGACAAATTATGAAAAAATTAATCCAGATTTAGGTGGCTATGATGGCTTTAAACGGTTTTGTTTAAAATTACAAGAAAATAGCTTAAATCTCTGTGTCGATATTGTACCTAATCACATGGCTTCTACCGAGCACAACCCCTATTGGCAAGACGTGGTTAAAAATAGAGAAAAATCAGAGCATGCCTTTCTTTTTGATATTAATTGGGCAGGTTCTACGGATGAAAAATTAAGTTATCGGCGTTTTTTTGATATTAATGAATTAGTGTGTATGCGAGTAGAAGACGACGAAGTCTTTAAAAAAACGCATCAATTATTATTTTCTTTAGTTAAAGAGAATTTAATTCAAGGGCTAAGGATCGATCACATTGATGGCTTGCGAAGCCCTGCGAAGTACTTAAAAAATTTAAAAGCACATACGCGCTCAGACTTTTATATCATTGTTGAAAAAATACTAGGTTTTGCTGAAACGCTTCCAGATGAGTGGCCCATTGATGGTACAACAGGCTATGATTTTTTGAATCGTTTAAACCAAGTGTTTGTAGAACCTGCTGGGTTAAAAAAAATTATTTCTCATTATCAAGAAGTAACGCATGCGCAAAAATCAGTTGAGCAAATTCGTCAAGACAGTATTATCTTAGTTATTGAAAAGTTATTCAGTGCTGAATTCACAAACTTAGTCAATCAACTCAAAGAATTTATAGACGAATACGATGATGAAGTAGGAATTATTCTATTACAAATGTCAGCTTTTATGCCTATCTATAGAATCTACGGTAATCAAGAACAGTTTTCTGACGATGAAAAAGACTTAATTAATAAGATTGCTGATAAAATTAACACCAAGCGACGCGATTTACTTGAGCGTATTAAACAAGTCATTTTATTGCAATTTCCTCCTGACTTAAGTGAACAACAAAAACAGCTTTGGGCTAGATGGTTAAGTAATTGGCAAGTATTAACCGGCCCGTTAATGGCTAAAGGATTTGAAGACACCACCTGTTATAACTTCAATGCGTTTTTATCTTTAAATGAAGTAGGCAGTGCGCCTGAGTATTACACGCGTGCAGGTCACCTTGATGATTTCCATGAGTATAATGAATTAAAGCAGCAAAAATGGCCCTATAGCTTAAATGCGACATCAACACATGATACAAAACGCAGTGAAGATGTACGGGCCAGATTAAATGTCTTAAGTGAATTAAAAGATGAGTGGGTATCGTTATCAACGCGCTGGATTAAGGAAAATCATTCTAAGAAAACATTACTAAATCAAGAGATGGCGCCTGATGTGATTGATGAGTTTATGATTTATCAAACACTACTAGGTATTTGGCCTATTCATGATGCTAACAGCGATTTACAGCAACGTATTCATAATTTTCTCACGAAGGCGTTGCGAGAGCGTAAATCCCATACTACTTGGTTTGCACCTAATGAGGCTTACGAAAAGGCAACGATGCAGTTTTTTGACACACTCATTGCCAGTCAAACCTTTTTAGAAAGCTTTACTGCCTTTCAAAAAAAAGTAGCCTTCTTTGGTATGTACAATTCATTAGCACAAATCGTTTTAAAAACCACAGCGCCTGGCGTACCTGATTTTTATCAAGGTTGTGAAAGCTGGTGTTTTAGTTTAGTTGATCCAGATAATAGGCATCCAATTGACTATCAATCCATTAAAGCTTTAGAAAGCCATGACTCTTTAGCACAGCTATTAAAGAATTGGGAAGATGGCCGCATTAAATTCAATACCACATGTAAGCTCTTAGAAATCAGAAACTCGTTTAAAGAAGTATTCCTGCATGGCAAATACATCCCTTTAAGTACACAAGGAGGGTTAGCAAAGCATGTCATTGCCTTTGCCAGAGAATTTGATAATTCTTATGTGATAGTTGTGGCCTTGCGCTTTGTAACGGACTTGCTTGCACCATTTGAGCATTGGTCCAATGCAGCTTTCAGTCAGGAAGATAAGATTATTTTACCCAAACTTTATAAGCGTGAATTTCATTCATTATTAACTGGTGAAAAGATTATCAGTACCGATGAGGCCATATTGGTAGCAGATGTGTTAAAAACGCTACCGTTTAATATTTTTTAATAAGCTTTAAATTAGATTACTTAAGCCTGTTAATTTAACTTTATGATAGCCTTATATAGCCTAAAATTAAATTAAGTGATAGGTAAAGATTGTCTTAACAGCTTATCCATCTTATGATCCTGCGATATTTTTATTGCAGCTGTTGTTTTAATTACTAAGGTTTTCATGAAAAAAATCATTTTAACAGGCGATCGTCCAACTGGAAAATTACATTTAGGTCACTACATTGGCTCTTTAGCTAATCGGGTTAAATTACAAGATGATTATAAGCAATTTGTAATGATTGCTGATATTCAAGCACTAACTGATAATTTTGAGACGCCTAATAAAATCATTGAAAATGTGTATGAAGTTGCCTTAGATTACCTGGCTGTTGGTATTGATCCTGCAAAAAGTACTATTTTTATTCAATCTCAAATCCCTGAACTTGCTGAACTGACTATTTATTATCTTAATTTAGTCACCCTGGGACGATTAGAAAGAAATCCTACCGTAAAGGCTGAAATCCAGCAAAAAAATTATGATTTATCAATTCCAGCTGGATTTTTTTGCTACCCTGTTAGCCAAGCTGCTGATATTACCGCGTTTAAAGCGGAAGCAGTTCCAGTAGGAGATGATCAAATACCTATGATTGAACAAACTAATGAAATTGTTAGAAAATTTAATCGTATTTACAATACTGATTGCCTTAAAGAAGCTAGGGCTATTTTAAGTACTACGCCACGGTTGGTGGGAATTGATGGCCAATCTAAAGCGAGTAAATCACTTGGTAATGCTATTTTTCTTGCTGACAGTGCGGAAGAGGTAAAGCGAAAAGTGTATATGATGTTTACCGATCCTAATCATTTACGTGTTAGCGATCCAGGGCAAGTCGAAGGAAATGTTGTTTTTGCTTACTTAGATGCTTTTCATACCGACAAAGAAGAAGTCGAAGCATTGAAAGCACATTATACGCGTGGTGGGCTAGGTGATTCAGTCATTAAAAAGCTATTAACCAATACCTTAGAGTCAATGCTTGAACCTATTCGCGAAAAAAGGGCGTCATTTAAGCGCAAAGAGCTAGAAGATATCTTAATTACCGGTACCCTCGCTGCCAGAGAAGTTGCTAAAGAAACCTTAAACGAAGTAAGGGATGCAATTGGAGTGCGCTATTTTAATTAATGATCGCTTGAACCCCTTAAATGCTTCACTATCTAGACCTGTACCTAGAAAATAAGTAGGCTGGGCTAAGACCCCCATGGCCGTCAGGCTAAGCGTCCAAGAGTCAAGATTGAGGCAGGCAGAGGTAAATTTGGCCCCTTTTTGGACGCGCCGAAACCATCTATGCGGCTCGATGTTGGGCATCCATGCACAACCACGTTCCAAAAAATGCCCAAACTTACCTCTGCTGCGAGACCGTAAATACTCTAAACATAGTATTTTCTATGGTGCTAAGAGAACTATTTGCTTAGCCTGACGGCCATGGGCTAAGACTTAGCGAATCGTTGTTGAATCAAAAACTTAAGTAAATTCACTATAGAACTAGCATGAACGATTGGGCTTGTTAATTCATTGCAAGAGATTATTTATTTAATGTATTTAATTTAATCATTAAGTAATTAAATTAACCAAAAAACTTGTTTTTTTTAGTCATTGTAGTTTATTATTGATCTCAAATTTAACTATTTGTGGAATATTAATGCATTCTAAAAGTGAGCCCCGGTCACTTCCTCGGGTTATGGAGCGTTTAGCAAATGACAATAATTTTACCAAATTAGCGTTAACTAGTATCACTGTAAACCCAGAACCAGATCCCCATAATACAGGAAGGTTTATCTATCATTACTACGATAATGATTTATTATTACTGGCAAAGGCCTTAGAAAGGAATAATTCATTAAAAGAGTTTGCGGTTATAGATCGTGGAAACTCTGCCCAGCTTGCATGGACAGCAGTTGGTGCTGTAGCAATTGGCAAGGCTTTAAAAAATATTCCTAGTTTAGAAACAGTTACGATTAATCTTAAATCTTCCTCCTTAAACGGGCCAGAGGTAATTGGCTTCCTAGAATGCTTAGCTGGAAACAGCAGAATCAAAAACCTCAATTTTTATTTTTATTGTGATGATATTGACTCGATGAATTATTTAGGCTCACTTTTAATGAGTAATAAAAGTCTAGAATCAATTTACCTACAAGGAAAAGGAGGTTCAGTAACTCTCGTACCTCCAGTTTTGATTGATGGATTAATGGAAGCTAAAACGCTTCAATCGCTTTCTATGCAAGACATCCACTTAGGTGATCAAGGTATTCAGCAACTTTCATCGTTATTAAATCAACATTCTTTAAAAACATTAACCCTTAACCAATGTGGGGTTACAGGAGAAGCGATGAAGTATTTATTGCCTTCCTTAGCTACGCATTGTGATGGCATTGAGGTATTAGATTTAAGCTACAATAATCTTAATCATGAAGGGATGCAGTGTTTAGTAAATGAACTACCCTTGTTAAAAAATCTAAAGGAACTTCTCCTTCGTTCAACAGGATTTAATCCACAAGCCTTAGCCTGCTTAGCTATCGGCTTGCGTAAAGCAAATTGTTGCATTAAAGAGTTAAACTTGGACAATAACCACTTTGAAGTAACAGATATGGCTTCTATTAAAACGATTATTAAAAATAACACAACACTCATGTTTTTAAGTATGAACTTTTGCAATTTAGGTGATAGGCATGTAGTTGCATTAAATGATTTATTATCCAATCCTGAGCAATGCTATCTGCACGGGTTTGAATTCACAGGTAATCTAACGCTTGCGCCGAAAACACAACAAATGATATTAGATTCTGTAAGAAGAAATCTCAATTTATGTTATTTTTCAACGCCGGGTGAATCGATACCTTTATTAAAAGAAGCAACAGAAATTAATCGACGTAAAAAAATTAGACAATCTCAAGCTCTCTTTATAAATGCCTGCATCGAACTTGCTAATATCTATTATCGGGCAGATTCTAATGAGCTTTCGGTCTTTTCTGCAGTTAACTTTTTCCCTATGGAATTAATTTTAAAAATTATACTGGAAGTTGGGAATGACACATTTGGTATGAATGAAACATCGCTGCAAGAATGTGCGAAATTGATTTTTGAAAACTTTAACTTGCGACGCCATTTAATAAATCAAGGGCAATATCGCCCGGAAATGCATGCCGATAATCCTTTTTATCCTATTTCTTCCTGGTGGAAAACAGCAACCACAATTCATGGTACGTCTAGAACGTTGTTTACTTCAGTAAAAAGCATTGAACATTCAAAAGAAAATATTGAAGAAGAGCAAGGTTTCTGCCGTGTCATGTAAGTTTTAGCAGCCCATAGGTAGTGAAGGAGGCTTTCAGTTATGCTGTTGACTGTATGTGGTGGCGACTAAATATTGAGGTCAAAGAAAAAGACGAATGACTGCGGCTTAACCGTGACCGCGGTACCCAAGTGCATAGCCGTCAGGCTAAGCGCCCAAGAGCCAAGATTGAGGCAGGCAGAAGTAAATGTGGTCCCTTTTTGGACGCGCTGAAACTATCCATGCGGCTCGATGTTGTGCACCCATGCACAACTTCGTTCCAAAAAGTGTCCAAACTTACCTCTGCTGCGAGAGCTTAAGTACTCTAAACATATTATTTTCTATGGTGCTAAGAGAACTATTTGCTTAGCCTGACGGCCATGGTATCCAAGTGCGGCACGTGGATATGGATACCGTGGTCAAGCCACGGTATTTCGGTGAAGTGAAAGAGATCAAAGAAAAAACAAATTACCGCAGCGTGACAGCGGCATCCAAGATCACGAGGATGGATACCATGGTCAAACTACATCCACCGAACTACCGCGGCGTGACCGCGGTATCCAAGGATGTGGCCACGAGGATGGTATTATGATCAAGCCACGGTATTGCAGTTATTTTGTAAGAATCAAGCTGTATACTCCGAATTACCGTGGCTTGACCGCGGTATCCAGAAAAGATAATTTATCTCTCTTTACAATACAGCAATTTTTTAGGAAAAGGATGTTCTTACGCTCAGTAATCTTTCTATCACTTTTAGGATTCGTCTCGTTAAATTGGGCTAGTTGTTCTTTTTTGGATTCTAACAAGGCAGAAGCGCCAGCTACTAATGATGCGTTGCGGTTAATTGTTTCTCAAAGTCCAGTTTGCCCGACCGATGTTTTTGCGTTTAGGGCCCTATTAAAAAATCATCATTTACTTTTAAAAACGTCGTTGGTTGCTAATCGTGGCTTTCATAATCCTAGCCAGGGTAGTTTTAGCCTATTTGAATGGGTTACAGGGCAAGCAAAAGGTTTTCCTACCATTGAGCCTGGGGAATTTTTCTTTGGGCATTTTACAGATGTTGATGAGCAAAATCGTTTAATTGCTAATCAATATCCTGAAAAAAATGCGCTTATGATTGAAGCATTTGCCTGGGATTATAAAAAGAACGTTTTTAATTTTTATGAATTGCGTGGCGATGGTGAGAAGGGACAGTGGTTTTATCGCGGCGACTCTTTAGATATTTTTGCCGACAATAGCATGTTGCATCGACAGCTTCATCCAACCTTTGGCGATCGATTGCGTTGTTCAGGATGCCATGGTCAAGGTGGGCCGATTATGAAAGAGCTTTTTTCACCTCATAATGATTGGTGGACAACTAAGCGGCCTTTAGATTTTGGGGGTAGAAAACCTGATGAAAGTTTAAGTTTGATTTTAACTGACTTAGTTTCGGCTGAAGAATTAGCTAGCGCGGTTCAGCATGGCCTTAAAAAACTAAATCAACATCAAGCTTATCAAAGCTCATCTCTACAAGAACAATTAAGGCCTTTATTTTGCCCTGTAGAAGTAAATTTTGTTGCAGATGAGTCAGCTAATGATGAATATCAAGCAAACATTTCAATACCCAGTGATTTTTTTATTGACTCAAGATTACTGCCGCATAAGCGCGTTATTACTATTTCTCGTACTGATTATCAAGCTGTATTAGTTTATGCTGAAAGTCGCTTTCCAGAAACAAGCTTATTGGATGCTGATCACGCTTGGCTTGCGCCAGTAAAGGCTTTATCTGATCAAATGGTAATTGACTCTTTAATAAAAAGGGGAGTGATTAGCGATAAATTTGTTGCTGATGTATTAGCAGTTGATATGGCCAATCCAGTTTTCTCTAGTAAGCGTTGTGAACTGTTAAGTTATCTTCCGTTGCAATCTTCTCCTCACTGGCTTGACACTTTTATATATAACCTTAAGCAATCCCCAAGCTTAGCTGCTAAAGACTTATTAGCTAACTTGACTGATCCTACTCATACTAAGGATTTTTATCAGCAAAAAGCAGAACAATTTTTACAACAGTGCCAGGAAAAATTAACTAAGCTAAGTCATGTCGAAAAAATGTATGCGTTACTAGCACAACGCCGACTTGAAATTCAGGCGTCTGAAATTTCAGCAAATCCGCGCGGGCAAATTTTAGAGCCAGGTTTTCGAGTGATTTTCCCAAGCAATAACTTAGCGTCAATACCCGGTTATTTAGAAATGAATGAGCAATGTGATGTGAAACCTAAAGCCCTAACCAACGGATAAATTGTTTGCTAGATTTAAGGCTAATAAATGAATTAGCATCAAAATAGATATGATAGCTTTTTGCATCTTCATTACTCCTTAACGCTGAGCTATCCAATCGTACATCTTTTGTTTTGCCTAAGACAATAATTTTCATTTCTGTTGCATAATAACCGCGGCGCATTTTGACTTCTGGAATAACAAAATAAACAGCATTTAAATCCTCTTTATTAGTATTAAAAAGAACACTATTGGTTGTAAGTAATGATTTAAACTCAGTTTCATTAAGAGCCACATACTCAGTATGATTAATTTGACGACGAAGCATGCGTGCTAAAGGTGCTTTCGTTTGAAATAGCCGTTCATAATTATCGGCACTAATGGCTAAAATGGGTTCATTTTCCTCACGTCTATTATTTTTATTTAAATCAGCAAAAATAATTTCTTCTTGCGGGATACTATCTTCATCGGGTTTGAATTCACTCATCAGCTTGGCGTTGTTGGTCGTTGTCGGCAGATGATTACAATTTAAAAATTTTGATGTTGCAAACCAGCTATCACTTGGGTAATAAATAACTAATAAAGACTTATCTTTGATTGTATTGATAATTGATTCACTTAAGTGTTTCGGAAGCGCAGGGCAGCCCCAGCTGCGTCCAGCTCTACCGTATTTTTTTATAAACTCTTCTTCAACATACCAGCCCGGATGCATTACAATTGCCCGATTAGCCGCATTATCATTAAAATGCTTATCCAAGCCATTTAACTGCAATGATAAACCTTCTCGGCCATAATAGGCTTTTTCTGTTTCATAGACCCCAATACTACTTGCCTTACTATTATATTTATTAGAAAAATAATTAGATAATAAGGTGCCTGAATTAATGCCATGCGAAACATACGTATTAAAAAGTAACTTTTTTTCTTTTAAATCAAAAATCCAAAGCCTTTTTTCACTTGATGGTAAGGAATAATCAATGATAGTTAAAATATTATTATGATCTACGTTGTATTCTGTTGCACACGTAAGCGTCGTTAATACCTTATTAATAACAGCATCGCTTAAAGCAGGGTTTTCTTTGTGCAGCATCTCTTTAATTGCATTTAACGTTGTTTCTTTATTGAGCTTATCTAGAAAAGGCGGACTTAAAAACGAAGATACTTTAACTAGGACATTAGGATAACTAGAATTTATCGTTTGCTGTAAATAATCTAAGGAAGGCATGGAAAAACAATTTGCTGAAACTGCTAAAAATAATAGCAGGCTGTTCCTCATGATATTTCCTTAATTAGTATAATAATTTTTATCCTTGTTATAAATTAATATAGCTTACCTTACAGACTTTAGTGTTGATTTAGGCTAATTTAGATAAAAATTTAGCAAAAATACAGTGGGCAACAGGAAATACCTATTAAGCAGGTCATTTTAAATTTTATTTTAAAAATCAAGGCAATAGGTGGATTATTTGTAATAAAGGTGCCACACCGCTGGATACCGCGGTCAAGCCGCGGTAATTCGCTCCTCTCTTTGGCTTCTTTCCATACTATCGAAATACCGTGGCTTGACCGCGGTATCCAGGCGATGGCCATATCTGATTATTGCGGTAAGTAGCTGTATATGGATACAGTAAATTTAAAATATTCTACCCATTTACAATAACACCGCCATTCGGATGCAATACCTGTCCTGTCATGTAAGATGAATCTTGCGACGCGAGGTAAACATAGGCTGGTGCCATTTCAGAGGGCTGACCTGCCCGCTGCATAGGAACTTGGCCACCAAATTCAGCGACTTCTTTTTCTGAAAACGTAGCAGGAATTAACGGTGTCCAAATTGGGCCTGGCGCAACCGCATTAACCCGAATTTCTTTTTTCACTAAATTTTGAGAAAGTGAACGAGTAAAGGCGATAATAGCACCCTTAGTAGAAGAGTAATCTATTAAATGATCACTGCCTTTATAGGCTGTAACTGAAGTTGTATTAATAATACAGCTTCCTTTTTTTAAATAAGGAAGGGCAGCTTTTACCATATAAAAATAAGAAAAAAAGTTAGTTTTAAATGTTTGTTCTAATTGCTCACAGCTAATATCTTCAAATGATTTTTGTGGGTGTTGCTCAGCACAATTATTTACTAAAATATCGAGTTTTTTATAATGGCTTATTGTCTCATTAACAACGTCTTCACAGACTTTATAGGTTTGTAAATTGCCTGCAATTAAATGACATTGGCCACCTAGCTCTTCAATAATTTTTTTTGTTTCTTTAGCATCCTTATCTTCATTAAGATAATGAACAACAACTTTTGCTCCTTCCAAAGCAAAGGCGCAAGCAACTGCTCTACCAATGCCACTGTCACCGCCGGTAATTAAGGCAACTTTATCTTTTAATTTATCACTGCCTTTGTAATTAGATGAGAGGTACTCAGGTTTTGGTGTCATTTCTGCTTCAATACCTGGTTGTTTGTCTTGATGTTGTGGTGGTTGTTTTTCTTCTGTCATACATCCCTCCGGTTTGCAAAAAAATACATAAGATGAAGTAGGTTACTTCATCTTATGAGTATGTACTATGATTTTTAAGTCTTTAGATTCGCTAATTTTTACTTACGGCGAAATAAAGAAGATAGCAAAAATCCTACTGCACTCGCCGCAATTAAATAAGGTAGGGGTCTATCTACTATTTTTTGTACCGCAGTATTAGAATAATTTTTAATAGCACTTTGCGTATCAGCAACTTTGTCGCGGCTGTCATGAAATAATTCTATAAACCTTTGCTTAGCTCGTTTAAACCAAGGTTTTTGGCTGTTATGAAAATCACCTGACTGATTGAAGTGGTTGTGATGATGGTGATTGTGATGATGTTCCTGA
This sequence comes from Legionella beliardensis, assembly GCF_900452395.1. Lineage (NCBI taxonomy): Bacteria > Pseudomonadati > Pseudomonadota > Gammaproteobacteria > Legionellales > Legionellaceae > Legionella > Legionella beliardensis. Next base: position 435,080 of record NZ_UGNV01000001.1, read on the forward strand.
TGTAAATCGTCTAGAGGTTGCTGATTGAAGTGATCTCGTTTTTGTTCTTGTTCTTGGTGTAAGTGCGCCATTGTTATCTCTCCCTAAATAATAGTTAACCTAATTATTAGCCATCTTATTAAGAATAGACACAAAATGAATTATAGCAAATTAACTAGCGATTTAAGAAAAAGACGTATTAGCGCCTACCTTCTATCGGGTCTCTAGGCAGCTAAATTATTTATTGACAAATCTCCATTAAGCAATTAAAATGTTTTTGCCTGCATTTTCCTTTAAAAATCAGGCACTTAAGTTTTTCGCAGTATTTAATCAATAGCAGTATTTAAATTAGTCAAGGAGAGATCTAATGAAATTACCGCCATACAATCGTATAGCTCCCATTTTTCTTTCAAGTTTATTAGCGTTAGCTACAGCAGATCCTATTTACGCATCCGATCAAGTTTTTACTGATGATGAAAACGTCAGTGGCTATGATATTAATGCTGTAGTAGGTTTAGGTCAAAGCTATGATTTTAAGCTGATGACTGAAGTAACCCTGCCAAATGGGGTTAATAAGCATAAATTTCTTCAATATTATCTTGGAGTGCCTGTCTGGGGTATGTCTTTATCAGCCACGAAGTTAGACAATGGTGAACTTAATCATATCACTGGTAAATACTTAGTTAATATAGAAGAAGATCTTGCTTCGGTTGTACCTACATTGAGTAAAGAACAAGCGTTTACTATTGCAGTAAATAGCAAAAATCTTTCTCCTAAAGCTAAGGCTTCGATTGTTAATCAAGAAAGTAATACCTATGTCATGCAAGACAATCAACAAAAAGCGCGTTTAATCTATGAAGTGTCATTCATGATTGAAGGTGATAAGCCTAGCAGACCTTTTTTTATAATTGATGCAAATTCAGGCGAAATTATTGATCAGTGGGAAGGTTTAACTACCTCCAAAAATGCAATTGGGCCAGGTGGAAATCAAAAAACAGGTCAATATAATTATGGAACAGATTATGGCTTTTTAATCGTTTCTGATACTTGCCAAATGTCTAGCCCAAATGTCGACACTTATGATATGAAAAATTTGACATCGGGTGGCGTACTTCATCAATTTAGCTGTACAGGTAATCCGCCAATCAATACTTATAAACTTACCAATGGCGCATTTTCACCTATTAATGATGCGCATTACTTTGGTAATGTTGTTTTTGATATGTATAAACAGTGGTTTAATAAATCGCCTTTAACGATGAAGTTAAAGTTACGAGTGCATTATGGCAATAATTATGAAAATGCATTCTGGGATGGCCAGCAAATGACTTTTGGTGATGGCTATACTCGTTTTTATCCACTCGTGTCTATGGATGTTGTCGCTCATGAAGTGAGCCATGGTTTTACTCAACAGAACTCTAACCTAGTTTATTCTGGCCAACCTGGTGGAATAAATGAAGCGTTTTCTGATATGGCTGGAGAAGCAACAGAATACTTTACCAATCCTAGTAAGCCTGAAGGGCAGCGTAATGATTGGTTAGTTGGCGGCACTATCATGAAAAATGGAGTAGCGCTACGCTATTTTGATGATCCTACCAAAGATGGTCGCTCTATTGGCCATGCTAAGGACTATCGTGATGGCTTAAACGTACACTACAGCTCTGGTGTATTTAACAAGGCTTACTATACAATCGCTAAAAAGCCTACTTGGAATACAGAAAAGGCATTTAGAATTTTTGTATTAGCAAACCAAATTTACTGGAACCGCAATTCTAATTTCGTCGATGCAGCGTGTGGTGTTAAGAAAGCAGGACAAGATCTTGGCTATAATACGCAAGACATTGTTGATGCATTTAATGTCGTTGGTGTTGATGCATCTTGTGATGGCACTAATCCCACTGAGACGGAATTAAAAAATGGCGTACCAGTCGCGAACTTATCTGGAACAAAAGGTGATGAGAAGCACTGGTATGTTAATGTTCCGGCTGGCAAGTCCGTCCTAACCGTAAAGATTTCAGGCGGTACGGGAGACGCGGATCTGTATGTTCAGTTTGGTGAAAAGCCTACTACAACTAAGTTTCAGTGCAGACCTTATAAAAGTGGTAATGCAGAAACCTGTACATTTAACTCTCCTCAAGCAGGAAAGTATTATGTCATGGTAAGAGCTTACGCCAATTATAGTGGTGTAACCTTAGCAACTACATACTAAACTTAGATGTTCTAACTACCGCATACCCCCTAATTTAATGAGTTAGGGGGTACTCCACAAGGCTCTTAAGTTGCGAGCCATAATTGCTCAAACCCAGAAAAAGATAAACTATGATGCTTTCTAATAGCAGGTAGGCATTTATCTAATTTTAGAGTTGGGTAGTTTTGCAATAATGTTTTAAAAATTAAATTCATTTCTATACGAGCCAGTTTTGCGCCTAGACAAAAGTGACCACCATAACCATAGCTAACATGCGCATTTGAGCGAGATGCAAGAGAGACTGTATCTGGATTAGGAAAGTAGGCTGGGTCACGATTAATAGCATGTGTAGAAATAAAAATAACGCTTCCTGCTTTAATAAACTGCTCCCCAAGATAAGTATCATTTTTTGTTACTCGAAAGATAAAGGTAACTGCAGGGTCAAGACGATTTGCTTCTTCTATGTAGCTGTCTAAATGCTCAGGTTGATTGGCTATCGTTTGCCAAAGGCCTGGTGTAGATAATAAAAGATAAAGATTATTGCATACTTGATCAGTTGTTGTAACCTGCCCTGCAACGAGCATCATGATTGCTTGTGAAATAATTTCATCGTCACTTAAATTAAAATGCGCTTGATGTTGTAGCAATATACTTAAAAAATCATCGCTAGGATTAGCACGTTTGCGATGAATCAAATCAGCAAAATAATTATACAAATTTTGTGCACTATTATTCACTTTAATGCCATCTTCATTAAAATAAGTGGTTGAACCACCAAAAAATTGCGTCATATTATTTGACCAATTATAAAAATCTAAGCGTTCTTGTTCAGGAATGGCAAAGAGTTCCGCGAGAGTTGTAGAGGGAATCACTTGCGCAACTTCTTTCACAAAGTCGAATGATTTATTTGGAGTAAATTTAGTTAAACAAGCTGACAATGTTTTTTGGATAAGGGGTTTAAGCTCAGTTAATTTTTGTACCGTAAAGCCATGATAACAAATACGACGCCTTGAGGTATGCTCAGGTGCATCACTCATGACCATCATTTTACTGACTACTTTAAAAAAATCTTGAATTAAAGATAAATCCATTTCTGGCATTCGAGAAATAAAAAAGGGACTGCGATCACAACTGAAGTCTTGGCTTAGCAAAACTTGTTTTGCTAAATCATATTGCGTGATAACCCAAAATTTGCCGGGCTCCCACCAAAACAAAGGCCCCATTTCACATAAGTGATGAGCAAATTCTTGTGGTGTGGTGGATTGTTTTAATTCCATTAACGTATAGGCTTTCATAAAATTTGAATCCTTCTTAAGTGACGCGGTGTAATTTGGCTAAATGCATTGCGGCCATGTAATAGAGAAAAATTATCGGCAATAAGGTAGTCGCCTGTTTGCCATTGATGTTGGTAACAGGCATGCGAATCATGCATTAACCGACTAATCTCTTTAATAATTGCTTTTGACTCGCTATCGCTTTTGTTGACAATATTAACTGTCACCGGATTTAAATAATCCTCACCTACAGGCTCTGCAAAACGCATAAGTGTTTGGCCTGTATCTGGGTGCTTAGCAATTAATTTTCGTTTAATCTGTCCGCCATAATGAGCAAGTTTCTCTGTTGAGAAAGACAGTTCATAATCTAACCATTGTCGTTGTTGTTCTGTTGTCGCTTGCTGCCAAACTTTTTCAGTATTAACAAACAAGGTTTCACCACCTGTATTTTCTGCAGGTGCTTGTAGGCAATGAAAGAATAAAAAACGTGGTTCTTGATGAAATGCACCATCCCAATGCAAAGGAACATCGCCATGCGTAAATAGATAATTTTTCGCATCTGGAGAAGGGCGCATTTCCATCACGGGACCAAAATCCCAATGCAAAAGCTTCGCTTGAGACGCGCAGTAATTTAGTAGCTCATCGCGGGTAAGTGCTGGAAAGCCACGTAATAGCACTATTTTATATTGCGTAGTTTGTGCTAAAAGAGAGCTTAAATTAATATCAAATAGCGTTTGCTTCTTACTTTCAATTAGGTAAGGTTGAAAATAGAATTCTGTTGCTGAGTTTATCATGCGTAATCCTCCAATACATAATGATCTTGTTTGAGCGTTGCGCCTAAACGCTCTGCTTCTATCCTTTTAACGAGCTGCCAACACTGTCTATTTTTAAGTAATACATTATGCCAGGGAGTAGCCCAGCAATTAGCTGCAGGTAGAAATTGAATTCCTAGTTTTTCTGAACCGCAGGGCTGTGGGTGAATAGATAAACGAATTGCTTGTGGAAAATTCATCGCTAGTAAATTAGACCATGCATTAGATCGCCTTAAAACGTCATAAGCAATTTGTTTAGCTTCTTTGCGGACTTGATTTTTTGACATGGAGGTACGTAAATACAATTGATCCTCCGTGATAAACCGATGGATGCCGTTAAACTGATACAATAGCATTTCATCTAGCTGGATACGTTTCTTTATCGATAAAACAGATTCGCCAAATTGGTTAATTAACTGCTCCCGCATACGTTCATAATCTTGGTGCGGATAAATATCATCTAAAGAGAATGTACTTAAATGCGTGAGTTGATTGTGCGTAATAATTGCTTGAATGCCTTGTTGATAAATATCCACATCCTCATCATCAACCAACACTAAATCATTAAACACCCGCCCATCTGAACAAATAATAAGCTTGACACCTAGCGGGTGCAATTGCTCTATTTCTTTGCATAATTCATTAAGATTACGTAATCCCATGATTTCTCCCAAATCAGGCTTCGCTGAAATAGTTTTCTGTCTATTAGCCGATTTGGCTGGAAAAGCAGGCAAAATCAAGATAAGCGGCTGTTGCACCTTTAACGCTTGTATCACTTTAAATAAATGAGGCTCTTGGCAATTCACACAATAATTTCCTTGGCAGTCCTTCGCATAAATTTTTACTTGCCGCTTATGGTTTAATAATAAGGCGATGATATGTTTTGCAATCTCATGCATAGGTAAGCTCCATTTATAAATAGGCTTCTTCCAGAGCCCTGGTGATGATAATTTTCGCCAAAAAAGTGCTGTAAATTGCTAAAGTGCTACTTTTTTAACTAACTTTGCCTCACTACTAATTGAATAAAAGAAGTGTAATGAGAACTATTCTCATCCTAGCTTGATATTTGATAACTTGATAATATTATTATTTTATTAATTTAATAAATATAATTAATCATGATTGATTTTGACGCTCTGCGAGTCTTTGTAGCAGTTATCGAAAAAGGTGGATTTCATGCGGCCGCACAAGCTATGTTTAAAACCCAGCCCGCTATTACAAGTACGATTAAAAAATTAGAAGAGCAGCTAAATTTAATCTTATTTGATCGCAGCTATTATCGTCCACGTTTAACCAGTGCGGGCGAGCGTTTATATCAGCGGGCTAAAACCTTAATTACTCACTGGCAACACATCAATGAGTTTGCAGAATTGTTGCAAGAAGAAATGGAGACTGATATTACGATTGCTATTGATGTATTTTATCCATTAACAAAATTAAAAGATCTCTTTCACCAATGGATAACGCGTTTTCCGCAAACCCACTTTCATTTCTTATCTGAATCTATCGGTGGAGCGTGCGAGCGATTATTACAGGGCCAAGCTGATTTAATCATTAGTGAGAATTTAATTGCCAAGCAACCCGTGGAGGTTATACCGTTAACCACCGTATTAATGCCAGCTGTCGCAACACCGCAGTTTATACAACAATATAAACAGCAACTATGCGATTTAGATACGGTTAAGGATTGCATGCAAGTCATTTTAAAAGACTCATCCAAAGCAAATTTTAATTTTGGTGTTATTGAGCATTGTAAACATTGGACAGTCAGTGATGTGATGGCTAAAAAAGAAATTATTTTAGCTGGTTTAGGTTGGGGGCGTTTACCAAGACATCTTATTAGTGCTGAATTAACTAATGGGAGTTTACATATTTTATCAGGCAATCACTTTGATGAACGAGTCGTTCTTCTTGAGGCGATACGCTTACAAAAGCCTGTCCATGGTTTAATTGCCAGCCAATTATGGTTTGATCTTGGGTATTTAAGAAATAATTAATGCTCCCTGTGGCGAGTCATGCTATAACATAGATGTTTTACAGTACGCTTGCTAATTTAAAGATAGTTTTACATTTTTATATTAAACAAAAATTTGAATAAGGATTTCGTATAAATGCTGTGCCTTTTACGGGATAACGTTCGTTTATATTAAACTCACGTTAATAAGGAGCTTAAATCAATGTCAACTAAGTTTAATGATATAACTAAGGGAATTAATACGCAGTTAGCTAAAATGCGTAAAGAGATGCCAGAAGTAATGACTGCTTTCTCAGCATTAGGACAAGCTGCGAGTAAAGATGGTGCCTTAAATAAAAAAACAAAAGAACTCATTGCTATGGCGTTAGCAGTTGCTAATCACTGTCCAGGTTGTATCGGTTTTCATTCACAGTCCTTAGCTAAATTACAAACAAGCCGAGAAGAATTAATAGAAGCATTATCCATGGCAGTTTACATGGGTGGCGGCCCTTCATTAATGTATGCCGCAGAAGCACTAGAAGCATTCGAAGAATTTAACCAGTAAGTATTATAAAAAGGGCGTGGCCCGGCGATGGATACCGTGGTCAAGCCACGGTATTTCGAGGGAATGGAAATAAGTAAACGTAGCCTGAGTGCAGGCCCAAAGGGCCGGAACCCGGGTTTCACTTCGTTGCACCCAGGCTACATGTTCACGCCTAAGTAAATTAGGTTGAAGAAATAAACGAAATATTGTGGTGTGATTCCTGTATCCATAGATGACGAATTAGGTAGAACGTGCTTCACTCCAGAGGCAATTAAGCGCCTCCTTCTATATGTTGCATGGTTTGGTTTTGCTTATTAAAACCTAGACCTGGTGGTGCTTGCGTGCTGTGACATGGGTAGGCTTGTACGACACCAAGCCAGGCAATTTGTGATACAGTCATCTTGTCTTTATCACTTTGCTGGCTTGAAATACCATTGTAAGTGCGCAAAATAATATCGTGCAAAGTTTTTGCATTTAGATTAATGCCTCCTGGTAGACAAAAGAGGGGCTTACCTTGGCCTTTCGCCAATTCATTTCCTTGTACTAACGTCTCAGCAATACTTTCATCAGTGAGGGTTAAAATATTTCTTGCTGAACGTGCCCAAGCTTGTGCTTGCGGGTCTGCTTTCATTTCCATTTTGGGGATATTATTAAAAATATTAATATAATGATTAATGGTATCCGCAGTAGTATAAAAGGGTACTCCAAGTATAAGTAAACTAATTAAAAAGCGCATAAGTTGTCCTATTAATTGGAAGAAAGCAATTCTATTCTAATAGATTAACAGGTTATTAGGGTTATAGCTCGTATTATGGCAATTTTAGCGGGCTTTCTACACGATTTGATAGATTGAAGCATAATTAGGTTCTTGTAGTGGCTATGGCTTGTGTCTTTTTATAGTTGTCAATGTGAATTGTCAAGAGGCCCCAAATACTTTTATTAAATGGTTCTATAATAAATAGATGGCGCGCTTTAAAGTGATTTAACATGAAGTCTCTTATCATAGATTGGGATTTCCCTCCAAAAGACATTGATAAAGTCTTTCCAGCTCTTTTATCATCCGATTATAAAATTATTTTAACCTCCGCATTTAAAGATTCTGAGACAATTAAAGCAGAACTAGAAGAAAAAAATTTATATCCAAAAGGAGATTTAATTAAAAAGCTTGCAATTCAATCATTAGAGCCGCTGCAGCAAAAAACAGATCAGCGAAAAGAAGCGGCAAACGGGCAGGAAAAATTAGTCAAATCATACCTTAAGGAGCCTGCAAATAAACAAGATAAAATTACCTTTATTTCCTCAAATATTCAAGCACGTTTAAAAGTGAAATCATTGGATATTCCTGTTTCAGCTGCCCCCCCTGTCCTTTCTGCCTCCGCTACAAACCCCGAGCCCTCTAATCTAAGGCCTTACCAAACAACGCCAAATCGGTTTCTCATGAGAGACGCGCAAAGAATATTGCCCTCAACTGGAAATACCTTTGCCTCCAATTCAAGTCAAGGTGTCTATAAATTGGCAGAGGCAGGTGATCGTAGTGCAGTATGGTATGCCAAAGAACGTGATACTTCCAAGTTAACGCGGGTCCAGTTGGAAGTCTTTGTTAGCGAAACCCTGCGACTATTTCTTGGCCCACATTTACCTCAATCTAGCTACATGTTTAGCGATGATAAACAGTCAGTTTATGCCTTATCTAAGGAAAGTGAAGGATTTCAGAATTTAAATCAAGCCGAATCACGTGCTTTATTAGAACAACAGGGCTTTAAAGGTGTCTTACCAACCTTATTTTTATGCATGTTCCTGGAGGAAGCTGACCTTAGAACTGATAATCTCGGCGTTGACACTCAGGGACATTTTATCAAAATTGACAATGATGGGGCACTTGCAAGCTTAGTCTTTGCCCTTACAGGCCAAGCAGCTAATAACTATTCTTTTACCGCAGACGATCTCAATAATCCTCATAGACCTAAACATTTTGATGCAGCCTCTTGGCAGACAACTATTTTTAATCACGACAGTTTGACCACAGCCGAAAATAAATTAGAGCTATATGCCTTATGGCAACAAATGCTTCAAAATCAAGACAAATTCTTTAAACTGATAGAAGATACTATTGAAGATGTACCCACTAAACAAAAATTAATAGAGAAGATGACTAATAAATTCCAAGCTCTTGCACAGATGCTACAGACCCACCCAGAATATAATCAATTTCTAACCAGCCAAACGCAACAAACATACCCTTCCGTCACCATAAAGAGCGCGCTAAATTCTATAAAACAAGAGCCCGATAATGTAACACCTTCGCAAAATATCAGTGGGATGTAAAAGATACCTTACTCATGATTTGTTTTTATACTAAAAATAGTTTCTAGCCAAGTTTCTAGCTGCTCCATATTAAACGGTGATTCAATGAAGCCTATGTATTTATCAGGACGAATAACTAGGGTCGCCGACTGCTTGATATTAAATCGCTCTTGTAAAATATAATTTTCATCTATCCATACTGAAGAAAGTTCTGAGGCGCTGGTTAATGCATCGGTTATGACTAAATGTACCTGTAATACATCCTGATAATCTTTTGCTAAAGCCATTAATTTTTTATCAATACTTTCGTTCCACTCTTTTGCCTTTAAAAAAACAAACACATGGTGGAGCGTATCCTGACAGATTTTCTCAAGGGGCAATGCCTTACGGTGCCTTAAAGACTTTAAAGTAAGTAAAGGAATAAACTCACCAAGCTTAAAGCGTGTTTTTTGTCCATGTGCTTTAACAATAGAACTTTTAGCATAGGAAATATCAAGCTGTGCCAAGTCCTGGAGAATAGGGGAGGTTATGACATCATAAGACGTAAGTTTACTCGCTATTTTATTACGAAGCGTAATTAATGTTTTATTTTTAATCGTGAACAATTTCGTCATGATGTCTGTCTTTTTTAAGACTGCTTTAGCAATGGGATGACGTTCCTCATGGTAAGTGTCTAATAGTGATTCATTAGCATAGCCTTTAACTACTAAATTTAATTTCCATGCTAAGTTATAGGTGTCTTGGATACCTGTATTGAGGCCTTGACCGCCCATAGGGCTATGAATATGGGCCGCATCACCACAGAAGAAAACATGGCCGTAACGGTATTTATCAATTTGACGATGATGAATGGAGAAAGCAGATATCCAGGCAGGATCAAAAAGCTTACCTGGATCGGAACTTCGTTCATTAAAAACATCAACGATATCTTCAAAAGTAGGTTGATCTGATTTGTTAAGAGGCGCGGTCATCACAAAGCGGTAACGCTGATTGCCCATAGGAAAGCAAGCTAGCGGTCCATTGGGGCTTACGTAAATGATTATTTTATTTTCTGGTATCGTCCAATTCATATGGACATCGGCCAGCCACCAGCGCTCTTTATATTCTGCACCTTGGAACTGTGCGTGACACAAATCACGCAGGGTGCTGTGTGAGCCATCACAAGCGATAAGCCATTTGGCAGCAATTTCTTCGGTTTGACCATCAGCCTTTTTAACAAAAGCTAGAAGGGGTTCGCCTTCTTTAAAGGAAATTAATTCAGATTGCCATTCAACATTGATATTTTTTTCGACCAGTCCTTGATAAAAAATCTGTTCAGTCTCACTTTGTGGTAAATCGATTAAGAAATCATAACTAGTACCTAATTTTTCAAAATTTGCTTCAGAAAGTACTGTGTCATTTGACTTAATTAAAACGCCATGAACTTTATATCCTTTTTCAAGAAAATCATTGATAAAATAACAATCTTCTAGTACTTCTAATGTACGGATATGAATAGCTAGCGCTTTTGATTTATCACTTAATGCTGATTTTTTATCAATAATACGGCAGCGTATGCCTTGTCGATGTAATTCATTAGCGCAGAATAAACCAACGGGGCCTGCCCCAACAATAAGTACATCAATTGTTTGTGTCATGCTAAGTCCTTTATCAATCGCTTTTCGAAAATTATTGAACCTCGTTATTAGGCTCAATAGGTAGATAATTAAATCGCTCTTCTGCAGGCAGTGAGCCACATTCATCATACGTGTTATCTAAACAAAGAAAAAAACAAGTTGCTCCAGATTCACGCGCATTGCGAACTGCTTCATCAACCGTAGAAAAACTGGCAAGATTCTCACCTTCATGAAGATAATCAGCTCGCTTAAACGTTATTAATTCAACTAAATATTGATTTAAATCGGCTCTAGAGTAAATAAGTCCAATTGGCTGTTCGGTAGATAATTCAAGAATCTTAGAGCGGGATATGTGGTCCATATTAATTGCCTTAAAGCCAAGCTATCTTAAGTATAGTCGTATTTCGGCAAGTCTAATGGCAGACGTATTTAACTTTGTTAAGAATAGAAAATACCTCATTGTCACCAATCACTAAGTGGTCAAGTAATTGTACATCAATTAAATTTAAAGCACTGCGTAGTCGTTTAGTCATTGCTACATCAGGCTGACTTGCTTCAGATACGCCTGAAGGGTGGTTATGAGCAAGGATAAGTGCTTGTGCATTTAACGTTAAAATACGCTCAATTAAGGGCCTAATATAAATATTAGCGGCATTAATCGTGCCCTGAAACAGCTCTTCATAATGAATGATTTGGTGTTGGCTATCTAGAAAAAGCGCAGAAAACGTTTCATTACGTTTATCGCGTAATTGGCGTTTGAGGAAGGTATACGTTTCATGACTATTGGTCAACGTTATCTTTTCTTTAAGTGAAATAAAGTCACTGCGGCGGCAGATTTCTTTACTAGCCTGCAATTGTAAGTACCTTACTAAGCCTAAGCCTGCTACCTGATTAAATTGTCTGAAGTCTGCATTGAGTAGCGTACGCAGATCACCAAATTGTTTCATGACATCATAGGCTAATTGTAAGCAGGATTTTTTACTATTTCCGGAGCTAATAAAGATAGCGAGTAATTCTGTATCGGACAAATAATGAGCACCTTGTATTAATAATTTTTCACGCAGGCGCAAAGGCGCTGTTGACAAATTCATTCTAGTTATTCCTTTATAGCGAGGTTTGTGGTTTGATCAAGGCTATTCTCATTTAAAAACAGTCGATGATGCAAGATTTTATTAACAAAAAAATTCTTTTAGGGATTTGTGGTGGCATTGCCGCGTTTAAATCGGCTTATTTAATCAGAGAGTTAACGCGTCTTGGTGCCGAAGTTCGCGTTGTAATGACCGATTCAGCGCAGCAATTTATGACACCGCTCACGCTACAAGCGTTAAGTGGGCATGAAGTGCGTACGGAATTATTTGACTCACAGGCAGAGCGGGCGATGGGTCATATTGAATTAGCTCGTTGGGCTGATTACCTAATCATTGCGCCAGCTTCAGCCAATTGCTTAGCTAAATTAGCTCATGGTCTCGCCGATGATTTATTATCAACCCTTTATTTAGTCATTGAAGCTCCGGTTTTTATTTGCCCGGCTATGAATCAAAGCATGTGGAAACATCAAGCGACACAAGAGAATTTTAAAATTTTAAAAGACCGGGGTCATCTGTTTATTGGCCCAGATGAAGGAATACAAGCGTGTGGTGAACATGGCTTTGGGCGCTTAAGTGAAGTTGAGCAGATTATCAATACCATAAGATTACATACAGTTTACGGATTATTACGAGACTATGACGTTTTAATTACAGCCGGCCCTACACGGGAGGCACTTGACCCGGTACGCTACCTGTCTAATTATAGTTCAGGAAAAATGGGCTATGCCTTAGCGCAAGCAGCAGCGGTAGCAGGTGCTAAAGTCACTTTAATAAGTGGCCCAACGGTGCTTCCTATTCCGCCTGGGGTGAAATTTTATAGCGTTAATTCAGCGACTGAAATGCATGCGGCGGTCATGAAGCATTTATCCGAAAAAAGCATTTTTATTGGCTGTGCTGCAGTAGCAGATTATAGGCCGGTAACACAAGAGGATAAAAAAATAAAAAAACAGACCAATGAATCATTAAATCTTAAACTAATTCTTAATCCTGATATTGTGTTTGAGGTCGCTCAAAGTAAAAAAGCGCGTTACGTGGTTGGCTTTGCGGCAGAAACCAATCAGGTCATTGAGCATGCGAAACAGAAATTATCTAAAAAACAATTAAATATGATTATTGCTAATCAAGTAGGTCCGGGTCTTGGCTTTGATAGTGATGATAATGAAGTAACCATACTAACAGCAGAGTCAGAAATTGCATTAACACCAGCAAATAAAATTCGCTTAGCTGGTCAAATTATTGAAATTCTAGCTGCAACTATTCAAAATGACAATTTTTAACGAAAAGGTATAAAACTTATGAATCAAGCTGTTCAATTAAAAATTCTTGACTCACGCCTTAAAGAAACATTATCTATGCCAACGTATGCAACGGAAGGCTCAGCGGGCCTTGATTTGCGAGTTTGTATTGATAAGTCATTACAAATTGCACCAAATGAGACAGTTTTATTGCCAACGGGGATAGCAATTTATATTGCTGATCCTAATTTAGCTGCAGTGATTTTACCTCGTTCTGGCTTAGGTCATAAGCATGGCATTGTGTTAGGTAATTTAGTTGGCTTAATTGATTCTGATTACCAAGGCGAATTAAAAATTTCCTGCTGGAATCGCAGCGAAGAGCATTTCACGGTTCATCCAGGTGATCGCATTGCTCAATTGGTTTTTCTACCTATTGTAAGAGCTGAATTTAAAGTAGTAGACACATTTACTGAAACAGATCGGGGCGAAAGTGGCTTTGGTAGTTCAGGGAGAGCATGATGAAATATCAAGCTAAAAAAGTAAATCGCGCTGTATTTCGTGCTTATGATATTCGCGGCGTTATTGATGATAGTTTCGACGAGAATGCTTTCTACAGTATTGGCCGTGCTATTGGCTGCCGTATGCATGCCTTAGCGCGTCAAAAAATAGTGATTGCTCGCGATGGACGCTTAACGAGTCTAAGCTTAGCATTAGCTTTAAAACAAGGTTTACTTGATAGCGGTATAGATGTCACCGACTTAGGTCAGACCCCAACCCCGGTTATGTATTTTGCGACTCATCAGTATGGCATTGATTGTGGCGTCATGATAACAGGCAGCCATAATCCTGCTGACTACAACGGTACTAAGATTGTTTTGGCGGGCAGAACATTAGTTCAAGCAGATATTGATATCCTTTATAATCTAATTGCAAATAATGAATTTGTTGACGGCCCAGGACTTGCTGATTCGCTAGACGTCTTACCTGATTACATGGCGCGCATTACGAGCGATATCACATTAAAGCGTCGCTTAAAGGTAGTTGTTGATTGTGGCAATGGTATCGCGGGCGCTATTATCCCAGAAGTGATTCAAAGGCTTGGTTGTGAGGTTATTCCTTTGTATTGTGAAGTTGATGGCCGCTTTCCTAATCATCATCCAGACCCCGCTGTTGAAGAAAATTTAACTGATTTAAAACATGTTGTTGCTACACAGCAGGCAGACATTGGCCTTGCTTTTGATGGCGACGCTGATAGGCTAGGCGTGGTAACAAACACGGGTAAAGTGATTTGGCCTGACCGCTTAATGATGCTTTATGCACGTCACCTTTTAAAATCTAATCCAGGTGCAACCATTGTTTATGATGTGAAATGCTCCTCGCATTTAGCAGATGTGATTGAAGCTGCTGGCGGGCATGCCCAAATGTGCCCTACTGGGCATTCCATTGTTAAAGATGTCATGAAGCGTACGCAAGCAGCTTTGGCTGGCGAGATGAGTGGTCATCTTTTTTTTAAAGATAGGTGGTATGGCTTTGATGATGCGCTTTACAGTGCTTGTCGTTTATTAGAAATAATTAGTGAAAGCCCTTTATCGGTTGACGAACAATTCTTAACTGTACCCGACAGTGTTAATACGCCAGAAATTAAAATTACGATTAGTGAGGAAGATAAATTTAATTTTATGCAGCGGTTTAGTGAACTAGCCGAATTTAATATGGCGAAAATTATAAAAATTGATGGTATTCGAGTTGAGTTTGAACACGGCTGGGGACTTGTGCGTGCTTCTAACACCACGCCTTGTTTGGTCGCTCGTTTTGAAGCCCAAGATCACACAAGTTTAAATCTTATTCAGCAGTTGTTTAAGCAAGAGTTGCTTAGGATTGAAAAAACGCTGCCTATCCCTTTTTAAGGATTTACTAGGATTGTAGGTTTGCTAGCCTGCAATCCTAGGTAAAGCTAAATATTGGCGTAGTGCTTTCAGTTTTTTCTAAACAGTGAATATCTTTAATAGGGCTCGTTTTATACCGCTCTTCTTTCTCCCAGCGGTCTTCGTCCCAATGGCAATAGTCTAAGACCTCAAAACCATGTTTTTTTAGTAGTGGAATCGCGCGCGCTTGTAATTTTTCTTTACGCTCGCTAAATACTTCGCTGCAGCGTAGTAAGTAAAATGGATTATTAGGTACAGTTTCCATCGCTTTTTCAAAATAGCTAGGCGAAAAAGAGGGTAGATTAAAGAAATAAGAAATATCCCCTAATAAGAAATAAGCCTTACCTAGTATTTTCTTCTGTGCCTTATCACAATGATGAGCTAGTAATTGAATAATACAATTAAGTTTGCTGATGGCAAGATTGAAGTTATCTTTATGTAAGGCTTGGTGTTGGTTGCGCGTGTCGCGATCGTGGGCATAAGTGACAGGTACTGAAAAGAGATTGGTTAAATAATCAACCTGGCGCATTAAGCCGGTAACTAATAATTGGCAGTGGCGCTTTTGTTCTTCTTGGCTAGTTAAGTCTTTGGAGGCGCATTGATTTAATAAGTTAATTGCTTCCTCAAGTTGATTAAAGTCACAGTGTTTTATCTCGTGCTGCTGGATATCAGCATCAATAATAACCTGCGCATAAAGGCGCATATGAACATAATATTGTTCTTGCCTCTCTTTAGTAGGTTGCAGTTTAAATGCTTTCTCTTTGGCTTCTAAACTCTGGCCGTACGATAAAACGGCCTCTGGCCAATTGCTTGCTTTTCGCTGTTTTAGTCCTTCTTCGTAAGTGCTCTCACCGGTTGCATCAAAATAATTCGCCAATACTTTTAAGTCAGAAGTGCTAAATGTATAGCGATTTTGATGGGTTAAAAACAAATTATAGGCGTTATTGTAGTCTTTGCTATCAATCAATAACTTAATCATGTTTACGGGGTCATGTTGTGCTAAATTAGTATCAAATTGGGCGGCGAGTTTTAAATTTTCAGGGGTAGGCTTTTGTAAGTAATATTGGGCTAGTGCTTGGGCTAATACTGTGTCCGGTTCAATGAATTGTAATTGCTCTACTGCTGTAAAATGGGCAGTGAAGTAATGAACAGCTTGGGGTATATTAGATAACCGCTTAATTAAATCGGCTGCTTGGCTAAATTTTTTTAGCTCTACAAAATAGTCAATAAATAGAGGTAAGTCTTGATGAGTTATCTCTTTATTAAAATAAATAGCGCGTTGCAAATACCATTGGGTTAGGGGCTTAGCGTTACTAAACCAAGACCAATTATATAAATAGCTTGCCTTCTCTTTTCTCGCTTTACCAAAATAGATTTCTGCTGCGGTTTGTGCGTATTGGCTTTGGTCAATAAATTGGTACTGCCTTGGATTTACATCAAACTCTAATTGATTAATAGTATCAGCAATTAATTGCAAGCTTTGCGGATCTAATTTGGGAATCTCTGCCCATGCATCAATATATTTAAAGCATTCACCAAAAGCATATTTAGAATGCATAGGGGGAATCTCTAGGGCTTGAGGAATCGTGTCAGCGCTGGTTAAATAATAATTAATTAGCAAATCTTGTAGCGCTTTTGATATGGTATTTTCGCGCGGTTTTTGCACAAGGGTTAGATAATCAGAAGGTAGTTTATAATGAGCTAATTGCTGTAAGTGTTGAGAGAATCCTTGTAAGTAACCATAATAAGCAAATTTACCTAAAGACAGTTGCACGTGACGGGGCTCACAGTGATTTGTAAATCCTAGCCAACCTTTAATCACTTCAAACAGGTAAGAAACAGGGCCTATGGGCTTTAAATCATAGCCATCGGTATAAATGTATTTTGCCTTGGCTAATTTTTGCCAGTGTTCTCTATATTCACTGTTATTATGCTGATACACAATCATATCAGGGTAGTAGCCAAAAGCCTTTTTAGCGTGAGTTGGTATAGCATTTATTAAACGATGATTTAAATAGCTCATGAAGCTTCCTGACTAAGAAATAAAAAATAATAGGCAAACTTAAAATGCAACTCTCACCAATTCTCATGATGGAGAAAAATACGTCTTGGCGAGCGTTAGCGAAGTAATCTAGAGGCATTTGTAGTTAAAGATCTAGACTAGATTGCTTCACATTGTTCGCAATGACGGATGATTGAGCTAGATAATAAAATTAATCCTGAGCTAATTCAAAACTTTGTGAGGGTTTTTTTGCATTGCAACTAATAAAACTGGCAAAGGATGATCATCTTGTTGGCGTGCTATGATTTGTTTTTTAGCTATAATTTGTAACGAATTGGTCTCTGCTAATTGTTCAAGATAGTGTTCATGGTGGCTAAAGCGAGCGCTTGTTTGCAGCTGCCAAGGCATGATAGAGCTAATTTCTGTGGTAAAAATAAAATAGCCTTCGGCTGTTAAATGCTGGCTAATTTGCTGAAATAAAGGTGTGAGCTCACCAAAATAGGGTAAGACATCAGCGGCAACAATCAAGTCATAAGAGTCTTTGGTATTGCTTAAGTAAGCAAGCGCTTCAGCTTCAACAAGCTCATCATAAATACCCTTAGGGCGTGCCCAATCAAGCATTTTTTTGGCAATATCAACGCCAGTAAGCGTTTGGGTCATATCACGTAATACTTGGCCAGTTAATCCTGTTCCACACCCTAAATCAAGGGTGCGCTGTCGAGGCGAAATAGCTAAATCACCAAGCAAATTTAAGATTTGGTTAGGTATGGTGTATTTTAAATATTTTTGTACATGCTGATCATAATACAAGGCATAATTATTAAATAAATTAGTAGCATACTCAGGCGCTGTTTCAGTATTTTTATTTAAGCCTGCGATGGCATTTAACATGTGTTGGCTGGCTTTGTCGTTAGGATTAACAGCTAAAGCTTGCGATAATAAATTTTGTGCTTTTTCTTTGTCATTTAAGCGAATATAAATCGCAGCTAAGTTGTTTAATGCTGCAAAATGATCACTTTGTTGATTGAGTAAATGCTCAAAATGACTGATGGCTTCATTGAGATGCCCTAGAGCCATTTGCGCAACGCCACTATTGTATAAATATTCAATATTATTAGGATCTTTTTGTAAGAGATAGTCATAATGCATCAGTGCATTCTCGAAGCGATCATGATGCATAAAGGTTGCAGCTAAGTTATTACGTGCTTCAACATGCTCATTATCTAATGCAAGCGCTTTACTAAAATAATCAATTCCTAATTGCCCTTGCTCACGTTTAACTGCAATCACGCCAAGATTAGTCAGCGCATCAACGTGATTACTATTTTCCAATAATACCTGGTGGAAAGCTTGCTCGGCTTGCGTTAAATCATTAGCGCTTAGTGCAAGTACGCCGAGATAAAATTGGGCTTCAATGGATTTAGGATTTAAAGATAGAACATTCTGAAATTGAATACGAGCAGCATCTAAATTCTGTTGGCTTAAGAAAAGTAAGCCTAAATTAAAATGCGCTGCCGCAAAATCAGGTGCAGCTTGTAAGGCAAGATGATAATGGTGTAGAGCTTGCTGATTTAAGCCTTGCATCGCATAAATACTGGCCAGATTATTATGTGCTTGGGCATAATCAGGCGCTAAATCGATGGCTTTTTGATAATAAAAGATAGCTTGGTCAAGTTGATATAATTTTTTGTAAGTGTTTGCTAAATTATTATATATAATAGGACTATTAGGTTCTAAATCCAATGCGCGTGTAAAACATTCAATAGCTTGTGCTGTGTCTCCAAGCTGTGCTTGCGCTAAGCCTAGGAAGTGTAAACTTTGTAAGTGCTTTGGGTTTTGTTTAAGAATTTGTTCATATAAACCAATGGCTTGTGGCAATTGGTTATCATGGTGAAACTGATTTGCCTGTTTAAATAATTCATTTTCTGCAGTCATAATGATAAAAGTTGCTGTTGAAGTTGCGCTAAAGCTTGAGCACGGTGACTATCCTTATTCTTTATATTAGCAGGCAATTGGGCTGCTGTGCATTGATAGTCAGGTATATAGAAAATTGGGTCATACCCAAAGCCTTGTTTGCCCGCTTTAGCATGTGCAATCAGCCCGTGCCAATATCCCCAAGCAATTAACGGGGTTGGATCGTTAGGATGTTGTACTAAAACAATGGCACAGTAAAAAAATGCTTGCCGCTGCTCTGTTGGAATATCTTTTAATTTTTCTAGTAGTAAATTTATATTTTCTTGATCAGAGGCCTTTTCCCCGGCATAACGTGCAGAGTAAATACCAGGCTCACCTTTAAGTATTGGAACCACTAAACCTGAGTCATCAGCTAATGCTGGTTTATTAGCGACAAGGCTAACATGACGTGCTTTTATTAAGGCATTTTCAATAAAGCTCTGGCCAGTTTCCGCAACACTTTCTATGCCTAAACTCAGTTGGCTAATACAATGAACAGGTGAAAGTAACGCTTGTAATTCCGCAATTTTTCCTTGATTAGTCGTAGCTAGGATAATTTCTTTCATCGTCAACACCAACGCTATTAATCACCAAAATACAACATGGTATCATGAAGAGAGATTGATAATTAAATTAAATTGCAAAAATGAGGCAAGTCATTCGCTTCTTTTTTGGTTTTATAATGGAATTTAAAAGATAGTTGTGACGACATTTCTTTAAGCTTTTCAGTGTGGGCTACTAGCTCTTCAATTTGTTCGCCTCTAGCTAAGATTTTTTCAATATTTTGCTTCATAATCTCTTTTGTCTTTTCTAGCTCCGCTTTAATGTGCATGATTTTTTGATCTTGAGTGTGCATGGAAAGATCGCTTGCTATTAAGTCAGGTTCGATATGCAACGAAAACAAATAAAAAGAAAGATAGGTAAGTTGTTTTTCATTTAATTTAGTATCACAAGCAAGGCCATAGAAGCCAGAGGATATTCTTTGCCCGTATAAGTAGTAGCCTTCTTTTTGAAAACCTTGACATGTATCCAGAGGTAAGTGATATAACAATGCAGAAATATCTTCCTTAATTCGTCCCAAAAATCGTCTTATAAAAAAACCATTAGAATTCGTTGAGCTATCAGGAATTGACCACGTAACTTTAGGTGAATTAATACAAGTGGCTAAGGCATAGCATTTCATTCCTTCTCTCCTTGAATAGCTGCTAGCACTTAAAATAACATGAATAAATTACTTGTTAAACCCAATTAATCAGCTGTTTCACTATTCAAATAAGCTTTGCTGTGTATTTAAATAGCACGCAAGATATCTTAATATCGCATACCCCGTTGCTTGATTATAATTTTGCATCTTCGCTATAGAATAGAGAAATGGATACTGCGGACAAGCCGTGGTACGTAGGAATGGGGTTTATTGCATAATTAAAACCCTACGTACCGCGCATTAGTTTACCAGGTAAACGTATAGTGGGTTTTTGCTGAGCTCCATCCATCTGAGACTTGGATTTCAAGGCGTTTTTCTGCAACTAGGTGAAAGTCTATAACTGAGCCCCAATAAGGGTTGTTGAAATTAAATACATTATTAGATTTGCCATTTATATAGGTTAGCTTACAATAAATTTGTCTTGGGTCTGGTGCACCAAGTCCATCACCATAGCCTAAATCTAATTGAATAGAACTTTGCGCGCCTCCTAAGGCTTCTATCTGTTCTAGGCCATTACAATCAATCCTAATGGCTTGTTCATACTGATTATTTAGCTTTAAACAGCTATGCCTATACCAACATGGTTTTGCTGAAAAAGCTGTACTAGCAATTAAACTTAAACATAAAAAAGAAGAAAATTTTAACATGATGAGCACACTATTTTAATTATGATTGATAGGCTTTAACAGTTAATTAGTTAAAAACCACGTTAATAGCAAAAAGATTGTAATATTGAAGATTCGTTGCTGCAAGCAGGCGCGGTATTAAGCTTGTATTTTCTAAGTTGCAACGCCGGTTAATTCCTGGCCGTCTTCTTTTTTCAATTGAATAAAAATTAATGTAGATAAACACGTTATCAAAGCTAGCGCAATAAAAGTGTGATGAAATGTCATTAAAGTAAGCGTGATATTGCTAGGAAAAGGCGTAAAAATACGTAACATAATAGCCGCAATAGCAACGCCAAAACTTTGTGATAATTGCTGAACTGTACTCATAATACTTGTTGCAGCACTAAGGTCTGCCGGTGTTACATTAGCATATGCAAGGGAATTCATCCCGGTGTACTGTAAGGAAATAAGAAAGCCATAAATAAACGTTAAAATACCTAAGTTTAAAATAGTTGAGTATTCATTGATTAATGAAAAAGAAAATAAAGACAGGCCAACGAGGAAAGTATTTAAAATGAGTAATTTTTTATAGCCTAATAAGCGTAAAATATAAACGGATAAAGGCTTAACTATTACCACACCTAAAGCCATAGGGGCTAATAAAAGGCCTGAAGTTTGAGGAGATAGACCAAGACTAATTTGTAACAGCAAAGGGAGAAGAAAAGGCATGCCGCCAAAACCTAGTCGACAAATTAAGTTGCCAATAATAGATATGCGAAAGGTTCTTGTATTTAACAAAGTAATTTTAACGATGGGATGAGCGTTATTTTGTGAATGCCAAGCATAAATGACTAGTAAGAATAGCGCGGCCCCTATGATTATCGTTGAACGTAAATCAGATGTATGCGATTCACTAAAGCTTGCTAATCCATAAGTTAAGAAGGCAAGACTGGTACCAAACAGAACAAAGCCAATTTTATCTAGCCGATGAACTTGACTAGGCGGCATATCAGGCAATAAACGATTTGCTGAGACAAGAGTAAGCACGCCAATTGGCGCATTAACCCAAAAAATCCAGCGCCAGGAAAAATGATTTGTGATGAAGCCGCCAAGGACAGGCCCTATCATTAAGCCTATAGCACCAACCATAATGACCACACTCATTTTGCTGATTAATTCATGTCGTTCGCAAGTACGAATGATAATTAATCGGCCCACAGGCATGGTGATAGAACCGCCCAAACCCTGAATAAAGCGTGCTGCAATTAATTCAGCAAGATTATGAGTAAAGCCACACCAAATTGAACTTAGAGTAAAAATAGCAATGGCTGTCATAAACACGTTTTTAGCACCGAATTTATCGGCTAGCCAACCACTAATAGGAATGAAAATTGCCAAGCTTAAGAGGTAACTAATTAAGGCAAGCTTTAAGTCTATGGGATTTACGTTTAAGCTGTGCGCCATAACTGGAATAGCAGTATTGATAATGGTAGTATCGACTGCTTCCATAAACATAGCAAACGCCACAATAATCAGAATAATAGTTTTATTCATAGTAATTTAGTCTTGACATATTCTTATCAGCTATGTTGAATAAAAAAACATTTGGTTTATTCGCTTTCTAAGACGTATTATAGGCATGCCTATGTTTTTAATAAAAGGAGTAGGGAATTTATGAGAAAAATAGCGATGTTTTTATGTTGTGGTTTATCTGCTATGTCTGTGCAAGCAAATCCAAGCTTGTGTGGTTATAAAGATTATTTTCGCTTAAGCGATGCAACCCATCCAGGTATTTACATTGTTGATGCTAATACATCACCAGAAATTTTTATGCAAGTCATTAGTCCGCGAAGCTTTGAGTTACGTGATACACCTGCTTGCCGTAGCGGCTATGCGCATGTCACCGTAGCCTATGATAATTATAATTGGTGCATTCTAGATATTAAAGATGGACCTTATATGAACCATCCTAAAGTCAAAGCAACTTGCAGTGGCATTCGGTATATTGGTACAAAATACGATGGTGCTGGTTCTTATTCTTATACAATTCAGTTTGATTAAAGCCTGACTTGGGAAGCAATGCTTCCCAACTTATTGTCATCTTTAAATTGCTGCTGCAGTAAATGATTTAACTTCATTAGCATAACTCGTAAATGATGCAGGCCAAGCTAAACTTAACGTGTCAGCTTGCTTAATAAATGGTTGAATATATTGTTTAAATAAATCCTTAGTATTTTGTTTAGAATACATAGGATAATCATTGTCTTTAAGAAGTTTATCTAAACTATCGCGAATTGCATCACGCTCGCCTGCTGAGTTTATTTTACTGATTTGATCGCGAATAGCATAAATAGCGCCAGCCAGTTCATGCGCTGAAAGAGGCTGTTCACTTAAATTAAAAAACCAATTAATTAAAGCATAGTATTGCTGCGAAGGTTTATTCTTAAACATGCCGAAACAACAGGCTCTGCTATTATGAAGCTTAATATAATATTCAGCTTCGGTAAGCAGATTCTTAAAGCCTGTACAAAATCGAGACTGCTTAAGCTTTTCTAGTCGATCATTAAATTGGATAAGATTATTATAAGCATCTAAAACGAGCGCTTGTTGATTAGTTGACACGTTATTTTGCCCTAGAATTATTTCTAAGAGATGAGCATATTTATCGATTACTGTTGCTGCTATTTGAATATTAATAGTTAATGTTTTGCGACTATGTGGATCGTCTTTATCTTTTGGAGTAATGGCGACACTTAGCTCCGCATTATTTAGTGCTTCTTGCAGGTAAGTGTTTACTTTGCCTTGGTAGAGATCGCGTAGTAAATTGATAAGCTCTCCTAGATTGCTAAGAGAAGACGTCGCTGCTTTGGCAAAGTAATGGGTAGGTTTTAAGCTATTGTCTGGCGCTGTAAACTGATTTTTTAGCTGATTGAAATTATCTATCCACTCATCTAGCTCTTTAATCTGCACACAGTTATTTACCGTTAGTTTGATTGTTTGCTGGATTACGTTTAAATCATGCAACATCGACTGCTTATTTTCTTCCGTAAGCTTCATTGCTTTTCCTTTTCTAGTCAGCGATAGTCTAGAGTCTAGTCAATAGACTTCTAAACAGCTCAAGTATAGTTGATAAAAAAGTATCAGGTTAAAGGATAAAGAAATCGAGCTAAAGATAACATATGAGTGGGATCGCCCTTATCTTCAATAAACCATTGCGCAGACAAGATAACTCGTAGGAATACCCAAGCTATTAAGCGATTAATATCAATATCAATGGCATGGGCAAGCACGTTTATTCGTTCTAGAATAATGTGAATGCTGTCTTGCTGATAATGGCTTAATTCTTCCTGGCTGATTAAATCGTAAGCAGCCGCTTCAAATCCGCGCTCACTGATAATTCCCTTAGGATCAATGGCAAGCCAAGTACTTTGATGGTTTATAATATTTTCTAAATGCAAATCACCATGACAGCAATATTCTGACGTTGCGGTGTTTAATAGGCTAGAGCGTAGTGTGTAAGCTTTATCAATAAAAGATTGCGCAAAATGCTCTGTTGTTAATTTATCAATGGCCCTTAACCAATGACTCACATGAATAAACTGGTTTTCTTGCGGTAGAGGGAGGTCGGCTAGCGCTTTAATAACACCAGCATAGCTGGTAACTTTTTCATTGAAGGACAAATCAGACGCATTTTTTAATAACGTTCCTGGTATAGCTTGTTCGAGCAATAATGCTTGATAATTTAAATCAGCAGCGAGAAGTTGAATACAGCGATGGCCATTAAAATGCATTAATGCGCGGTATTCATCAGCAGTCGTTTTTTGATCACAACCTATTTTTAATACAATAGGTTGATTATTTTTCATCCCCTTAGCCACATAATGCCATGTCATATTGTTAACTGGTTTAAGCGCAGTCAGCGACCATACTGCTGATAAGGTATTGATCGTAGTAGGAAGGCTTTGTAACCACAACTTTCCTTGTTCACCAAAGGCGCCAATGATATTTTTTTCTAACAATTTCATGAATAAAATCCCGTGCGTTTAAGTTGAGTAGTTATGGCATCAGCTATAATTGATTTAGCGTATATCTTTCGTTAATAACTTAAACTAATCATCTTAGAGTAAAAACACGGCTAATTAAAATCGCTAAGGAAAGGATATGGATTTAAAGTCAATTAGTCTTTTTATTGTATTATTGGCTGCTGTTGGTAGTGCATTTTGGAATATTAATGTTAAAAAATCGAGTGATCGTGTCATTTTTGTCACTTTAATGGTCATTCCGCAATTTTTGATTGCACTTCCTTTGGCGCTGCTGTTTCCTATTAAGACCTTGTCGAGTTTATATTACATAGTAGCCAGTTCATTAGTCCAAACAGGGTATATTATTTTTCTTAGTAATGCTTATAACCATGGCTTAATTAATAGAGTCTATCCGTTAGCTATTGGCATACCGCCGCTACTGTCATTACTCGTTTGGCATTTTGTTCTACAAAAGCCTGTAACAATTATTGCTGATCTAGGCGTCATATTGCTATCATTTGGGATTATAAGCTTTACCTTTGCGCGCAAAGATGACCATGCTATTAGTATGCGCGGCATACTTTATGCAGCTGTAACCAGTTTATTCATATTTTCATATACCCTTATTGATACGTTTGGCGTTCGTAACACCTATCACCCTTTAGCTTATATTAGCTGGCTTTTTTTCATTAAAGCGTTAATTTTGTTTATACCTATGTATTTCTTATATAAACCTAAGCTTTATAGAGTCGCTAAAGAGAACACAAGTTATATTTTTGCGGGGCTATTAGCAGGGGTATGTTATGGTATTGCCATTTGGGCTTTTACTTACTCAAGAACGCCCCCGGTGCTTGCGCTTCGTTCTACATCAATGGTATTTGTTTTTCTTTTTTCTATTTTTTATTTGAAAGAGCAAGCGTCCCCTAAGATTTTCTTACTAACTCTATTAGGCGCAGTTGGTATTTTTCTAGTTTTAATTGGCGAATGAGTAAATTAAATAATTATTAATAATTTATTTTATTACTTTGTTTTTACACAATTTCTTATATTCTTTTTCTAAAATTTTTAATTCCTCATCATCTAATTTATCCAAATCAATGGAAGAGTTATTCGCATTACGTTGCGATTTAATTAATTCATCTAATTTTAAATTTAAAATTTTCGTGTCTCTATTTTGAGTATGTTGAATTAAAAAAACCATTAAAAAAGTAATAATGGTAGTCCCAGTGTTAATGATTAATTGCCAGGTATCTGAGTAATTAAAGATAGGCCCGGTAATTGCCCAAACAAGAATAAATAGCAGCGCAATTAAAAAGGACCAAGGGCTGCCTGCTAGATTACAACTTAGAGTAGCAAATTTATTAAATAAATTACTTAACCGATTATTTTTTCTCATGTTTTCTATCCTTGTACGAGCTCAGCGCTCGTTATTCCCTAAGCATAGTTACTAAAAATAGGCTATTTTTTAAATTAGATTAGCAATAATAAGACCTATATTGAACTAATCTTTTAATTTAGATTCCGTAAATATTATGCGTGTTATTTTAAGTATTAAAAATCTGTTTTCTCAATTATCTGTAAAATAACTTATATACTTAAAAGGCTTAATAACTTAAATGACAAGGAGAGCAAGATGATAGAGAATCATTCAGAAGATGTAGTAAGGACAGAGGATGTGATTGGTAAAGAAGTAAAATCTCCTACTTTAGATGATTTAGGAACAATTGAAGAAATTGTTCTTGATAAATTTACAGGCCAAACTCGCTATGTCGTGCTGTCATTTGGTGGCTTTATGGGCATGGGTGATGATTACTTTGCTTTTCCTTGGAAAAGTATTAGCTATAACAAAGAGGAAGAGTGCTTTATCCTTAATATAGATAAAGAAAAATTACAAAGAGCACACGGTTTTAATAAAGATCACTGGCCTGATATGAGCCAATGGCCTAATACAGTTGATAATTTGTATGCACAGCACTAACCTAAAGCAGCCTTTAAGGCTGCTTTCCTAAGTTTTAAGAAGTTTAATGATTATTTAATCAGGTACATGCAGCGCGACTTTAATCCAGCCATCATCGCGCTTATCAAAATGCTCATAAGCCTCTAACACATTACTTATGGCAACTTTTTGCGTTAAGATAGTTAAAGGATCAATGCGTTTATCTTCAATTAATGCCAGTAGTTGGGGAATATAGGCCCTGTGAGGGCAGTTACCCATAACTATGTTTAGATTTTTATTCATTGCTTCGCCAATAGGATAAACCTTAAAATTAGGAGGATAAACGCCAACAATAGAAATAGTGCCACATTTAGCTGCTAGTTGTACCCCTTCTCTAAGCGCATAGCTTGGTGCATTTCCAGGTACCCAGTGCTCAGTTTGGCTTAAAGCATTTGGTGCTAATTGCATTAGTTCTTTTTCAAATTCAGCTTGATATTGCTTAGTCTTTTTAGCGGCAGGCCCATGTTTTGGAGAGCAAGCGTCAATACCTACTGCATCAATTACGACGTCAGCTAAGGTACCATTCGTTAAATCCTCAATCACGGCTACAGGGTCTTCTTTATTAAAATTAATACATTCTGCGCCCTGTAAGCGCGCCATCTCTAAACGTGATGGGATAGAGTCAATCGCAAAAATCCTTGATACGCCTCGTAGCTTACTGCTTGCTATTGCAAATTGGCCAACCGGCCCGCAGCCTAAAACCACGACGATATCACCCTGTTTTGCTCGCGCATTATCTACAGCAAAATAAGCTGTTGGGAAAATGTCGGAAACTAAGATGGCTTGATCATCTGAAATCGCATCTGATAATTTAATTAAGTTATTGTTTGCAAAAGGAACACGTACGTATTCAGCCTGACAACCATGAAAAGGACCTGTTGTTTTAGGCCCGCCATAGAAAGCGGTGCCGGCTGTCGGGCCATTTGGGTTAGCTACATCGCATTGTGAATAACAACCTTTCCGGCACATGACGCAATAACCGCAAGCAATGGTAGAAGGAATAACCACTCGGTCACCTTCTTTTAAATTCCTGACCTCACTACCTATAGCCTCGACAACACCGACTGCTTCATGGCCTAATATTGTTCCTGATTTCATTGGGCCCATTGTCCCCCGGATAAAATGTAAGTCAGTGCCACAAATCGCTGATGTCGTGACCTTGACCAAGGCATCATACTGATCTTCTATTCTCGGTTTTTTTATATCTTCATAGCGAATATCACCAATGTCATGAAATACGAGCGCTTTCATTAAACCTCCTTGGCAGAATTAGGCTACTTGCAATTTAGAGTCCATCTACTAATAGTAGCTCAACAGTTAAGAAAGCGCTTTGCAAATTGGTTTGGTTTTAGACAATAATTTATTGAGATTTCCTCATAAAATTAGACACTTCATTATAAACTGCATCACCGCCATTTATTATATTTCTGAAGGCATTTTCAATTTCTGAACTTTCTGCAGCAGCTTTTGATGAGAAAAAAGTATTAATACTATTTAGTGCATTGGAGCCTGGTCTTCTGCTCTTGCCTATATTATGAAGTTGCTGTATTAGAAAGGCGTTTACTGCGATAGTAAATGCTAAACCAAGTTTAGAATCAATTAAATAAACCGGGGATACTATTAAATTTCCTAGACCAATTATTATGGAAGTTTTAACGAGTTTTTCTTCCAATTTTTTGTTATTATTTTGCATACTTACTCCTTGTTTTAGGCAAACAGCTTTATGAATATATTCTAAGACAGGGAGGTTAGCAATAGTGGGTGGACTTACTAGTCATGGCCGTTAGGCTAAGCAAATAGTTCTCTTAGCACCATAGAAAATAATACGTTTAGAGTACTTACGGTCTCGCAGCTTCCAAAAAGGGACCAGATTTACCTCTGCCTGCCTCTACCTTGGCCCTTGGGTGCTTAGCCTGATGGCCATGGCCTTACTAGTAGGGCAGCCCTTTATTATTTTTTTCTCATGATTTATTGCAAATGTATTGTATTATTAATAATTCATTTACTTTTAGGAAACTTATGCTAAATGGAATTCATCATGTGGCAATCATTTGCTCTGATTATGCCAAGTCTAAAGATTTTTATACCAAGGTTTTAGGCTTAACTATTATGAGAGAAACATTTAGAGAAGCACGGCAATCTTATAAACTCGATTTATGCGTCAACGGCAACTACTTAATTGAGCTTTTCTCATTTCCTAATCCACCTAAAAGGCTATCCAGACCTGAGGGGGCTG
This sequence comes from Legionella beliardensis, assembly GCF_900452395.1. Classification (NCBI taxonomy): domain Bacteria; kingdom Pseudomonadati; phylum Pseudomonadota; class Gammaproteobacteria; order Legionellales; family Legionellaceae; genus Legionella; species Legionella beliardensis. The sequence goes on from NZ_UGNV01000001.1 coordinate 464,020, forward strand.
GACTTAGGCATTTAGCCTTTGCAGTTAATAATTTAGCTGAAGCTATCAAGCAATTAGCAGAAAAGGGCGTTGTTGCTGAGCCAATCCGTTTAGATGAATTAACCAATAAGTATTTTACCTTTATTGCTGATCCGGATAATTTACCCATAGAATTATATGAAAGATGAGTTAATAATCCGGCTATTGAAGGTGTTTAGTTAGACATTAACTTGATAATTAAAACTATTTCATACTTGGTTTTATTCCTTCTACCAACTCATCAACCATCTCCGTAGTAACCGCTGCATTGTTACTAAAACCAAAGCGCTGCTCATTTAGTAATCTTTTAATAGTATGCGTTTTACTTTCTTGCTTATCTTCTAAACGAGTTTGTAATCCGTTATCTAATACTTGTCGTAAAGAAATTGTTTTATCTTCAATGTCTTTTTTCTGTACGATAACTTGATTTCTAATTTCAGTTAGCGCTTGAATTTTTTTGTCTGTTAAGCCATGCCTGCCTGTTACAGTTTCAATTAATTTAAATAACCAGTTGGTTTGTTGCAGGCGGTCTATCATGGTGTCTAGTTGTTTTATCGCACGTGCTACATTATCTGAACCACTAGGGTTATAGTGGCGTTTTTCTTTTATGCCTTGAGTGAAAGAAGTAACACTATTAATCTGGTTATTAGGCCATGAATTTTTTAAACCATTACTAACAAAATCTTGTCTCGCATCATTTAAATCTTGAGGTTTTTCAGCCTGTATCTCCACGATAAAAAAATCTGGTTTATCGTTACTATTAAGTATATGTTTTTCGGCCTCAGCAAAAGACGGAAAGCTTAGGCCCATATCGCTTGTGGGGTTTTTAGAAAATACTTGATAAATTACAGGTGGTGAATCTTGAGCTTGCCGTTTTAGTTCCTCATACTCTTTTTTAATGCTTTCTATTTGCTTTGCTGCTTGATGTGTTTGTCGCAATAAAAGATCGGGTATTGAGCTATAAGTTTGGTTGATTAAGATATTAGATAACTGCCTTTTAACTATCTCCCCATTCTCTTTATCTCTTAGAGCGTCTTGTATTGCTAAGAGATCATTTTTGCTCAAGCCGCCTAAAAGAACTTGGTTAAAAGTGGGCTCGGTAGCCATCATGGATTGCAAAGGGATTATATATTTCATATGAAAAATTAAAACATTTAGCTGTTCTATAGACTTTTCATTGGCATTTTTTAAGAAATCCATGAGTTGCCCAACAAATTCTTCTGGTGGAAGAAGGGCTGATTTTGGATAAATAAAATCGAGTGCCTCGTTCTGAGAAATACCTGCGGTATGGTGTAAAAAATCAAAAATATTTGGACTGGCTGCCATAATTTCTACTCTTAATCATCTCATTTAATTAAGGTAAACATCTACCTAAAATTATAAACTAACATCATGAATTTAATGTCAGTGTTCAAAAGCATCAGCTTGGCACAGCAAGTCGCTTTCGCAGTAGCGTTTCTAAAGAGATTTAGAGGTTAGAATTATTATAAGATTGAACGTATTTTCTGCTTTAGCTTCTTGCTCAGTGACTCCTGTCTTTTTATCTATCTAACTAATTGATAAATCAATTAAATTTTTCTAATCCAGTCATTTTTTTGTTACAAAATGACGTCTAAGCTGATTAAAATATTACCTAATTTTAGATTAAAATCATACATTTTGCAATAAAAAAGATCAAATATAGGGAATATATTTAGTGATTTGGTAGCTAAGTCCTTCATTGCTTAGTTTTAGGAGCGAATAAATAGTGGCGTATTAAGTAACTGTCTAATTGCTTAAGAACAAGGGCTTAAGCAAATTAGACTTAAAATTTTCTTTAAAGATTAGCAGCTAAAGGTCAACTTGCTCCTATTCAGGTGCATCCGCTCCTGATACCGAGTCACTTCTTCTTGGCATTCTCTAACGCCATATTTAAAGCTTTTTAGATCTAAAACTGTTTCATTAGCGTTATTTACAAGCGTACTATCAACACGCTCATCTTGCAGTAGACGCTTAACACAGCCTAGATGGCCGCGCTCTACAGCATCATGAAGGGCAGTATAGCCAACATTATCCTGCTGATTTGGATTTAGTTTAGGATCAGCAAGAAATAATTCAAGAACTGCCACATCACCAATTGAGGTAGCCATAAATAAGATGGGTTCGGATGTAGCCATCAATGCATTAATATCAATACTTGGCGTATTCAAAAGCATTTTGATGATGGCAAAATTATCCTTATATGCTTGCCCTGTTTTTCCAGCCAATCTTCGTATAGCTTCGGTCAAAGGGGCTGAGCAATAGTGCTTACTATAATTAACGACTTTGATTTCAGGATAAGCGATTAAACACCCACGAATAGCGGGTAAGTCATTGTTACGAATCGCTATAATTAAATAATCGACATTTTCTTTAACAATACCTGGGTTACTTTCCTTAAATCTTTCAAAATAGGCAAGATCACTTTTTCTTTCTTTTTTCTTACAGGCAATCAGCTGTTTTAACTTGTCACTTGTCGCCATGCTAACCACCGAGTCACCTCGATAAGGTCGCTTAAACAAAGTACCAGGGTATTTAATTAATAGTTTAGCGGTATCAGGGTGTTTATATTTAAGGGCTAATTGTAAAGGGGTAATACCGTTTACATCACATGCACCTGGATTAGCACCCCCATAATAAATTAGATTACGAAGATTGGTATTATGGCCATTCCTCGCTGCTGCGTGAATGGCTGTACTGTAATTGTAGGTAGGCTTTGTGACTATTTCGGGATAAGTTTCAATGAGTGCCTGTAAAATCTTTGGATCTTTACGTGCGGCGTAACTCGCACTGTATTCGCTGGGTTTCGCGTTATGTTTAAGCAACGCTTCTACCAAATCCAATCTGTCGGCTAAAATTGCGCAATCTAAGGCATTATCGTACTTTGTCCTAGTTGTACTAGCGCCTGCTTTAACTAAGAGCTCAATCATTTCAACCGATTTGACTAAACACAGTGGCTCCTGCTCAAACCAATTGGATTGATTGATTGCCTCGGGAAACATCTGAATAAGTGACGAGGCTAATGTTAAATTGTTATTCATGACAGCAAAGTGTAACAAATGATAACCTTGGAAGGTTTGCTCATTTAAAGGCCATGAGCTTAGCTCATTTAAAGCGCCATCAGTTACAGCGTTAGCGAGGAATTGATCTAATATGACCAAACGATGACTGATGCTAGGATTGAGAACTATCCTAAGAGATTGCAGTTGCTTGTCGAGTTGCTCTGTAGAATTACCCTTAATATGCTGTTGCCATTGATGAATCATAAATTCAGCTTGCATGATTTCTTGATTGGTATCTGATGTAAAATGATTTTTTAATAATTGCTCTATTAATTCTAGTTTTCCCTCAGGCAGTAATTTTTGGATAATTAAACGCATTAACAGGTGAGGTAGAGTAGGATTATCGGCATAGCGTGATAAGAATTCTTCTAAATAAAATTGTTCAAAGAATGCTATCGTATCTGCATATAATTCATCAGCAATTGCTTCAGGTAAAACCAAACGATATTTTACTTTTAAAGCAATGAGCAGGCTTGCTAGACTACAATTGCCAACTGTTTGAAATTTTCCATCAACCGTACTATCAAATATTAAACCTAGAATATTATGTAAATCGCGCTGAATGTAGGTTTTATTTGATTCTTGGGAAGTCTCGTTATAGAGCTTAGCAATTATTTCTTTAGTTAAATTTTGCGCTTTAGACATCTTATAATGTTCAGTAGTTGCATCCGTACTACAACCGCCACCATTATTCCGATAAAAATTATCCTGTTGAATGATGAGATCTATTGCATGCTCAGGCCAGCCGGTAACTATTTCAGCACCTAGATTTGTGCTGTCAGCAAGTATAGATGACAACAAACTGTCCTTAGAAGGCCTCGCCTGTCCATAATAATCCCCCCAGGGTATCGATAAAAAGTAAAAGCGCATTGCTTTTATTGTCATGTTTCTTACGTGCTTTATGGAATCTAAATAGTCTGGGTATTTTCCATTTTGCTCACAATGTTTAGCATAAGCATTTAGTAAATGTACTATAAAAGGCGCGGTATTTGAGAAAGTGTTCCCCGTTAGCTTGATGAGCTGGTTATTGATTGGTACCGAGCCACTTAAGGAAAATAAATGGCCAAACAGGCTACAATCTGTAGTTAGACCAGAACTCACTTTCGCTTGAAGGTATTTTTCTTCCCAAGCCAACATGGTGTCATCAAAGCAATTTAGATCAAACCTTGTTTCGCCAACATAATCTAAAGCTTGTAATTGCTCACTATTATTTTCTTTAGTTAGGTTTTTAATGTGACGAATAACTTCGCTTAAATCAAAGTTAGGGTTGAGTTGTTTAATATTGGCGTATAGTTCATCTCGTTCAGAAGAAGATTCATAGACAGCGATAATGGCTAGGCAGTATTCGACATCTATATCAATAGTTGCTTCAAGCAACGCTTTAACTAGCAATCTCAAGGTATACTCAGATACGTTATTTTGTAGAAAGTCATTAAAGCAATCAGATATGATTTTTTTGAGGAGCTCACGGTTTTCTGGTTGATTTTTACATAGCTCTAGGAGTTCTTTAAATTGAGATGTAACGTGATACGCTGAGCTTTTAAGTAAATCACTTAATATGATTTTACCGTTTGCGTTTTTTTCAAAAAATAAGGCTGGCTGAGCTTTAAGAATTTCTAGTAGCAATGCCATATTTGTATAGCTTGACCTGCCTGCCTCATTTTCATAGAGGAGATCAATGATGGATTTATCGTCATTATTTTTATGTAAAATATCAATACCCTTGCTTATAAGTAGAGTAGCAATAGTCTCACATGAGAATTCATAATGAATAATGGCAAGTTGCAAATAGTTATTGCCATCGTTGTCTAGCGTATTGACTTCAAATTGTTCGTGATTGATTAACTGGCTGATTAATTCCATGTCTCTATATTTTGGATTAGAGAGGATATAAGCTAGCGCTGTTTGTCCATTAGTATTTTTAATATTGGGATTGGTTTTAATATTGTTAATTACATCATAAAGATATTTTTTACGAGAATATAAATTCTCCCAGATCATATGCAGCAATATAGAATTATGCCTGGAGGTTTTCTGATTCGGGTTAAATTTTTGGTGTTCTATTAAACTTTTAAATGCATCTTCTGCCCAGTAACTTAGCGATTGATAAATAAATTCAAAAAATGTTTGGTCTGCTTTCAATATCTGTTGGGGATTGAAGTCTTTATGGGCAAACAAGAGATTAAGCGTTTTGTCTAAGAAAAATGACTCATGCTCTAAATAATAGCTTAGAAAGCTATTACCCTGCTTATCAAGCACATTAACATCTGCCCCAGCTTGTAGTAGTACTTCAATATAATTGGAAAAAGCAAAATAATCTTTTGCATGATTTGACTTAGCCAATACATGCAAAACTGTATCGCCATCCTCAGTTAAATCAGTCACTGCAAAATTTTTTTCATGGAGTCTAATTAAAATTTCAGATGGTTGCTCTACCTGATTAAGTAGATCTAGCAGCTCTTCACTTCTCATCTTTCTCTCAATTTATTTTGAAGGCGGCCAGTCTAACAAGCAAAAATTAACGGATTATTAAGATTTATGGTCAATGTTTTTTCTAAAAGTAAGTTTTTTAATCAAGTTGAAATCAATACGGAATTAAAGTATTAATTTTATCAAGCTGTAATCTGAAAGCTGATAGTTAAATTTTGCTTAAATGATGAATTTAAGTTATTTATTTTTGGCTAGTGATAAAATTTTAGTAGTCTAATCTATAGTTTATAACCTGTATTATTTGCCTCATGCTCAGAGAGTGATAATCCAAATTCAATATTTACCTCACCTTTTAAGCCACATGCTGGCATCTTGTTGGGAATATCTGCAGCAGGGTAAAAAGGTGCTTCGCTATTCCAAGGATCAACAACTACTGCAGTATTAGAAAAATTTTCAATCTCGCTTAAAAACTTGCTCATTGTGCATTTTGATTGGGGGTTAATGTCAGCGCCAGCTATACCATTAATGAGTGTATAGCTGTGGCCACCAATCGTATTGCTAATATCAATACGGTGCAAACTTTGCAAAGAGGAAGGGGAGCTGTTGCTAAATTGTTCTCTAAAATGAGTATAAAGATAGACGAAAGCAGCATTGCTTTGCTCAGTGCAATTTCCTAAAACTTTACGACTCTTTGGAGAATTCATATGTCTATACCACATAGTCATATTAAAGCCAGTACCTTTACGATACGCTTCCTGATCAAATGCAGCTAAACTCTTATCAAATAAACTTAATTTTTCACGTTGATTTTTAAGCGCCCCAAAAGTAGCCCTTAACTCTTTGTTATTTAGTTTATCGCGTATTGCCGCTAGCTCACTAAAATTTTTACTGTGAGCAGAAGTCATACTTGCTCTAACATGCTCAACAGCTTGCTTTGCTAAAAGAAGATTATTTAATAACTCTTTAGCGTCATTCAAATTAGTCTGACAATCTGATGTATGCGCGGTGGTAAACCTATTATCATTTAGCAAGGATTGGTAAAGGTATAGCTTTTTTACGGCCTGATTATCAGTACTACTTACCAGCTTTTGAATCTGACTTAACACTAAATCTATTTCATCTTTAAATTTATTAACCATGACTGAACAGTTAGAATTTAAAATTTTAAATTATTGTTTAATTATAGAACATATAAAATGATTTACAGAGTTTTTAAATGGTGAAAATTTTTTAATTAAAAATTAATCACTTAGATACATTATATTAGATTGAGTGGTCACTTTTTGTATTATAATCCACTTAACTATCTAATAGCTCAATGACCCTTTTAGCAAAAGCTGGCGCAATTTTTATACCGCCACCACTTAAACCTGTGGCATAAAATAATCCTTTGATAGAGGACTTATGCATCAAGCCTTGCTCATCTGCAGTATAGGCATCATAGCTTCTTTTAATCGTATAAGGTTTATTAATTATCCACGGAAAATGCTTGCATAAAAGCTTGTGCAAGGAAGAAGCTTCTGATTCGTCTAAGTGTTTATTATGTTTCTCTGTTAGTGATTCCTTGTCTCTATTTATATACCCAGCTAAGAGGTGACCTGTCTTCTGAGGGAATAAATACCAACCTTCAAAATGATTAATGTAAGCATGGTCAATATATTGGCTTGCCTTAAGGTATAAATGATATTGAAAGGATTTGATGCTAATTAAGCTATTTAAATCGAGAAGGGGTGAGAAAGCAGCGCTATAGAATCCTGTAGCAACGATGATAGTTTGAGCTTCTATTACACCTTGGGGCGTTTCAACGCCATTAACTTTTCCTCCACTGTATAATAGGTTTAATGCAGGACAGTGTTCATACACAATTGCCTTGTTTTTTAAAGCAGCTTTTACCCAGTTCTTGCAAGTTAAAGTGGTATTAATGTATCCAGCGTTATATTCATAAATTAAGCTAGCATCAGTGCTAGCCCTTACCTCAATAGGATAATTTTCATCCATTAAATTTCCTATATTAGACTGTATTAAAGCAAGCATGTGATTAGGTATGGTGTAGGTGAGTCCTGTTTGCATAAAATCACAGGATTCACCTACTTCTTTTGTGAAATTCAAATAGTAATCAAAGCTTTCAGCAGACAGCTGGCTAAGATAAGGGTCTAAATTTAATTTCCTTATAAAGCCTCCGGACTCTCCCGATGTGCCGCTGGCAACTTCATCGCGTTCCAGCAGAATAATTTTATTTACAGAATTTTTTGCAAGTTCATAAAAAAGCGCACAACCTATAATACCGCCTCCAATGATAATCACATCAGCAGTGTTCATCTAGGGCTCCTGCCAATACCAGGAGCAAACAATCAGTACCTCTTGAGAATTGTTAACTAATTGATGCTTTTTGTAAGAATCAAAATAAAATATATTTTGCCGTACTAAATGATAAAAGCTACCTTCATAAATTAAAATGCCGCTGCCTTGTAATACCATCCAGCACTCTTTTTCAATATGAAAATCCAAAGGCGTTTTTCCACCAGGTTGTAAGTGAAAAAAAGTGGCTGCAAAAGGGACGTGTTTAGTGAAATCGATAGGATAGACTTTAAGTTCATTACTAATCTTTTCGACTTTTTTTAAACTTACTTTTGGATTAAGCGCATATGACATGTTTATTTTCCTCAAAAAAATTATTTTCTGAATTAACCTCAAAAACACAATTTTCAGACGATAAATCGTAGATTTCTTTTTCACATATACTGTTAATAATCGTTGCACTTCGCCACGCCATCAAACAGAAATTAGGATCTGCAAGGCCATGTGTATGTCGGGATGCATTTTGTACGTAAATCCGGTTTGTTTTAGGCCCATCCCATTGGATAGAGAAATCCTGATTAACTATAAAGTGATTATTTTGTAACGGAATGCTCTCTGCAAGCGATTGCAGATAGGTAGGATACTCCCATTGAAAGCCTGTACATAAAATAATAATATCAGCTGCAAGTATCTGAGAGGATGAGGACTTAAGCTCCTGAATAGTTAAGTTGTAAGTACCGCCATTTTGCGTAATTTTTTGCAGCTCATGATTAAAGATTAGCTTATAAAAGCGGCCTTTATTTTCTAAAAACTCTAACATATACAGTTTGCGATAAATCGAATTTAAAAGATTTAAAGAGATGCCATCACTCACAAACCTGTGTTTATCTAGAAAAGCAATTTTTTGCTCCTCTGTTAGATGAAAAAAATAATTATTAAACGAAGGCGTGAATAAATCATTTGTAAACGTTGAATCATCAAGTGGGGCAAACAGATTACGTCTTGTTACCCAAGTTAACTCTAAGGGTAAATTTGAAGTTTGAGCTAAAATATTATCGATAATCTCAGCGCCACTTTGCCCGCCTCCGACGACTACAACTTTTTTTCCTTGCAGGTTACCTTTATATTGCAAGAAATCCTTATTATGAAAAACATAGGCACCTAAGAAGTTTTTTGCTGCCTTAGGAATATAAGCGGATAAGCCACTTCCTAGCACTAAATGTTTTGATTGAATTTCGCTTTGTGACGTTCGTATAGTAAACAGGGCATTTTTAAACTGAATATCTTCAACCTTTTCCTTAAATTTTAAATTAGAAAGAGAGCGGCTAACCCAATTCAAATAATGATTAAACTCAAGTCTAAAAACATTATTAAACTGAGCATTCATAAATCGATACAGACGTTTATGTTTAGCTAAATAAGAAATAAAGGAATAGGGGTTAGTTGGGTCTACTAACGTTACTAAATCTTTTAAATAACTCACTTGAATTTCAGCATCTTGAATTAACATGCCTGGGTGCCAGGTAAACGATTCGTTTTGATCACAAAAATAACTTTTTAATGATTTTATTGGGGATAAAAGGGCGGCTATGCTTAAGTTAAAAGGGCCTATACCTACACCTAATAAATCTACGACCGGCGTGTGTTTTCCTTTAGTCATATTAACTCCTTTAATGAATGATTGAATCTTCGCTAGGAACTGTTTGGTTAATAGGGAGTGTTTTATTAATAGGTAGCGTGGGCTTAGTGAATAATAGGTGAATAGAGGGTTGGTTTGGAAACCCCAATGCTTGCCAAAGACCGTGTCCAAGCTTTGGCATAAAAGGTGATATAAAAAGAGAAAAAGCTTGTAGCCACCAAAAATAAGAAGACATGTCTTGAGTTAATTGATTGGCAAGCTTTAACCAAACATTGATGGCTTTCACTGCTTGATGAGGAAAGAAATGATTTGGTTGTAACACTTGATTATTGATAGTTAAAAGCTTAAATAATTGCTGTTGCAAATCTAAACTACAAGTCTTAGGCTGCGCGTCTGATAACTTTGCTAGCATTGCAAGAATTGTTTGGTTTTGCCAACTGAGCGTGTGATTATAAAAATTTAAAAAATCATGGGAAGAAAAATTACCCGTACCAGTATGAGTATCAATAGATGCTAAATAAAGCCTAATAATATCACTTGAAAGTTGCCGGTGGTTAATAACGTCATTCACCCAAATGGCATGACGACGGCTGGTAGAAAATTTTGAGCCATTTAAGTTAAAAAAATAATTTATTAAATAATAATCAAAAGGTTTATATTTTTTAAAATAGGAGCTAATGCCTACAGTACTGCTGATAAACGGTATAAAATTATCATGACCAAAGCTTGCAATTGTAATGGTGGAGGAGTCAATGGCGAACGCATTTTGATTGCTGCCATCCATTTGTCCTACTAGTTCGCCTAACATTAAAACATAAGCAAATATAAAACCATAGCTAAAAAATGTGCTGCTCTCATTACACTTTAATCCCCACGCCGCTTGCGTAGTCAAACGAAACAAATGATTCTGCTGCTGTAAAAATTGATAATAAAGCGTTTCAAGCTTTGCATTAATGCCTTTATCTTTTAAAGCTAAGGTTGATGGTAAACGAAGAAATAGATTGTCCATTCGCTGTATCATGTCTTGGTTATTCGATTTAATGATTTCTTCAGGTCGATAATGAGCACCACAGGCTTCACAGAAATAGCTTTCAGTTTTTTCTCGACATAATGGGCAAAAACCATTTAACCAACAACCTGTTTTAAAGCGTTGATTAAGATCATCCCAGAACATATTTTCTTTTATTGTTTGGCATGCCTTTTTATTTTTTAATTCCTTAAAGATTATCTCATGCCAGCATCGATAATTTTGTAGCCAAAAGAAATGACTGGGTTGTATAAAATGCTCAAATTCAATATCCATTGATTTTAAATCAGCAGCGATTAAGGGATGATAAAAATTGCAAATGTATTCTGGTGTCTTTTGCTTTCTAGCCGCTTGCAGCATAACATATGATTCAAAATCATCAGTTCCAGTGAGTATTCTCGCTTGATGGCCAGATAAACGTAAATGTCGCGCTAGGATATCAGCACTTAAATAAGGGCCACCAATATGGCCAAGATGTAATCTGCCATTTGGGGTGGGAAAAGCAGGTATTAATAAATATTTTTTTTGATTTAACATCGTCTATATCCCTTTAAACTCTGTCTATTTGTTTTTATTTTTAGCCAACATGTTGCAATAAATTATCTGACAGTTGGTGAGGTATTAAATTTTTATATTTTTGTAATTCATCACTTATAATTTGAATAGAAGATTGCCAAGCTCTATTGGAAATTTCTAGTGCTTTTATTTTGTCTCTAGTAATGACAGCGTCCACCAAATCCTGACAGTCATTAATATGCTCAAGAATGGTTTCTCTATTTGCATTATGGCGGCTTAGGCACAAAAAATGATAACGCGCAGCATTTTCATAAAGGATGGTTTTCATCTTAAGTAGCCATGGCGATTGACATGCTTTAATTAAGGTAGAACTAAATTCTTCTTCCATAGCATGCCAAGCATACGAATCGAGTGGAGCATTAGCTTTCATAAATTTTGAATATCGATACCAGCACGCGATAACGTCTGCCTCCCAATGCTCATCGCCATGTTCAATGGCTAACTCTAAAGCGATATTTTCAATACGCATTCTATTGGTATAAATATCATATAACTCCTCTAGAGAAAGCGCTGGCACACAAAACCCACATTGTTCCTCAAAATTAACCAATCCACTGGTAGCCAGACGTGATAATGCCTCACGCAGAGGGCTAAACCCAACACCGTATCTCTTTTTTAAATTCGCTAACTGTAATTTAGAGTTTGGTGCAAAATAACCACTAAGAATATCTTCCCGTAATTTTTGTGCGACCTGAGAAGATTTAGTTAATTTCCTTGGCCCATCTAACATCATTTAGCTCTAAAAAAGTAAGTAAGAATAACTATATATTATTTTCGAAAATTTTAAAATAATCGAAAATACAATTTTAACCAGATGAAGTTGTCAATAAAATGTGGCCTTGTTGCGTGGATAGAAAAGTGATCAAAACGACCTTGCAGATACTGTCTTTAAAATCAAGCTAAACTTTCATTAAAAGGCTAGTTATTTCTAAGGACAGTATCTAGGTTTACTGTCATCTCCGCGTATGCGGAGATCCATGCCTGATATTAGCATCATGCCATTATCAAGCTAGATTCCTGTCTACACGGGAATGACAATATTCGGCGTTATTCATATTGCGAGATCTAGCAAGTAGTAAGTAGCCTGGGTGAAACAAAGTGAAACCCGGGTTTAGGCCCTATAGGCCTGCACCTAAGCTACGTTTACTTAGTGTGACATAAATCATAACCGAATTATCGCGGCGTGACCGCGGTATTCAGTGAAGTGGCACTGAGGTATATTTGGTTAGTACCTTTTGTAAGAAAAAGTAACGCAACTATATTTCTCAAAACTGCTTTCCCAAGCCGGAAACTTACCAGGCAATACCTGAATATAAGAGGGTGACTATGAAAAAATTGAAAGGTAAACTTGATCGAGAAGAAAAAGAGCTTTTGGAGCCCATTGAGCAAGGTGAATGGAAAACTGTAGATAATTTAGAAGAAGAAATAGCTAAGCCAAAAAGTCTGCTGAGAATTATATACGTAAGGATGAGCGTATAACACTACGTATCTCAAGTGGCGATCTAGCGCTACTTAAACAGAAAGCAGCCTATAAGGGCCTTCCTTATCAAACCTTCATAGCTTCAGTTTTACATGAATATGCGGCGGGGCACTTCGTAGAAGCTGACCTTACCAGAGTACAAGAAAGCGATTAACTTAAGCTCTAACCTTCTCTTAAACAAGCAAGCTTAGAGATTAAATAAAAATTAAGTTATCAATTTTTTCCCTTAGGCCAAAAGTAGGCCTCTTTCCAATTTAGAAGTACATTGTTTCCAAATTACTTTATTCCAAAAATTAAACAAACATATTAAATTATACGCAGAATAATTAAAACATGTTTTGGTATAAATTTATTTAGGAGTGAAGAAATAATGAAATCAAATAATAATGGTAAAGTTGTGATTAAAGTTGATGAGAGTGATATTATTGATGGTTCTTATCAGATTCCTGCTGGCGAAACGTCCATTGGTAATCTCGCATTTGCTGAATGTAGAAACTTACAAAAAATAAAATTTCCTGCTGGAGTAACGAACGGTAAGGATAATAGTTTCTTTCATGCTAATAAGCAGCATGCATCAAAGGCAGAAAAAGAAGAGATAGAAAAGCTGGTAATAAGGTACTAGCATTTCACGCCGTTAAAGAAGAGGCCAACATTGCCTCTTCTGCCGCTCTGTTTGATTAGGCTAAAATAAAGGAGAGTACATTAGTTTAAATCAAGTCATTTGGTAAATGCCAGCCTGCTCAATAATTTAAATGATCAATTGTAAAAAATTAGCTGCTTTTAATCTCTACCTAGCTAACCGTTATGCCATCATTTAATGCCTGCGTATAGTAAAAATTTAAAAGTAGACGGATATTTTTATTATCTAACATAGCAGATGGAGAGATTGCATAGATCATAATAGGGGGCGAGCTATACTCTGGCAAAACAGGAATTAACTTACCCTCTAATATTTCTTGCTGTACCGAAAATAAAGGTGCCCAAATAATACCTAACGAGTCAATAGCAGCTTGTTTTAGCACGGTTGCATTATTGCTGATAAAATTACCTTCCACCTGAACTTTTGTATTATGAAATAGCCAATTATTATCTAAGCCATATAACGTGTTGACAAGACAATTATGGTTAGATAAATCAGTCGGGCTTTTGGGGCAGCCATGTTGTTTAATATAAGCAGGTGAGGCAAAAAGTTGTCGTTGAATAGAAAAAAAATCTTTATAGATTAACTTAGGATGCTTGACAGTTTGGAATGAAAAAGCAATATCAAATTGATAATTGTATATGGCTATTGATTCTGACCCAACCACAATGTTAATTCTAATTTGTGGGTATTTCTTCATGAATTCGATACTTAAATGAGTCAGATAGGGCACTAGGGGCGTTACAGTAAAGTAAACTTGAATTGTTCCTCGTGGTTCAGTGTCGCTATGCTGATGGATAGACTTAATTTCTTGTAATTCATCAAAAAGCCGCATGGTTTTTTTGTAAAGCATTTGACCTTGTTCTGTTAAAACTAGCCGAGTCGTTGAGCGAATAAATAATTTTACTTTTAAATCTTCTTCAAGCCAGGTAATTTGCTTACTGATTTTCGAGGCAGAAATATATAATTTGCGCGCACCTGCTGAAAAGCTGCCACAGTCCACGGTAGCGATAAAACTTTTTAAGCAAGATAATAAATTCATAGTATTTAGAATACTAAAAAGTTAATTAATCTTAATTATAGAATTAATTTAAACCAATTATAAAATGAGTCATGTTAACTTCGTCATTTTGATTTGGTTGTTGAGACTGGCCTAAAGTTAAAAAATTGCCAATAAAATCATTAACCTCACTATAACTCTTGCCAATTTAGAAATTTATTGTTTCCAAACTTCTATATTCCAAAAATTATACAAATTTATTAAATTATACACAGAATAATTAAAACATGTTTTGAGATAAATTTTTTTATAAGGTTAGTGTAAACCTAATTAGGAGTGAAGAAATAATGAGATTAAGTGATGACGGTAAAACTCTGCTTAAAGTGGATGAGAGTGATATTATTGCGGGTTCTTGTCAGATTCCGGCTGGAGTAACGACTATTGAAAGCTGTGCATTTGCAGAGTGTGCCAACTTACAAACGATAACGATTTCTGAGGGAGTAACGACTATTGGCCGTGGAGCATTTGCTAAGTGCAGCAATTTACAAAAAATAGCACTTCCGGACGGAATTAGGTCCATTGGAACCTTCGCATTTATGGAATGTAGCAGCTTAGAAACAATAATACTTCCTGCTGGAATGACAACCATTGACTCTATGATGTTTTGCAGCTGTAGCAGCTTGCAAAGGGTAACACTTCCTGCAGAGGTAACGACAATTGGAATAGGAGCATTTGCAGGATGTCGCAGCTTAGAAACAATAACCCTTCCTGCTGGATTAAAGACCATTGATACCGCGGCGTTTAGGAACTGTACCAACTTACAATCGTTAATGATTCCTGCTGGAGTTGAGAGTATTGACGATAGTGCATTTGAAGGTTGTAAAAAATTAACCTGGATTACCATTGATAGTGATGATCCTAAATTAGGGCAAATAGTTGCCTTATTACCTAAAGGGTTAATAAACAAGATTATCTTAAAAAATTCATATACTGAAGTTATCTGGCCTCAGGACCTGCAACTAGCTAGCACTCACTCTAGCCCGCCAAGCGATAAAAATTATAGTTTCTTTCAGGTTGATAGACAGTATGCATCTGGGGCAATGGTAGAAAATGAAGAAAAACAAGAGATAGAAAAGCCGGTAATAAAATACTAGCATTCCACGCCGCGACAGAAGAGGCCAATATTGGCCTCTTCTGTCCTCCACTTAACTAGCTAAGAAAAGGGGATTAAATTAAGACCGCTTGGTAAATGTCAACCTCGTCGTTGAGACTGGCCTAAAGTTAAAAAATTGTCAATAAAATCACTACTTCTACTATACCTCTTGCCAAATTAGAAATTTATTGTTTCCAAACTACTGTATTCCAAAAATTATACAAATTTATTAAATTATACACAGAATAATTAAAACATGTTTTGAGATAAATTTTTTTATAAGGTTAGTGTAAACCTAGTTAGGAGTGAAGAAATAATGTTAAGTGATGACGGTAAAATTCTGCTTAGAGTGGATGAGAGTGATATTGTTGATGGCTCTTATCAGATTCCTGTTGGAGTAACGAGTATTAGCGACGAGGCATTTATTCAATGTCGTAGTTTACAAACGATAATGATTCCTGATGGCGTAACGAATATTGGTGAATGGGCATTTGTTAAGCGTTGTAGTTTACAAACGATAACGATTGCTGATGGCGTAACAAATATTGGTGAAGGGGCGTTTAGTAAGTGTCGTAGTCTACAAACGGTAATAATTCCTGCTGGAGTGACAATTATTGATGATTTTGTTTTTGCACAGTGTACCAACTTACGAGCGATAACGATTCCTGTGGGGGTAACGGCTATTGGACTTGGAGCATTCGATAAATGTCGTAGTTTGCAAACGATAACGATTCCTACTGGCGTAACGACTATTTATGAAGGCGCATTTGCTAACTGTAGCAGCTTACAAATGATAACGCTTCCTGCTGGAGTTAAGACAATTGGCGATGGTGCATTTGAAGGTTGTGAAAAATTGGCCTGGATTATCATCGATAGTGACGATCAAGCTGATTTAGGTCGAATAACTGCCTTATTACCTGAAGAGTTAAGCAGCAAGGTTATCCCCAAAAGTTTATATGTTGAAGTTATTAGGCAGCTTCAGGACAAGCACCTCGCTAGAATTCTTTCCAGCCCACATACCAATCAGCTTTATCGTTTCTTTCATGTTAATACGCGGTATGTATCCAAGGTGAACATAGAAAATGAAGAACAACGAGCGATAGAAAAAGCAGGTACTACAATACCAGAAGAGATATTTTGCCATATTAATGCACAAGGAGCTGATGCTAATCGTTATTACCAAAAAGCGAAAGCTCTAATCGAGCGCGAGCCTTGGCCTAAAGCCCCTGAAGAGCTTAAAGGCTATGAAGAAAGGTTAATAAACATAGTCACTAAGTGCATTAAACAGGCAGAGCATTTTCACGTTGCCATAGAAGAGAATCAAACTGCTTCCCCGGTCACTCCGTTTAATTAATATGGCTTAAACCAAGGAATTTGGCAGGATGCCAAATTTAATGGTTGAAATAGTTAAAGGGCCAAATTACCTGCGTTAATGTCTACCTAGCTGGGCGTTAGTTCATCGTTTAATGCGTGTGTAATAAACGTTTAAAAGCAGCATGAACAATTAAAAATTACCAATAGAAACCCTACCTTTTCTAATTTAGAAATTTATTGTTTCCAAATCACTGTATTCCAAAAATTGTACAAATTAATTAAATTAAACACAGAATAATTAAAACATATTTTGGGTTAAATTTACTTAAAAGATGAGTGTAAATCTAATTAGGAGCGAAGAAATAATGCAATTAAGTGCTGACGGTAAAACGCTGCTTAACGTTGATGAGAATGATATTATTGATGGTTCTTATCAGATTCCTGCTGGGATAACGACGATTGGGGCTGGGGCGTTTAGTCATTGTAGTAGCTTGCAAACGATAACGATTCCTGTTGGCGTAACGACGATTGGGGCTGGGGCGTTTAGTCATTGTAGTAGCTTACAAGCGATAACGATTCCTGCTGGAGTCACGACCATTGATAATGGCACATTTGCTAAGTGTAGCAGCTTACAAACAATAGTATTTCCTGCTGGGATTACCGCCATTGGCGCCCGCGCATTTAGTGAATGTCGCAGTTTACAAAGGATAACACTTCCTGCAGAGGTAACGACGATTGGGATTGGTGCATTTCGAGGATGTCGCAGTTTACAAAGGATAACAATCCCTGCAGGAGTAACAACCATTGCTAACACAGCATTTATTAATTGTACTAATTTACAAACGTTAATACTTCCTGCTGGCATTGAGATTACTGGCTATAGTGTATTTCCGGGTTGTGACAAATTAACCTCGATTATTATCGATAATGATAATCAAGCGGAGTTAGAGCAAATGACTGCCTCATTAAGTAAACAGTTCAAAAGCAAGGTTATCTTAAAAAGTTTATTTGATGAAGTTATTCGGCTTCAGGATAAGCAACTCGCACGGATTCTCTTTAGCCCACAAACCAATCAGATTTATCGTTTCTTTCACTTTGATACACGGTATGTATCAATGGTGAACATAGAAGATGAAAAAAAACAAATGCTAGAAAAAACGTGTACTACACTATCAGAAGAAATCTTTTGCCACATTAATATCCAAGGCGCTGATGCTAATCGTTATTATCAAAAAGCGAAGGTTTTAGTTGGGCGCGAGCCTTGGCCTAAAACTCATGAGGAGCTTAGGTGCTATGAAGCACGCTTAATAAAGATAGTCACTAAGTGTATTAAACAGGCAGAGGATATCCAAGCTGCTATAGAAGAAATCCCAATTGCTTCTCCTACCGCCCCCGCTTAATTAAGCTCGGCAGGATGAATTAATATAGGCTTAAATCAAGGTCTTTGGCAGGATGCCAAATTTAATGATTCCAATAGTTAAATAGACAAATTACTTGCGTTTAATATTTATGTAATAAACGTTTAAAAGCAGTATGAAAAGTTAAAAACTGCCAATAACAGCCTTAGTTTTACCCTACCTTTTCTAATTTAGAAATTTATTGTTTCCAAACTACTATATTCAAAAAATTAAACAAATTTATTAAATTATGCACAAAATAATTGAAACATGTTTTGGGATAAATTGATTTACAAGGTAAACCTAATTAGGAGTGAAGAAATAATGAAATTAAGTGATGACAGTAAAACGCTGCTTAAAGTTAATGAAAATGATATTATTGATGGTTCTTATCAGATTCCTGCTGGCGTAACGACTATTGGCTTTGCGGCATTTGCTGAGTGTAGAAGCTTAAAAACAATAGTACTTCCTGCCGGGATTAAGGTCATTGCCGACCAGGCATTTTTCGGATGTGGCGGTTTAAAAACAATAGCACTTCCTGCTGGGATTAAGGCCATTGGCGACTGGGCATTTAGCGAATGCCGCAGCTTACAAACAATAACGCTTCCTGCGGGGATAAAGTCCATTGGTATTGGGGTGTTTGACAACTGTAGCAGCTTACAAAGGGTGGCACTTACTGCAGGGATAACGGCCATTACAATAGGGGCGTTTAAAGGATGTCGCAGCTTACAAACAATAACGCTTCCTGTCGGGATTAAGGCCATTGGCGCCGGGGCATTTAGCGAATGTATCAGCTTACAAACAATAGCACTTCCTGCTGGAGTTAAGAGGATTGGCCATGGTATATTCAAGGGCTGCAAAAAATTAACCTATATTATTATTGATAGCAATGATCAAGCGGAGTTAGAGCGAACAGCTGCCTCATTACGTGAAAAGTTCAAAAGCAAGGTGGTCTCAAAAAGTTTATACACTGAAGTCTTTCGGATTCAAGATAAGCAACTCGCCAGAATTCTCTTCAGTCCAAAAACTAATCCGATCTATCGTTTCTTTCATGTTGATACACGGCACGTAACCAAGGTGAACGTAGAAAATGAAGAACAACAAACGATAAAAAAATCGCGTAGTACACTACCAGAAGAGATGTTTTGTCATATTAATATTCAAGCAGCTGATGCGAATCTTTATTATCAAAAAGCAAAAGTCTTAATCGAACGCGAGCCTTGGCCTAAAACGCTTGAGGAACTTCAAAAATATAAAGCGCGTTTAATAAATATAGTTTCTAAATGTATTAAGCAGGCAGAGCGTTTCAACGCCGCTCCAGAAGAGACTCAAACTGCTTCTCCGGCCACTTCGTTTAATTAAGCTTAGGAAGATGAATGCATAGGACCTTAAACTAAATTCTTTGGCAGGATGCCGAACTTAATGATCAAACTAGTTAAATGGGCAAATTATCTGTGTTTAATCTCTATCTAGCTACCATTATTTTATCATTTAATGCTTGTAATTAAAATTTAAAAACAGCATTAAAGTTAAAAACCGCCAATATAAACCTTATTTTTACCTTACCTTTTCTAATTTAGAAATTGTTTATTTCCAAATCAATATATTCCAAAAATTGCACAAAATCATTAAATTACAAACAAAATAATTAAAACATATTTTGGGTTAAATTTATTTAAAAGATGAGTGTGGATCTAATTAGGAGCGAAGAAATAATGCCATTAAGTGCTGACGGTAAAATTCTGCTTAAAGTTGATGAGAGCAATATTATTGATGGTTTTTATGAGATTCCTGCTGGGGTAACGACTATTGGGGTTGAGGCGTTTGCTAAGGTTAGCAGCTTAAAAACACTAGCACTTCTTGGTATAAAGACTATCAGGGGAGGACATTTAAATCATAGCCACTTACCAGCGATGATGCTTCTTGCTGGGATTACGGATATTGGTGTCTCGGCATTTAAAGCTGCTGGGATAAGGACTATGGGCTGGGGAGGATTTTTTAAGTGTAGCAGCTTACAAACGATAGTAATTCCTGCTGGGATTACGGGCATTCACGCCCGGGCATTTCGAGGATGTAGCAACTTACAAACGATAACACTTCCTGTTGGGCTTAAGGCCATTGGCACCGAAGCATTTAGCGAATGTAGCAGTTTACAAACGATAACGCTTCCTGCTGGAGTTAGGGATATTAAATATGATGCATTTCTAGGTTGCGACAAATTGACCCGGATTATCATTGATAGCGATGATCAAGCGGAGTTAGAACGACTAAATGCTTTATTACCCTATAAGTTAACAAGCAAGATTATCGCAAAAAGCTTATATGATGAAGTGATTAGGCTTCAGGAGAAGCAACTTGCACGGATTCTCTTTAGCCCACAAACCAATCAGCTTTATCGTTTCTTTCATGTTGATACGCAGTATGTATCAAAGGTGAACGTAGAAAATGACAAAAAACAAATAGTAGAAAAAACGTGTCCTACTCTACCAGAAGAGATATTTTGTCATATTAACAATCAAGGAACTGATGCTAATCTTTATTACCAAAAAGCAAAGATTTTAATTGGGCGTGAGCCTTGGCCTACAACACCTGAGGAGCTTAAAGGCTATGAAGAAAAATTAATAAAAATAGTCAATAAGTGCATTAAACAGGCAGAGCATTTCCACGCCGCTACAGAAGAGGCTCAAATTGCTTCTCCGGCCGCGCCACTTAATTAACCTGGGATTCATTAATAAGGCCTTAAACCAGGCTTTTGGCAGGATGCCAAATTTAATGATTCCAATAGTGAAATGGATAAATTACTTGCATTTAATATTTGTGTAATGAATATTTAAAAGCAGCATGAACAGTTAAAAATTGCCAATAACAGCCTTATTTTACTCTACCTTTTCTAATTTAGAAATTTACTGTTTCCAAACTACCATATTCCACAAATTAAACAAATTTATTAAATTATATACAAGATAATTAAAATATATTTTGGGATAAATCTATTTATAAGATTAGTGTGGACCTATTTAGGAGCAAAGAATAATGAAATCAAATGCTGACGGTAAAACTCTGACTAGAATTGAGGAGAGTGATATTATTGATGGTTCTTTTCAAATTCCTGCTGAGATTACGACAATTGCCGGGTGTGCATTTTTTAAATGTCGCAGCTTACAAACAATAATATTTCATGCTGGCGTTAAGTCCATTGGCGACTGGGCGTTTAGTGAGTGTCGTAACTTACAAACAGTAATCCTTCCTGCAGGGATAACGACTATTGGTTTTGGCGCGTTTAATGACTGTAGCAGTTTACAAAAGGTAATACTTCCTACAGAAGTAATGGTAAGTGGGGATGGAGCATTGGGAGAATGTAGCAGCTCACAAGCAATAATACTTCCTGCTGGGGTAACAACCATTAAGAACTCGGCATTTTCTAATTGTACCAACTTAAAAATTTTATTACTTCCTGTTGGAGTTACAATGAGTGGCCGTGAGGTATTTGAGGGTTGTGAAAAATTAAAATTGATGATCATTGATGGCGATGATCAAGCGGAAGTAGAGCGAATAAAGACCTTATTACCTGAAAGGTTAAAAAACAAAGTTACCTCAAAAAGTTTATGCGTTGAAGTTATTCAGCTTCAGGAGAAGCAACTCGCTAGAATTCTCTTCAGTCCACAAACCAATCAGCTTTATCGTTTCTTTCATGTTGATACGAGGTATATATCAAAGGTAAGCGTAGAAAATGAAGAACAACAAGGGCTAGAAAAAACGTGTCCTACACTACCAGAAGAGATATTTTGTCATATTAACGTCCACGGAGCTGATGCTAATCGTTATTACCAAAAAGCGAAAGCCTTAATCGGGCGTGAGCCTTGGCCTACAACCCCTGAGGCGCTTAAAGGCTATGAAGAAAAATTAATAAAAATAGTCAATAAGTGCATTAAACAGGCAGAGAATTTCCAAGCTGCCACAGAAGAGGCCCAAGCTGCTTCTCCGGCTGCGCCACTTAATTAAGTTCGGGAGATTAATTAATAGAGACTTAAAAAGGACTTTGGCAGGATACCAAACTTAATACGTGTGTAATAAACATTTAAAAGCAGCATGAACAGTTAAAATAGCCAATAACGGCCTTATTTTTACCTTACCTTTTCCAATTTAGAAATTTATTATTTCCAAATTACTATCTTCTGCAAATTAAACAAATTTACTAGTTTATCTACATAAAAATTCAACCAAATTTTAGAATAAATTTATTTAATCAAATGGTTAAGGGTAAACCTATAAGGTTAGCGCAAAGCCTAATTAAGAGTGAAGAATTAATGCAATTAAGTGATGACGGTCAAATTCTGCTTAAAGTTCATGAGAGTGATGTTATTGATGGTTATTATGAGATTCCTGTTGGAGTAACGACTATTGACTTTGCGGCGTTTGCTGAGTGCCCCAGCTTACAAAAGGTAACGCTTCCTGCGGAGATAACGACTATCAACAAGGGAGCGTTTACTTATTGTTCTAGCTTACAAACGATAACGTTTTCTGCTGGGGTAACGACGATTGGTATGGCAGCATTTCACGGATGTAGCAGCTTACAAACGATAACGATTCCTGCAGGGGTAACAACCATTAGTTTTGAGGCGTTTAGTAAGTGTAGCAACTTACAAACAATAACACTTCCTGCAGGACTCACGACCATTGAGGATCAGGCGTTTAGCGAGTGTAGCAGCTTGCAGATGATAGTGATTCCTGCTGGAGTAACGACCATTAGTTTTAGCGCATTTAAGGGATGTAGCAGCTTACAAACGATAGTACTTCCTATTGGGATTACGACCATTGGCGACTGGGCATTTGAAGAGTGTAGTAGCTTACAAACGATAACGATTCCTGCAGGGGTAACAACCATTGGCCTTGGAGCATTTAGTGAATGTAGCAGCTTACAAACAATAACGCTTCCTGCTGGGATAACGACCATTAATTATAATACATTTAACGGATGTAGCAGCTTACAGACGATAACGCTTCCTGCTGGAATAACGGGCATTGCTGATAATTTTTTTGGCTGTAACAACTTAAACTGTATTATTATCGATAGTGATCATCAAGCTGAGCTAGAGCGCATGACTGACTTGCTACCTGAAAAATTTAAGAATAAGGTTGTCAGCAAACGTTGGCTTGATGAGGTAATTTGTTTTCGTGATGACCAATTGGCTAGGCTCATTAAAGCACCACAGACTAACCCGCTATATCGCTTCTTTCGTCAGGATGCACGCTTTGTGTCAAAAGTCGAAATAACAAATAAAGAAGGGAAAATTACAGCTCAAGCGTGTAGTAAACTGCCTGATGAGATCTTTTGGCATATTAATGAGCAGATAGGCAAGGACAATCCATATTACCAAAAAGCGCAAGCTTTAATAAGCTCTAAGCTTTGGCCTACAACTAATGAGGAGCTTGAAGATTATAAAATATACGTAAGAAGTAAAGTCAAAGCATGTATTAAAGAGGCAATCAAAGTGGCTGAAGACGATGCTAATGTTTACTCTCATACTTTATTCCATTAAGTTAAGGCGTGAAATTAAAAAAGAGTAGTTCGCTATAAAGCCGTTATTTTTATAGCGAACTTACATTAATTAAATAATAGTCAAGTGTCGTTGTTGGTAACTAGCAAAGGTAATATCATTCTTCATCTGATTCCCAGGGATCAATTATGTCTACGCCAGTTTTCGCAAAATCTACCTTATTGCGGGTCACAAGAGTCATGCCATGGATAAGGGCGCTAGCTGCAATCATTACATTTCTTCTCGAGCAAGATTTAGGTACATGAAGCTTGGCCATTGTCCTCGTTACAGCAATATCAATAGGGACAATGCGTGCAGCAAATGCAGGTAACACATGGGAATCAAACCAGGCTCTAAGCGTCGAGCCTTGCAGAGGATCTTTTTTCTCCTTTTTCAAAATACCCATTTCTAATTCTAAAAGGGAAATAACTGAAATGAACATGAGTGAAATATTTGTTTTTTTAGCCCAGTGAACAAGATTATGATTTACTTTATTTGAATTAGCCTTGCGTAATTCAGAAACTACATTCGTGTCAAGAAGAAACATAGTCGAATTCCTCAGAGTATAAAATTTTTTTACTAAGCTTTTCTGGCTCAAAATCAATATCTGCTATCTTTGCCATTGCCAACAAATCAACGATAGTTTCTTTTTGAGAAATAAGCTTTTCATAGTCTTGAATAGACATCAGGACATGTGCTGCGCGTCCTCTATCGGTAATAAAAACTGGCTCATTTCGGGCGTCACGTCTTATCTTACTTACATCTTGATTGAACTCTCTACTTGTTACTATTTTAATCATCTCTCTGACCTCAGTTATACAATGGTAGTTACGGGCTACATCATATTATGATTTATTGTTACATAGAAGTATGTGATTGCAATTCATTGATTTTAAATTAAATAACATTAATTATATGCATCACTAAGGCCTTGATTAAACTCTCTATGATCTAATGTAGGAGAGAGAATTTATTGTTGATCACTGCCGTGGATTTACGGAAATGAGAATTATAATATTTGGCTATTGGTAACGCTTTAATGAACTAAGATTAGGCGATATTAAATGAGGTATCTCATTTTAATTGAACAAATTATTAACCCGTATTTGCACAGGTAATGCTCTCGCAGAATTGGGCCTTAAGCTCGGTTTGACCAATGAAGATTTTGAAGTTTTCAATCAAGTTAGTAATAAAGAACCAGCCAAACCGCTGAGCTAATAAACCCGCTTTCAAGCTATGAATTGATCATAATAATGGCGCAGCGATTAAATCTAATTAACTAAGATTATATCGGATTGATTGAGGCAGTTCTTCTAAGTCTTTAACTGGGTATTGGGTTTTGCTATGCCATGTTTTTGGTGTATCAACGCTAGCATGCCCATAAACACTATCCCAAAATAATAATTCATAGTGAGTTGATTTGATAAAGGCGTGAATCATCTTTTTTTGCTGAGCCTCATCTTGCGTACTGGCTAGGTTATTGGTTACATCGATTAATAAATCTCTAGCTGATAAAAAATTTTTACTGGAGTAAGATTCTATCCACAGATAATAAGGATTATTCTTCTCTACCCCTTGCTGTTGCATATGTAATCCTAAATTACTGTATAAAGAAAAGCACGGCAAGCAACTTGCCACCGCTATGGCAACTGGCTCATTGTCAGCTGTCTCATGTAAATAACGAATGTATTCAGAGACGGTTGGAAGTTGCTTTATTGGTTTAAATTCTTTGTGTGCAAAGAAGCTTATAAAACTAGGGGATAAATATTTTTGGTGCAGGTTCATTTCGGTTTTAAGTATGTAATTAGAAAACTTATGAAACAGCTGCTGGTGTTGTTCCTGCGGTAAACGTGTGGCAATTTTTTTTAACACACTGGAGAATTCATGCAAGTATAATTTATCTTGCACTAAGAAATTATTAAATACCTTTCTAGGTAAAGTGCCACGATATAGTCCTGTATTAAATGGGTGGTGCTGGGCTTTTCTAAACAGGGTAGAGCTGGTTTGTAACATCTGTGTATAAATCATTTAATCACCTAAGGCTTCATTTTTTGTTAGATTTGTACGACCTTGTTGCCTGGATAAATTAAAATGTAGATACTGTTTTTAAAAGCAAGCAAAATTTCATTAAAAGTTTTTTGTTTTAAGACAGCATCTACTAGCTTTATCTAACCCTAGTCCGAAATACCGTGGCTTGACCACGGTTATCCAACCCGTCAGTGCCACTGCACTGGATACCGTGGTCAAGCCGCGGTAATTCGGTTGTAATTTAATTTCATACTAAGTAAACGTAGCTTAGGCGCAGGCCCCTAGGGTCTAAACCCGGGTTTCACTTTATTTCACTCAGACTACAAGGTCGTTTTGTTCACTTATTCTGTCCACGCAACAACGCCTTGCGAGCGAAGCGAAGCAATCCAGCACGGACTTTGAAAACGCACTTGACTTGCTTCACCTTTGACTTCGTAAAGGTTCGCAAGACTTAACTCTTCTAGCTTGGCTTTCTTCTACGCAATAATCCCGGTTTACACGGCTCATCGGTACGATTCTCCAAAAAATAAAAATGATCGACAGGCCCATGACCGTGACCTAACTGATATCGTTTTCCAGATAAAATGGCTTGGGTTAAATAGTGTTTCGCCTGAGTTATTGCTTCCCATAAAGAAAAATCTTGAGCAAGGTATGAGGCAATGGCTGATGATAAGCTGCAACCGGTACCATGCGTATTCTTAGTTTTTACTCGTTTAGCATGAAACCAATGGCAGGTGTCTTCTTTTAAGCAGTAAAGCACATCAGATGATGTATCAGTATTAAGATGTCCGCCTTTGAGAAGAACGTTCGTTTTATATAGTTGGCCGATGGTGATAGCGGCAGTTTGCATGTCCTCTTTGCTGCGGATGCTTTTATCTAATAGATGTTCTGCTTCAGGTAAGTTAGGAGTAATAAGGTAGGCTAAGCTTAGTAATTTTTCTTTTAGTTTTCCTAAGGTTTTTGGCTTGAGCAAGGGAGAGCCATCTTTAGCAACCATCACTGGATCAAACACAATAGGTATGGATTTAAATTGGCTTAATGTTTGACAGACTACATCAATGATAGGTTCATCATGCAACATGCCTATTTTAATAGTCTGAACATTTAAGTCATCCAAAACAGATTGCAATTGCTTTTGCACAAATCCCGCAGAAATGGTTTCAATCGCTTGCACACCTTCTGTATTTTGTGCGACTAACGCCGTAATGACCGCTGCAGCATAACTGCCCGTTGCAGAAATCGCTTTGATGTCAGCGTGGATGCCAGCACCCCCGGATGGATCAGTACCAGCAATACTTAAAACACAAGCTAAATTATTCGTGGTCATAATCACCTCGTTGTGGCAATTTTGCTAAGGTATCTAAAAAATGAACTTTAAAGGAGCCAGGACCCTCTGCGAGATAAGCTGCACGTTCGCCACAAATCCCATAAAACACAACAGCCGCACAAGCAGCGAGATAAGCATCCGAAGAGCACGCTTGAAATGCGCCAATAATGGCAGTTAATAAACACCCAGAACCCGTAATGGCAGGCATAAGCTCAGAGCCTCTAGCGAATAAGTTAATTTGTGTTCCTTGAATGACTGCATCCGTTTGGCCACTGATCACGAGAACCACTTTATACTCGGTTGAAAAACAGGTGGCTGTATCTAAGGCTTCTGCAGTCGTGATACTGGCATCAACACCTTTTGTTGTATAAGTTGACCGGCATAACGCCGATATTTCGCTGGCATTGCCGCGAATGGTTGCAAACTGATACTGTTTAAGTAAATGTAAGCAAGCTTGAGTGCGGTATTGACTTGCCCCAGCCCCGACAGGGTCAAAAATAATAGGTTTGCCTAGCTCATTAGCAACTAAACAGGCTTGCTCACATAGTGCAAGAAATTCATCTGTTAATGTGCCAATATTAATAATAATCCCATCTGATAAGTGAATTAAATCGCGAATTTCAGCAAGTCCTTGCGTCATGATTGGTGAAGCGCCTAAGCTCAATAGACCATTCGCGACAAAGCCCATCGTGACCTGATTGGTTATATTGAGCATGAGGGGTCTTTGCTCTTTAATTTGCTGTACTATGCGATAGACAGTTTCATATTGCATAAGATTTTCCTTGTTGAATATTTTTTATTAATTCTCTAGTAGCCAAGAATGGGTCGGGACAATCATGAATTGCGCTGATGACCGCAACGCCATTGGCGCCATGCTTTATTACATCATGGACATTACTGGCATTAATGCCACCGATGGCTACCACTGGATGTTTAGAGCGTTGCGCTATTTCTTTTAAGCCGGCTAATTGCCAAATGGTTTTACAATCGGTTTTGGTTTGACTGGGAAAGACAGCACTGGCAGCAATATAATCGATACAATCTAATTGGTTTGCCTGGTTAAGCTCGTTAAACGATTCAATGGAATAACCGATGATTTTATCGGGTCCTAGTAGACGATGCGCTTGCCAGGGTGAAAGATCAGATTGGCCAATGTGTACGCCATCGGCATCAATGTCTGCCGCAAGTTCAACATAATCATTAATGATGAAGGGAATTTTTAATTTAGCTAATAAGGATTTTAATGCGAGTGCGGTGTTACGGATGTCGGATAGTGATTTATTCTTGTCTCTGTATTGTACCAGAGTGACACCGCCTTTGATGGCTAATTCAAGGAATTGCAGGTATTGATCAAGAGGCTGGTCATTGAGTTGCGTGACCAAGCAGAGGTCAAGTGTGGCTTTATTAGTCATTGCGTTTCTCCTTTATTTAGGAAGAAAAGAGCAATGACTGCTTAGGCAAGAATGCCTAATACAAGCAATACTCACTCTCCCTCCGCAGGCATTATCCAGTGCAGGTTCTAAGGGTAATTCTCAGCTTTGACTAATCAAAGCACCCCCGGTGATTTAAGTTTGGCATCCTAAATTAGCTTCACTAGTCTGTCAATTTAATTTTGATCTGGCTGTTAAAAATCGATATATCAAGACTATGAATAGGACTTTCATGTATAGTAGTATTTTAACTTAACTTGTTAATTACAGCGCTCGCTCACTGGTATTTATGGAAGCTACGACTATTACAGAGCAGTTAATGGAAGAATTATCGGGACGAGTTTTAATCATTAAAGAAAAACTTGCTCAGTATCACGCTGCAGGAAAGAAACTATTTGCAACATCCTCGTTTCAAACTCAAAGCTTGCCTCTGCTACATATTCTTTCTGAGCTTGATTTTACTGTCCCCATTTATTTTATTGATACGGGTTTTTTGTTTCCAGAAACGTATTTATTTAAAGAAAAATTAAGCAACCAATTGCATCTAAAAATTGTTACGCTTCAATCAGCAACTTCAAAATTAAGACAACTAGATAAACAGCAGCAATTTTTATTTATGACTGATCCTGATCACTGTTGCTTTGTTAATAAAATTTTGCCCTTAGAACCAATTATCCAACAACATGATATTTGGATAAATGGTGTTAGAGAATCACAAAGTAAAACGCGTGAAAAATTTCATGAAGACATGCAAGGCAAACATGGCATTCTTCGTTATCACCCGTTATTAAAATGGACTGCAAAAGAGATTTACTATTATGCAAAATATTATGGCTTGCCCGAGCATCCCTTACAAAGTAAAGGGTATGCAAGCCTCGGCTGTATACCTTGCACGACAACCTTAATCAATGCCAGCACGCTATCACGAAAAGGGCGATGGGCTGGCATGCGAAAAGAAGAATGCGGTTTGCATACTGAATTGATGGGAGTAGAAAACAAGTGAATGTTTTAATTACTGGAGGAGCAGGGTACATTGGTTATGAATTAACTAAATGCTTAATGAATAACGTAGCAATTAATCACATCACCGTGTATGACAATTTTTTACAAGCAAATTACCAGTGTTTAAAAGATTTAGCCGCTGCTAACGTTAGCGTTATTCGCGCAGATATGTTAGATGAGCGTAAGCTTAAACACGCATTAAAAGATATTGATTTTGTTTGCCACCTAGCAGCAGTTAGGCGCGCACCTTATAACGAAGAATATACCCACTTATTTGAACAGGTTAATCACTGGGGCACGGCAGGACTTTGTTCCTTGCTTGCAACAAGTCAAGTAAGTAAAGTAATTCATGTAAGTAGTGCTGCTGTTTATGGCACCTCTTCTAAGCCCTTTACCGTTGCAGACGAACCCATGCCAAGCACACCTTACGCTTACTCAAAATTAAATGGTGAGAAGCAGCTCGTGCGAGTTCAGCCAAATAGGGATGTTGTTATTTTGCGTTTAGGGCATGTTTTTGGCTATAGCTTGGCAATGCATTATGGCTCGTTAATCAACAAATTTAATTTGGCCATGGCTTTTCATGAACCTTTATTAGTGCATGGTTGCGGTAATCAAATTAGACCTTATATTCATATTGATCGAGTAGTACAAAGTATTGCTTATTTTTTATCTGCTGATTATCAAGAGCAGGCGGGTTTATATAATATTTATGATTTTAATTTAAGTATTAATGACATCCTGCAAGCTTATCAGGATTTATCCTTAAATTTTGAAACGATTCATGTGAGCCAGCAGCAACGCTTAAATGATTTGATTTTATCAGGCAATGAACTTCAGCAGTTTATCGGCAAACCAAAAGAAATAACGGCTTATCTCCAACAAAGTTTGCTTGCTTAAAAGTAACTTACTCGTAGCTGGGTAATAAATCAAAACATCAGCTTCAATCCCGACACACTTAAAATGGCGACCAGACAAAATCTTAGTTTGCCTGGTTTAAATTGCGTGGCTGCGATGCTACCTAAAATGGCAGTAGGTAGTGAGCCAAGTAATAAAGAAAGGAGCATGTGACTATCTACATGTCCACCTATTAGATAACCAAGGCCTGCAACCAACGCTAGGGGAATAGCATGGGCGATGTCTGTCCCGACAAGTCGATTCGGCGTCATTTGGGTGGGATAAAGATACAATAACATGACACTGCCTAGCGCGCCTGCGCCAATGGAAGTAAGAGAAACAAGTACGCCTAGGATGATGCCTGCTAAAATTGTTAATTTATCTTGAATGTGACGGTAAGGTTGGTTGTGAGAAAATTGACAGTAAGACAAATAATTCAGTAACCAGCCTTTAATGAGTAGGCCAAGGGCGGTGAATAAAATGACGCCACCGATGATGGAAGTCAGATAGGTTGAATGAATTGTTGTTAGGAGTCCAGTTAATAAGGCAATAATCATGACTAAGGCGCTAGGCAGACTACCAAGCCAAAGCTTACGAACCACATGCCAATCTACTTGCTGTTGGTGATGATGAATGAGTAAGGCCGCCATTTTAGTTAAGGTAGCAAACCATAAATCAGTAGCGACAGCCGTGGTAGGGGCAACATGAAAGAGCAGAAGTAGGATAGGCGTCATTAACGCACCACCCCCAACGCCGGTTAAACCTACGATAAATCCGGTAAAGGCGCCGGCAACGACATACATCAAATCCATTTTAACCTAAATCCCTGGGTTTTAACTTTTCTGTCTTACACCGTATAGCGTTTACTTTATTTTGTAAAGATTAGGATAACTTTAAAAGTTAAACAGTTGCTAACGCTTAGCATTGTTGCGTGGATAAAATAAAACGTAGCTCAGGCGCAGGCCCATAGGGCCGAAACCCGGGTTTCACTTTGTTTCACCCAGGCTACAAGGTCATTTTGATCACTTATTCTATCCACCCAACAATGCTATAACGCTTTAGCGACGAAAAAAGGATTTTTAAATCCTTTTTTGCCATAGACCAGGGGTTTACCATCAAGTGCTTCTACCTGTCCTCCTGCTGCGGTTAAAATGGTGTGACCTGCGGCAGTATCCCATTCCATGGTATGCCCAATTCGTGGGTAGAGATGAGCGTTCCCTTCAGCAATTTTACAAAATTTTAAGGATGAACCAACTGCCATAAATTGCGCGACTTTCTTGTTGATAAGATAAGCATCCATGGCTTTTTGATCACCATGCGAGCGGCTGCCCACCACATAGAGTCCTTCTTCAGCAGGTTGAATGACTTGAATCGATTGCCTATTACCATGCCTATCCATTTTGATTGCCTCGCCGCCCTTAAAGCCTGCATACAATAGGTTTAAAGCGGGGGCCGCGACAATGCCTAAAACAGGTTGATGTTCTTCTATTAAAGCCACGTTTATCGTGAATTCGCCATTATAATTGATAAATTCTTTCGTCCCATCAAGTGGATCAATCAGCCAAAATTGCTGCGGATTTTGCCATTCTAGGTGTTCTAAATCGGCATTTTCTTCAGAAATAATGGGAATATCGGGCGTTAATGTATGAAGTGTTCTCGTAATGATGTCATGTGAGGCGAGATCGGCCTCTGTTAAAGGACTGCCATCAAATTTAGTCACATAGTCACAATGGCCTTGATAAAGCGCTAGTACAGCATCTGATGCTTCCCAAACCATCTTGATGAGTTCTTCTAATAGTGCTTCTGTGATTTGCATAGACAACTAAACATCTCCTTTAAATTTTTAGCAAGGCTCACAAAAAGCCTTAAATCGCGTAGTTAGCTTAACTAACTTCCTCATTAGCTACCTGGTTTGCTTGAGCCTTGGTGATTTTCTTAAATTCTCTGAGCAATTGTAATACTTGGGCTGCCGATTCTAACGGGGTGAGCTTTACGGTATTAATAATTAAATCAGGTGCTGAAGGTATTTCATAACGGCTATCAATGCCTGTGAAGTTCTTAATTTTTCCGGCTTTAGCTTTTTTATATAACCCTTTAACATCACGTGCTGCAATGACGTCAATTGGCGCATCGACAAATATTTCTAAGAATTGGTCATCGCCAATTAATCGCCTTGCCATCTCCCGTTCCGCTGCGAAAGGTGAAATGAATGACACTAAGGTAATTAATCCTGCTTCCGTCATCAGTTTAGCCACCTCAGCCGCGCGCCTAATATTTTCAGCCCGATCAGCTTCGGTAAAACCTAAATCCCGGTTAAGGCCTAGGCGGATATTATCACCATCGAGTAACATAGTGTGTTTGCCCAAGGCATTTAATTCGCGCTCAACTAAGTTAGCTATAGTGGATTTACCAGCGCCAGATAAACCGGTAAACCACAGTACCACAGGTTTCTGCTGTTTAATATCAGAGCGCATGGACTTATTGACTAGCAAATCTTGACGATAAATAGTTGTTGAGCGGCGGAGTGCAAAATGAATTAAGCCTGCTGCAACTGTTGCGTTGGTTATTCGGTCAACAAGAATAAAGCCACCTAGTTCCCGGTTAACATCATAAGGTTCAAAAGCAATTAGCCTATCTAAGGCGATGTCGCAACAGCCAATCTCATTTAACGTTAATTCTTGGGCCGCTAGCCGCTCCATCGTATTTACATCAATACGGAATTTAGGTTTATTAGGTGTACAAAGTGCTGTGGCTGCGCCAATTTTTAGTAAGTATTGGCGGCCAGTGACCATGGGTTGCTTATCCATCCATAATAGGGTTGTTTCAAATTGATCTGCTACCTCAGCAGGCATGGCCGCAGCGGTAAAGACATCACCGCGAGACACGTCTACTTCATCGGTCAATGTAAAGGTAACTGATTGGCCGCAACTGGCCTCAGGCAAATCACCCTCATAAGTTACAATGCGCGCAATTTCTGTTTCCTTACCGCTAGGTAAAATCTTAATGCGATCACCAGGGCACACGGTACCGGCAGAAATACGGCCGGTAAAGCCACGAAAATCTAGATTTGGGCGATTAACCCATTGGATTGCCATACGAAAAGGGCGCTTTTCTAGTGAGGTCTCAATGATTACTTCTTCCAGATGCTGCATGAGCGTTGGGCCTTGATACCAAGGCATATGGGTGGAATATTTTACGATATTATCACCATGCAATGCCGAAACTGGAATCGCTTCAATTGTGGTAATACCTAGTTTCTCTGCAAATAGACGATAGTCATTGGTAATGTGTTTATAAATGGCTTCGTCATAATTAACGAGATCCATTTTGTTAATCGCAAGAATGATGTTTTTGACGCCCAGCATGGAGACAATAAAACTGTGGCGCTTGGTTTGGGTTAACACGCCTTTACGGGCATCAATGATGACCACAGCCAACTCTGCTGTAGAAGCACCTGTTGCCATATTACGCGTGTATTGCTCATGACCTGGTGTATCAGCGACAATGAATTTACGCTTGTCAGTGGAAAAAAAACGATAAGCGACATCAATGGTAATGCCTTGTTCGCGTTCTGAGGCAAGTCCATCAACTAATAAGGCAAAATCCAAATTACCGCCTGTTGTGCCAAATTTTTTGCTATCAGAGGCTAATGTCGCCAGTTGATCATCATAAATCGTGTGGGATTCATAAAGTAATCGCCCAATTAAGGTTGATTTCCCATCATCCACAGAGCCACAGGTAATAAAGCGCAGCAAGCTTTTCGTGTTGTCCGTTTGTAGATAAGATGTAAAATTATTCGTTATCCATGAATTTGTTGGCATTAAAAATAGCCCTCTTGTTTCTTCTTTTCCATAGAAGCGGTGCCATCATGATCAATCATTCGGCCCTGTCGTTCTGATGTGGTGCTGGCTAGCATTTCTGCAAGTATGTCTGGTAGTGTTTCGGCATTTGATTCAATAGCACCAGTTAACGGGTAGCAGCCTAAGGTTCGAAAGCGCACTTGGCGCAACTGAGGTTGCTCACCTGTTGCCAAAGGTAGTCGTTCATCATCCATCATGATGAGTGCGCCATTGCGTTCAACAACAGGTCGTATGCCGCTGTAATAAAGGGGAACAATATCAATTTTTTCCTGGTAGATGTATTGCCAGACATCAAGCTCAGTCCAATTTGATAACGGGAAGATGCGCAGGCTTTCTCCTTGATGCTTGCGCGTATTATACAAACTCCATAACTCAGGCCGCTGGTTTTTAGGATCCCAACGATGATCTTTATTGCGAAATGAAAAAACACGCTCCTTAGCACGCGATTTTTCCTCATCACGGCGCGCACCCCCAAATGCTGCATCAAAGCGATATTTTTCTAGCGCCTGTTTTAAGGCGGCCGTTTTCATGACATCGGTATGAATGGCTGAGCCATGGGTAAAGGGATTAATGCCAGCCTCTATGCCTTCCTGATTGACATGTACCAGCAATTCAAGCCCATGTTTTGCAATAGTCTGGTCACGAAATTCTATCATTTCCCTAAATTTCCAAGTCGTGTCCACATGCAGCAAGGGAAAGGGTGGTTTAGCGGGATAAAATGCTTTTAAAGCTAAGTGCAACATCACTGAACTGTCTTTACCAATGGAATAAAGCATAACGGGATTGTCTGCTTCAGCCACCGTTTCTCGCATGATGTAAATACTTTCTGCTTCCAGGTATTTTAAGTGGTTTAACTTCATGTTAGTCACTCCTGCAAATGCCCTTAATTTAATGTGTTCGTTCAGAGAGTATGAATAAATAACTAGGTGGTGGCAGGGCAATCGTTGCTATTATTTATTTAAATAAATTACTATAATTACCTTTTTTTTAAAAGCCTTATGTACTCTCGTAGGATAATTGTCAATGCATCAATATAAAGGTGAATGCCTCTGTGGGGCTTGTCGCTATGTCATTACCGGACAAAAACCAGAAGCGATGTATTTGTGTCATTGCAGTCGCTGTCGGAAAGAAACAGGGACAATTCATGGTGCTACCGCTTTCTTTAAGGATGCGCAATTATCATGGGAAAAGGGCGAAGAGAATCGTTCGCATTTCAAATTAGAAGGAACAAGAAAAGAGCGCGCTTTTTGTAAGACGTGCGGCTGCCCGCTTCCTAGGCAAGAAAAAGACTACATCATTCTACCAGCAGGTACGCTTGATGATGATAAGTTGATAGAACCAACAGCTCATATCTTTTGTGCAAGCCGTGCTGTTTGGGAAGATAAACTAAGTACCTTACAGCGGTTTGATGAGTTACCTAAGTTAAAAGACTAAATGCTAGTTACACTTATTCCATAAACCACACCGGTATATCGCGTTTTGTCCATTTTGCTAAGTGAGATTTGTGCCCTCTAAAATACTGCCGATAGGCCAGCACAGGATTTTCATGCCTATATTCATCCGGAAGAACTTGTGTGATTTTTGTTAGCCCTAGATCAGGTAGAGGGGGTGGGTCTAAGGCTAAAACGACATCATAAGATTTATGATTTTTATCCCGGTTAAAGCGGTATTTATATTCCTCATTTAAAGCCCCAGATAAGTCTTTTAACCAATTCCAATTAGCTAATGATTGATTTGCCCATAAAACACAAGGATGAGATTGATGGGTTGGGCGATAGGGCGCTGGTATGTTATTTATCCATAATACAGTACAAAGAATTTGCGCTGACTCAAGAATCATTTTCACCACATGCGCATCACAATGATAAAGAGCACAGGTTTGTATGTCTTCATCAAAATAAAAAATATTCATCCTTTTTTTCAACCTATCAACAGGAAAATTCAGCAAACCAAGCAATTCATTAATTTTATCACCCTTTTCCTCTTTGCCTACAAGCATTGTTGCTTGGATAGAAAAAGTGATCAAAACGACCTTGTAGCCTGGGTGAAACGAAGTGAAACCCAGGTTTAGGCCCTATGGGCCTGCGCCTGAGCTACATTTTAATTTATCCACGCAACAATGCCTTGCCTACAGCCTTTAAAAATAGCGTGTTTTAACACGTATTTAGCCAAAAGTATTAATATATGATCCTTTCAGTATGAAAATAATATAATTTTTAAACACTGGTATTAAATATATAGCAAATTTAGTAAATTCGTTTCTGTGTTAACAACTAATCAGGTGATACCGATGAAAAAAATAACGAATTTAGCACTTTGCTTTTTTATACCAACACTAGCCACGGCCCAGGTAGTAGCACCGTCAACCGCAGCCAGTGTAGCTTTATCAACCAATGGCATTAGTCAAATTGTACAAGGCAGTGGCAACATTCTTGCTGCAGGCAGCCAATTAACCATTGTGTCTATCAATAACGTAGGTGAGTTTATCGATATCACCTTACAAGCAGTCGCTAATTCAGCCACCGTCACTTTGCGCGTGTCTAGAAATATCTTAGGCAATTCACTACTTGCAACAGGCCAAGCTGTGCAAGTCATAGGTGTAAGTAGCGGTAATCTGATTTATGTTGCAGGTCAACTGATTGCCTTTTTACCTAATGAGTTAGGTAGACATCTACTTTTCAGTCAAAAATTATAATCGGAGTCTCTTATGAAATTTATAATGAAACAACGACTAGTGGTATGGGTATTCTTAAGTTTAATTTGCCCTGCTTTGAAAGCAGGGACAACCTGTAAACCGATAAAAATGACACCGCAATTATATAATCAATCCAGTTATACGGCATTAAGCGTACAAAAAAAGCTAACTCAAAGTGACGCCCAAGTCGCTTTACTCGCGCGAGTAGGCACAAATTTGGAAAAATATGGCCTACGTTACAGTCATGTAGGCTTTGTGATTAAGGATTATCCTGGCGCACCAGGCAAGTGGACTGTGTTGCATTTATTAAATGAATGCGGAACCACGTCTTCCTCCATTTATGCTCAAGGATTAATGAACTTCTTTATGGATGATTTAGTCAGCATGGATTATCAATTGGTTATCCCTGACTTGCCTACGCAAAGAAAACTTCATGCCTTACTTTTAACAGATAGGGTTAAGCAGCTACATAATAAGCGTTATAGTCTAATCGCGTACCCTTACTCAACGCGTTATCAAAATTCTAATCAATGGGTTTTAGAAGTATTAGCCAGTGCCTTAACGAATAAGCCTTCGCCCTCACGCGCGGCAGTACAGCATTACTTATTAAAAACAGGTTATAAGCCTACTGTGATTAAAATAGACCCTTTTGCGCGTCTTGGCGCGTCTATGTTTAATTCCACTGTTTCCTTTGCTGATCATCCAGTAAGAGAGCAACAAACTAATCAATTCTCAACAGTAACCGTGGTTTCTATAGTTAACTACCTGAAGCAGCAACACCTTATACAAAAAATAATCAATTAATCCATTGATGTCCATAAGATTTAATCCGTAATTATTTATCTAGGTGACCAAAATGAAAATTTCTAGAGTGAAAGGCTTTTGGCCTTATCTGATGTTAGTTTTCTTCAATACCTTTGTAGATATAAGTCACAAAATTTTAATACAAGATACGCTCTATCAGTCTGCTAAAGGTTCAGTGTATACCTTATTATCATCCATTATTAATGCGTTTATTTTGTTGCCTTATATCTTGTTATTTACGCCATCAGGGTTTATTGCTGATAAATTTCCCAAAGTTACGGTATTAAGAGTTACAGCAGCACTTGCTATTCCGCTGACCATAGTTATTACTTGGTGTTATTTTCAGGGCTATTTTTTCGGCGCTTTTTTCATGACCTTGTTGTTGGCGGTGCAAAGTGCTCTGAATTCACCTGCTAAATATGGCTATATTAAAGAGCTTTTTGGCAAAGAACAGTTATCGCGGGTGAATGCTATTGTGCAAACCTTAACAATCATCGCCATTTTAAGTGCGACTGCGCTATTTACCGCCTTATTTACCTACTTGATTAAGGCAGCAAACCTACAACAAAGCCTCGATAAAGTGCTGCTATTAAAAGCCTTCGCGCCGTTAGGCTTTCTCCTTATCCTATTTTCCGTGATTGAAACCTGTATGACCTTTTGTTTAATTCAAAAAGAAGCTGTCGATAGCGAGTCAACTTATGAAATTGTTAATTATTTTAAAGGAACTTACTTAAAATCTTATTTAAATAATACCCGTCAACCACGTATCATTTTTATTAGTATCATCGGCCTATCTATCTTTTGGGCGATTAACCAAGTACTTTTAGCAAGCTATGGTGCTTTTTTAAAAGAGCACATTGGCCAGGTCAGCGTGCTTTTTGCGCAAGGTTCTTTAGCCATTGCAGGCATTGGTATTCTATTGGGGGCGCTTTATTCAGGACGACGCTCTAACGTGCTTCTAGAATTAGGCATGATACCCATGAGTACGATTGGGATTGCACTAAGTCTTTATCTTTTGCCGCATTTGACCAGCCATTGGGCTATCCTTAGCCTCTTTTTAATTTACGGATTTTTTGGCGGCATGCTCATTGTCCCATTAAATGCTTTAATTCAGTATTATTCACCTAAGCATGCGGCAGGAAAAATTCAGTCAGCTAATAATTTTTTGCAAAATTGCTTTATGCTAGGTTTTCTTGGCTTAGGAATATTGTCTTACTTCTATCAACTAGATAGTTTAATCCTACTCCATGCCTTGTTTATTATTGCCTCACTCGGCGCACTTTACACACTTATAGCTTGGCCGCAGCTATTCATGCGTTATGTGTTTTCTATGGCATTATCATTCATGTATCGCTTTCGTATTCATCAAGTACAGGAGTTACCAATTCAAGGCGGGATTTTATTGCTAGGTAATCATGTAAGCTTTATTGATTGGGCCTTATTACAAGCAGCCTGCCCACGGCCCATACGATTTGTTATCGATAAATCATTTTATAATAAATGGTATGCTAAATGGTTGTTTAAGCTTTTTAAAACCATTCCCATTGCGCCAGGGGACTCACGATTAGCCTTAATAAAAATTAATCAAGCTTTAAATGCCGGTGAAGTGGTGGCGTTATTTCCCGAAGGGCAGTTGACTCGAGATGGCCAGTTAGGTGTTTTTCGCACAGGTTTTGAGCGAGCAGCTAAAGATGCTAAGGCCCTAATTATTCCTTTTTATCTACACGGCATGTGGGGTTCGCGAACATCTCGGGCACCAGAAAAGATTAAAGGGGTGCGGCGTGCAGTGAGCATAACCTTCGGTAGCGCTGTAAATGTTAATAGCAATGCGGAGCAGGTAAAACAACACGTGCAGGCATTGAGTTTAAACTACAATGCAGTAAATCGGTAGTGAGTTTATAGGGTTAATTATTACGTTTCAAACTATCAAAAATCTCTGGAACCCAAGGGCGAATGGCGATGATTAACGCAGTGCCATCGCGCTTATGGATAGGGATATCCACTGTGTCGCGACAAAGGGTGGCAAATTCGTTTGCTGTTTTAATTAAGGTTTGTTGAAACAGTTGATTATCCTGCTCACTTAACATACCACTGCGCACTAAATACAGCTCGGTAGGCTTTTCAAATTTACAATTAAAAAAATCACTTTGAATGGTTTTTTGAAAAAAGCGTTGAATTGGTCCGTCTGGAATCCAATGAAAGTTGGGGTCAATGAGTCGTTTAAAGCGGTTACCAGGAAGCAATTCAATGATTTTCATCTGATCAAGGCGTGCTGCATAACGAATTAATGCATGCTCAGAAATCGTATAATAAGCTAAAATATCCTCAAAAGACCAATGGTTAAGAATACAAATTGCGACTAATAATAAGGTAAGATCCCCAACCAATTCTTCTTCTTGTTTGATGGATAAGCTCCGAATCTTGATTTTACTTTTTTCTAAAAAAGCAAAAATATCAGCAAGTGTCATATCAAAGCATAAACAAATATCTTCCAAGCGGCTAACATTCACATCTTCTTGACTAAATATGCGTTTAACGCTTGCCTCGGATAATTTAAGTTTGCTTGCTAGCGTTTTGTAGGTTAATCCATGCAGGCGGAGTTGCTGTTTGATAACAGTAAATAAATCACTCAATTGGGCCATTAATAGTTATAAAAATGAGACATAAACTAACCACATTATACCAAATTTAGCTTTAAGCGTCAGACACACATTTAAGGGATACTAAAATAATATAAGCTGTTTGTACCTTAGCTTGTCTAGATAATTACCATTTTTTAATCTCTTGATTAACTTTATTGGTCATTTCTTCTAGCGCCGTTTGGGTATCTTTGGGCGGTGAAAAAAACCGACTTACCTGTTCTTGTGTACTGGCTTTTCCGATTAATATTTGCAGTTCCGCAGGTTGGAAATGCATTTTTGTTATGGCATTTCTACCAATTTCAGGTATGACAGTAAGTATACTACCTTGTACTAATTTATAGTCTTTAGTTTCCTGATTAATTTTATTTTTTTTATAAGTTATATCATTAATAACTTCATTTAATTCAGCAATTTTATTAGAAATGATAATAATTTTTTGCTCGTTTCCTTGGAAAGATTTCAGGGTTTTTAATTCAGCTGCTAAGCCATCTCGGTAAGTGGAAAGTGACTTAAAAATAGGCTCAATCTCGTTATTAAAAAAAGTTTTAAATTCTTTCAAGGCTGTATCTTTAGCTTTTCTTAAAAAGTCAGTATCTAATATGTATCCTTTCAGAGTTACATGATGCTCATCGGTTAAATCTTCTAAACCATTTTTATAAGCCACCTTATCAAAATAGTAGTTTTTTAAATTCTCTTTGTATGTTGCAGCAGGGTATACTTTATTGGCCCAAGGATCACAAATAACTGCATCATCACCCCATGTTAATGGGTCGCTCATATCACTGGGAATTTTACGACCTATCACTAAAAAGACATGTCCATTCGTTTCATGACTCCCACCATAAACCCGGAAAACCTCTGCTTTTAAATCGGTTTTATCTAAAACATAATTTAAGGCTAGATGGGCAAGCTCATCACAGTTTCCTACCGTATATTTCATAGGTATTTCATTAACGATATCAAACCATATTAATTGAGCTATTTCTTCT
Source organism: Legionella beliardensis (assembly GCF_900452395.1). Taxonomy (NCBI): domain Bacteria; kingdom Pseudomonadati; phylum Pseudomonadota; class Gammaproteobacteria; order Legionellales; family Legionellaceae; genus Legionella; species Legionella beliardensis. Next base: position 505,280 of record NZ_UGNV01000001.1, read on the forward strand.
AAAGCATCTCGGTTTGACATTTTATTAAAATGCTTTAATCGCTCATTTGCCATCATCTGAGCAACATTGCGAACGTCTTCTACGCCCTGAAAATGCTGTAATAAATGCTCTGCATCTAATTCATTATTCTCCATTTGCGTACCGCCTCTAGAAATAAAAGAGCGCGCAAATTGACTTGCTGCTTCACCAATTTTAATAAGGGGGGAACTATCTTCGTAACGACCTTCCATACTGTACAACTCATTTTAAAGCACAATACTATAAATAGTAGACTATTTATTAAACATAAAGATTAAAAATTGATTATTTAAGATGAAATGAGGTAGGTTACGAGAGATTTTTTTGGAGTCTATTTATAGTATTTTGGGAATTTTTAAGCTAATTATGCTTCATTTTCAATATCTTTCAGAATATAGATTAGATTTATTAAAGCAAATACGGCAAGCGATAAATAATGGTAGCTAATATTAAGTGGCACAGAAAGCAACGAAGGTTAGAAAATAAAAGAGTTGAGCTTAAAAGCTTACATCAAGATAAATCATTGCCATGTCCAATATATTTTTATGGGATGCAGTTAAGACTAAGCGATTGATTTTATATATTTATTGCTTGAATGAATTAGTGTCTCTTAAAAGCTCTCCAATTCATCAGTAAATTTGCAAACTTTCTAGAAACTTACCCGCATTAAGATTAGAAATTTTTTTAATCCAGTAATAATTGCTTATAATATAAACAATAAGCGTTTTAATTAAAAAATATGGAAAGTAAATTAGAAGTTAGCGATAAACAAGTTCTTCCAAAGATCGTGCATTTTATCTGGGTAGGCGGGCCTATCCCTGCTGATGATCTCCGCTTTATTCATCAAATTTCAGCTATTGCAAAAAAAAGTGGTTTTGAAGTTAATCTTTGGGTCGATAATGAAATGAACTATCATAAAACGGCGAAACTTGAAGATATAACCATACCCAATTTAAAACTTAGAAATGTATCTGAATTAGATGAAAAAATAGCTCAAGATCCTTTTTTTGCTGAAGATAGTAGACAAAAAAAATTAGCAAAGTCGATATCTAGAGAGGAAGTTGGATTTAAAAATCTTGCTGCTGCAGCAGATTTATACCGTTATGTTATTTTACGTTACTTTGGTGGATATTATATTGATACAGATACTCGTTTAAAAAGCAACGAGAAGGCTGAGCATGAGAGGCTATCAGGGAAAGAAAAATTATCTAACACAGCCAAATTTGGCGTAAGTGAGCTAGAAATGATACCTGATCAGGCGGAATTCGGTATCAAGGTCAACGGTAATTTTAAGATTTTTAAAGCTAGGGTTAAGTCTGAATCTGAAGAACCCACCATCAGATCTGTATCAATGGGCGGCAATAATGATGTAATCGGTGTAATGCCGATGCATGAAGTAATTGATAATGCATTATTAGCGGCTCTGCAAGAATATGAGAAATTAGATAGTACTAAAATAGAAAAGGAACCTTATCCAGCACTTTATAACCCACAGATAAGTCGAAAGGAAACCACGAGTATGGACGCTAAACGTTTTCCATTTGGAGAGCAAGCGGAAGGGAAATTAAATCGACGTACTCTAACCATACAGACCTCCGGCCCTTCAATTTTGTTTAGCTCCCTACAAAAATTTTGGGAAAAATTAAAGGATAAACGAGTTAAAACAGTAGAAGGATTGTCTTTTAATAAAAAGGATGTTGCTAATCTTCCTATTGAATTCAAAAGTGAGCTACGCTGGTTACAAAAAAAATCAGGCCCTGCATATACTACTGATTCATTACCTAACAAGTTTTTTTCTAGTAAAACAAAAGATAAGGATGAAAGTAGCATGCAAAATACAACTGATAGAAACACTCCAAAAGCTTAAGTAATATAACCTAGCCTATACAAATATAATTTAAATTGATTATAAGGGTAGGGTCTTAAGTAAAACTAATCTAAAAATTAAAATCGTAATCTTGCTGATTCTACACGGCCTTAATATCAAGCCGTTTGGTCAATGCTTTTAACTGCCATGAAACGATTAAGTTAAATTTAATAGCAGTGCTGATTGTCAGCTATAATTAAAAGCTATTTGTAGTAAGCTAATCATAATTAGCGTAGATTGCATGAAGGCAATGTAATCAAGATTTAATATGATTATACTCATCAATGTATATTAAGTACCTTGGAAACCTTGATTGCGCGTTGCTTCATCAAGGCTACACGGGCTAGTTAAGCCCTTATTTATTATCCCTTTTTCATGCCATTTTCCTTGGACTATTACACAAAACTACTTTCCTCTTAATATTTCCTTAAGGTTTGTCAATATATAATACAAAAAGTATATTTTTTGGAGTAAAACTATGCAGAAAGAGGCATTGGTGAGGAAATTTGCTGACTCAATTGGCCATTATACCCAGGGCGCTTATAACACTAATCGAGATAACAAGTGGTGCTGTGATACATGCCATAAAGATTATACCATCACGTATAGAAGCAGGCATGTAAAGGACATTCATAGTACTGCATTAGAACTATTTATGAAAAATGCGACCCAGCCCGTAAACTTAACACCTGTTGAAAATCACCCTGCTTCGTTTACATTAAATTCGCCAGCATTATCTGATGTTACCTATATAAGCGAAGATTTAAATGATAAAGAGCCAGCCTTTTCACCAACTGTGCCATTATCCAAATCAATTACACGGCTTGCAAAAGAACAACAGGGTCAAGTGACAGCCCCGCTGAATCTAGAGGTAGCTAGACCAGAACAACCGGATACCAATTCGCCTATGGCTGAAATAGAAGTTGAAAAGGATGTAGCCAATACACTAGTAGAATTAATGGATACAAAAGAACCAGAAGCGCCAGCGAACCCAGATGATTATTCTCTATTAAGCAGACATTCCATATTTAAATCACAACCACCCACACTTGACAACACCAGCCGAGTTTTACCTACTTATGCAGATAAGAATACAGACGATCAAATAATGGATATAGAGGTCAAATCTAATGAGATCGATACTGAGAGTAAAGCTTTTATAAGTTCTACTTTAAGAGGTTGTAGGTAAAAAGAAGATAAAGATAGATTTGTTAAATTTAGAGGATGGTTCTAAGCCAGCGTAGTCTTGATAAGGCGCAGCGTAATCAAGTTTAATATAATTATTTTCAGCAACGTTACGGTTAAACCTTGATTGCGCCTTGCTTCATTAAGGCTAAGATGGCTTTGAACTGCAGTACTTGAATCTCTTACGCTAGTATCATCAATATTATTCGCTAAGTTAAGCTCTTTAACGCTTAGGTCATTACTACGCAATTGCACTAAGTTATCTTCAAATAGCTTTTTCATATGATTTTGTATTTTTAAAAAAAGGGATTGGATAATTTCTAATAGGGGTTTATAAGTCATTCCTAAACATACATTTAGCGCGTTACTTTTTTATTTTATTATGTCTGAAATCAACGTAGGGCTTCTTTTTTTGATATAAGAGCCTCTTTTGTATATTTTTAGGAACCATAAAGATAACGGTGAAATTTTTGGCATCATCTAAGCCATAGTTTTATTCTGCAAAACCTTTAAGGATAAGACTATTTACAAATTGAGTTTTGACCTTCGGTTGTCTCAAGTTACATAAACAAAAGAAATATCTATTTACGTAATGTTAATTAAATGATCAATTAAGTAACTAATTTACAGTTTATTAAAGATAGGTTGTAGCTAGTACTATAGCCGCCCAGTTATGTGACAGTAACTTTAAAACAATAATAAAGAATAGGGTAAATATGTTTATCGGATATCGTGAGTTTCAAAAGTAGATGGGTTGCAGATAACAGATTTACAGCGCGATGCGTTGCTTATGACTGGAGTTGAAGAAAATGCTATTTATCAAGATTATGTTTCAGGAAAAAATGATGATCGCTCTGGCTTTAAAAATTATCTTAAAGTGCTTCATCTTAATTTTCTGAAGGCTAGATAGGTTAGGTATAAATTTTCATCATCTCGTTAATATTGTTCAAGAATTAAGGGAGCACAAAATCGGCTTAAAGATATTGGCCGGCCATGGTGCTGCAATTGATACAACTACGTCAGCCGGTAAATCAGTTTTTGGAATTTTTTCAGCACTTGCTAAATTTGAGCGCAAAATGATTCTTGAACGCTGGCCGGTATGAATTCCGCACGAGTGCGTGGCCATATAAAATAACAATTACTAATTTATGCTTAACTATGGATTCACTAGAGCAGGCAGGTGGAAACTAAAATTAGACCTTTCCAAACAGACACTATATAGAAATGTGGCTCCAAAAAAGGGTAATTAAGTGCAGATGGAAAAAATTGTTAGGATTAAGTTAAGTTAAAGCACCTAAAAATATTTAAGTTTGGTCAATAAAATGTCTTTAATCATATATATTTTATTTTTCTCAAACTAAGAGTTATCTTGCTTAGAAATGTGTACAGTTACTCCGTCTTTTTCTTCAATTATATCTAATTTAAGTTTATTTTTAAGATCTTCACTACAAGTGAATTTAAGTTTCAACTTAATTTTATCTTTATTTTTCGTTGATATCATTATATTATTTAAAAAGTCCATATTGTCCATATCTATCTCCATTTATTCCTCTTTATAATTATAGTCAACTATTTAAATTAATCTCTTTTGACTATGTCTTCAATTAATAATCGCACCTACTATTTTAATAGCCCTAATCAAGATGACTATAAAAATGCGATTGATACTATAAAATTTGTTTATTTAAAACAAAGATAGCTAAGATGATTACAGGAAAGGGATTTTAAAATATTCTTTTTCTTTACTATCGAAAAGTACATTTTTCAAGTAATTTCTTAAGTATTTACTAATGATCTATAATTTTAAATAGTTCTCCAATTATAATTATTAGTAATTATGAATTTATTAAATAAGGATATAAATAACTTTCTTAATTATTTTGCTGAAGAATGCTTTTTAATTCAAGCAGATGGCGATTATATTATTGCAAGATTATCATTTCGTTTAAATCTTTATTCTCAATTTCAATGGTCTAGTCTTCAAGCTATTGAGAAATATATTAAAGCAATATTGCTCTTTAATAGGATTAACTCAAAAAGTATGAGGCATAATTTATTAGAAGGTCTTAAGCTGATCAATAAACTAGATTTTGTAAATTTAAGTAAGGTAACTACGAGTACTATAGAGCATTTTAATATTTATGGAAATAATAGGTATTTTACTAACCCCTATTTTGAAGATGGACTTAGGCTTTTTAATTTGGATTTTACTGTTTGGGAATTAAGAAGATATTGTAGGTCGTTGGATCCAAAATTTACTCATGAAGATGATAAAAAAATAGAGAAAAATCTTAAAGTATTAGCTGAAAGTAATTTTCAAAATCCTAGAAGCGGCTACTTAGAATATGGTAATTTAGAGAAAATAATTAAAGATAAGAAAAATCCTGCTAGAAAGTATCTTGTTTGGCATAATCCTTTTTTTAGGTCAAATTTTAGAAGAACAGTTAAAGTTCCGAACTTGTGGATAGCTAAAAATTCTCCATTATCTAATTATCCAGAATATGCAGATATTTTATCAGAGTATGTTCAAATTTCGAAAGAAGAATTATCCGCATATAAACTGCATTCTATTAAAAAGAAATAATTATAATTATTTTTTATATAGTGGTTAATAACATGGTAACCATAAGAAATTTAAATCACGGTAACGGATAGTACCAGCTAGCGTAGCCTTGATGCAGCGCAGCGTAATCAAGGTTTAATATGATTATTCTTATCAACGTATATAACGTATATTAAGCACCTTAAGTCAAGGGAAAAGATTAAGTACATCTAAGTTAAATCTTGATTATGCGTTGCTTTATCAAGATTATACTGGCTCAGTAGATTATCTTAGCTAATATAATGGAAATTGAAACTAAATGTTAAAAACAAGCTTTAAAAAATTTTATTCTATCTATTTTAATGCTCCTAAAGGGACAGGTAAATTAGTTCCATTGATAGTGATTGAATCGGCTGCAATATGTATAACCTATTTTATCTCGGTTTATTTAATGAAATCTTTGGGTTTTGACTCTTTTCAAGTAGGCAAGCTCATTTCAGCATTATCTGTTGGAACTTGTATTGGGTCTTTGTTCAGTGGCTACCTAACAATTAAAATAAATCCAACTAAGGTGGCTGCTTTAGGTTTCCTTATTTACTCTATAGGTTTTGCATTACTATCAATGATTGTCTCATATTATCATCTATTATTTACTTTATTCTTATGTGGATTTGGCGGCGTATTCATTGCTGTTGCCAATTTAACAGCGCTAATTAAGCTGGCAGAAGATGATATTATGAAAAATAAAATTCTTGTGATTCAATCGGTAGTATTTAATTTTTCACTATCTATATTTAGTTTTCTCCTCTGTTATTTAAAAACAGAACAAATACGAGCTTTATTTTTAATCTGTGCCTTATTTCTAGCTTGTACTAGTGCTTTTGTATTTAGAATTAAAGAAATCAATTCAATAAATAAGAAAGTGCTTAAAGTTGAAAGGGATAAAATAAATATTCCGCTTGTAGTACTGATCATATCAGTAGTCTTTTTGTACGGAGTAATATATTCTCTGGTTAAAGTTTATTTTCCCTTTGAAGTAAATGTACGATTTAGCAACAATCCTTGGATTTTATGGTTAATTTTATCTGCTAACCCGATCTGTGTTGTTTTATTACAACCGGTGCTTATAAATAAATTAAAATATAAAACAAATACCTTTTTATTGTTGGCTGGGGGTACTTTAGTGGGGTTTGGGTATTTATTTTTTGGATTAACTACATACTTTATACCAAGCTTACTATTCATATGTTTTGCAACGTTAGGAGAATTAATTTTTTCACCAATCTCAAAAAAAATTGCTGCAACAAGTATGGGAGAAGGAAAAGAAGGCCTGGGTTTTGCTGCATGGAAAATGACTTATTATATTAGTGGGATCCTTGGTGCTACATTAGTAGGTTATTTAGGAGTGAACTATAAAAATATTAATATTTGGATAGCTTGCGCTCCATTATCGTTAACTATTATTCTTTGCATAGTTGGCTTTGAATTCTTTAAGAAAACTAACATTAATATGGTTCTCAGAAATTGAGTAATGAAAGTTTAGAGGAGTTTATGTCAGAAAATTTAGAAATTGCACTTAAGCAATTTATATTTTCCTCTAAAAATATTGATATAAATAAAAATTTAATAAATAAAATTAAGTCAATTTTTTGATATTTTAATGCAACCTCGAAAAAACTTAGCATCAGAAGGGAAAAAGTATTTTTTTAAATTATTAGTTCCTAGATGAAATCTGGCATCTTCTTTTGCTATGTCTGAAGAAATATTAATGATAGTATTATTTTCATATTTACTATCTTGTTTAGGAGAATGGTGGAAATAGGAAAACTTAACTTTTCCTGCTATTTCTTGAAGTAAAGTTCCTTTGTAATCTCCGTTTTTTTGAGCCTCTAAGAAGGCATATAATTTATTCAATATCCTAATCAGAGAATGAAGATTTACTAATGCTCTCGTTTCAGTTTTTGTTTGCTTTTCTAAGCAAACGAAGGGTTTTTGTAATGAGTAATAAACAGGAAGTTGAAACTCATTATAGATATCGAATTTATCTGGCTCTAATAAAATCGGAGTCTGCTCAATTCGATATATTTCCTGATAGGCTAATTGAATTTCATTTAAAGGTATAAAAAAATCATCAGTAGATGGTCTGTAACCTAGGTTTGCTCCTAATAAAATCCCTAAGATGTGCTTAGTTGTTTCATTCAAATAAGGATTAGAAAGAATATTATAAGTATCTTGGGCTTTTGAAAAAGCAAAATTATAAAAGAAATAATTTTTATCATGTTCCCAGCTTTTAATCATTTTCTCAATGAGATATTTTTGTACTGGTATCCACTTAGAATCATTTTTTAGACTATCAATCCATTTAGAAGAAAAAATTAATACTTTTGCTCGCCACGGGCTTCCACTTAGTAAGCTTATTTCTTTAAAAACTTCCCAATGATTTTGTATGTCTTTTGGTGTAGAGCAAGTAATACCTAATTGTCGTTGAAGATGCATATGTTTTTTTTGATTACCAATATTAGGAAGCATAAAAGCGCTTCTAGTGCCTGCAGTGCAAGACATTATTGAACTAGAAATATAAGTTCTTGCAGCTTTTTCAGCTAAGAGCTGGCGAGTTCCAATAAAAAATCCAGGGCCTTCAATATAAATAGGGAAAGAAGTATTTTCTTGAAAGTCAGATATAAACCACTCAAATTTTTTATCTAGAATCATCATTAGTGGGGAATTTTTAATACCATAACCTAAATTTTCAAATATGTCTTTTGGCGTGTTAGAGTCTCCAAGATGATAGAATTCTCCTGATTCATTTTTCAAAATTGTGCCTTTGCTATCTCCAATTGTTTCACCATAGTTATAAGATACTAAATAGAGTGGATAAAGATTACCTGGAGCTAACTGATCAACTAACTGATAAAATTTATTATCAATATTTTTTACAACCTTTCTAATTTCATTCCAATAAATTTTTTTTATTTCCATTTATTTATCCATTAAATAACAAAGCGAAAGAGAGGATATATTTTTTATATGATATTTTCCCATAGTTTTTACCATGCTAAAAAACTCATTTAATAAATAATAATTATATGGCTAAATAAGAGCGCAAATAATATAAGGTAATAAATTGAAATTGAAAATTTCAAATTAGCTCAGGATCAATAGCATGAATGCAGTAAATAAAGAATATACTTCGCGTAATTATCGATTATCTTCAACTAAGTCTAAAATTAATTTGAAAAATAGAGTAAGGAACCAAAAGAAAAAGCAAATTTTTAAAAACCCTCTTCCTAAATTTTTGAATTGGATTAAAAGGAGGATAGACTCTGGGGATAGAGAATATGCTCTAGATGCTCAAGACCTAATACTTTATAAGCCATCCCAAGCTAATGCAAAACTTATTTTCATTTTACCTGAAGTGTTTGAGCGATATTATCGCTACTCAGGAATATCTGCAAAGTTAATTCAAGCAGAGCTTAAGAAAGCATTGATGATAAATTTTACTTATACCATCGTCAGGAACGAAAAAGTTATTGAAGTATTTCCTTATCAACTTCCTCTACCTAAAGAAGATAATTAAATTAGTGCAGTCAAATAGATAATTACTTTCAAGAGAATTAAAAAATTAAGTTTAGTATAGTAATAAAATATACACCTTTAGAAAATTTCATATGAAATGGAAACTATCAATTTCTATATTTAACTTGATACGCTATGGAATATGAGCTCGTATCAGCAAATTTTTAAATATATGACTATTTTCCAATTGAGTGCTAGCCCTGAGTTGTCTTTAATCACATCAATATTTACCTGGCTTTAATTAAAAGAACAAGAGCCAGCTAGCATGGAAAAAGCCTTTTGAAGAGGCCTTTTTTTAATTAAATCCCTTGTTACAGCAGCGCCAAGTAATTTAACGAAACTCAGGAATAATGTTAGCTGTTAGGGTTGAGCTTGTTTGATTTTGATTACCAAATGACGACTTAAAAAATGAAAAATAATGAGTAGCCGGTTGCGATAAAGAATGAGACACACTGGGTTGAGCTGGATATGTTTCTTTCTTTAGGCTGGCTTGATTGCTTAAGTCAGTTAACAAGCGTTTCACTTTGGCACGATAACGGTCTTCAGGTAACTGGTAGGAGGGTAATAAGGGTTTAAGTTTAGTTAACAGAGCAATTCTATCCTGATGAGTGAGGCCTTGAGGCAAGCAGGATGCGATCTGTTTGTTTCTAGCTAAGAGGTTTTTAATCTCATCATTATCGGCACCTTCTAATGCAAGCAACGTATAATTGGATTGCAACGCATTCGCTAAATAGCTGATGCCCTTAGCACCTATTGTATTGTGACTTAAATTAAGCTTAGTTAGGCTAGTATTGCTTTTAAGTGCCGTACTTAGGTCTTTTATACCAATATCGCTAATGTCATTGAACGACAGGTTAAGATTAATGAGGCTAGTATTACTTTGAAGTGCTGCACTTAAATTTTTTACGCCAGCATCACTAATATTGTTGCTACCAAGATTAAGGTTAATGAGGCTTGTATTGCTTTTAAGTGCGGTACTTAAGCGGTTTACGCCAATATCAGTAGTATCATTGTGGGCAAGGTTAAGCTTAATGAGGTTGGTATTAATTTTAAGTGCGGTACTTAAGTGTTTTACGCCAATATCAGTAATCTCATTGTAGGCAAGGTTAAGCTCAATGAGGTTGGTATTAATTTTAAGTGCGGTACTTAAATGTCTTACGCCAATATCAGTAATATCATTGTGCTTGAAGTTAAGCTTAATGAGGCTAGTATTTTTTTTAAGTGCTTCACTTAAATCTTTTGCATCAGCAGCTTTAATACAGTGGCCAGAAAGATTAAGTTCTTTAACGCTTTGGTCATTATTGCGCAATTGCACCAAGATAACTTCAAATCGATTTTTCATATAATGTTGTACATTCTTTAAAAAAAGGGATTGGATAATATACTAATAGATTAATTGAAAACAAGAAATTTATTTAATGATCATGCAGGCGGCTGCAGTTAATACTGAAATTTTAAACTGTCGGTATAAAACGTCACTGCAAGCAAGATTCATCAGTGCACGAATTCTTTTCTTTGGTGGAGTTAGTTATAAAATGAAAACAAATCTTTATTGAAATTTAATAGTAGCTGATGTTAATTCACATAAACAAATAAAATGACTGTTTACGTGACATTCATTAACTGTTCGGATTGTCATCAATGCAGATTGATTTCATACCATCAACTATTGAGGCGCCATTACTTTAACGCCCTAGAATTTTAAATTCTGCATTGATGAATACATCTACCTATATTAAGTTACTATTCAATACTACGTTCTTAAATTATTTTTACATAAGTGAAACAGAAGGCTGCTCTATTGCTTGTTCTTCTTTTTCTTTAACTTGCTCTTTAAACAGATGCGATAGATTCTGTTTAATTTCATATAAGGTTCGCGTTAAATTATCTACAATTTGAGCAGAGCTCATCGTTGAAGCTGGTAAGTCATTTAATGAAGGATAAGTTTGAAGGCCGGGTCCGGCAATTTCAATAGGAACCTCCTCAGAAAGATTTTTCTTAAAAGCGCCAGTCACTGTGATGCCTTGCCGATCTAAAAAGGGTTGATGAGATAAAGTGACTACAGAAGGAATGGAAGGTAGCTTAAACAACAGATTGGCCGTTTTATTCTTCATTTTAGACACAAAAGTTGGAAAATAATTTACTGCGGCTTCCGCTTCATGATTAGTATTGCTTGGGTGCGCTAATGCTTGTTTTATTAATAATGGTTTTTTGTTTTCAGGCCAACGTAAATTCTCTATAACAAAACACATTGTCTCATGCATTGTAATTGAAGAGGGTATGTCTTTTTCAGATAATCCTTCTCGAAAATACTCTGGATGTAATTGCATGACCGCTTTCAATGTATCCATAAATTTGTCATACGGTTCAGTATTACCAGAAATGAGTACTTCACCTACATTAACCCCTTCTTTAGTAATTGCATCAAATAAATAAAAGAGTCGCTTACAAATATTGACTGTTGATGTTCCTAACAATAAAACAAGGTCAGCTTGTTTAGGAAAAGACTGGGCTTCAATTTGGTTATAGTCATTTAGAAGGATAGTTAAATCTTGTTTTTTCTTTGCGCTAAAATCATTATAATTTTCAAAAGCCCACCGTTGATTTTCTTTTCTTAAAAAATTCTTTTGCGTATAATCAACCATTACCTGTAAAGGTATCTTATTTTTATACGTTTCCATGAAAACTTTACTTTGCTGTTCATCTAACAAAGCAATTAATTTTAACCAAAGCTCAGACGCATAAAATTCACGTGTTTGGCTATCATAGGTCACATAATTTTTTAATATTATACTTGGCATGCATATCTCTTTATAGGTTTTTGATTTTTAATGGATTTTATTGATTGAGTGCTGGAAAATCAAGTCTAATTTGTTTGTTATTTAAGTGCCGGCTTAAAATTAAATAGTATTTAGTAGAAGCGCTTACTCAATTTATGCTTGATGTTTTTTTGACATCAATAGTCTATAAGGTATTAGGTGTAAAGCGACTAATCGTTTTAAATATATAAATGATGATAACCAATATATTGCAACAATTGCTCTTAAACCTACAATCAATTTTAGAAAATCAAATGATTGGATTGTATGTAGGTGGCTCGGTGGCAACAAATTATTTTAATGAAAAAACGAGTGATATTGATTGTTATATTATTACAACAAATGAACTTTCTACAAATACAATTCAACAACTTCAAGATATACATGAGCAATTTTATTTGAGTCAAACTCTGTATGCCCAAAAAGTTGAAGCTTCCTATATTCCTAAGTCTATCCTTATAAATTTCAATTCGAAGGATGTTCGCCCTTATTTTAACGAAGGGAACTTTTATCTAGCACCGTATGGTAGTAATTTTGTTATTGAATTATATGTATTGCGAGAGCAGGGAATTAGAGTTTTTGGTCCTGATATAAAAAAGTTAGCGAAAGAAATCACGATTAACGATTTAAGGCTTGCCATTGAAAGTAATTTAAATGAATACTGGCGGCCTATGTTAGCTAATGTAGAAAAATTAAGCAGAAGTGACTATCAAGTATTTGCCATTCTAACTATGTGTAGAACGCTGTATACATTAGAAACGAATAAGATAGCGTCAAAACCTGACGCAGCGCATTGGGCAATAGAAAATACGCCAGGAATGTTTAAGGAACTTATTGAAAAAGCGCTTAGTTGGCAACCTAAGCATTTTTTCGATCGATTCAAAGAGACTCAGTACTTTATTAACTATGTATTGAATACAAGTAGAGAGCAATCTAGCTAATTTCTAAAATCATAAGTGCTTACCATAATATTATTTGAAATGACTAGTTAAGTGACTAATTTACGAGATACTGTGAATTAGCTAGGAATTGTTCTGTAATCAGTCGTTTATGTGACGATAACTTCTAAGAGATTAATAAAGTGTCACCTTAATATTAATTAAATAACATGTGCCTATTTTTATTAATAGCTAGTGTAGCCTTGATGAAACGCAGTGCAATCAAGGTTTAATATGATTATTTTCATCAACGTATATTAAATACATTCAGCTGAAACCTTGATTACGCGTTGCTTCATCAAGGCTACATTGGCTAGTTCTTCAATCTGTTTTATAGGTTAAATTTTATATCATGGCTTAAGGCGTGACTTTCAAGAAGCTCAACTATCTCTTGATGATCCATAACCTGCGCAAATTGTAATGCAGTCATTCCAGCTGCACTATCATTTAAATCGGCACCGTGTTTTAATAACAATTTGACAATATCATTATGCCCAAAAAAAGCAGCAGCATGCAAAACAGTAAAGCCTTCTAATGAAGTAGGCATTGAGAGATCGCTTAAAGGGCCACTATTTTTAAGTAATGCTTCTAAAATTGACTTTCGGCCACATTTTTCAGCTTTTCCCAATAAAATATTGGTTGAGGCCTTTATGGGCATATCCACCTTTGCACCATGTTGTAATAAGAGTTGCGCCATATCTTTATGTCCATTTTGTGTAGCAATAAATAAAGGTGTAGCGCCATTATTCCTTGCTAAATCTGGATTGGCACCATGTTGTAACAAGAGCTGCGCTGTTTCTTGATGTCCCATTTGTGCAGCCATAGATAACGGTGTAGCGCCATTATCATTCCTTGCTAAATTTGGATTGGCGCCATGTTGTAATAAGAGTTGCACTGTTTCTTTATGACCATTTTGTGCAGCCATAAATAAGGGTGTAGCGCCATTATCATTCCTAGCTAAATCTGGATTGGCACTATGTTGTAACAAGCGTTGCACTGTTTCTGTATGTCCATTTTGTGCGGCAATAAATAAGGGTGTAACGCCATTATCCTTTGTTGCTAAATTTGGATTAGCATGATGTTGTAACAAGAGTTGCACTGTTTCTTTATGACCATTTTGTGCAGCCATATACAAGGGTGTAGCTCTATCATCCGTTGTTGCTAAGTCTGGATTGGCACCATGTTGTAATAAGAATTGTACGATTTCTTTATGCCCTTTTTGTGCAGCAATAAATAAAGGTGTGGTGCCATTATCCGTTGTTGCTAAGTCTGGATTGGCACCATGTTGTAATAAGAATTGTACGATTTCTTTATGTCCCTTTTGTGCAGCCATAAATAAAGGTGTAATGCCATTATCCTTTGTTACTAAATCTGGATTGGCACCATGTTGTAATAAGAGTTGTACGATTTCTTTATGTCCCTTTTGTGCAGCCATAAATAAAGGTGTAGTGCCATTATCCTTTGTTGCTAAATTTGGATTGGCGCCATGTTGTAATAACAATTGTACGATTTCTATATGACCATCTTGTGCAGCCATATATAAGGGTGTAGTGCCATCATTCTTTGCTAAATTTGGATCTACTCCCCTCTTTATAAGTTGCTTGACAAGACTTATCTGATTAGCTTCAGTAGCTAATAATAACCATGAAATATGAAATTCAAACGCTGTTTCGTTAAGATATCCCTGACTATCGCTAATTAAATCTGATTGAAACATCAATTCTGGTTTTATATACGCTTGTAATTTTTTTTCTATCTGAGTCAGTAGGGGGTTGATAGGATTTGTTTTTAGCTGTAGTTGGTTGATTTCATGAAATAATGCTAAGGCCATCTCGAAGCGAGAAAGTTTACGAAGATAATACTGCTGAATTAATGAGTTAATTGTTGGATAAGGCGTCTCATTTTGGCCTTGCTTTAGTTCGAGAAGAATATCATCTAACTGTCTGTTTTTATTCCCGAAAGTAATAAAGTCTAGGCTAAATGCTAGATTGTCTTCTTGATACAAATAGTCCGCGCAATTTTCATAAATTTTTTTCGCTAATTCTTGTTCATTTTTTAAAATGGGGAATAACGTAGCTGAATCAATTTCATTGGGTTCAAATAGGTAAAAACCTTCTTTAGTCTTTTCAATATAAAAAATATGTCCACTAAATGATACTAGGGCTATTTCTCCAACTTGAATGTTTCGTTTCTTCAAAAATTGAGTTAACTTTTCTTTAGGACAGATAAAACTATACGTTTTATCCCAGTTGGCATTAATTTGTAAAATAGATTGATTAGCTTGAGAACGGGAGACATCTTGTAAAAAATTACAGACTGTCTTAAAAGAAATAGCAGGACTATTAGCTTGTAGTTTTATCTCAATATCATGTTTTTTCCAAAAATCAGGACCTTTAGTTAAAATATTATCTAAGGCTTTCTTAAATAAGTCCATATTATTTGATTTATTTAATAAGCTAACAAATTGTAAGCATTTGATAAAATCAACTCGACGGTCTGATTTAGCATAAAGGGCATAACAGTATGTAAGCCCTCCACAAGTTCCTTCCTGGTTTAATTTATCTAGGTTTAATTCAAATTTTTCAAGGTAGTCAACTAAGTTATTAAAATTATTGATAATAGAATTTTGAGTTATAGATGGATAATGTAAGAAAAATTCTTCAGGAGGAGGTATATAACGAAAAAATCTGCTAAACATATACACTATCCATTGGCCTTAAGATTGCTATTTTTTTAATATATTAAATTGTATAAAATTCATTCATATATATTAAATTATAGACTTTTCTGCGGTTTTTAATGTAGCATATGTTCCAAGTTAATTTTTTTAAGCTATTTAAATAGTTATTGCCTCTGACTTTCTACAACCTAGCGCTTCTGTTAAAAAGAAATTTAGGGTGTGACTCATAATATATATAGAATAATCCTCCGTTTAATACTTAAACCATTTTTGTAAGGTATTAGGTGTAAAGCGACTACGGCGTTGGGTTTGAAAAAGCGGCTTGGTGCGGGCCATGGCTTTATCTTTCAATTGATTGACATGCGCTTGCAACGCCTCACGAAGTTTTTATTACTCAAATAAGCATAACGCTGTTTTTCTCTGGTCATGTCCCGCTTTAAACACACTTCATCAAGCATAGGTAGCTCGGTCGCAACAAATTATTTTAATGAAAAAACGAGTGATATTGATTGTTATATTATTACAACAAATGAACTTTAATTATAAGTGCTTATCATACTATTATTTGTGATGCTAATTAGCGGTATTCGTTATCAAATTCATCGATTAATTCTTCAAACTATTTATCTAGTTGTAACTTTACGGCGCAAGCTCTGAAGTTCTAGACTCTCTGACATCTATATCGTCTTTACAAGACTTTTCTTGTTGCCCCTTTAATTTCTTTTTTATAACGGTTGTTTGATACGTAAGATCACTATCATCTTGGGAATATTTAGCCGCTTTGTCTTGGAAAAATAATATATTATTAAGGTACTTTCCATTTTTTATAACATAGCCATTTTTTAGGATGTATTCTTCATGGAATTTTTTACAATGGTTTTGAATAAAATTCTCGAAAACATGGTAATTATTACTACGAATAATATCAATCAAACTTGCTATCGAGGCAGGTGAAAAATTAACACGACCATAATGTAATCCTATTAAGTCTGATTTTTCTGCTCTTGTTAAAACTAGATTTTTATTAGCACTATTTATTATTTCTGGGTAATTATTGTAATGAGAATGTAACCTTTTTAATAATTCATTATAAGTAATAAAAAATGCTTCACCGACATGTGGAATACAAAAGAATAATGGTTCTTTTTGGTTATTTAATCCCAAAAAAATAACATTTTCACCTTGGCTTGATCCAGTAGGGTGTTTTTTCGTATACTTTTTTATTCCACCAACCCAAAATCGAGCCCCTATATGACTATCAGCTTCAGATTGCAGGTCTTCTAAAGTAACTTCTTTATGTGTACAAAAGCTATAAAGTATTGAGTAATCGTACCAGTATGGCGTTGGATAATCACTCATTACTCCAAGGCGCAATCGATTAAGTTTCTGAAATGTTTCCGTTGCAGATTTTGAGCCAAAAATTTGATTAAAATGCCTAGAACCTTCTTCCAATCCAAAGACTGATTTTAATAGATCAAGTAACGTTAGGTAGTAAACAATTTGTACTCCACCACGGCATTCAAAAATGGTATGAGAAAATAATAAATCAGATAAGGTTTTAGCCGCATCTTGGCACTCGTCATCTAATATATATGAACGTGGAACAATATAAGCATTATTATCATCATGATAGATAATAGGCTTTAGCGAAGAGAGTGATGATCCAGTTCCGAGATCTTTCCAGGCATAAGGATGGGCAGGCTTGACAGCATGTGCCAAATCATTTTCATAATGTAAGCTTCCACGCTGAAATGATCTACAGACAAGGTACATGTTTAAGATATTTTTATATTGTATCCATTTGTACAATACATCATGATTAATAGATTTATCGCTATCTTTATAGGTGGAAATTATTTTATTTAATTTTTCTATTTCTTCTTTTGCTTTTTTTAATAGCTCATGCATTTGATTGCCTCTGTAAAAAATTATGACTTATTAGTTTTTTTTGTTAAAACAAGAAAATTAAGGCGCGCGAGCTTATCATATAAGTTTGATTTTTAATAATTTTAATTTAAGATTTTATCTACTTAGAATGTTACATATTTAGTTTCAGTTTGGCTGACTAGACTAAAAACTCAGTATTTCTGAAAATTACATATTAATAAGCATAATTTGCTACCTCAAAATAATACTTCATTGTAAGATATTGATTAATTGGTCTAATCTAGTTATCAGCTAATTATCTAAATTAGATAGCTAATTTTTGTTTTTTAGCAAAATTTTCTTCTTGCGCTTCAATATAAGTAAAAATTTCACTGCGCAAATCATAATTTGGAATAATATTAATGACTTGCAAGTCTTGATTAAGTGGGCATGGTTTCTGCATAAGGATTATGGTATAGCTAAAGTCATATAAATTGATTATAGTCATAATTTTTTTAGTTATGATTTGTAATGACTCATTCAGTAGATTTTAGACGACATGTACTAAAGGTAAGAGAAGATGAAGGTTTGAGTTTTGAGGAAACAGCAAATCGATTTAAGCTAAGCAAAAGCAGCCTCTTTCGTTGAAGTAAACTACTAGAACCTAAGTTAAAACGCAATAAACCGAGTGTAACAATTGATATGGATAAATTAGCGCAAGACATTGCCCACTATCCTGCCTATCAATATGAGCGAGCAGCACGTTTAGGCGTTAGCCAGTCAGGTATTCGCTGGGCTTTACAACGCTTAGGTGTAAGCTATAAAAAAAACGCTTGTGCACCCGAAAGTCGACGCCGAGAAACGATTATTATTTCAAGAAAAAATAAATCACTATCAAGCTGAAGGATTTGATATTGTTTACCTTGATGAAAGTGGATTTGCTCATGATATGCCACGTACCCATGGCTATGCGCCTATCGGCCAGCGTTGCTACGGCACTCAGGATTGGGGTTCCGTGGTCGAACGAATGTCATCGGCGCCTTGATAGGACAACGCTTATTAACCGTTAGCCTCTTTAAAACATAGGTTGATACGCTTATCTTTGAAAGTTGGCTTGCTCAAGACTTACTGCCTAAACTACCTAAACAGTGTGTCATTGTGATGGATAATGCTGCTTTTCATAAATCCTTAACCACCCGCAAGCTCATTGAAGCACACGGACATATTCTTGAATATTTACCACCTTATTCGCCTGACTTCAATCCAATTGAGAATAAGTGGGCCCAAGCTAAAGCTATTCGTAGGGCTCATCAATGCTCTATAGACGAGCTTTTTCAATGCCCTTTTATATAATCATTTTATATGACTTTATCTATAAAGGTGAATAGGTATGGAAAAAGGCCTTTGGAAGAGGCTTTGTTCTTAAATAACTTGAAAATTAATCCCTGGTTACAGCAGCGCCAGCTAGTTTAACAAACTCTAGGGTTAGCACTAGTAGTATTTAATTTCTGGATAATAAGAATAGAATTAAAATAAAAATAGTAATCAGCAAAACCCAAAGCTGAGTTGTTTTCTTATTTCCCTCATCTATTTTATTACATAATAATAAATTATCTGATGTAAGCCTTGTGCTTAGAATTATAGCAAGTGAACGGATTAGTGAGTTTAATGAGTGTTGAAATGGTTGTGATCTTAATAACCGAATTGATAAGTGTAATAATTTAACAGGTGTATTTGCTTCTACAGTTAAAGAGCAAGGCTGCTCTTTAATCAAACGCATCTCGCCTAAAGACTCTCCTGAGCTTAGAGTAGTAATTAAACGCCTCTTTTTTCCTTCCCTACTCATTTTATAAAGATTAACTTCGCCTAAAATAATTATATAAATATCATCACTATATTCGCCTTCTGTCAGCAGAATCTGGCCTTTATTGAAATTAAGCACCTGAGATACTTTAATTATTTCTTTAAATTCATCTTCAGTCAGTGACTGAAATAACAGGCTATTTTTTAATAAGGAGCGCTCCTTTAACGTTAGCTCATTCATGATCATATTAATTTGATTGTCTGATGTAAGCTTTGTGCTTATCATTTTGGCAAGTGACAAATGCAATAAATTTAATAGGTATTGAAACGGTGGTGAGTTTAGTATTTGAATTGATAAACGTAATAATTTAACAGGCGTATTTGTTTCTACAGTTGAGGAGCAAGGGTGATCTTTAATTAAACGCCTTTCGCCTAAAGATTCTCCTGAGCTTAAAGTAATAATGAAGTGTCTCTTTTTTTCTTCGCCACTCATTTTATAGAGATTAACTTCGCCTAAAATAATTATATAAATATCATCACTATATTCGCCTTCTGTCAGCAGAATCTGGCCTTTATTGAAATTAAGTACGTGAGATATTTTAATTATCTCTTTAAAGTCATCCTCAGTCAGTGACTGAAACAATGGACTATTTTTAAGTAGAGAGCATTCCTTTAAAGTTAATTCATTCATTATAATTCCATTACCTTAATATTCAGCTAAATTATAGTTGAGATTAACAGGTAATGTATTAACTTTATTAAGTTGGTATTTTGGTAAGCTTAAGCTAATTAATCTAAATATCAAATTTATCAATTATTATTTTTAATAGGTAATTAATACCTTGATTATGATGAGGATGCGATAAAAGTACCAATGTGACAAGGCTAATTAAATAAGGGAAATTAGTAGGGAACAAGGGCCTTTGGAAGAGGCCTTGTTCTTAAATAACTTGAAAGTTAATCCCTTGTTACAGCAACGCCAGGTAGTTTAACAAACCCTAGGACTAGCACTAGCTGTGAGTGTTAAACTTGTTTGAGTTTGATTACCAAATGATGACTTAAAAAAAGAAAAATAATGAGTAGGTGGTGGAGACGAAGAATGAGGAACATTGGGTTGAGTCGTAGGTGTTTCTTTCCTTAAGTTCACTTGATGACCTAAGCCAATTAATAAGCGATACACTTCGGTACGATAGCGGTCTTCAGATAATTGATGGAAGGGGGTAAGGTTTTAAGTTTAGTTAACAGCCATCTTATCCTGATAAGTAAGGCCTTGCGGTAAGCAGGATTCGATTAGTTTGTTTTTAGCTAAATGTATTTGAATCTCGTCACTATCAATACTTTTCAATTCAAGCAACGTGTAATTAGATTTTAACGCCTCTGCTAAATAGCCGATGCTCTCAGTATCAAACAGGTTGTACTTAAGGTTAAGGCGAGTTAAGCTAGTATTGCTTTGCAGTACTTTACTTAAATAGTTTACGCCAATCTCACCAATGTCATTATACGCTAAGTTAAGGTTAATGAGGTTAGTATTGCATTTAAGCGCGGCACTTAAATGTTTTACCCCCTGATTACCCATATTATTGTACGAAAGGTTAAGCTCTTTAACGCTTCGGTCATTATTGCGCAATTGTATTAAGATATCTTCAAATCGTTTTTTCATGTGATTTTGTATATTATTTAAAAAAGGGATTGGATAATATGCTAAGGGACTAATAATAAACAAGAAGATTATTTAATAGCCATTGAGATGTTTAATTCAATTTGAGAGTTAGCGTTTCTTCTTGCCTCTTCATGTCAAGTCGACTGTTATAAAAACTGGCAACCTAAAGCAAGGTTCATCATAAAGCGATTAAATCTCGCAGCTAGCCTATATACCTTAATTTTTTAAAATAAAACCTTAAAATATGCAAATTTTTTTGCAATTAAGTTTAACTTGAGACATTTCTGTTTATTAATTGGATTGAAAAAAATAGGCCATGTGATATGCTTGCCGCCAAATAAATTATGTTAAGGATTAATTCAACATGAACAAAAAAAACCTTCCCGTATTTTTTATAGCCAGTAGCCTTGTAATAAGCCCTCTATTTGCTGCTAATATTGTTCCTAAATTTCCTTTTGCATCATCAAAAAAATCTAGTGCAAATTTAAAAGAAAATTCAGGTTTTAAAATAGAGAAGAGTGCTAACGACTATATAGACTTCTCAGGAACTTGGGTAGGAAAATGTGATGATTCTGACGAACCTGTTACGGTCGTTATCAAAAATAATGATGATATTTTTACGTGGGATGGCGATCAGTTTAAAATTGGCTCATTAGAAACGCGCTCTAATGCCAATGAAGAAAATACTTCTTTTTCCCATACCTTATTAGAATGGAATTCGAATCATTCTCGACTATTATTTACTAGTTCATTTTTTAACTATCATCATACCCAAGAAGGTAAGGGAAAAGATTTTGGCTATAACTATGGTTTCATTATATTGAAAGATAATCAATTAAGAATGAAATTTGATTTTCACTCATCTGAAGGAAATTTCACTTCCATTTGCACTTACGATAAGCAATAAGAATTTCACGAAGGAAATGCGCGTACCGCACGCTTGCTAGCTGACTTAATAGTTAGCAAGTAAGCCCCATAATTTTATAATCAGCTAGTGTAGCCTTGATGAAAACGCAGTGTAATCAAGGTTTAGTATGATTATTCTCATTAACGTATAGTAAGTACATTCAGATGAAACCTTGATTACGCGTTGCTTCATCAAGGCTACGCCTGATAATGAAATTTATGACTCCGTAATTAATTCAACTCTTGGATATCAAACATCTTTTGATTCGAAACGTTTGCGTAATTGTCAGATGTCGATGTCTCCTAAGTTGCGGCAAGATTATATCTGCCTAAAGTCCAGTATTGTGTAATGGGCCTTTATTTTTTATCTCATCCTTCTCAGTCGCATATTCCTTTATTAATTTATCTAAATCTTTCTCTAAATCTGATTTAATATTTCTTTCAAATAGACCGCCTTCGTTTTTTCTAGAAGAATATTTTCTACTTAATAAATCACTTAATTTATCCTTTAACTCTTCCTTTAGCCCTTCATCATTATAAGGTTTTTTTTCTTGAATAAATGTGATTATTTCTTTAAGCTTAGTTTTTTGTTCTTCACTTAATCCTTTATATTTAGTTTGATAATTACGTAAAGATTTCAACACGTTATAAACCCAGTTTTTACCTATATCATCTGAGGTAATCATTGATTCCTTGAATTGAGTAAATAATTTTTTAGAATGCTCAACTGTTTTAGAGATAAATGGAATAGGTGCTGCTCTTGGTTCAGTTGATGCTTTAATAATTACATCATGGCCTTTTTCAGCTAATTCTTGTAATAAAAGTTCAGCAAAAGCCGGTTCTCCCTTATGACTTTTAGCACCCGCATGGCAAGCGATTAAACTAATTTCAACATTCTTGGCTTTACCATCTGGGAATTTCCTAGCAAAGATATTATCTAATGCTTGAGCAATATCTTTATAATCAATATTAAATGTACGACCACCTACTTCTAAAGATTGAAGGGTTGTACTGCCATAATCACAGTGTCCAGCAACATATATTTTTAATCGTGTATTGTCACTAATATTCGTATTGATGGCTTCTATACTATCCTTATCTTTATAGTACATAGCGATTTGACCGAATTCCTCCATAGCTGTTGAGCTTTCGTTCACCACCAAAGTATCTTCACCTATTGTATCAAAATCATCATGTGGATTAGCTGCAATTTTCTTAGCGATAAGGCTATCATCTGCAGGAAATAATTGTACTATGCCCCTCTTATTATCTTGTGTTGTATGTTTACTAGCAAGTCCTTCATAAAGATCATAGACATTTCTTAAAAAAACGTGATCACCGACACGCACAATTAAGCATTGACTAGAGAACTCTTTTTCCCTCATTAAACTTTCTTTTTCTATATTTTTTCTATGCATTTGAATGCGATCATGTAATTTTTCACCCAGTGATTTAGTAACATTTTTTTCTATCAATAACTCATGGGCTAATAGACCGCCAATACCATAGATTGGCAACGTAGCTAAAAAGGAGATCCCAACAACAATTTTTTTGAAAAACCGGGTTAACGAACTGTCTCTTTTTGCAAATAATATTTTTTTATTTTGCTCATCATCTAAATGGCTTAAAAAATCTTCTGTTGTGGTTTTTTCTTGGAAAGATTGAACAAGTCCTAATTTTTTCATACCAAGTAGTACATTAACAGCATCTTTTGTTAGCTTATTATCCCTTGATATTAAAATATCCCTATATTTATCAGGAAATGGGCTTTCCATAAATTGCCTTAAAGCACTTAGTAATTGTTCTTTTTGTTCAGGTATCTGTTCAGATATGAGCTTTGCTCTTACAAGTGCCCCGTATACCTGTCTTAATTCATTTTCATTTAATTTTTCTAATTCTTTTACTAGATTTATTTTAATAGTACTTTCATATTCTTTACAGGATTCTTTAAAAATAAATAGTGCTTTTTGCTCATCTGGTGGAGATAATTTTGGATACTCACTAAGTGATAAATCAGCTGCTAAACGTGCGGATATAGTTCTTGAATCTTCCATCTTATAATACTAATTTTATAAATATCGTTAAGTATAGAATATAAATTAAATTTTTAACTAAATTTGTACAGTAATCCGCAGTGAAAATGGCATAAATAACCCTAACTATTTATATATTAAAAGATTATTAACGTTATCTTAACAAGTGAATTATGTTTAAGCCCCAGAATTATAAAGAAATTTTTTTAAACACAATTCATAGTATGAAGTATTCTAATCAGGTTAAAGAAAAGAAGAGCAAATAGAAGATTTTTTAGATGCAGCAGAGAAGCTAATGAACTTCGAAAACCCCTATATGATATTCAGTATGAAATTAGAATGATTTTTAACGATGTATTAGGATTCCAAAAGATATGAATTACATGATATATCCCATTATAAGTTAGCAATAAACGAAGCAATAATTGATATCGATGGGAGTACTTTAATCAATAAACTACTTGAAATAAAGAAGGATTTTGTTAGTGAATTTGAACAGACATTACTTCAAATTGAATAGAGTTGGTTTAAAGATATTAAGAAATTTGCAAGTGTTATTAAAGGCTTTGTCTTTATGTATCCGTTTAGTCGCCTGAATTTTAATAGCTTGAGTGCTTGAATGATGTTAATTGACCAGTTAAGTGACTAACGTTAGAATTTTTTAGAGTGTTATCCTAACCGGTCATTTAGATGTAGTTGTGGTAGCAAAGGCTTATCTGTGACTAATCCTTACAAACACAGCCGCGAGTACCACGATGACAACGAATGCCATTTACATCGCGACACCACTTGCCTATTTTATTCTGTTGGCAGACACAGTTTTGCGTTCCGGCGTTGCAAATTTTGCCATCTATTCCTACGCATGGGCTTCCTGGCATGCCATTTGCGAATGCTAAATTTGCCATTGCGAAGCATGAAATACCAAATATTGTTGATAATAGTTTTTTCATAATAACTTCCTTGTTTTAGTCCATGAAGCACAGCATCCAAATTAAATTTTAGTTAACTATAAGCGCAAATCAATTTAAATCACTAAACTAAGCGGTAGAAAATAGGCTGTGTATATAAAATTAAATGACTAATTCTGCTGAAAAAGCTGTTTAAGTGGATGTTAAACAGCTTGAACAGGCTTTTTATATGCCTGAAATAATCCTATCTTGATAAGATCACTATTTTTTATTTTCTGCTCATACATTAAAATCTCGCTTAGCTTTTTGATAGGGTTTAATCATTTTACTGCTAGAGCAAGTTTAACCAGTTGATTGCAACTGATAACTAGTAAATAAGCTATGGGCCGCTAGTGTTGAGAGTTTAAGTCTTTTTATTGTAAATACGTCATGAAAATGAGGTTCGAAGTAACTACCACTATTTTGCTCATAAATATACTAAAAATATGCACCTCACAATAGAGTAGTTACAAAGATAATCATGTATTAAAAGCTACCTAGTTAATATTCACTTAATCTTTTTGAATTATACTTCCGCAAATTTTTCAAAATAAATCCAATTTATGCTATTACATCTTATTTTATGGGATTTATATAGAGCATTAATTTATAAAGAGATTTCAAATGATTCTGTAGGTCTATGTCATGGTTTCGCAATACGCTGGCTAGAAGCTACTTTTCTAGGTGAGGAAGAACGACAGAGGTTTGAAAATCGCTTAATATTTATTGAAAACACGCCCAGAGATCAATTACTTGATAAACTCAAGCAGGCTCAAGCCAAAAAAGGTGAGGGGCTTACTGATGAAGATAAAAAAGTGTTGGATATACTTGCTTTTTTCAACAGTTTAGAATTGTTTCATTCTCCAGTAGAGCATAAGATTTTATTTAATCATTCTTCTTTTGTAACTCAGCAATCAATTGAACTCGTTTCAACAATAGCATCTTCATCACTGGTTGAAATGAAAAGGGGATTAAAGGAGATTTATTCAGAGCCTAATATTTTAACTAAGGAAGAGCTTCATGATTACCTTCTTAACCTAAGTAAAATACTGGATGAAACATTAAACGATGTTAATACGCCTGTAGGTCTTTTATTAGGGAGCCATAATCATGCTATAGCTTTAAGCTATAGCACTAGCCAAGGCTGGTTATTTCGAGACATTAATCAGCCGTTAGAAGCAACAACGTTTGACCAAATAGCCGAGAAAATTAAACGAAGTTTTATTGATACTCACTCATCATCCTACGTAGCGTTTAATACAAGTATTTTTCTTACCGGGGATAATAAGAGTAAAGCTAAATTAGAAAAATTAACACAATTAAGACCAAGCAATGATTTCATTAAGGCGCAGTCCTTACGTAAGTCAAAAGATGGCGTAACTTTAGCTTTAATTGCTGCTCAATTTGGTCATTCTACTGTTATTACGACTTTAGCCGAGGCAGGCGTAAATTTAAATATAGCTAAAGAAAATGGTGAAACGCCCGTTTTCGTTGCTGCTCAAAATGGTAAGGCAGATGTAATTACAGCCTTAGCTCAAGCAGGGGCCAATTTAGATATGGCTAGAGAAGATGGCATGCCCCCGATAGTTATTGCTACCAAATATGGTTGTATTGCGGCCATTAAGGCCTTGGCTGAAGGAGGGGCAAATTTAGATAAAATGACAAAATATGGCGTAACTGCAGCTTTTGTTGCTGTTGCCGATGGCAATACTGAAGTAGTTGAAACTTTATTAAAGAATCACTGTAATTTTGAAATTCCCATTGAATGGAAGGCGCAGGATTGGATAAATCTTGCGATGGGATTAGCGAAAATAAAAGGAGATTCACGCATTATTCAGCGGATGAACGAATTTTTACAAGAAAATAAATCAGAGCGCGTTAAGATACGGCCATATGATATGGCTAAGATAATAGGCCAGGAAGAAGTCATTAAGTTTATTAAAGAGCATCTTGAGTTAACAAAAAAATGTGCAGGTATAGAACAATTTCAGTCTATTAATAATAATTGCTTCTCTGCAAGCCATACTTTTTTCGTTGCTGATAAAAAATCAATACAAAAGCCAGTTCAGGAAGAGCATAAATCTATTGTTAAAATAAGCGGTGGCTAATAATTATCCTATACATTCTTTGATAGATGACAAAGCGGATTCATTTCATGAAATCTGCATAAGCTTGATAAGTTGTTTAAGCAGTTTCTAAACATTTTATCTGCAAATAGCTAACAGATGTTATTAAGTTTTCGTCCGGTTTTAATTTTTTAAACAGCTTAAATATTATATACTAGCTTGCGTAATGAGCTGGTGGCCACTGTATAAATCCTGTAAGTTTGAATTTTTATTCACCATAAGTTGTCTAATACAATCAGGGTCAGTCGTCTCCCTATACACCATATCAAAGTAATAATCGAGTCCCGTACCAAATAGGTTTACGCTAAAATCTGCACCTAGGCCATTCAATGAATCATCCTTATTAGTAATAGGAAACTCTTTCATAGCGCCACCCCCTCTGAATTTATAAGTCCGGGCAATGTCTTTCTTATCTATTACATAATGAATTCCCTGCGCCATTGTGCATCGATCAATCCCTGGTAAGCGTCTCATTTCAAAACCAATCAATTGGCGCCACACTAAATCAAGCTTGTTATAATTATTTCCACTCGTTTTGTATAGTTCGGCCCTTTCACGGTCAAGTATTTCAAAGGCATGCATAAGGCTGGCATAGTTATAATGCATGCAGGGCTCGTTCAACACGCGAGGTGCCCAATCCTTGCGAAATTGAAGGAGCGTTCTACCTAGCTCAGTTTCAGTGGTTGCCTTTTTATTGAGTAAGGCCATTATTTCTTTAGGGGGAGCTTTTTTAATTAATTCAATTAAGGCTGATAGATCGTAGGGTTTTTGGTTTAGTATGCTGTCAATATGAGGTTTATAGCGCTCATATTGGCGCACTCGTTCTTGTTCGCCATTGTTTATTTTTGCAAAATAACCTTCTACCTTCTTTGCCAGCCCATAATCACCTGCGCCTAATAGAAATTCATAGACAGTGACACGCCTTACTTCATCCCCACCTGGCGTTTTCACATCGCCTGATTGCAAAAGTAGTGAAGGATTTTCTTTTAGTAGCGTAAGAAGTGCTTTTACATCTTCTGTGCGCGCGAAAGCTGCGTGTTGTAATGCTTTACCAATATCGCTATTAGAATCTCTATCGTAACCCATATTGATGATATGTGCACAAATCTCTTGTGGCAACCAACCAAGCGGGTTGTTATGTTCAAAACGACGATTTTTTATCATTAATACTGTAATACTTTGCTTTTTATCTAGCACGAGAGATTCTCCTTTCTTATTATTTATGACCTTCAGGGCTCAACATGGGGGGGATATTATGGCTACGTTGCAAAAAATTTAAAATCTAAAAATATAAATTTTAGTGGTAATTTAGTCGGATAAACCGAGGTGCTCATGAATAAAAAAACTTTTGTAAGCTAGATTTTCGTCGCTATTGCTTCTATTGGTTTGACAGCCTCTTGCAATTTATTAATACCCATAGACACATTCAAATCTTAAGTTTTAAAGGCTATCTGCTTATAGAATAATAATTTCTATTGTGCTAAAGTTATACATGTATTTTATATTTTGAACCAATTTTATATAAATTAAACTATAGTTATTCGTGAATTAAATTATTTTCAGAAAACTTATATGAAACGTAAAGGCAGCGAACTTCAAGCAAATTTTAATAAGAAAGCTAGAAAAAGTGAAATTTTGCTCTTTGGCCACGCCGGCTGGAACAAAGAAGATGGTTATGTCACTGTGCCTGAAAATACTTATCTTTATATGTATGCACCTGATGGCTCGATGCTTACTTCCTCGATTCCTAAAGCATTAGCCAGTGGAGAAAAAATTGAAAAGGGCGATTTGACTATAAAACGTTTAGATCCCATTACCCTCTTTAATCATGGATTTGCTGATGTTGGAGAATATGCTGGTGATTATAATAGCAGAGATGAAGAGATGAAAGGCTACCCTCTATTATATGGGCCAGGGGATCAAATTAAAAATTATAAAATGTGTTCCTCTGATGAGAAAATTACCACAAGTAATAATTGTTCAATTGTTATTCAAAATATTGATACCCTAACTAATTTAAAAAATTTATTAGAAAAGCATAAAGGTAATACGTGTCATTTTGGTGGTTGCTCCTGGATTAGAGAAGAAGATAATTTAAAAAGAAATGCTGTTCAATTTAAAGATCAGCACAGAGAAAATAAATATAAAAAAACATTAACCGAAGAAGAAAAAAAAGCAAGAAGAAGCGAGCGATTTGGTAATTCAGGTAGTATGTAGTTTTACGTATGCCGTTTCTGTTTTTTAAATTAAATATATTTAATTTTTAATTATTATTAAGTAGTCAACATTTGAATGCTTTTTTCAACTAAATCATTGATTATTTTTATAGTTGAATTTTACTACATAATTTTTCATAAAAGAGGGTAGCGGAGTAAATATTAAGCGCCTTTACCTTTTAATAATAAAGTAAGATTACCTCGAACTTAATAATTCCTTAAGATAAAAATTGCACAATAATTGTGCACAAAATATTTTTTGTACGAAATATGACAAAATTATCTCACAAGGATTTAGTTAATTTAGACAAAGTTCTAGGTTACCCCTCTATGGAGAAAGGGGTATGCCGCGGGTTTTCCTGTATGTGGGCACAAGCGGTATTAGCTCAAGATGAAGCAAGCTTTTTTGATAGGCTTGATTTTATTGGTTCTTATGCGCGTGATTTTGATAGATTAAGAAGAGAGCTTGAGCAAGCTAGAGAGCAAGTCAAATCGAAAAAACCCCTGGATGAACGGTCCCAAAAATTACTGCAAATTCTTTTATTTTACGATGGGATGCAACTTTACTTAAATCCGGCAGAATATAAAGAATTATTTAGGGGAGAGTATGTTTTACAAGGGCAATTAACAACCATTTATCTTCTAGCTAAATCAACACAGTTAGAACAAATTGATCTAAGTGTTTTATTGCATAAGCCTTATGCATTTACACGGGAAAGTCTAACCAGTTACCTAAATCAGATAGCAGGCTTAGTCACTGAGTCCCAATCAGAATACCCTATTTTATTAGGTGGTACCGGCCATAGTGTCTGTTTAAAGTATAATAAAGACAATCATAAGTGGCACTATTTGGATACCAATAACTTTAAAAAAGACGCTAACGATCACCGTTATGTGCGCGAGCTTAGTGTTACAGAGACTGTTGAAAGCATTTTTCAATCTTTAAAGGCAGGTAATCATGCCGTTTTTACAACCACGGTATTAACAAGCGCTACTCAAGATAGCATAGCCATGGAAGAGGGCTTTTTAAAATTTCATGAAAACTACCCTATGAGTGCTAATTTGTCTGTTATGTACAATAGATTAGGTGTTGGAATATTGTATCTTAGTTGTAAGGATGGCCATCTTGCTATGGTGCAAGAACTAATAAAACAAAAAGGAATAGATATTAACAAGGCACAAGTAGATAGTATAACGCCACTCTGGATAGCCTGCCAAAATGGTTACCTTGCTATTGTTCAAGAATTAGTAGTGCAAGAAAAGATAGATATCAATAAACCAGATAAGTATGGTATCACGCCACTTTACATTGTTTGTCAAGATAGCAACGAGTTGATTGTTGAACTCTTATTAGAGCAGAAAGCATAGAGGTTGATGCAATAAGTATAGAAGGGCATACACCATTACAAGTGGCATGCTTATCGCCTGATACGAAAGATAACTTTACGCTATTTAGATTACTCTTAAATAAGAATGCAAGCCTTATCCACCAAAATAATTTAGGGCAAAGGGCTTTAGATATTGCTATTAAACAAAATAATAGCGCAGCGCTTACTACATTATTACTATTTGCCCGCAGTGAAAATCTTGATATTCATAAAATAATGTCTGCCACTTCTTTAAAAAAAGTGGTTAAATGGTCAAGAGAAAATTTACCTGAAGTGGTAGGGTATCTAATAAGCACAAAACCTGAGCAATTTTCAGCAAAGTTACCCCTAGTATCGACCTTGTTTTCTCCAATAGAAAAGGAAAAACGCAGCTATAGTAACTCGTTATCGGAAAGATTAGGTACTTAACTTAAACGTAGTTTGATTCTAGTGATTTGTTATAGTAACTAATTTTTATTTAGCTAATTAAAATTAACTTAAATTAAGGTACAACTGTCTGATATTTTTCATCACTAACATGCTTATCTAAAATTTTTAATAATTCTTCTTTAATAGCATCTACTTGTCGAGCACTTAAATGAGGAGACAGTATTGGCATAGATAAATCGTGCACTTCCAATTCAGCATAGTCGTATTGATTATAAATATGCCCTTCTGCACCAAAGAAATGACTATTCCATTGACGTGGTTGGCCATGAAAATGTTCAAATTCATCACATAAAATGACAGGATCATCATTTTCAGATTTTAGATTTTTTAACAAACGAATTAATTTTTTGTTAGAAATTGCCTGACTTTTTAATAACGGAGCGTTATAAATAACAAACGAATGATTTTTTTCTTTGTCCTTAGTCCATAACGTGATGACTTGAATACTTTCAAATTTTTTTTCCTTTAATTGCTTTAATAGGGTATCAATTACACTTTCTGAAACAGATTCTCCACAATTACCTATCTTTAAATTCTTAATTAATTTAGCTTCTGCCAACATGTATTTAATTAAACTAAAGTATTGAATAAGTGTTTGTTTATCATCTAATGACATGGAAGAAAAAATCGTATTTTGCATTACTGTTTTTTGGGAGTTTACATACATGTTGCGCGAGGAATCATCAATTCGGTTCCTTTGGGCGCTTAATTTCATTTGTGTTAAGTAATAATTTGATTCTAATAAATCACTTTTCTTGTTTTGAAAAAAACCATGATGAGTGCATACGGAATTATATGGTGTACTACTGGCATTAGAATTAGACATTTGAGCATAAAATGTAAGATAGCCAACTAAAAATTTCTTCCAATCATAAAGCAACATAAATTTAGCCAGTAATTTTTGTTAAATTATTATACATTAATATAAAAAATTAATCAATAATATCTGATTTCTTTTAAAACTAGAAACATATCTTAGATTCAATGGGCCAATTACTATAATCATTGCCTATTGCTACGACATGTTACCTATAAGCTTTTAATTCATCTGCATTATACTATTTTTCTGAGTATGTGCTGAATCAAAGGCTATAGGCTTTGTGGAGCATTTGGATAGCGCATTATAGGATGATAATGCGAATAATTTAGGTTGCTAGTTGTTTTTGCATAAGCCTACCAAGGGCTACCAGCCTCGCTTGTCCCTCGCTTCCGTGGCTGGCAGTCAAGTTTCTTTTGACAAATAGGTCATAAAAGACTTATAAATGTATTATTTATAATAATGATTAGTTCTTATTTTTAGAATAAGATTCAAATAGCTGTAGCATAGCCTCATTAAATTTCGGAATATCTTGTGGTTTACGACTAGTCACTAAATTTTTATCTATAACCACAGCCTCATCACGCCATTGAGCTCCTGCATTTCTTAAGTCTATTTCTAAAGATGGCCAAGAGGTTATTTTACGATTTTGTGCAACACCAGCATTAATTAATAACCAGGGCCCATGGCAAATAGCTGCAATAGGTTTATTTTGTTGTGCTATTTCTTTAACGAAGGAAATAGCTTTATTTAATGTTCTTAAATAATCAGGATTATGAACGCCACCAGGTAAGAGTAACGCATCAAACTGTTGTGCCTTTGCGTCATCTAATGGCAAATCTACATCAAATAGACTTCCTTTCTCCGTATGATGCCAGCCTTGGACTTGTTGCTTCTCAGGAGAAACTAGAATTGTTTGCGCGCCTGCTTTTTCTAACGCTTGTTTTGGCTGTTCTAATTCAATCTGCTCAAAACCATCGGCCACTAAAATAGCCACTTTTAAACCTTGTAACTCACTCATTTTATAATCTCCTTATTAATATAATTCATTAATTATAGTTAATAATTAATTTTCTTCTGGCTCTTCTAGAAATCCTGGCAGATTAAGCTTTTGTAAAGAGGGTAGGTTTCTGGGCACATTAACTGGTTTATCAAAATTAAGTATGATTATTCCCAGCAACGTATATTAGGTATATTCAGATGAAACCTTGATTACGCGTTGCTTCATCAAGGCTACACTGGCTGCAATTAAATAGTTTACATCAATATCATTAATATTATTGTATGCCAGGTTGAGCTTAATGAGTTTGATATCACTTTTAAGGATTAAACTTAAGTCTCTTATACCCTCATCCCCTATACAATTACTTCGAAGGTTAAGGTGAATCAAGCTAGCAGGCATAGCCTGCTTAACTGGGGGTGTTCAAATTTGCTTGACCACCTCAAACCAATTTGGCTTCATACGCTTGTTCAGTAATATCTTGTATTTCTTCCTGTATTGGTAATATGTCTTCAACGTTAACCCAGTGTTGAGTAAGATGACTTTGTATGACTGCCTCAATCCAAGCCATGCCTCTTATGCCATCTATTAATGTTGGATACTGAATGGTAGGGGAAAGGGCATTAATATCTTGGGCAAAGTTTCGGTAATGTGTAGCTAGGGCTTGGTAATCTTGTTCCATCTCTTTTGTATCTTCAAATATTACGTTTTTTACTGGCTTGAAAAGCTGGGGTGATGATATGGGTGTACAAATTTTAAGGAGGTTACGATTATTAAATTCCCATTTCAGCGTGCTACAATTACCATAAATGCTTATTGTTAAATTATTTTCACCAACAGCCATTTGCATCACAGAGATAATGCCAGTTGCATTATTATTAAATTTTAATAATACGCTCGCATCATCATCGAGCTTACGTCCCTCTACATGCATGGCTATAAGAGCATAGAGTTGTGTTATTTTTAACCCGGTCATATATTCTGCTAAATAAAAAGCATGGGTGCCAAGATCGGCAGTAGTGCCGGCTAATCCACTTTGTGTGGGATCAGTTCGCCATGCGGCTTGCGGATTGTCTTTTTCAAAGGCTTTATATAGCCAGTCTTGGTGAAAAGTAATTTCCACTTTTCTAATCTTGCCTAATAAGCCTTGCTCTATTAAATGACGCGCTTCTTTTACTTTAGTATAACCACCATAGCTATAATTTACACAAACCTTTCTTTGATATTTAGAGGCCAGCACTTGTAATTCTTTTGCTTCTGCTAAAGTCAAAGTGATAGGTTTTTCTAATATAACGTGAAATCCTAAGCGCAAAGCCTGGCTTGCTGCTGCAAAGTGTAAATGATTAGGGGTTAAAATGGAGACCACCTGCATTCGCTCTTGTTCCGGAAGCATTGCCTCTTGATTTAGCATTTCTTCAAAGGTTGGATACAATCGTAGTTCAGGGTAATTGAGTTTATTTTTAAACGCTAGCGATTTTTCAGGAGAACGACTAAAAGCACCACACACTAGAACATAATCCTTAGCTCCCTGTGCCGCCTTTATATGTACATCTCCCATCATTGAACCAATACCACCTCCTATCATGCCATAACGTAATTTTTTCATATAGATTCCTTTCGTACCGTAAGTGTGTCCCAAGAATACATGGTTTTGATAAATAAAGGTAAAATCACTTAATTCTTAATCTTGATATCGGACTAGGCGAATGTCAAAGGATAGATCAGCAAGCGTAGCCTGCTGATCTTATCTGCCTGGCATCATAGAGGTACATACTAAATATTTTATGTATTAAAATGGTAAGTCGGGCAATACCTTAAATGAGAATGAATAGATATGTGGCAACGTTTTATTAAAGAAAAAGATTTACCTTTCTCTGTAAAAATACTAAGTTTTTTTCTTAGGGGCAAGGATAAAATTTATCGTAGTCAGTTAGCAGAGGCTGTTCAGGCTTATGAACAACAAAGCTCTGGCTATATGGAAGCTGCAATGAATAATCTACATGCTTGGAAAAAAACCTCAAGGCCTACTCACTCAACTTGCAACATTTTTGTGTCCACAAACGATTCTTTAACTGAGGCGCGAATTCAAACAAAAAGACAAGGTGAACCGCAAGCCGTTGTTAATTTTGCGAATGCCTACGATGTTGGTGGTGTTTTTCAATATCGAAGAGGAAGTCAGGAAGAGGATATCGCTCGCAGAACAAATTGGTCTTTTACAATTCATGAAGAACACCTAAAAGACTCCCGCCATTACTCGTCAAACATGTCCCGTTTAATCAATGCCGAAGAGGGTAGAGTCTATTTTAATCCTACGCCATTGACCCTGATTCGAGACAGTGATGGTAAGCTTCTAAAGCCTCACCATGACCAGGGAAAAATTTTTTCATTCTATGAATTGCGTGTAGCGGCAGATGATTTGCGTCGGAGAATTTTTGGTATTCCAATTCCCTTTTTTCCGCGTTCGTTTAATAAAGAAAGTATGCAAAAAAAGATATATGCGCAGTTGGATACACTTATTGAAAATAACCAAAAAAATATTATTTTAGGTGCGTTTGGTTGCGGTGCGTTTCGTAACCCTCCTAATAAAGTAGCTCATTTATATCATGAAATTTTAAGTGAGAAAAAATATAAGTATTTTTTCAAAAATATTGTTTTTGCAATCAAAGGTAATGGCAGCGATGCTAATTTTAAAGCATTTAAAAAAGAATTGGGTAATTGGGATAATACTGTTGGCTCTTATAATCCCATGATGCAAATAATGCCAAGCCACCTAGAGATGTTAACAGAATCAAAAAGTCAGGTGTTGCATCAGAATGTCTTTGAGCAGCAAGGAAAACGAAAAAGTTTTTCTCTTGAAGAGAGGCCATCAACATTAAGCATTTCGTAAAGGACAACCTATTAGGCAGGCGTAGCCTGCTTCCTAAATTTTATAATTCTTAATTAATTTACTAAAATAAAAGAAAGCGACAGAGTTTGGAATAGGGATGCGCTAGCGTTTAACTGAGATTCATGTGCTTTTAGCCGCGATGCTGAATGTTGCTACAAAGAATCACAAAGAAAAATTAAGTGCTCTGCAGACAAGCTCAATAAAGGCAGTTTACTCTATTATTTTTAACCATCAAATGAGCTTTCTATAAAAGCATTGCCAAAAATAATAAGCAATGATTTTGCACTTTACTTTCCTGAAGAAAAGGCAGCTGAGTATGCTTTAAGGTTTTTAGTCGTTACAGCGTTAATGGATGGCAGTATTAACCCTAACAAGATACAACGAGTATTTGATTATGCTGAACCAACCAATATCGAGCCACATTATCTCTTACAACTTAAAAAAACCTTAGAGGATGACTTGCCCTGGTTAGTTAAAGATATTAATCAAAAGAATTTAGAAAGTTTCAATATTTTCCCTGATTTAAAAAACGAAAAAGATATAGATAATTGGCTTTTTCCTTATCGTAATAAACAAGATTTACTTTTAGTGAAGCGTTATGAAGCGCTTTCTCAATTAGAAAGACATTTTTGGTTATAGCATCTGGCAACAATTTAAAAAGAATAATTATAAATTTCCTGGAGAAGCAGAAAGTGTTAACTGCGAGTTCATAATGCCGCATGATTCTATTCATGTGCTAAGTGGATATGATACTACGCCCTATGGTGAATTATTAGTTTCTGTTTTTACTTCAACCATGTTAGATAAAAATCCTATTGAGGGGCATATAATTCCAGTCATGTATTCCTTTTATTTAGGAATTAAACTTAATGATCTAGCTGGTAGCGCACGGGTAACTATTAATCCTTATGAATTTTGGGAAGCTTGGTATCGTGGTCTACAGATGCAAGTTAATTTATTTGCGCCTGAATGGAATTTATGGGATGTTGCAGATGTCCCTTTAAAAAAATTAAAACAGCTTTATTGTGTTTTACCAACAAAGTATCATAAAAATTCTTTTTAAACTGACAGAGTAGTGATTTAAAGTTGAATAAAGAAAACGATGAAAACAATACTATTACTAATTGGTTCTAATATTTTTATGACGTTTGCTTGGTATGGTCATTTAAAAAATTTAAATGATAAACCGCTCTATATTGCTATTTTCGTAAGCTGGGGAATCGCTTTTTTTGAATACATACTACAAGTTCCAGCTAATCGTATAGGTTATACGGAATTTAATTTAGGCCAATTAAAAATAATACAGGAAGTCATTACATTCTCTGTTTTTGCGCTTTTTGCTTATTTTTATATGAATAAACCTCTAAGTATTAATTTTTTGTATGCTGGCCTGTGCATGTGCGGTGCTGCTTATTTTATTTTTAAAAATTAAAAATTTTACTATATTTAGTCTAATTATTGCAGCTTAATAAGCGTTTTAGCATTTAACTATCAGAACTATACCAGCAACTATTAATAGCCTATCTATAACTCTCCTAACTAAACCAGTCATATTTATCTATAAGTAACGACATTAGGAAATTAGCAATTATTGTTAGTCTGAGCAAAAGTTCCAGTATCTATTCCATGCACAAAACGTAATCCGGCAACAACTGCGAATGCACCATTTGTTATTTTTTTAATCAATTGTATAAAATATATACTATAATTTAGTTTAAATTCTGCCTTACAAAAAGTGGATTAATGAAATTTCAATTAATGCAATTAGATAAAATCCTTAATTTACAACAACCTCGTAAAAATTTTAAAGAGCACGAAAGAGGGCGTTTAAATCCTGCGTTAACACCGATAGAACATCTTGAAGAATTGCACGAAGATATTCCATACATTTGGGCCATTGATAGAGAAGGTAATGTTATTGTTGGGCTGGAAAAACCTTGGGCTTATCCCCATGCGTTCGGTTATGAGGGTGATGAGCCTTTGTGGCAGGAAATTAAAAAGCAATTACTATTAGAAAATGAAAAATGGAATTATGGTCATCCTACTCTTACGCCGCTTTATAATGAGAATGGAGAGATCATAAGTTCAGACACGTCTGAATTAGCTTTTTTAGGAGGGGAATTGGTCTATAAAGATGACATATGGATAATTAATAATAAGTCTGGCCGGTTTAGAAATACCCTTAATAAAGATAATGAACTTGCCTCTCCGGAAATAATAGAACAAATACTGACTCACATTGCTGAAAAATTAAAAGAGTCAAACCTCGTAGAAGACATAACGACTGCCCTTTACTCTAAGCAAACAGTAGCCCTGCCTGTTGTAAATGAGCAGGAAAAATTAAAAGTAGTTGCGGCTCTAACTCATTATTTAGACTTGTATCAGCCAGCGAAGTTGTTGAAGAAAGTTAAAATGTTTGATGATAATAAAGATTGTGAAATCGTGAGGCAAGCATTAGCTAGATTAGAGAAAAATATAGATAATGGTGTAGTAGAAACAATAGCATTTTTATCGCAAACTAGTTCTGAACGAAAGATCAGTTCAAAATTAGAGGATTTATTGGATGAGTTAAAATCTTTACAGACTGAGCCAACTCAACCGGAATTTATTAATCGATGATAAACAATTTAGCAATGGGTAATACCTCAAGAAGTAGCGCCCTGTCTACTTTCCTAGCTTATAAGAGAAAGGAATAGGTTTACTTACAATAAACCTATTCCTCATTATTATATAGCTTTAAGCTATTCTGGCCATTTTCTGAGGTTACTTCGTCGACTCCAAGGGTAGACTCCTTCACCTGTATTGTTAACTACATGCCGAATACCTGTATTGTCTCTACCATCTAACCAGAATAGAACAATGTGTTGTAAATCTATTGTAGGCTTAAGGGGGGCTTCTATAGCACTATCAAGGTAGAGGTTAGTGGCGTCTCTAAAGTAACTATAAATCCCCATTCCCCATACTTGATTTGTCGTTACATCATTGCCTATTTTGTAAGAAGCATACCCATTAACTGAACCATTTTGCCATTCTCCCTGAGAGGGTGGGTCGTAGGGAATTTCTGACTGATATTGATATACTCTACCATTATTACCATTCCAAATGGTTTGATATTTTTTAAAGTGCTCAACCATTAAATTATAAACAATGACATTATCACCATTTACAGTAAGCCCATTATCACCATTATTGATGTACCAGCCAACGTTTTTGCCATGATCTGCACGCCATAGCCAAAAATTATCACCAACGACATCATTACTGTTAATTTCTAAGCAATTACTTGCTTGACTGCGATAAGCAGGGCCACCTACGCGACAAAAGGTATCATAGAGAAAAGTAGGGTTACTTGCATGACAACGGGTAGTTTTATGCTCCCCTATTTGCAGAAGCGTAGGTGAAAAAATTGGGCCTGCGTCAAATATAAGGCCTGCTAACTGCACACCATCTACATCACTAACTACCATAGCCGGTTGTCCAGTATCACTTACTAGAGTCGGCAGCCCTAGTCCATAAA
Source organism: Legionella beliardensis (assembly GCF_900452395.1). Classification (NCBI taxonomy): domain Bacteria; kingdom Pseudomonadati; phylum Pseudomonadota; class Gammaproteobacteria; order Legionellales; family Legionellaceae; genus Legionella; species Legionella beliardensis. Next base: position 544,500 of record NZ_UGNV01000001.1, read on the forward strand.
TAATAGTATTAGCCTGTGTTACGCGAAGAGAGTCGTCTAAGTGATAAACCCCAGGGGTAAATATTATACAGCGATTAGTCTGTAAGGCAGTGTTTAAGTCACTGGTTGAATTATTAGACTTAGCAATATAACAACTGCTTACCGGAAGTGATTCGCCTGTCACTTCCCAGTCAGTACCTGTTGTATTGTGTTTTAACGCAGGTACTTTTAAATAAAATTCCTGATTATCTTGATTAAAATAAAGATAGGGTTTCTCACGCATTATTGGGGTTTTATCTACAATCGTGTATGATGGATTAGGCCAATCCCCGCTTGGAATAAAGCCTGAATCGCCAACAAAAACCATACTCCAAACGCCACCATTCCATTGACCAAAATTTGAATTACGGGTAAACCACTGTTGTTGTGAACCAGAATAAATTGTTCCATCAACTTGAGAATTAGCAAGAAATCCACCGCTTGAATAACCTAGTTCAAATAAACGCAACGAACCTTGCGTAACTTTTACGCGCCGCAAAAAAGTTGCTTGTGAAACAGCCCATACATTTTGGTCTTTTGGTATGGCATTAGGATAACCTAATGAGCCTAACGTAGGCTTTACCATAAAATTTTCTGCACCACGCCAAAAGTTAACCAGCGCACCAGGTCCTTGGTCAGGTTGACTTGGATTACCAGGAGGCATATCTTGTGTGCGCACAGCACCAGTAATAAACGTATCTTCAGGCCTCTCCCCTAAGCCTAAAATATGCATATAGTAGCCTACTTTAACATCTATATTTTCATCCATGCCATATTGACCTGGCATAAACATTAACGCGTAACGTTCCTCGCCAAATTCATTAAATCGTTGCTGGTTATAGAGAGTGCTTATGGTCGTGTTAATATCACGTGGACTCATATTGGTATCAAAAATAATGACATTAGGGCCAAAAGGGTTTGGAATAGGCTGGGCAAAGATATAACTGGATGAAAGAATTAAAGTGGCTATATAAATTTTTTTCACAAAAACTCCTTTTTCAAATATTGATAGTTAAATGATATAAATTGTTTTCTAAATTTATATCGTTCTAGGATTAAAAAGACTTAAATAACTATTTTTATTTAAATCAGAATGCAAATGGCTTTAATACTTAGATAAATTTTAAATAAGTAACTATACTAAAAAAGCCAGGTTTAAATTATTGATTAATAAGGATGAGGAAGCCATGAAAGTATTAAATGGATTAGATGTAGTTGTGTTAATTATATTAGTTATTGGCGGTATTAATTGGGGACTTGTTGGTCTAGCTAATTTTGATTTAGTGGCTTTTCTTTTTGGGCCGATGAGTATTTTGTCACGTATTGTATATTGCTTAGTGGGCTTAGCAGCCTTATATACACTCTACTTAATATATAGATTGATGAGATAGTCTAGACAATTTATTCAAAAAGTAAGCGTATATTAAATAGTATTTTTATTTTAATTATAATTTTTTTCAAATAAAATCAAAAACTTATCTTCATTAGGGCTGATGATACATCTATCTAATCAGCCCTATAAATTTTGCCACTTCTTGTAATGCTTTAATGAAAGCGGTCATCTTAGCAAGCTAATTCTTGCAGTTAAGAGTAATTAAAGAGTTTTTTAAATTTAAGATTTATTTTTTAGATTAGTAAATATGAATTATTTTATAGTCTATAATTCGATCTAATTGTTCAAAATTAAGTTAATATGTTTATAATTAGTCTTCCTGAGCAAGGTTTTGATCCTAGTGAGGCAGTAATTCCTTGGCATATATTATCGCAAGCAGGCTGTAGAGTGTGCTTTGCTACACCTGATAAACAGGTTTCAAAAGCTGATAAACGTATGGTAACACAAGGATTAGGTCTGCTATCTCCTTTTTTAATGACCTCAAAAATAGCCTTAGATTTATATCAATGTATGATAAAAACGCCAGAATTTAAACAACCTTTTGCTTATGAGGAAATTAACACAGAGGAAATTTATGGCATGATTTTTCCTGGAGGGCATGGGGAAGGTATTAAATCAATGCTGGAATCTCAAATACTTCATAAGAAAATAGTTGAATGCTTTAATCAAAATAAAATTATAGGTGCCCTATGTACAGGTGTACTAACCGTAGCACGAAGTATCGATCCTAAAACACAAAAATCAGTACTATTTAATAAAAAGACTACAGCGGTTACTCGTTGGATGGAGTTATCTGGCTGGTACCTCACACGTCATTATTTTCATAATTATTATCGTATTTACCCTACTACCGCTCAAGACGAAATAGAAAAACTCTTAAGTAATAGAAAGCAATTCTATACGGGTGGGGCACGTGTCTTCCCTATGAAATATAGCAAACGTTTTTTATATAACCAATTTACGGTGCTAGATGGTAACTATGTGTCGGGACGCTGGCCAGGTGATTGTTATCGATTTGCACATGATTTAGTTCGGTTGGTTAAAAGGCAAGGAGTAGAAAAATATGAGACCACTTAGGCCGATAAAAAATTGGGGGAAAACCTTTGAATATACACCTAAAGAATTGTATTACCCGGCATCTTTAGATGAGCTTATTCTTATACTACAAAAATGTTCCTTTGAGGAGAAAAAAATTCGGCCCATGGGCTCACGTTATTCTTATACACCTTTAATCTCAAGTGATGATGTCGCACTTTCTTTAGATAAATTTAGTGGCATTGAAGAAATCAATAAGGATGAGATGACGGTGACTGTGCTGGGTGGAACTAAAATTGCTGACCTTGAACGCGAATTATTTATAAATGATCTTTCTTTAATTAATTTGGGGGATATTAATCAACAAACTATAGCGGGATTAATTGCAACCGGCTCGCATGGCACGGGGCTATCTTTTGGTATTGCCTCAACACAAATAGTTTGGATGCAAATAATTACACCGCGTGGTGAGGTAATCGAGTGTTCTGAAACTAAAAATTATGAAATTTTTAAAGCAGCGCAAGTTTCACTAGGTTGTTTAGGCATTATTAGTAAAGTAAAAATAAAAGTACTGCCTAAATATTATATGTATCAAGAACGCAATTTAGTGGTATTTGATGAGGCACTAGATAACTTATTAGACTCTTTTATAAATAATCGCAATTATGAGTTTTTTTGGTTTCCTTATACCGAATATGTTTTTGAAAAAAAGCATAATATATCTTCAAAGATACAAACTAATAAAAAAATTAAAAAATTTGTTAACGATTATGTCTTAGAAAATGGGGCATTATGGTTATTATGTGAAATGTCACGCAATACGCCAGGTTTTTATAAAAAACATATAAATTCTATATTAAAAAAATTAAATTCTAATATGTGTGGCACAATACCTAGTACCGAATGTTATGCAACTAAGCGTTTGGTTAATCATAGTGAAATAGAGTATGCCATTCCTATAGCTCACGCTACCAATGTTTTAAATATTATTAGAGACCTACTTAACCATCATTGGCAGCAAATTTCATTTCCTATCGAAGTGCGCAGCGTTGCTACTGATAACATTTATCTAAGTCCTAATTGTGGGCGCAACACCGTTTGGATTGCTGTTCATGCCTATACTAAAGATGCCTATAAAGAAGTATTTCAAGAAGTTGAAAAAATTTTCTTAAATCATCAAGGAAAACCGCATTGGGGGAAGTTACATTGGTTAGATCACGACAAAATTAATAAATTATACCCTCATTTGTCAAAATTCAATGCGATACGCAAACAACTAGACCCAACAGGTAGGCTTCTTAATCCTTATTTAAGTAATTTGTTAGGAGTGAAATAGGGGCGTAATAAGTATGACAATTGACAAGAAAAAGCATGTAATTATTACCGGTGGTTCCAGTGGAATAGGTAAAGCTTTAGCATGTCACCTTGCCTGCCAAGGATATAATGTTTCTATTATTGCTCAAGATAAAAGTAGGTTAACAAATGCTGCAAAAGAGATTAGGCATTTTTGTCAGAACAAAAGCCATGTAGTGACCTTAAGCGCTGATGTTAGTCAAGAATTAAGTATTAATAAAGCGATTGTTAGCGCGATAAATCTACAAGGTTCACCAGATATATTAATTACCTCAGCAGGTATTGCTTATCCTGATTATTTTGACAATTTAAGTACAGAAATCTTTGAAAAGTCTATCACTATAAATTATTTAGGAAGCTTATACGCAATTAAAACAGTTTTTCCCTATATGAAGAAAAATAAATTTGGCCATATCGTTATGATTTCTTCAGGTGCAGGGCTTATGGGCCTCTTTGGTTATAGCGCATATAGTCCATCAAAATTTGCTATACGGGGGCTTGCAGAATCATTAAGACCAGAGTTTAAGCGATTAGGAATTAAAATATCTATTGCCTATCCACCAGATACAGATACACCGCAGTTCAGTCAAGAAAATTTAACAAAGCCACAAGAGACTAAAAAAATTTTAGGTCCTATGAAGTTATGGACGGCAGATGATATTGCTAAGTGCATTATTCGAGGAATAAATAAAAATAAATTTCATATCACTCCTGGCTTAACTACTCGCCTATTAAGGTTTTCACATAGTTTTTTATTTAAACCGCTTAATTATTATTTCGACAAAATAATTACGCCTAAATAAGTTTTCATTAAAATAGTTAAGGATCAAATTATGAGTAGTGGTTTTATTGATACCTTTTATAAAATTGCTTATCAGCATCCACAAAAAAGTATATTTACCTATTTAGATGAGGAAAACGCAGAAAATACAATTAGTTATGGGCAGCTTGATTATAAAGCTCGACAAATTGCAACGTTACTAAAATTGATAAGCTCAGTCCCAGGTGATACCGTGTTGGTGATGTTTCCTCCGGGGCTAGATTTTATCTATAGCTTTCTAGGGTGTGCTTATGCACAAAAAGTGATTGTTCCTGTCATGCCTCCTGTGAGTGTTGAAGCGGCTAATAAATTAAAATTAATCATAGATAATGCTAAACCAATTGCCTGTATTACTACCAAAACCATTTATGAGCGCTTAAAGAAATTAAAATTAGTTAATTCATTAGTGAAAAAACCAATTTTAGGATCCCTTATTACTAAATTTAGTTCTAATTTACTTAATAAATTTGAACCGCTCATGGCAACAGACCTATTTTCTCTGCATTGGCTAACGACAGATAGCTTATCCAATAGTACCTCAGCAGACCTTTTCAATTTGCCAACTATGAATCCACAAGCCCCTTTATTTTTACAATATACTTCAGGCTCAACAGGAAACCCTAAAGGTGTTATCGTTACTCATCAAAGTGTATTACATAATATTCAAGCTATAAAATATGGTCTAGATATAAGAGAAAAAGATATTTTATATAGCTGGTTACCTCAATATCATGATATGGGACTTATTGGTTGTATTTTAACTCCCTTATATACAGGTTTATATACGATTATAGATTCTCCCTTTAAATTCTTAACCAACCCTATAAGCTGGCTGCAAGGAATAAATAAATATCAATGCACTATTAGCGCCGCCCCTAACTTTGCGTATGAACTCTGTGCTAATAAGGTTACTGTCGACGAAAAGAAAGCCCTTGATTTACGATCTTGGCGCGTAGCTGTGAACTCAGCTGAGCCAATCAGAGCATCGACTATAAAAAAATTTTATGATGTATTTAAAGAATGCGGTTTTAAACAAGAAACCTTTTATCCGAGTTATGGTTTGGCAGAGGCTACCTTATTTGTAACAACTAAAAGTGTAAGTTCTAGATTTCATTCTGTCATACTTGATAAATATGCTTTGCAATTAGGTGAAGTTAAATTAGTAGAGCCAGCAGATCAAAGCGCTCAGCACTTCATAAGTAGTGGCGATATAGATTCTAACATTGAAAGTCATCACATAGTCGTTGTAGAACCTAATAATCATATACCTCTATCCGAGCAGAAAGTGGGCGAAATTTGGATTTCTAGTCCCAGTGTAAATCCTGGGTATTGGAAGCAAGATCAAGAGAGCCTGAATATCTTTCAAGCCAAACTCGTCGGAAAAAAAACTTATCTTAAAACGGGAGATTTAGGCTTTATTAAAGACGGGCAACTCTATATAACTGGACGCATTAAAGATTTAATTATTATTAGAGGAAAAAATTACTATCCTCAAGACATTGAGTACACTGTTGAGCAGGCCGATAGAAATATTCGTGCAGGTTGTATTAATGCCTTTGCAATAGAACAAAATGATCATGAAGCTTTGGTGATACTTGCTGAAATTAAAATAAAAACTAAATATCAAGAAATTACTAAAAGAATTACAGAGGCGGTATTTAAACATCACGGAATAATGCCTTTTAGTGTTGTTCTACTAGCGCCAAAGGTTTTAAAAAAAACTACAAGTGGAAAAGTAAGAAGAAAAGAAATGAAAAAACGCTACCTCGCTGGCGAGCTACCTTTATTATTTACCTGGCAACAAGATGGTTCTCAAACAATCACTGAGCCATCGCAAACTAACCGATTAATAAGTAATGTAAATGATAATTTATCGTTGATGGTAATTAAAACAATTACCGATACCTTAAGAAGTACAGAGCAGCAGGAAGTGTTAATAACAAAAAAATTGACAGAATTAGGTTTTGACTCCTTACTCATGGCAGAACTAATTAGTAGTTTAAAATCTCAGCTGCCTGTATCGGTTGAATTATCAGTACAATATATTATAGAAAATAATCCAACTGTTAAAGAGTTAATCAACTATATCAAAAATCAAAGTAGTGAAATAGTTGCTTTAGATACTCATCAAAAATCTCATCAGAGTAGGAAGGTTTATACAGCGTCAGAACAGCAACATTGGATGGATATAAAAAATTTACCCGATTATAAAAAATTAAAATACTCACAAGATCTTCTTGGTGAGCAAAATGTATCTAAATTATATTTTAATAGTGTTAAAGGAATCTCAGACAACTTAGTTGATTTAGAAGGTGAAAAATACATTAATTTTTCTGGTTATAACTATTTAGGTTATGCCGGTGACAAGCGTGTCATTGCAAAAACTAATGAAGCTATCAATCGTTATGGTACTTCAGTTTCTGCCAGCCGTCTAATTTCGGGGCAAAAGCCCATTCATTGCGAACTAGAAGAAGAATTAGCCGCTTTTATTGGTACTGAAGATGCTGTGGTCTTTACTGCAGGCCATGCGACTAATGTTTCAGTAATTACTCATTTATATAATGCTGAAGATATTATCTTTCATGATAGCTTAATCCATAATAGTTCTCTACAAGGTGCCATTTTTTCTAAGGCAAAACGTATTTCTTTTCCTCATAATGATTTTAATGCGTTAGAAAAATTAATGAAAAAAGAGCGTCATTATTATCGGCGCGCTTTAATCTTAATTGAGGGCGTCTATAGTATGGATGGCGATATACCAAATGTTCCTGAGTTTATAAAAATAAAGAACCAAAATAATGCGCATTTAATGATTGATGAGGCTCATTCGATTGGCACTATAGGGAAAACGGGCAGAGGTATTAGAGAGTATTTTGATTTAAATGCAGATGACGTTGAGCTATGGATGGGAACATTAAGTAAAGCCTTTGCTAGCTGCGGAGGCTATATCGCTGGAAAATCGTCTATGATTGATTATATCAAACGCAGTTGTGGCGGGTTTGTATTTTCTGCTGGTATGACACCTGCCAATGCTGCTGCGGCTTTGACAAGTATTCGGCTTTTAAAGCAAGAATCGTTTAGGCCGTTGAAATTGCAACAATGCGCTGCAAATTTATTAATGTATTTAAAACAATATAAAATTAATACGGGTAATAGTTACAATACACCCATTATTCCAATTATTGTAGGTGATGAAAATAAAGCGATAGATTTGTGCTTAAAATTACGTAACCATAAGATCTATACTATACCCATTATTTATCCAGCTGTAGATAAAGGACAAGCTCGGATACGCTTATTTATTAATTACATGCACACAGAAGAGCAAATTGCTTATACTGCTAACATAATTCACCAAAATTTAAATTAATTTTGATGAGCTTTTGTATAACAGAAAACTAATAGTATTATGAGTTAGCTTGATTTTAATACTCAACTACCCAATTGAGTATTAAGTTCGTCGTAGTCTTCTGACGACTTATTTTTATAGTGGCGTTCTTTTTCTATTAAGGTTGTCACTTGATCAAGTATTTTAAGTCGCCTTTCGTTATTTTTTTCTGTAAAAACATCCTCTGCTAAGTTAATTAATTCATTACGATTAGCAAATGTTATATCAATTTTAGTGTAAGATGTCTCATTACGTGGATAGTGTCTGCCTGCACATTCATTCCAAGTTAGAGTATCAGTATATTCGCATACAAAATCGCCCCAAAAATCAAAGATATATTCAGGCGTTGTATGTATTCTAATATAAGTATGACTCTGGTCTGAATATAGGGTTTCTATTGATAACTCTACATCCATAAATTCAGCTGCCAGCATATAAGCGCCAACTATTGCATAATTTTCACATGTTCCTGTTGCATAAAGATAAGCATCTGCAAAATATTTAGCATAACGTAAAAGCGGCTCGCTGGGCTTTTGTTCAGTCTTTTGCTCTTCATCAGAAAAACGAAGGCTGTTTGCTATTACTGCCGGAAGAACAGCAAGTTCCTCTTTAGAGTAATTAATAGGAAAGAACTGATTTTTATTAATATTACCGTTAAGGTTAGCGACTCGCTCAGCAGTTGGGCTATTAGACCTTCCAAAGAGCAGCACTTGATCAACTTCTTCTTTTAGTTTTGCAAAAACATCAGACATAAAATCAAGTTGATCTTCTTTATCAGTAAAGGTGTTTAGTTCTGCATTAAGATTGAGCATACAAGTGAATATTGCTTAATTAATGTGCCGCTAGTCTACTATTTGTATCATAATTTGTCAATTTATATTTATGGTAAACCGATAGGTCGCTTTAAAACCAATATTGAAATGAAGGCATACCATAATATGGAATATAAAAATTTGATTAGCTAATTATTAAGGCTATACTGGCTATCTAAAAATACAATTATTCAATAATTTATCGACAAAACTTACCACTTCAGGTAAATTTGCTTCTATCCTTTTGTACAATTTAAAAGCATTTTACACTAAATATTTCAATTCTTTATTAAACCCTTTAGATGTGACCAAGAGCCAGCAAGTAGCCTGGGTGAAACAAAGTGTAACCCAGGTTTTAGTCCTTTGGACTGACATTTGTCCCTTGATACGATGTGACTAAGAGATAGAAACGTACCTAGAGCATGCTTTTTTTATTAGCCCTGAAATCAATCTAGGGCCTCTTTTCTTAAATCATGACATCTTTAAATTTGTACTTAAAACCTCACTGGGTAAATACCTATAAAACTCACTATTCATTAATTTAAGCATTGGTTTTGATAGATCTCTTAATTGCATATTTAGAGAGCGGCTGGCTAAGTTGCATAGCATTTTTTTATTTTCAAGGATACTTTCAAAAAAAATCGATAAAAGTCGCGATGATAGTCCATTATCCTCTCTCTTATTGAGAGCTGTTAAAACTTCTTCAATGCGGCAGCAATCATAAGGTTTTAGTTTATCCAGTGTCTTTAATATTTCTGTTGAGGGCTTAGCAAAAAAACCGCTAATAAAGTTACCGATACCAACCTGACTTCTTGTTTTAAGCGAAAAAAGTGGAATGCTATGTAAATCAGTAGGTGTCGAAGGAGAGCTGCTATCAATTAGTTTTTCGTCATTGATTAATTGAATATAGCTATAAAAACACTCAGCCAATTCTTTAAAAATATCTTGCATACTAGATTCTTTAAAGGAACTAGCAATATTCGAACATAATTGCCCCAGACTTTTTAATATTAATTTTTTCTGATGTCGTTTATCCTTAATTGATTGGCGTATATCATTCGTTGGATGAACAACTAAATCGGTAAATAGAGGATCTGATTGACTAGGAATTTTTCGGGATTTTGCTTGCAGAATTAAAAGGTCATCATCCGGAATTGTTCGAATTAGCGCTCCAAAGTTAACGTTAGTTTTTGAAAGTGACAGCAGTAACTTCGCGATCAAATATAAAGTAAAAATTAATAGGAGAATAAGTAGGTAATCTGTATATACTCTGATGGTAGAACGAGCATGATCTATTTTAAGGTATCGTAGCTGTCTTAATTGAGTTTTCGAATCCACAAAATTTACGTATTGATTTGCAAATCTATCGACAATTAACTTAAAGCTAATATTTTGTTGCATTAATAAATGAGCGGCCATAATCATATGCGCAGCCCCGCCGCACATGCCATAAAGCACAATATTTTTATCTCTTTTACGATAATAATGAACAAAGGTAACTACATCTTGGGCCAAGTCATGGATACTATTGGCATGAATAGCTGCACGGGTAGAATAGTTGCGATGATTAATAAAAACCGTATCCGTGTTGAAAAGTGCTTGAAAATTTTTGACACAGCAGGCTATATAATTATGTTCAGATTGAAAATGACCAACTAAGGCTAACACAACGGTATCAGATGATTGGTCTTTTCGTTTTACCTGTAATCCATCGAGAATAATATTATTATCTGCTGGAATGAGTAGTTTATTAATCAAATAATTTTCGTTATTGTATAATTCTAGGGCCTGGTAAAGTGTATGTGGACAAAGGCTTGCGGTAATTAATTTATTGGTAGCAACACCAATACTTGGACTTTGTAAAAAAAATTCTTTTAGTCCCGTCCATACGGGCGAACTTTTGTGAGTTTTTTGAGATAATGCATCTGCTAAAAGAGAAAGACATTTTTCATATATGTTGTGCGTGCTTGCTAATTCTGGATTTCCATATGCTTCTTGATTTAGAGCTCTAATTATTGCTGCAAAGGTTTTAAAGAGTTTTTCAGGTGAACATGATAACCATTGATAATGTATATTATAAAACATCAAGAGTTCTAATTGGCAACGTTGAAACATTTTTTGTACTTTTGCTTGTGAGGACCACAAACTAATTGCTTTATCTAATGTTATCAGGCATTGATACATTGCCATTATATAAAACTCATGGTGTTTAAAGAGCTCTTTATATTTAATCTTCTCAAAAGAGCAATTTGAACCGAGCCAACCGGCAAGAATAATTTTGAAAACCGCATTTTTCTGACTAGCAGGTACAGAATCTAATTTTTGAATGAGCGTATTTCTATTATCTAAATTAATTAATGCTGATCTGAGTTCATGTTTTTTTACTAGCATTTCAGGGTAAGATGGTTATGTTAATTTTTGCGCAGTATAGTAGTGGCAAAAATTTGAAACAAGACTATCTTACTATGAAGAAAAGAAAGAGCCGAATAAGCAAAGTTAACTAGTGATCTTTTTACCTGTGCTTAATTAGCGCCTGCTTGGTATTTACAGCAAAAAATAGGATGTTAAAACGGTTTACTGAGAGGTAGTTTTTTTATTTGTTATAAATTTATACCAAATAGAGCTTGAGATTAACTTAGCTTAAAATTCTCCTAGAATTGGATTTTTTAAGGGTTTGTATTCAGCAACAAAAGCGCTAATGATTGTTCACATTCACGCATCAATTCCTGCGCTTCTTTTTCTGTGAATTCGCGCTCAATAAAACAGCCTATTCCAATAGTGCCAATAACTTTTTGTTCATGAAAAATAGGGGCCGATATCATACCGCCCACGCCGACTTCTTTTTCCATAGGTTTAATAATGGGCGCATCTGAACTAGATAAATTACTCACTACAACAGGTTTTTTATGACGATAGGTTACACCGACGACACTTTCTTTTTCTACGGGTATACGTTTTGATGCTGCAATTAAATTATCAGGCAATCCTTTGGTGTAAGCTACTAAATACAAACACCGTTCTTGTTCATTAAGTTGATGAATTGTTCCTACATCCGCTGAAAATTTGGTAAGAATTTTTGCAAGTAATGTATTAAGAGAAGCCATAGTTTCATCCTTAGTCATGAGCAAAGTTTAAAACATAATCGCTCATGTTCCATAGTTGCCCAGGCCCATTGCCTTTATCATTACATTGGAAATCATAGCCTAAGAAAATATACATATTATTTTTAACGGCAACTGAACTGCTCCATTTTATGCGTGGTAAAGGGCCGCCTTTGACCTTTGTTATTTGAGACCACGCACGTTTACTAATATCAAAACGCCACAAACTATTAGTGGGATTTTGCGGGTAAGGACTGCCACATTTTGTAGAACCTGAGCTTTGCAAATCGCCTCCTTGTAAATACAAGTAATTGCCAATCATGGCTGCATTGGCATAAGCAACCTGTGGCAAAGAACGATTATTGGTTTGACTAGGGATAATGTTTTCCCATTGCTTGGTCTCTACATCAAATTCCCAGGTGCCCTTATCATCATAGGTTAACAATTTTTGATTGCCTGCCACTAAGCCGCCCACAGGTTCTTGTATAGGTTCAGGTATGTTGGTTTGAGGTTGCTGAAAAACGACCTGATGCCATTGATTTGCAGTGAGGCTATATTCCCACATATTAGGTAATATTTCCCATTTTGCATTAGCGCCGCCATAAATGTAGAGCTTGTCATTCATTAACCACATCATAGGCTGTGCACGTGGTGGGGGAGAGTTAAGCGGGTGTAAGCGCGTCCAGTTATTTTTCTTAACTGAATAAGCGAAGAGATCATTATACATGGTCATATTGGCAAAATTTTTGCAGTAATAGGCGCCGCCAAATACGTAGAGAGTACCTGATTTCTCATCAGCCACAGCAGTAGCATAGCCACGTGGTGACGGTGTGTCGCCTGCTGGAGAAAGTTTTTCCCAGGTGTTGGTTTTTACATTAAATCGATACAGATCATTATAAAAATGATTAACTTTGCTGGCAAAATCATCCTTTACACCGCCAAACAAATAGATATCCTCACCTAGTGTAGTGATTGCAGCGGCATCACGCGCTGTAGGATGTTGGCCAGACGTTGCTAGCTTGGTTACGGTGATTGCATGCGTATTAAAACTAGCCAGTATTAAAGAAGCAACTATAAAATGAAGTATCATTTTGTTGTAGTAAGACATGCTTTTCAGTGGACTGCGTTTTAATAAAGCCATACAGTTGCTCCTTTTAAAATATAGAAATTTAGATGTAAATACACCTTAAGGCTTAAGGAGTAAATACATACACATTCTGATTAAAAGTTTGTTGGCCCGTGCCTTTGCCATCAGGCGGACAGCTAAAATCATAGCCAAAAAAGTAGTAGATTTTGTTGTTAACAGCGACCCCACTTCCCCACTTAATTTTAGGTAGAGTAACGCCTGCAGGCGTTAATTGTTTCCATATGTGTTGCCTGAGATCAAATCGCCATAAATCATTACTTTCACTTTGTGGGTAAGGGACATTGCATCCTGTGATTTGCTTGCCGCCCATTTTATCACCGCCTTGTAGATACATATAGGGGCCTAAAAAAGCGACTTGAGAATCGACATAGCCTGCAGAAATATTGTTTGGTTTAGCAGGTGTGATGTCTTTCCATTCGGTGGTCTTTAAATTAAATTCCCACGTTTGCCTACCATCAAAAAAAATGAAATGCTCTTTATCTACATCTCCCCCTAACGGTGTTTGGTTAGTTAGAGGGGCTGGGTTTTTAGGCGTTAATTTACGCCAGGCCGAAGTTGCTAAATCGAAAATCCACATGTCATTAACAATCCCCCAGTTAGGTGTGTAGCCCGCCAAAATATAAAGACGATTGTCAATAAGATGAATGAAGGGATGAGCTCGCTCAGGCGGTACTTCTGGAGTGGACGGTTCAATTTTGCGCCAGCTGTTGTTAGAGATGGAATAAGCCCACAAATCATTGTACATGGTCATGTCTTGGTAATTTTTGCCAAAGTGACTGCCGCCAAATATATAAATGATGCCTGTTTTTTTATCGGCAATTGCTGCCACATGGCCTCGGGGAGAGGGCGGGGTGCCTGTGGGCGAGAGTTTTTCCCATGTGTTTTTTTTGGTATTAAATCGATAGAGATCATTAAAAAAAGTGTTTTCTCTGGTAGCAAAGAATTCTTTAAGTCCACCAAAAAAATAAATGTCATCGCCTAATGCGGCGGTACCAACGGCGCTTCTTGCTGATGGGACTGGCCCAGACGTGGTTAATTGAGAGACTGTCCCATCACTTGTATCTGCCCATAATAAATTGGCCGTAATAATTATTAATAAAAAGGTTAAGCTGCAAATAAATTGCTTGCTTTTTTTCCATACCTGACATCTAGTCATAATGTCCTCCATTACAGATAATTTTATTACAATTATTTACGTGCAGCTTGTACTTCACTGGCTATTACTAGGGTGCCGGTGTTATTGCCCCATGCATTCAGCTCATAAGTAATTACATCAGCAATGTCTTCGTCACTGCAATCGTCTTTAAAATCACGCATGGCAGTCCCAGGTCTTCCATTTAAAACAATATGAATATGATCTGAGACGACGTTTGTTCCAAATTTATTGCCTTTTAAAGGAGGAAAAATAGGTGGCATGCCGGCACCATCTGACTTGTGGCAAGCAATACATTTTGCCTGATATATTTTCTCCCCGCGTTTGCTTGCCGCTTTTAATTCGTTGTTTTGCCATCCAGAGCTCGCGGTCGTTGCATTGATTGCTGCCTCTTCGGCCCACAGCCCTGTCATGCTCATTAATGATAATAATAAGCTAGTCAAAATCCATTTAAGGTAGCGAAAATATAAATCCATTACTGCCTCTCTCCATTAATCAAGCCTCTTTTAACGGCTTCAATTTGTTACCAAGCTTTGGCTCATTTTTCAATAAATTTAACGTAAATAACAGAGCAATCGCCACAAATACCGCACATGTCCAAATGGATATACTGTAAGCTTGCGTAAAAGCTATTTTGCTCTCCTTTACAAGAAAATTGATTTGCTGTGTGCCTAAATTAAATGTAGGCAAATGGGCACCCTTATTAATCAGTACGTGTTCAAATTGTGATAGGGAAAGCGAAGGATAGCTAGCAGTATTTTCTCTTAAAAAGACCTGCAGAAAATAACGATTACTAACCACAATAATAGAAGTTAAAATCGCTAAACTTAAGCTGCTTGTGATTTGTCGTGTGGCATTCATGATGCCAGAAATGATTCCGCGCTCATGTAGCTCAACCGCTGATAAAACCGCGGTGTTGATAGAAGAAAGAATAAAGGGAATTGCAAAATTAAAGCAAATGATTCCGGGTAATAAATAAATGTAATTTTGATACGGCGCAAAAATAGCCTGTAAGATAAGTCCAAAT
The DNA here is from genome assembly GCF_900452395.1 of Legionella beliardensis. Lineage (NCBI taxonomy): Bacteria > Pseudomonadati > Pseudomonadota > Gammaproteobacteria > Legionellales > Legionellaceae > Legionella > Legionella beliardensis. The sequence continues at coordinate 559,747 of NZ_UGNV01000001.1, forward strand.
ACAGCAAATAATAAACCACCCAAAATGGATGGACGATAGCCATATTGATCGAACACTTTGCCTGATAGAGGGGCTGCGATAATTAAGCAAAGAACATGGGGTAAAAATAGCAGGCCTGCCATTGCTGCATTAAAGCCAAGAACCTGTTCAAAGAAAATAGCATCAAAGATATAGCGTATCATTGAGAATGAGGTGCAGAAAAATAGGACGAGTGCAAGGCGTAACAATTTATATCTAAAAATATGAAAACGAATGAGAGGTTCATGTTGATATTGCTGTAGGTAATAGAAAGCCAAAAACAGGAAACAGGAGAGGAAAAAGAGAGTTAGGGTGGTAGGCAATGACAACGTGCTACTTTCCATCACAGCAAAAATAAGCAAGGAGATGGATAAAGAAAAAGTGATTAATCCTTGCCAATCCAATTTCTTTTTTTGCGGTTGCTCATTAAACGATTTCATCACGCGCTTTAAAATCCATAAGCAAATAATAAAAAGCGGTAAATTAAGGTAAAATAGTAAACGCCAGCTTACATATTGAGTAAATACGCCTCCTAAAATAAAGGCTACTGGTGTAAATAATAAAGCACTCCCCATATAGATTCCCATGGCTTTTCCTCTTTCATTTTCAGGAAAAACATTAAGAATAATAACTGCGGTGTTCGGCAAAATTAACGCAGCGCCCAAGCCCTGCAATAGGCGGCCACTAATTAACCAGGCAATATTCATAGCGAGCGCGCAAATGAGAGAAGCAATTAGAAACACCCATAGCCCAATTAAAAAAACGCGATAATGTGCAAATAAATCGCCTAATCTGCCACCAATCACTAAAAATACAGCAAGAGTTAAGTAATAACCATTGGTAACCCATTGCAATAACATGGATGAAATATTAAATGTTTGCTGAATTTTTGTTAGCGCGAGCGCAATACCGGATTGATCAATCAATGTCATGCCAAAGCTAATTGACATAGCAGTAAGAACCCCCCATTTCTGCGTAGCCATAGTCGACATGTTAGGCAGTGACTTGTCCATGTTTGTCCTATTTACTTAACATCCTAAGCCTTTGAAATAGTTCTGAAAATTATGGAAAAGATAAGCAATCAGTTTACATAGCAAGCATGCATCTTAATCTAATATTGACTATTATAGTCTTCTTTAAAATTTCTATTTTACTTTTTGCAAAGCAAATGATGACTAATTTTATAGTTATGCTATTGATAATAAAAAACTATTATAATTTGCTGGTACTAATAAAACAGATGAAAAAGGGACAATGTGTACGGGTAAAAGTTAAAACATTGCCCAAGAACAAGCAAAATTAACTTTACAAAGAACAAATTTTAATTAACTAGAAACAAGTCTGTACGACTCGGTTAGGTTAACTATTACTTTAATTCTCGCTTTAAATCTGTGCTACCCTTTATTTATAGGATTAAAGAACCCTATTAATCTTGTCACTTAGATAGTATTGGAGGGTTTATGTTGACCTCATGGGATGAAAGATTAGCTGATATACTTACTAAATTCTCAGGCGATGTTGGAATGATTTATCATCTAAATCCCGAGGATAACAACCTACACCTCGTAGTCCGCACTGATGGTTTCCCTGATTATATGATTCCAATCATGAGCAAAATACCTATAGGAAAGGGAATTGCTGGGGAAACTGCTAAAACTAAAAAAGCTATCGTTGCCAATAATTTAACCGGAGATGATGCGCCAGAATGTGCAAGACCCCTTGCTAAGACTATGGGTATTAAGGGAATGATTTCAACACCTATTTTTTATGGTCAAGATGTCGTAGGAACGATAGGAATTGGGTGTTTTTCAGAACATCAATTTTTAGAACAAGATGTAAATGACCTTATAGAAATTGGCAGGAATTTAGCGCCGCAATTAGAATCTGAAGTTGCTAAGGGAGAAAATAATAACCTCAATGATGTAAAATCTCCTTTTCAGCAAGGGGCTGCTGTCCTACCCACGCCCATTTTAAAAAAACTGTCTACCAAAGGCTTTGAACCCTCAGAACGTGACTCGCCTGCTGCTGTAGCCTTAGATGGTTTTATTTATGTGTTTGGTGGCCTAAAAGATGATTTTAGTACAGGCGTTAATACGTTCTACAATGATCTTTATCGCTTTGACACTAAAACTTATACTTGGGAGGCGCTTTCGCCTACAGGTGAATTACCACAACCGCGTGGTTATGCGTCAGCTGTCGCATTGCAAAATGAAAAAAAGATATTGCTTTACGGTGGTACCTCTTATGAAAAAGATTTCTCAAATTTAATTTTGTTTAATGATTTATGGCTGTATTCCGTAGATAAAAATAGCTGGAAATCCATTCATGCAACCACAGAAGGCCCCTCAGCACGTACCAATTCTAAAACATGGTTTTATGAGGACAAATTATATTTGTTTGGTGGTGTGAATGGCTTGAATCATAAATTTAATGATCTGTGGGTATTTGATTTAAAAACAAACTCATGGACTGAAATCATAGCAAATCAGAGCCCTCATTCCCCGCCTGCTGTCCATAAAGGACAAGGCTACTGGGAGCCCATCAGAGGCAAGTTAGTTATGTATGCTGTGAGTGAAAGGGGTGAGGATGATTTGGTGAATGAAACCTGGGAATTTGATTTAAAGACAGAGCAATGGCGCAATATTACGCCTAGTAAAAATAATATTATGCCACCTCGAACAGCAACAGTAGCCTCAATCATCGGTGACAACATGTATATTCAAGGTGGGGATTTACAAGGTGTTGGTTCTATTAAAGAATGTGGCACGCCTTTCCCGCAAAGTGCGACCGATGAAATGTGGCGTTTTGATACTAAACAACATGAATGGTCTAAATTGGGGGTGACAGGATGCGCATTACCACGGCTTAAACGTGCAGGCACTGCCACCTATGATGGAAAAATGTATATTTTTTCAGGATTTGATTTTCAATGTTATGGGGGTAAGGGACCTGGGCAAATTTGGAATCACGACGTTTATATGTTTACGATTGTGCCTGGCATGTTTCCAAATGAATTAAACTAAAACCCATTATGGCTAGGAGCTTTACGTCATGGAAAATTCATTTAATACTGTTTTAGCAACTATTGTTTCTCGCTTTTCTGCTGATGTAGGCACAATTCACAAATTAGATAAAAAAGATAATCAATTACATCTTGTAGCTTACACGCACGGTATTCCAGAAAATATCATTGAGGGTGTTAGGAAAATACCTTTAGGCAAAGGCATAGCAGGCACCACAGCACAAGAAAAAAAACCAACAGTCATTGGCGATTTGGTTACAGACAGAACCGATTATGTGATTCCCATCGCCCGCACAGCAGGCATACAAGGCATGATGTGTGTGCCTGTTTTTGATAAAGAAGAGGTGGTTGGAACCATATCAGTAGGGTGCGTAAAAGAGCGCCAATTCACTGAACCGGAAATAGATAAACTGATAGAAATTGGTAAAGAATTAGCTGATACATTTTAGCTGTTAACTAAACGCGTATGAGGAAGTGTCTCGAGAAATTGGGCTAGGTTAAGGGAGACCTTAAACCAAGCCCTACTAACTAGATTACGCGTTAGCTATTACAAATTGAACCACAATTGACGGTAAAATTAGCGCTATCTAAGCCTGCACAGAAAGCATCTTTTGCCGGGCCATTTAAAGAAACAAAACTTCCAGCCTCATACGCGTTACTGTCATTGTATAGCCTTGCGTCATTAAACCAACCGGTATTAAATGGCACACATCCAGGTATACTGTTTCCAGTTTGTGTTGATAATTTACAGTTTGGTGAAGAGCTTTGTGCCCCATCAAAACCATAGCGGAAATCGCTGTTAATATAAACCACTGCTTTTATTGTAGAAGATAAGTCAATGGTTGGATTGTCCTTATCTGACTTACAAGCTGGCGAGCGATTTGGGTTAGCTGGGTTACAGTTTATGGGCACAACGCCGTTATAGCTAATTAAACCAAACAATCTATTTACCCAATTTGTAGAGGCTTGTTTATAGGCATTTTGCCAAACAAAGTCGCTGCCATCATTAGGATGATTTGCAGATCTGTCCACATAATTGGTAATTGCTGATTCAGAAAGGATAACTGGTTTACCCATTGCATCTGCGAAAGCCACAGCCCCTAAGATGTTGCCATCAACAGTAAGGCGTTGATCACCTATATTACACGTTGAATTAGGAACATAGTTGTTTGCCGGGAAGCCATTGTAGCTATAGTTAGCGCCATTAAAGTGTGGGAGACACAGATCATGCTCAAACACACTCAAGCCTATCCAGTCGACGACGTCATTGCCGGGGTATAATGCTTGGTATTCACCTCGGACTGGGTGATAAACGTAATGAATTCTTGCACCGCTATTTCTAGTGCCATTGTTTATTAAATTACGTAAATGTTTAAACATTCTTTTATAGACCTCGCAGCCAACTTTAGGATCCGTGTTTGGATCGCAAAAAAAGTTTGAGCTGACTTCATAGTCTAGACGTAATAGATAAACTGGTTTTGGATTATTATTAATGTATTTAATTAAATTTGCATACAGCTTATCGCTCTTGCCATCTGCAATGTCATGCACAGCTGCAACAGATGCTTCTAGCGTAGTGCATTCACCTTGTTTTGCACCATTAGGACAACGTGTGCTGTTGGGTGGATTGTCTTTTACACTGATTGCCAATTGAATATAGATATCTTTCTCAGATTGGTTTGCTTTATTGACTAAGAATGAAAAATTTTCTTTAGCGCTGCTTAATAAATCACCGGAGGTTTCGCATGGTTTATTTGGTCTAGATTGATAGTAAATAGAGCCACCATCTGGTGTTTGTCCATCACCTAACATAGCCTGTAAATTATCCCAAGACTCATTATTATTCTGCCCAGATAAAAGTAAGCGTTGCGTTACCGGAGGCGGGGTAGAATCACTAATTTGGTCTTGATCTAATGTCGCTTGATAAGCAATGTTATTGCTATAACCTTTTGCTGCTAAAGTTACTGCAAACATAACTGAAAAACTGAGTTTGCTAAATTTCATGTTATACTTCCTTGAGTTTGTTAATTTGATGAATTGAGGGAATTATCAGGCTAATTAACAAACGATTGGTCCTTGCAGATTATCAGTTAAAGAGCCTTCCAATTTGGCCTCAAAAAACACATACAATCATGTAACTAATCAAAACCATTAGGGATGAAGACCTAACATCGATTAGATACATTTTTCGATTGTAAAACAATTCTGTACAATACTGCAACATATTCGAGCAGAGTTAATTGATCAACTTTCGTTTTAAAGATCCTATATAGGGGGTACCCTTGATGACAGGCTGCCTAAAAGTTCTGGGCAAAATTTCATTTTCTGAGCGAGATCAACTTAAGGATGCCCTAATAATAAAATGATAAAATAAGGGTTTATAAAATATAAAATTAATAGTCGAAAGCCTATTAATAGAGGTTTTTATAATGTTGAGCAAAAGCGAAGAAAATTTAAATACCAAGCAGGTAAGGGAGAGATTTTTATTCTGCAATGGACTAGAGGGTGAAATTAGTCTTGATGATTTTGTAGGTACTGCAGAATCGAAAATTGGTAAAGTGTTAATTTCAGATGGTTTTGGACCATGCCAAGCCGTATTAGCCCGGCTTAAAAACGGTGAATATGCTATATATCATGCTCTCAAAATGGATTGTAATAAATCATTTCAGAATTTTGTTAATTCTATAAAAAATAATGTTGAAATTGTCTATGTTTTTCAAAAGTCAAATCCTGCCATTAACATGCGCAAAGGCCCCTATTTAGCAATGAATTTAGCCAGAGAATTAAATTGTAAGGTTAAACGAATTAATGTTGATGGATATACGGGTATTTATGCCAATGCAGATAGTAGTGAAGTTGTTTTATTCCAATATCCTGCCTATGAAAGAAATAGCAAAAAAACCAAAATTCATCTTAATGAGGAGCAGATTAAAATAATTAATCCTGAGCTCATTGGTATAAAAAGGACAGTATTTGAATTATATGATAATCATCAACATGATTATAAATCGTGTTCCAAAGGTGTTATTGTTCACAATGATGTTGTAATTCCAGAAAAATTTATTCCTTCTGGTCACGGGCTCTTCAACTCAAATTATCAAGATAAAGATTCTAATGTTGAATCAAAAAAGGGACATACTTCTAGCAATAAAAATAATAAATGCACTCTACTTTAAAATGGACGCACCATACTAAATTATGGTAAGCGAAATCTAGCAATTAAAGCTATTTGATTTCATATAAACATTGCCAGTAACAGGCTGGATTAATGTCGCCTGTTACAAACATTTTTACCGCAAAGATTTTAATCCTTTAGCTAAGTGTCCTATACATCAGGACACTATCAATTTATGGGCGTACAGTTTGCCATTGACCATTTAAGAAAAAGGGCTGTTTCCACTGAACTTGTAGTTGTTCATCTTTGTTTTTAATTGTTGTTGTCAATTTATCTGCCTGCACGGTAATAACATGATTAGAATCATCTATTTTTCTAATCGAAATTAGATTACTGCGTTGAAAGTTAATAAATTTGGGCAAGGTTATTTTAACATCGGCATCTCGAGCATCAATATCAATATTGCAATCGTTAGGATTAACAACATAATGTGGAATGTCTCGACCGTGAATTGTCGTGTGCGTGCAATGATTTGCTGACGAGACTAAAAGCTCATTTTCCTGATATTTTTGAGACTTAGCAAGGCGATTTAGAAATTCAGCGAGATCACCACTGTAGCCACATAAATTAATGCGTATAAAATCATCTGTAGCGCCCATGGTATTACCATTATCAACCGCAACATTAATATCTTTATATAAAATGTCTTCGCCCGTCATTTTTGGAATATCAGAGCTGTGGAGTTTGGCAAAAAGCGTGGGGCTGCCGGGAATACTGGTGACTTCTGTTCCAGGATAACGCTTAAGGAGCTCAGTTTTAACAAGATCATGTCGTTTCACAATTGTTTTAAACGCATCAGTACGTAATGCTTGTCCTGCATCAGGAAGCGCGAGTAGAGCAGAGACGAGATTTAGAGCCTCAGCCGTACCTGGTGTACTCCCTCCAACGGTTAGGCGCCAGATATAAGAGAAAAAATTGTGAAAAATACTGTTAGCGTAGGCGTCACTCATAGGAAACCAAGTATAGCCAAGTCGATATCCTGGTTTTCCAAGGGCCTTAGAGACAGAGTTAAATGCAAAGACATGTTTGCCTTCATTGCGTGCCTTAGAAAGCCAAGCAATGTTGTCTTTTATGTAGCCTGTACCATCACTGCCATAGGAAGGTGAAGCAAAGACGAAATCAGCGATGATGATATTTGCTTGCGTATAGGGTTGGCGAAATGTCCCATCAGGATTGTTAGGGGAGGTAACAAACTCGACTAATGTTTCGCCTGGGTTTAGCTTAATTTCGCTAGGAGAGTTAAAACCTTGAAACCGTGCGTTGGGATAGGGTCGATAGGAAATGGCATGCTCATGGAATGAATAAAAAGGGATCTTTTCAACAAAAAGGAATTGCTTTTCAGGTTCTGTCATAGCAATGGCATAGACTAAACCAAAAATCATTTGCAGTGAACCGTTGGAGGGGCAAAAGATAGGCTTCGTTTCTTTAGGATCAAGAAACAGTTCTTGGTTACCGATGCGTTCATGGTAGGCGCGAAGCGTTTTATCCACTTCATTAAAAAAAACTTCACTGGAAGGGATGACTAAAGGACCTTTTTCACCCGGCTGCCCAAGGTAGATTGCGCTGTCGAAAACATGGAGAGCTGGAGGATTAAGTAATCCATAACGTTGATAAAGTTCGGTAAACATCGGCGTTTCGTTTGGCCGCATGTAAACAAGCGGCTCAAACGCGTTGCTACTCTGAATAAGGAAAAACGTTAGCAATAAACTCATATTGAGCTTAAGTCCAACTGGGGTAATAAGTTTATACACGTAATTAGCGAAAGCTATCTTTAATAAGTTCTTCCTGAACATGAGTGAATACTCCTGTAAATGTCCTTAAGGGACAGGACTTACGAAAAACCTCAATCGCTTCGTTAAGAAGTTTGCCTAGACCTTGAAGTTTTTCGTAAGTCCTGATGGAGTCAATTTTAAGCCTTGCAAATTCATAGAAACGATAATCATATTACTCCATTATAATAGTGAAAACAAAAGATTGATGTATGCTTTAGCAAGTAAATCATTGAAAACAAAACGTGGGCGGCTAAAGTCGATGCGTGAAATTAATTTGATTAATTCAAATTAAAAAACCTAATCGTTTGCATCTTGATTCTAACAAATAAAGGTATTTTTCTCGCATTTCTTGCGATAAAAAGCTAATACCAATCAATTCTTGCCATTTAGGCAAGGCTTGCTGGAATTCTTGTACGGTATCCTCAATAATTTTAGCATTTAATCTTAAGCGTTCAGTGGCAAAATAGTCAAAAAAATCACCTTTTGTTAAATTGTTTTTTCTGCCTCTCATAGGTAAAGCAAGTTCTTCTTTAGCATTTTTTTGAGCAATCGTTGAATTGAGTAAATCATAGGCTGGCGATAAAGAAATTTGATTATTCTTTGTAATAAGAGAAAAATTTTTTAAATGCATGTCTTCATTGCCGACAAGAAAATTAAATAATGTTAGTTTAAATAATTTAACGAATTCAATTTTTGGAAATGTACAAAATTTTTCTATAACCAATATTATTTTTTCCATTGAGCTATTATATTTTGTATAGCGATCTTCACCTAACAATTGGGCAAAATCTTCTAGAGCTAACTTTTTATTACGTCCAATGCGGTCAAAGCGTTTAATAAAATACGTCATACTGTTGTCTTTAGAATAAACTAATCCATGAATAGGTACTTGAAGACCAATAGCTTTCGCCAAAGACATCGTGATAGCTTCATTTTCTGGTAATTCTGGGTAGATATCACTTTGAGGTTTTAAAATGTAATGGCCTTTTTGATCAACGATTGCAAAACATCCGGCTTTAATTTTTAATTGTGCACTTAATTTTTTTTGTACGCCCTGAATAGACATTTTTCCTACACGCTCTAGCGCTTCTTGGCGCTGTTCATCGGCACTTAAATCCAATGGGCTTAGATTGTTTAATTGCGAGGAAAGAAGTTGTAGTCCACGCTTGGAATAGTTTTCTTGGTGATTGATGATTTCGTAAGTAATAGGGCAACGTTTCATTCTAACTTCTCAATAGTTACAGCACCCACCACATCTTGACCAACTTTTATTAATTGCTCAAAATAGTTATTTTTATCGATTTTATATTTACGCAATAGCGCCTCAAGCATGACACCTTCAGGTAGCAATCCTTCAAAAAATGGAGGAAATACCTCATATTCATAAACCTTGTTTGCTAAAGGCATTGTGAGAGAAACAGGTGCGCCTTGATAATCAGGATGGTAGGCAAATTTGTATTTTCCATCATTTAATTTTTCCAATATCCCAGCTTCAACACCATTAACTGATACGCAAGCTTTGTTCATAAATTATTATCCATTGGCTGGGCAAAAGGTGTTTCAAATTTCAGTTGAATATTTAAAACATCTAACACTTTTAACAAGGTATTTAACTGCACTGTTTCTTTACCTTTTTCAATATCAAATATGACAGTTTTACCTACACCAGCTAATCTTGCCAATGCCTGTTGTGATAATCCGCTCTGCTTACGGTAATAATGAACTATCTTTGCAATCTCTATAGGAGTCATATTTTGCTATAAATTAAAGGGATATTACTGTTATAGCAGTAAAACTAATAGAATAAAAGGATTATAGCTTTATTTTATGACTAAAATATAAGAATTTTACTGCTATAGCAGTTATTTTTAAGTGTTTTGAAATTAAAAACGTGTAAATCGTTTAAAAAACAAATAATTACTGTTAGAGCAGTACTCTTAAGTTAATAGTTATTGAGGCATTATTGCGTGGATAGAAAAATTGATCAAAACGACCTTGTATACTGTCTTTAAAATCAAGCTAAACTTTCATTAAAAAGCTAGTTATTTCTAAGGATAGTATCTAGGTTTACTGTCATCTTCGCGTAGGCGGAGATCCATGCCTGATATTAGCATTATGCCATTACCAGGCTAGATTCCCGTCTAGACGGGAATGACAAGATTCGGCGTTATTCATATTGTGAGACCTAGCAAGTAGCAAGTAGCAAGTAGCCTGGGTGAAACACAGTGAAACCTAAGTTTAGGCTCTATGGGCCTGCACCCAGTCTACGTTTATTTAGTATGAAATAAATCACAACCGAATTACCGCGGCGTGTCTGCGGTATCCAGTGAAACGGCACTGATGGGTATGGATACCGTAGTCAAGCCACGGTATTTCGGACTAGGGTAGATAAAGCAAGTAGATGCTGTCTTAAAAAACAAAAAACCTTTTAACGAAACTTTGCTTGCTATTAAAGACAGTATCTACGTTTTAATTTATCCCCGCAACAATACCAGTTTCTGATGCTCTTTCTATAGTTTATAACTGACTAAGATGTAAATTTGCTAAAAAATTCTCAAATAAATGATTAATTTCATTAGGTTTTTCTAACCAAGGCAGATGTCCAGCTTTTTCAATGTAATGTTTAGAAATATTTAAACGTTCAAAGCGTTTATCTTCCATAAATAAAGCTGCCGGACAAATCGCGTCAAATTCGGCGCTAACAATAAGTGTAGGTACACTGTTTGGAATCCATTTGGCGTTAAAATTTGTTGCAAATGCTTTTCTTTGCCACCAGACAGCAGACATAAAATTAATAGGTACATTTAATAATTTTTCTTGCCCAATTACTAAAGATTCTTTGGGAAAATAATAAGGCATACAAGCTGCCAGGGCTTGATTAAATGTTTCTTGCGTGGGATTTTCGGTAAAAGTTTGCATTTCTAAAGATAAATCAGGAAGATTAAGCTCATTTGCTTTTTTGACAGCGGCTTCTAACCATAGGCCTGGTGCAGAATTTAAAATAACTAACCCGGCAAGGATCGTTTCTAATTCAGGGTATAACAAGGGTAACATGCCACCAAAAGAGTGACCGACAAGCACTGGATTAGCGAACTTTTGCACGGTAGGTAAGAATATATCTAACCATTTATCAAAGTTTTCATAATTAACTCCATGACTACCATTACCAGGTAAATCAATTAACCATACATTTCCCGGAAGATTAAGTAGATTAACTAAGTCAAAAAGATAAGAAGAGTCAACGCCTGGCCCACCTGGAAAAAATAACCAGTTGATGCTTTCTTTACCACGTGTTGATAGTAAATTAAAGCGCACCTGATTTTCATCATAAAAGTAATTAAGTTGATTGCTCATAATCCTCACTTGATTAGTTTGAAATAGCTATTTATAAAGTCTTAGAAAAATAAATTCGGTTTTTCTTGTTCTAGAATTTTCTTTAAGTAGAATTATTTCTAATTAGTGGTTTAGACAATCTAAAGATTATATTTGCTAAAACGGTGAGCAAAATAATACACCTAATCAAAAATGTCAAAATGAAGTAAAACGCATTTAATACTACAAGTCAGACTTAAAGGATATTCCTAAAATTAAGGGGAGAAACTTTTTATCAAAAAATATAATTTAGGTAATGGAAATAAATGAACATAATTGAGCCAATAATCTGGGGGCTAGTGTTAAGTGTTGATTCGTTTTCAGCGGCGCTAGCCATGGGATTTCGTCCTCATAAATTAAGTGACTCTTTAAAATTTGCTACTTCATCGGGTGGGGCAGAATTAATAGCAACTTTTTTAGGAATGCTGCTTGGGGAAAAGGTAATTATGCAATTGGGATCAATTGGTCAATGGATTGCATGTTTATTGCTGTTTGGGGTTGCAGTGCGTATGTTTTATGAAGGGATTATGGAATTTAAACATGGTAACCATAATAAACAGTTAGTCAAATTCCATAGTTTTGTGAAAATTCTAATCGTTTCTATTGCAACAAGCATCGATGCACTTGCTGTTGGCGTGAGCCTTGGTGTGGCTAATAAACCATTATTACCTTATTTAATTTCTATTGGCGGTTGGGCGTTTATATCTACAATGGTCGGTATGGCAATCGCAAAAAGAGCACCTAAGCGATTATCAGCAATCTTTAGTATGGTTGGTGCTTTAATTATATTCATTCTAGCGGTTAGTATGATAGCTTTGTAATTTTATCTTTAAATAAGATGTCGTTGTAGAAAGCTAAGCTAGGAAATTAAGTCGTTGCAAAACGTTACAGTAAAGGTGAAGCAATCCAGTCAGGTACGTTTGTCAAAGCTCGCAAGGCATTGTTGCGTGGATAATTAAAACGTAGCCTAGGTGCAAGCCCATAGGGTCTAAACCTGGGTTTCACTTTGTTTCACCCAGGCTACAAGGTCGTTTTGATCACTTATTCTATTCACGCAAGAACGCTTTAAAAAAGGCTGATTTTTATTTAATAATTTAATTGCGTAAACTATAGGTTTTACTGTGTTTGGGATAAGCTTCACTTATCTGATAGGGCGCATTATCTGCTAGCGTTCCATCCTGGTTTAGCCAATTTAATTTCACACAAACCTCTCTGCTTCTATTATTTTTTTCTTTGGCATGTGCCAATATTTCCGCTAATCCCTCGCTACCTTTTATTTGCGTTTGCTTAAAAAAGCTAATTTTTTTTAATAGGTTACTATGATAATTATGAAATAATTTTGCATGAAATTCAGGATTAAATTGCTCCTCAACTCGTCTAAAAGCCATAATAGCTCTATCAATATCAGAGCGGTTATCTGGGTTCATTTGAACCATGTCATAAATAGCAGCATAAACGAAGGCTTTATCCTCTTTGCCTAATTTGTCTAGGTTAGTGAATAAGGTTCGCAGCATGCCTGGCTCACCTTGTTCTAGATAGCTAAACATGCGCGTATAGGTTTCGTTATAACCACCCCAAACAAATGCCAGTACCCGGCCCATAGAATAAATATCACTTTTAAAGCTTGTTAGTTCAGGTGTTATAAGTGTTTCTGGTGCGACATAGGCAGGCATCCCCGCCCATTCTATAGGCTTATCAGATTCATTAATGCTAAGGCCATAATCAATAATATTAACAACAATAGGTGGCCCTAAATCAACAAGAATGTTGCCTGGTTTAATATCGCGGTGAATTATCCCTTTATCAATCACTTGTTCCTTTAATGCTTTTAATAACGCGCTACTTAGCTCGACTAATTCAGGGATTGTTAAGATTCGTTTTTTACGGTTTGCGTCATGAAGAATAGAAAAGAGCTCCCTTCCGGGTAGCCGTTTCATTCTTATCAAACTAATTTGTTCATCCGCAATAATAACAGGTTGTTTGATAGCTAGATGAGATGCCTTTCTAGAGGCTTGATATTCTTTTTCTAAGAATTTATCCGAATCAGCTAAATTATAATTCTGAATCTTAACAACACGTCGACTGCCATCTTTTTTACTTACTTTTTTAAAGTAAGCATTTTCGTTAGCAAAGGTTACGGTATTTTTTATTAATTTGACGGTACCAAAGCTGCCATTTCCTAATTCTTTATTACTGACTACTTCATAGCGATGAAGGCCATTTTTACCTTCGCGCTGATAAATATCATTGGTAAACCTGTAGGTTGTGCCATTAAAAATATAGGTTTTATCTCTTGACCAGTATTTAATTCCAAGTTGCGATTGATGTTGAAAAAAATTATACAGCGCTTGTGTTTTTTCGGCAGTAAGTTGACCATTTTTTAGGTTAGTGCGCTTAGGCATATCCATTTACCTATAAACTATACGATTTAAATCCTAAACAATATATGAAGTAGCAAATTTAGCAATCAAATAATGAGATTAATTTATTTAAAGGTTTTCTTAAAAATAATGATGTTCTAAATAGCTTCAATTAGTTAAATTCTTGGCATCTTGTTGATTTTGTTACAATTCAGTTAAGTTTGATCTCAAAATAAACACTGTGATAAAATCTTAAGGTTTCCTTAAGGAATAAGCGTTACACTCAACAATTAAATTTTTAAGCAACCCAAGCTAGGAATTCAGAAGCTATGATTAATGAATTACTTAACAGAATTGCGACACTTAAAGAAGCATTAGAACAGCTTGATGAAGGCAGAGACAATAGCCTTGCAGCTCAAGAAAATGCCCCACGACTATTCAGCGATAATCCAAAAAGTGCCGAAGAATGTAATGGACAAATCGAATTATTACGCAATGAGGCAAGGGAGCTTAGAAAAGCAAGAGTTACGTTAAAAAATAGGCAAGAAACTAACCTAGAATCCGAGGCTCGGGCAGGTTTAGAAAAGCAGATAACCGAAATATTAGCGGAAATAAATACAGCCCTTATTAACTTACAAACAAAAAAAAGAGATCTATTAACTAATGAATGTGCAGAAGGTATTAAATCTGCATTTCAAGAATTACAAGTAGCCCAACAAAATGAATCCAAGGCTAGACATGCAAAATCAAACTATATGGAGCGTTATTATACGAGTATGCAAAAGCTTGATAGCTATGTGAGCGCACGCTTTGCAAAAATCCTAGCCAACGCTCAGGTGAGTGTAGCTGATACAGCCAATGACAAATATACTGCTGCATTAGAAGCGCTAGGACTATTAAAAGATGGGTCTCATGACAAATACTCAAATGCCCTAGAAGTACTTGGATTACCTGATGAAACTGAAGGTAGCGATAAATACACCTATGCACTAGAACGATTAGATTTGCGTGCTACAGAAGGCCAGAAAAAATATCATGCACTAACCACCCTAGCTGCACAAATAGAGCGCAGAGTATTTCTTCTCGAAGCGCAACAAGAGCTAAAGCAATACCAGCAAGTACTTAAGAATCAAGATAGAATATACATCCCAACTGATAAAATTCCTAAAGATAAATTAAAGATTTATTTAGAGCGTAATGATGGTTTTGAAGCGTTTAATAACTGGCTTGATGAGTATTATTCCCGAGCAAGAGCGACTGAAGATAGCAGTTGGGGCTGGCTCAAGGAGCAATTTAAGTACCGCACCACGGTTCTTTCACCAGCCGAATCTGATGAAGATTGGGACTATTTAGCTGATTTAATTGATAGTCAATTAAATCAGATTTCAGAAGAATTAAAAGACCAGCTTGCTGGGGTACCTATTTCTGCCGCATCTCCTAATGCTCAAGTAGAAGATGGTTTATACACCCTGCAACAACGTTACCAGTTAGTTAATAAATTAAAAGCACTAGAAAATTTAGAAAACTTAGAACAGATAGAAACTAAGACAGTTACTAAATTGAATGATGATAGATTATCGTTTACTCAAAAGGCGGCTAAGGCTAAGCTTTCTAGGGAGTTAGCAGAGATAAGCCACTTACAGGCTATGCTAAAAAATAATTTAGTGGAACTTAAGACTAAATATATAGGCATTCTAGATAAAGTAGAAAAAGACCTCAATGCGATAACTCACTCCTATGAGCTTCAAGATGATAAAACCGATCTAGCGAAAGCTAAACAAGCGCTAGGGGCAATTAATACGGAGTCTATGTTAGCTCAAAGCAGTCATTATCGTGATTTAAGTTGTAACAATTTAGAGCAAAATATTAATAATCAATCTGCTGCTCGCGAGAGGAATTGGAATTTATTTCTTAAGGAAGTAACGGAAGAATTTACTGAGGTACCAGAAGATTTACAAGCATTCATGCAAGAGGTAGAGAAGCAATTTACAGCCCATAACAAGCAAAAATTAGAATTACAGGAAAAAAAGGGGCAATTAAAGAAAATTATTTCAGCATTACAAAGTTTTACTTCTATTCAATTAGAATTATCTTCTGTCCAAGAGCAACTAGCCACGCTAAAAGCTGACAATAGTAAAGCTAGGCAAGAACTGTTTAGTAAAATTGATGAGATTAAAGCGCGTTTAGAAGATGTCGCGTTAAAAGAGAAAGTAACTCTTAAGTATTCGTCTGTAAAAGCAAAATTTGAACAGGCTAATACGTTAATGACAGCGGTGCAACAGGCCAAAACAAGTTACCAGCTGCAGTTGCTAACTGGGGCTGAAACTGTGGTTTCTACTTTAACTGAGCAAGCAAAACAGTTATCCCTAATGTCTAATGAAGAAAGGGCAAATTTCCCAGTTAAAGTAGCAGGGGATTTAGGGGCAGTAAGAGAGCTCATGCAAACTACTTGTACTGATACAGATAAAATTGCTGTTCAAAATAAGAAACGGATTATAGAAAGAGAAAGCCAAAAATTTAAACAAGTAGAAGAAGTTATTCCTTTGCTTAACGAGCTTGAAACTATTTCATCTGATTACAGCAAATTAATTGCCAGGAGTGAAAACTTATCTGATGCTGAACACAATCAACTTACTGAACGCATTCAACTAGGACATGATTTGCAGCAATTGAATAAAGCTAGCAAAACACCTATTGCTCAGGCTAAAAATTTAGCAAAAAATACGGTATTTGCTCCAATTTTTAATCCTGTAATTATTGAAATGGAAAAGGCTCAACACGACTTAAATGAGTTAAGAAGTGGGTGGGCAGGTGATGCACAACGCCAACCTATAATATATCTAAAACAGCTAACTCACGAAGTTGAATTAGGTTATGAAAATTTAATAAATCATTATTGCCAACTTCCTCCTCTAGATTCTAAAAAGCAATTTTATAAACAACCCAATAGAACAAGTTTTTATGAGAGTCTCGTAGCTTTTGAACAATGTATCTTGCAAGAGAAATTAAAGCTTTGGAAATCTCGATCTATAGTTCAAGAGGGCCTTTCTATAGACAGTGAAAATACAAATACTATTAGAGAATCTGAGCAAAAAATTGCTGATTATAAAAGTAAATTGCAAGAATTTATATTAGCTGAAGTCAAGGCAGGTTATGAAACGTTATATGCAAAATGCCGTCAGTACTCGCATGATAAATATAGTTTTTATGCGCGCGATAAAAGACAATTGCAGCAGGACATTGTAGCTTTTAAAGAGAGTGCTTTGTTTAGAGCATATGAAGCGATTGGTACTACTTCTCCCAATTTCAATGCTCTGTATGAAAGACAATTTTCTTTATTGCAAGTACCACAAAAAGCAGATGAATTATCCTATGTTCGCGAGCAAGCCTGTAATAAAACCAATTATAGATATTTTGGAACTGATAATATTTTAGGTAAATTTGATCTTTATCTAAAACAAAGGCACCAAGCTTTTTGGTTTAAAGATTTTATTGGATCGATAGCCGCAGGTGTTTTAGGCTGTTTTGGTTTTAAAAGTGAGCAAAGTCAACGCGAAGAATATATCAATGATTTACATCAAGCCTATCAGAGTTACCAAAGCGATGTGAGTAACTATGATGGGTTGATTGAACTTATTAATAAGGGAATTAGCGAGTTTAAATCGCGTGTTCAACACGGTGAGGATAATTATGATAAAACGCTCCAATCCTATTTAGAAAAGTTTAAATCAAAAGTACAAACAATTCATGCGCAAAATACATTGGCCGTAGAAGAAGAACGTGAAGAAATACAAGTAGGTATGTAATATTATTAAAAAAGAGCCACTGGCAATAATTGGCAGTGGCTAACATGCGTAAATTATTATTCTAATTACAGAAGGTGACTTTTTCTGTCAATTCCATGTCTTTTTTGATGGAACTAAATCGCATATTATTGGCTTTAGAACAAAACCTACTTGTATTTAAATTATATTCAACATTAAGGACGGCTTTATTTGCATTAATGAAAGGGGTTAATGTATTACATTCATTATATTCAAAACATTGTTCATTGATGGCAAAATCAAAATAATTGACTAATTGTGCTGCTTGGTCAATGTCATTTTTTAAGCCAACAGCAAGGCCAGCTTGATGCGCCATGTTGGCTAACGAGGCATTATAAAAAGCTTGGTCTGCACTTTTTAAAGGAAAACCAGTCTTGTTTGTATAGCCATCAACGTTGTCAAATTCGACTGCATCAAAACCCTTTTGTTTACAGGTATTAATACGCGCTTGCATAATGGGCAAGAGAATGGATGTTTGCCGAATATCAAGCCATTTTTCGCCTGGCCAGCCATTAGACTTTCCTTTGACCGAGGCAGGAAATTGTTTAGCATCTGGACGCCAATCTTCCCAGGTTCCGGCACTGAGATAACAAATGGCTTTATTGCCTTGATTATGTATTGTTTTTACGGTTGCTGCCGTGTTATCAAAGCCATCGATATCATAAACATCGGCTAAAACTGAGAATTTTGGTTTCGTCGATAAAACATAATTCCAACGCTCACCTTGAATGATTTGGCTAGCGCAGGTATCACATTTGACTGGTGGAGGGAGGGCTAAATCTTGTGTAAAAGCAGTGTGTGTTGCTAACAATCCTAAAGTCAACAAGCCAGTCCTTAATGTTTTCATATTAATTATCCTATCCTTAATTTATCTATCAATATTGATAATTTAACTCATTGTATAAATACGCTGCTTTTATCAAGCATCATTATCAACAATAAAAGAATATTTTTTAATAGTCGATACCTTTAAAAATTATGAGTTTCATGGATTTCAAAATTGACATGCCAATACCTATGTGTTTTAGGCAGTGAATGTTTTTTTATTTAAAAAATAATACTGAATTTACATTGATTTAGAAATTATCTTTAATTAAGTTATGAAAATATCAACATTAAAAAATAGTTAAATTATTTAATAGAATTAGCCATAAAATTTTTTATAAAAAGGGAAAGAAAACATGTTTAGGATATAACGCAGGTATCATTCGACGTTATCGATAATAGTATATTAACTTAGCGAGCTTTCTATTACATCGAAGGCTGCTGTTCTTTCATACTGTCTTCTTGGTTTAATTGATTATTATGTTGGTCCTGTGGTTCGGCTTGTGACTTAGCCAAATGATGTGCGCGATTCATAATACTATTTATTTCAATGTCTGGATCTTTTATGGCTTCAGGAGAGCGTTTAAAGCCAATATGTTTATCATCTTCAAACATTTGCAACTCATCATTATTTCCATATCGCTGTTGCAAATCGAATTTTAGCTGCTCATTTAATGAATCACAAATTTTTTGTAACGTTTCGGGGTGATCTTTGAATAGTTGTTTTAAATCAACTGACTTACCACTTGAATCTGTTGCACTAACTTTTTCACTGAAATTTTCAGGTGTTATTTTTTCGCTTTTACAAATAAGGTCTTGGCTTCGTCTGAATCTAATTTATTTTTATTTTGAGGAGACAGGGTGAAATTTAAAGATTGATTATTTATTGTTTCATTTACCTTAATTAAAGGTACATTTTCCTCAACAAACTTCATTTCCATTTCCATCATTTTAGCAAGAAATGCTCTTCTTTCCTCTTCATTGCGAGCAAGCTCATATATTTTTTTATTCGCCTCTTGCGCTTTGAGGTATTCATCTGCAGTCATAATTAACCTTGGCTAGTTTGCTTATTTAATTATAGCAAGTAGGCTCAGAGAAACGAAGCAAAAAAAACCTAATTGAACAAATATTAATCTTGTGACGCTACAAAAGAACTATAATTATATGAAAGGCATTAGGATAAGGAGTAGTCTTATGCCTGGGAATAAAATTTTTCTTGGAGTAGCGCTAGATTACGCGGATAGAGCCAAGGCTCATGCTCGTAGTCAAATTTTAAAAGGAAGCACGCAGCCTGAAAACAATGCGCTGCCCTACACAAGGTTTGATGCGCTCGATGAGGGAACTGATGCAGTTAGGAAACTTGAAGATGAACGCGTTGCAGACAGATTGGCGTCAAACACGTTAGAAGATAGCTCTTTGGTTCGTTTTGAGACCACGCTTGATATTACCTCCAAATATTCTATTGGCAGCTGTCATGAGCTTGCCATTCACGCATTCGATTTTATGTTACAAATGCAGCCAAATATTAATGCCGAAATATTTAGTCTTTCTGGGGGTGATCATGAGTTTTTAGTCCTAAACAGAGAAAAAGACAGTATTCCAGGCTCGCCTGACACTTGGGGACCTAATGCCGTAATTTGCGACCCGTGGGCAAACCACGTTTATCCAGCTTCTTCATATCGTACAAAACTAAGAGCTTATGTGTTTGATGAAGAGCATAAGGAAAACCTAACTGCAAAATTCGATCCTGAAAAACATAGGTTAAAGCTAAGTTGTTATAATACCGAGTATTTTCAAAGGATAAGAACGGTAGATTATTTGAAAGAAAATTTTTCTGAACAAGCAGGAGAAATAATAAGTACACTAAGAGAATATAAAAACCAACTGCTTGGAGAGCAAGAAAGACTTAAAAACAAGCCTCAAAAGGAGTCTATCATTGCCCATAAAATCCAAGCAATTGACGATACCCTTCATTTATTAGATGAACGTATTTCAGATAGTATGGACGTGGAGTATCGTTTGCCTAGCAGGCAGCAGAATTATAATGCGGCAAAAGCGGAGTTAATGGCCTCACTAAACACCATAAAACAAACAGCAAGCCAGGTTATGCAATTTTCCAAAGCAGAAAAAGACATTTTGTATAAGCATTCAAATGTATTAAGTAAAGTGGGCATTCTAGGTAAAACGGATACCGAGGTTCATTTAGAGGAAATTGCTGACAGGGCAAACGCACAGCTTGCGCAATCACAAAAACATGGTATGAGGATGTAGGGTAGGAGTAATTTACTGAAATTTATAAGTTATTTTTGCAAATATTTTTTACTTTTTGTATAAATTAAATAAATAAATTATAGTATAATATATGTACTTTGGTTATGTGAGAAATTGATATGAGCGCTCAAGAACCCTCGCAGGATGCGCTAAAAGCTGAAGCCGTAAGCCGGCTTAAAAATTCAACTAATTATTATGATGCCCTTGGTGTAAAAGCTGATGCTAGCCCCTCAGACATTAAAAAAGCTTATTTTGGCATCTCAAAGTTAGTTCATCCTGATAAAAATCCAAATGATCCTGATGCTACAAAAAATTTTCAGACATT
This sequence comes from Legionella beliardensis, assembly GCF_900452395.1. NCBI lineage: Bacteria > Pseudomonadati > Pseudomonadota > Gammaproteobacteria > Legionellales > Legionellaceae > Legionella > Legionella beliardensis. The sequence goes on from NZ_UGNV01000001.1 coordinate 580,711, forward strand.
AGGAAAGATATACGAGACACTTTCTGATTCCAAAACAAGACAAGAATATGACAATAGTCTGAAATCTGAAGCTAGTCAGAAATCTAGAGAGCGGGCTGAATCACCTAAAACTGAAAAAAGACAAGCACCGCAAGAGAGGTACCAAGATAGCGCCAATTTTAAACCGCAAGCAGAGCAGAGCGCACCGCCTAAAGAGAAAAGAGCCCCTCAAGGTGCTTCACAAAGTAACCCAGATGAAGATATGGATGATGATTTAGATGATGACTGGGATGCCGATGATTTTGATGATATGGATTTAGATGATGCAGATGAGCTAGAGGATATGGATTTAGATGATTCAGATGATATGGATATGGAAGATATAGATGGCCGTTTTGTTCATCTCCTACGCAAGCTTGCAACCCCTGATGAATTTGAAGAAGTGGAAAAGCAAAATCATTCATTTCTAGCTAATTTTATTGAATTATTGATTAATAGCATCATTGATATGTGTGAAGATATTATGTCCCACGATCAAACCATGTCTCACGATCCTTTTTCTCACTTAAGCCCAATGGCAGTAGATTCGGAATTAGATTTCGGCACAATACCATTAAATGATCCTTCTTCCTCAAAAGATCAAAGCTCTCCTGTAGAAGAACCAGCACCTGTTGATGGCCTGAGAAATAAAATATAAAGCTTAGTAAATAGCCTTGATGCAGTGCGTTCAAGGTTTATTTAATAACCTGCTTTAACTTCTAGCAAGTACTACCTTTAATGCAATTACGCAAGTGTCCATAAGTACATAAATGATGTAAACGGTTACAGTAACGGTAAGAGCCACCTGATTGTCTACAAGGTTCGAAGACATTTTGGCTGCAATACTCATAGCTACGTATTCTGCCGCTACCACTATATGTATCACCTTTGCCATGAACATGCCCATAACCCGTATCATGGGCTAATTTGAAACTTGATAAAGACTGTTGCGCATTCATTGCATTGGACGTAGAAGCTTGTGATAACGTGTTTAGGTTAGTAGCGCTCGTGGGCCCACAGATTAGCAAAAATGTCAGACCACCTGTTAGACCTAATAGTTTTAATGTAACCATATGAATTCTCCATCATGATTAATATCCTATTAATGCTATGTTACAGAGTATATTATAGCATATGGCTGTCCAAAAATTGATCATTTGTCATGTAGATATTTAAATTAAGTGGTTGATTAAAATAATAAATTTGACAATTTTACCTTCGTTTATAGGACACGTAGTCCGTTTGCTTACACCCAAACTATATTTACGCACTACGGGCATTGGATTGCTCTGTTGTCATCACGTAAGTGCCCCATTGCTGGATACCGTGGTCAAGCCGCAGTAAATCGGTTTTCTCTTTCCCCTCGAAATACCGTGGCTTGACCACGGTATCCATTAGCCTGAGCGCAACCACCCGGGCCCGTTTTTGCTGGCCTGCACTTGGCGCTTAAGATGTGATCAAGAGACATTCGCTTGCAAACGGAAAGAGATCTCAATTCTTAATTTCCATATAGTTTTTTAAATGTTTCCGTCTCATAAAGCGTAATATTTTGCATCATTACATCTCTAAAAAATTTCATTCTCTTATTACGTAATCGCCCCGATTTATAAACTAGAAAAGAAGTGTAGGTGGGTTGTACAGTAGGTGAGTAAATTATTTGAATTGCTTCCTTTCTAGATTGGGGCGTAAATACACGATCTGGTAAAACCGTAACACCATACCCACCGCCCACAGCATAAAGCAATGCGTATAAATCCTTATAGAGAAGATGAGGTTTGATAAAAGAAGCACTTTTATTAAAAACAGTTTCAATGTAAGGTTTGACAAGTGATAATTCACTGTCATAGGTTAACCATCTTAACGATTTTAGGCTTTTATAGGTGTTTTCAAGGCAGGTTTTATCTAGATAATTCGCCCAGTGCTCAGTTCCTACTAAAGATAATGTATCCTGATAAAGCTCTAAATAGACTAAATCTTTTATCGATGTCTTACTGGTAGTAACACCAAAATCTATTTCTTCATGTAACAAGGCGTGATTTACTTTTTCATCCGTGTTAAAGCTATCATCCATGATCAATCTCATTTGTTTTTCTAAACACACGCCAATTTTAGGTAAAATAATATAACGTGCTAGCTCATTGACACATCCTATTTTTATAGTACTTTCCATGACATTGCTATAAGTAGAGAAATTGGTCATAATTTTGTCAATATTAGTAAAAGAAGCAGAAATTAATAAAGCCAAATCCTCGGCATCCTTTGTCGCTATTAGTTTTTTTCCTACTCTTTCAAAAAGAGTTTTAGCAAAATAGCGTTCTAATTTTTTGATATGGGTTGATATTGATTCTTGAGTTAAACCTAATTTGATTGCAGCATCGGTGAAGGATTTTAATTGATATACAGCAAGAAAAATTGCCAAACTACTATAGAGTTTCATAAAAATTTCTTTTCTTTTAGGTATATTTTAGTTTAGCCACTCAACTAACCTATTTCTAGTGTATCCGCCCTTAGACTAAATAAGCTTGATTGCTCTGAAGTTCTTAATTAATCGTTTATTTTAGATACTATTCTCACCTGAGCCCATAAACGGCTCACAATAAATTCGAGAAATCGCGGTTTATTTTGCATCAATAACTTAAAGATACCCTCAACTATTTATCGACTCATTCTTTTTTTAGGATAATCGCTTAATGGTAATTAAATAAGCAAAAAGTAAGATATTTAACTAAGTAGTGCTCCTAATATTTCAAAGTGAATTTAATAGTACTGCTGCTTACAAACAGCTAACCGATAATTATTCTGTGGAGTAAATAGTATGAAAGTTAATAATTTAGTAATTAATAATGCAGAGGCGGCATCTAGTATTTGGATGGAATTTACTGATAGATACAAAGCATGTTTGCCACCATCTGAACTCTCTAATAAGAAGGGTACTGAATATATTCCTGAGCCATCTGATAAAGAGGCAGCGATGTCACCTGTCCTCATTCCAAGTGAAAATTATAGCCCTGAAGTAAGGCATCTAGTTAACAATCGAGAAGTAAAGATGTCTCGCAATCTACAGAGGTTAAAACTACTTGAGGAGGCCTTAGAAACTAGAAATTGGGATGCAGACATCTTAAAAAATGAAGGCTATATTTATGAGGCCATGACGTTATTTAATTCTGGCAAAATCTCTCAACAACAAATGTATACCTTATTAGATCGCTATCAACTCATACATGATAAAGCGAGTAATTATCAGATTTCTCAAACTTATGATATCCTAAATGAAGAAGGAAGCTTCACCGAGCAAGCAGAAAAAACCTTATTGCCCGCAATATCAAAGTTTATAAATACTGATGAGCACAAAGAATCTTTCAGACTACTTATAAAGACTCTACCTGCCTCAGAGCAAATATTTTATACGTCAAGTACAGGAAAAAATGTTCCATCCTCTAAGGAGTTTTTTAGTAGTATATTGCTAGAAGCCGATGTCCTTTATCTCACCAAAAATAATGAATTTCTTTTCTTATCGGCAGGTGCTTACGATGCAGCAAATATTGCCGCATATGGGGTAAATGAATACATTCGTTTTATGCGCAAACTAGGTGAGTTAAATGTAGGGGATATTGAAGAAGGTATAAAATTTCATGCTCGTTATGGCGCAACATCTTACCCAGGTAGCCCATCTTACAAAGTGCATGGGAATGAAACGACTACTGCTATGGAAGCTACCGAACATGATAAATTTCATAGTTCTATTATGAGCAGAGTGCCAAACAATATTTTATATGCATTTGAGCATATGAAAACCATTGCGAGAACGTCTTTAAATATGCGTTGGTCAAAAGAAATATGGGAATGGACTGATTTGCCAATAGAGCTTTTTATCTATATGGAAAGATTGAAATTGGTACAACCCTTAATAGATAGATTTAATAAAAAAAATGACGGAGTAAAAAATAAGGAAGATATTGTTGATTTCTCTGAGGAAAATAAAAGTGAGATAGATGCATTAGGGCCAGTCATATCTCCCTATTTTGGTAGTTTGTATTATATGTCTCTCAATTATCCAGATGATTTACGTAAAACATTTAGCAAGCCCTCTAATGAATTAACCGATAAAGAATTAACAGAGATTTTTTGTCATATTATCACCTTTGGTTTTAATTATGCGAAAGATAACATGAAGGGAAGTTATTTATTCACTTACATAAACAATATTACGTTACTTGGTGCAATAGTTTTATTAGATATGTTTTTCAATGCCGATAAGTGGAAAGAATTTCATATTGATCCACAATATTTACTTGGTAAATCTTTAGAAGAAAATAGTTCTCCACTCAAATATTGTCTAGATTTAATTAAAGAGATAGAACCTATTATTAGAGATGATGATCCAAAAATTAAAGCACTCACAACTTATTTGTTTTTAAAACTTGCTTGTAAAGATAATAAAAATATAGAGAAACATTTAAGTCAAATTAAAGAATTACATGATCTGATGCTAGCTAATCAAGATACTTTAAAAAACTTTACCTTTTCAAAGATATCTAAATCATCAAAAGAAAATAATAATCTGGTTATATTAACTTTTAATAAAGAAAATTGTTTGCATTGGAATATTAATAAGTTTAAAGAAATGATTTCTAAACTCAATACTTCGAATGCTAGGCAATTACCGAGTTTGAATACTTTGGGACTTAGGGAGGGAAGTTTTTTTAAAAATGGGAATGTCATCAATTCAAATTCTGAAAAATCGTCTAGCAATTTTACAGAAAGAGATAGAAATAAAATTAACTTTGAGGGTAATAACCAGTCACTTCGCACTCATTTAAGTTCTTCTACGGGTAGTCCAAGCGCTAATGGGATGTTTGCTCCTCTAGAAACTTTATCATCACTTCTTGATAAACATATAAATTCGAACTATGGCAGCCATCTGGCAGAAAAGAAAAAATTAAATACTATTACTAATCATCTAAAAAAATTAGATCTGAGTCAGGGTGAGCATATGGAAGAATTTGAACAGTGTTATCGAAAGGCCTATGACCATCTTAAGACTCTGATAGTAACACGAAGTAAAACATCAAATAAAGTGAATGAATTTGAAGTAACTAAAGACATCTTATCCTTATTCTTTTCTGTATTAGAAAATACTGACAGAAACCATGAGTTAATGAGAGAGCGAAGCAATATTAAAACGTTAACATATTATGACATAGAGAAAGTACAGCAACCCTCATTTACTTCGTAATTTAAATGAAGAGATAAGGAAATCTCTTAAATTAGCGATACACTCCTTAAAAAAACTGCTACAAGTCCTATGAATTTTTATGCAAATTTTTCCAAGCCTCTGTCTCATAGAGATTAATATTTTGCAGCATAATATCTTTAAAAAAACTCATTCTCTTATTCAGTAATCGTCCCGATTTATAAACTAAGAAAGCGGTGTAGGTAGGTTGCACAGTAGGTGAGTAAATTATTTTGATTGCTTCTTTTTTAAGTTGAGGGATGAATATAATACCTGGTAAAACCGTAACCCCATATCCACCGGCCACAGCATAAAGCAAACCCCGTAAATCTTTATAAAGAAGGTGTGGATTGATAAAAGAGGAGCTGTTATTAAACACACTTTCGATATAAGGCCTTATAAGAGATAGTTCACTATCATAAGCTAACCACCTTAATGAATTAAGGCTCTGATAAGTGTTTTCAGGACAAGTTTTATCTAGATAGCTCTCCCAACGTTCAGTGCCTACTAAAGATAACGTATCTTCATATAACTTTATATAGACCAAATCTTTTATGAAGGTCTTACTGGTAGTGATACCGAAATCGATTTCCTCGTGCAACAAGGCATGATTTATCTTTTCGTCCGTATTAATGTGATCATTAACTATTAAACTGATTTGCTTTTCTAAACACATGCCAATTTTCGATAAAATACTATAACGTGCTAAATCGTTTGCACACCCTATCTTTATAGTTCCTGCTATATTGGTGTAGGTAGAGAAATTTGTTATGACACTATCAATATTATTGTAAGAGTCAGAAACTAATAAAACTAAATCTTGCGCATCCTTGGTCGCTATTATTGTTTTTCCTGTTCTTTCAAAAAGTGTTTTGCCAAAATAATGTTCTAGATTTTTAATATGTATTGATATTGCTGACTGCGTTAGGCCTAATTTTTTTGCAGCATCAGTAAAGGATTTTAGGCGGTAAACAGTAAGAAAAACCGCCATACTGCCATAAAATTTCATAAAATTCGTTTGCTTAAGAATTTATTTTAGTTTAGAACATCCTAGAATAGCGTCAAGTTAACTGACATGAACCTAAATTTTTTTAGCTAATCGATTTATCGAACTTAAAAAATAAACTGAGTGTATTTTTGTAAGGCTATTATTTTTTTGATAATCAAAGTGAATGATAATGCTTCCAATACTGAATGTTTTTATTTAAAGTTATTTTGAGGGTATAAATTTTATATAGGATGGTTATAAATGATATTAGATGGGAAAAGAAATACTATACTGGCTGAAATAAATCAACTAACACGAGACCTTAACCAAGCAGATTTTAGTTCTTATCGTTATTATCTGGAAGCGCGCTACACCTTATTTCATTTAAAACGTATTCTGACTAATAGTCATAATACTGCGATGCACAACACGCTTTTAAAGGTTCTGGAACGGCGCTGGCAACGGATTCAGGATACTGACTGCCAATACTTAACTGATTTTACTAGTCCCGCTAATCAAGCTTGTATTAATATAGCCAAGACACTTGGTCCAATAATTGAGAAGTCTTATTTAACCTTGCTAATGCCTAGTTTAGAGCGTATACCAGTGTCTGCATACATATCCTCCTCTTATAGGGATGATGATATCCTTAAGCTTCAGGAATTAACGTTAGATGATACAAATGAACGCCTCATTATTATCCCTGATGTACTTAACAGCGCCCAAAAAGATGGTGTTTTAAAGCATAGTTCACTATTTAATGGCAGAGCAAAAAAATTAAGTGTAAGTGAACAAGAAAGATTGCTATCAAGACATCCGTTTATTGAAGGCTTTTATAACGCACAACAGGCTGTCGTTGATTTTAAAATAAATGGGCCTACAGTGGGTGCTGCAGTTAACCGATTAATTAAAGGTCTACATGAAGGTGGCGTTTGGGAGCTGGGTAATGAGGAAAATGCTGCGTCTAACGCTAATGAAGCTATCTTAGAATTTAGTTTTTACCTTAAAACTTTAGATTCAGCGGCATGCAGGAAACTTTTTAAAGCAACTCGAACAGAATTTGATCTTGATTTAGAAGAAGACATTATTGTTCCATTTAAAGATTATTGGGAAAATCTAGCAGATCCCATAGAGATGAGTGAAGAACTGTCAGACGAAATAAAAAGCCAATACTGTGTTCAATCAATTGCTGTCTTTTTAGAAGAGATCCTAGAACAAAATCCTGACCTCTATAATTTGGCTCCTTCACCAGAGGATATTCTAAAAAGCCTTGATGAATTAGAGGAAGAGTTAGAAGTTGCTCAAGACGAGATGACCCATTGTTTTGATTCTGTTGAAAAACAAAGTTGTTATAGTCAAGGTCAAGATGACCTAGTTTTACTAACTAGTTTATTGAGCCAATTAAGACACGATAAGAGCTTCCCTTTAAGTGCTAACGACGTTCGTTTTTTAATCGAGACCTACCAAACGGCCTGTCAAGAAGATGATACAACTATAAAGCGGTTATGTTCAGGAACTATAAAAAACCATACTTACGCCAAAAACTTTATGAAGGAGGCCGCAGAGCAGTTTAATTCAGAAGAAAAAGCTATTTTTTCTAATATAACGAAAAAGCAATGGTTTACTTTCGAGCAGCCATCACCTTCCTCAATAGGATTTTTTCCTTCAAATAATAAAAAACGAAGGTTTGCAGAGCAGTCTCAATTTAATAATAGCTTAGAGATAAACTTATCTTAATCGTAGCAACTGTCTTGAGCTAAAAACTTAAGACAGTTGAGTTTGCTCAAAACTTCAGCATTTTTTTTTCTAATTCATGATATCTTAATGCATAAAATGCTAGATAAACACCGCTGTCGAGAGCTCATTCCTATTTTCTTGGACATGATTAAACAACTTAAGAATAGCCCTTTTAAGGCCTTAAAAGCCCTTGGCAAAACCTTGTTTGCTTGGAAAGAGGAAATTGCACGTATGTGGCGATTCACTAAGTCAAATGGTATCGCTGAAGGCTTCCATCGTAAGATGAAGCTCATTCAACGACGTGCCTATGGCTTTAGAAATTTTGAAAACTACAGAACCCGTGTTAAGGTCCTCTGTGGTTGATTAAAGCTGCCCCTGTAAATGGGAAAGACCCGAAGACCCGACATTATAGCCAACGCTGATTTCATTACCACCGGCAGTATAAAATGGAGGAATTAATAAAAAGCTCTCGTCTACTTTTTTACTGATGAGTTCACTAAATAGAGCCCTAATTGCGTCGGCATCGTTAAACGTCAAGCAATTGAGTTTTGCAGTGATTGCCATCGCTCGTTTGATATTCGTTACCATGGCCGCTGATTCTGGTGTCTTGCTTAAGATTATCTTGGCGTCTTCCAAATTCGACATTTGGTATTCCTTTTGTACCTTATTTTATGTCTACATTGCGACTACATGACTTTTTCGAATTTTTCTGAAACTTATGTAACTACTTGATTTATTGGTGGGCCCACTAGGACTTGAACCTAGGAACAACGGATTATGAGCCCTTTATCTTAATTTTAATTGATTGATTTTATTTTAATTTATGCCGCGGGAGAACACCACTATTGGCGTACGATGTATAACAATGTCATACTCAAATACGTAAATATCACGCTAGTGGTTAGAATCTAATTTAGCGTTTTTATTAAAATAATGAAAATATATTAAAGTAGTCTAAGCAATTTGAGAAATTGCCCGATCAATATATAAACATGGGTAGCTGCAAATATATTAGGTTGTCTCAAATTAAAATTAGGTTTTCCTATTGCTAAGTATAGGGAATACCTATGTGAGCATTAATGATTTCAGACTAGGGTTTTCAATTGGATGTGCTCAGGTTCGGTGAAAGTACTATATCTTCTGTAGAATCATTATTTTGGGGCATTTTTACCTCCTGTGAGAATAATGTTCTTACATTATTTCTTTTTTTATTAGAATTAATTTCTTTTTTACTTTCATATTCTAACTCGGCAACCTTTTTATCTCTCTTTTCATCACCATTGATCTTGGTAAATACTTTATTAAAAATAGAAGCTTTATTAAGTGAAGTCTTTGATAGATCCAGCTCCTTAGTTGCTATATTAAAGATTAAAAATAGGAGTTGTACCGGCAAAGATTTGAAATAATTTTCATGAGTTCCTGACTCGTTTAAAATATAATTTTGCCCTTTTGCTTGGGCAAATACTATAGCGAGTTGAATTGCTCTTTCAAGCTGAATATGCAATTTAATCTCTGATAGAATACTGACTCGCAAGTCTCGAGTAATATTTTTTATTGGCAGTTGAAGGACAGCTAACTTTTTATTCTTTTTTAATGCTTGAAATAAGAATTCAGCTCCCACACTATCAAATGGATTAAGATCAAGATTAACTGAAGTAAGCGTTTTGTTGGTTTCTAACATCCTTGCAAAGGCACGAATGCCTTCATTACCTATATTATTATTTGATAAATCTAAAATTTGAATTGAATGATTATCATGTAGCGCTTGAGAAATTAATGAAATACCGCGGTTCGATAAATTAGTTGTTCTTAAGCTTAATCGCGTTAAGGATGTGTTATTCTTTATTTCACCTGCAATGACTTCTTCATCACTCTCAGAAATAGGATTTGCCTCCAGGCTAAGCGATTTTAATGAGGAATTATGACTTATTGCCTTGAGGAAGATACTTACAGCAATTCTACATGCCTCTAAGCTTAAATTTTTTATAGTATTATTATTTTTAATCCATTGAGCTAGTAAAGGAGTACCTTCTTTTTCAATACGAAACCCATCAAGGGTTATAGTAGTTAAAGAGTTATTTAACGATATGGCCTCTAGGAACGCAGTTACATCGTGTTGTTTCGATAAAGCTTTTTCTAATCTAGAAGAATAATTAAATGACAATAAAGTATTATTTTGAGAAAGTGCTTTTGCTAGGGACACTACGCCATTATGTTGTGAGATATAATTATTACTTATATTTAGAGCCTTAAGAGTAATGTTTGATTGAATAATTTTAGCAAGGTATGGCAGAAACGCATTCGGAATCTTAGCGTTATCAAGTGTAAGCTCTGTTAAATTGGGCATTAAAACCACAGAATCAATAAAGGTTTTAATCATATTTTCATCAAACTCTAAATCAGTAAGTTTAAAATGAGCGAGGTTTTCTAAATTTTTAATCTGCTGAATTATTAAAGGGAAAGTGCTAGTCCACTCTTCATAATATTTAAAAATATCAGGAATAATAATTGATAGCGAAACAATACTATTTTTTCCATTAACTGCACTAAGTATTAGACGAAGAAAATTTAAATCCGCAAAACCATTAAGAAAGTGAAGCTCTTTTACGGAATTACTGTTTGCAAGTTCTTTAGCTAACTCGCTTTCCTGTATTGAGCTGAACGAATTAGAATAAAATTTAACTACTGATAATTCACCAGAATTAATACTTTTAATAAGAGAACTAAATTTTTCAGGCTCCATAAACCTATTCCAAATTAGCAGATAATGCTTAAAACTATAACATGTTGCTTAGTCCGTTTCGATTATTTCTAAAATGACCGTTAAGTATTAGCTGTACTCCGTTAAGAGAACTTCAATCAAATTATTCTAGAGCAACTATATTTTAATTGATGCGTTCGGAGGGATAAGAACTCCCGGTTCAAGGAAGTATGGCCTAGTTAGCTAATAAAACACAAAAGGTCGTGAAAGTTTATACAAAACCATATCAAAAGCTAACCTAAGTAATGATTATTAAAAAATGGAATTAATGTGAGTAAAGATTATTTTGATATTACAATTTTTGACAATTTATTCATAGGCCTTTCTAATAATTACATGTTGATAATTATTATTTTTTAATAAATTTTCAAAATATATAACCTCCTTTTTACAAAATTTACCAATAACTATTTTCTTTATCGATTTTTTATTCAATTCATCCGAAAAAATATAATCTTTGGGTGTATCAGACATGAAATTGCGAACTAATAATCTAGTAGGTAGCCTGGGAGGAGGGCATAGCCCGTATCCCAGGTTTTCAATGGGTTTTGAAGTTAAGAATTGCTATAAAATATTACCAGGAAACATCAACTTCATCATTTATAATGGTTCATTACCGTCAAGGCACCACCTTTGGTGGAATTTATTTTGTTACACTTGCGTTGGGAAATCAGAACGCCAATTTATTAACCTGTCATTTTAATCTGTTATAGGTGCTGCATTTAGTATGAGAAAGGTAAATATCCTATCTATGTAGAAGCTATTGTTATATTGCCAGATTATATGCATGGCGTTTAGAGTCTGCCTGTTGAATATGTTAATTACTCGCTGGGCTGGCATCAGATTAAATTTTATAAAAGGTCTTATCTATCAAGTTGGGTGATAAGTGTTAAGGCTATCATTTGTCGCAGCAAAGGTATTGGGAGGGCCTTCCATGAGGGGAGATTCTGGTGAGTAACTGGTGTTAAAGGTAAACCTGGGATACGAGCTTTGCCCTTCTCCCAGGCTACGCTTGCTGGTACTTGCCTACATGGTTTTCGTACAGGACAAAACCATTACCCGAAAATTCTATTATTCTAAAATTGTGGTCAGGTATATGCGCAAGTGTTACGTTGTCTGAGTTTACTGAGTTAACTCAAAAAATCAGCGGAGTAGTTGAAAGTATTTTTAGTTAAAGTTCTTTTAGTTGTCGAAAACTGAACGAATGACCTGTGCCGGATTTCCTCCAACAAAGGTATTTGGAGGAACGCTCTTAGTGACTACCGAGCCAGCAGCTACTACAGAGTTCTCACCAACCGTTACCCCGCCAATAATCGTAGCACTGGCTGCTATCCAAACGTTTTTCTTAATTACTATGGGCCTGCCAATTGTTGTAGTACGACGTTGCGAAGGTTCAATGGGATGGCTCGTCGTGATGATGCTCACATTTGGACCAATCATCACATTGTCCGCAATGTCGAGCCCACCAAGGTCATAAAAAGTACAGTTTTGATTGATAAAGACATTATAGCCAACGCTGATTTCATTACCACCGGCAGTATAAAATGGAGGAATTAATAAAAAGCTCTCGTCTACTTTTTTACTGATGAGTTCACTAAATAGAGCCCTAATTGCGTCGGCATCGTTAAACGTCAAGCAATTGAGTTTTGCAGTGATTGCCATCGCTCGTTTGATATTCGTTACCATGGCCGCTGATTCTGGTGTCTTGCTTAAGATTATCTTGGCGTCTTCCAAATTCGACATTTGGTATTCCTTTTGTACCTTATTTTATGTCTACATTGCGACTACATGACTTTTTCGAATTTTTCTGAAACTTATGTAACTACTTGATTTATTGGTGGGCCCACTAGGACTTGAACCTAGGACCAACGGATTATGAGTCCGCTGCTCTGACCAACTGAGCTATGGGCCCGGAGAAGGTGTATTGTAATCTTAAATTTCACATAACACCATATTAATTTTACATTAAATGATTAAAATGTATGCCCTGGCTTATTCTTAATCATGTTGATGAATAAGGTTAGCCAGAGCAGGCGATGTTGTTTAGTCATCGTCTCCTTCTAAGAAGCTGCGTAGCTTCTCGGAGCGAGAAGGGTGGCGTAGTTTTCTTAGGGCTTTTGCTTCGATTTGACGGATGCGTTCGCGGGTTACGTCGAATTGTTTGCCAACTTCTTCTAAGGTATGGTCGGTATTCATTTCGATGCCGAAGCGCATGCGTAATACTTTGGCTTCTCTTGGTGTAAGCGTCTCAAGGATTTCAAGAGTTGCTTCACGTAAACCCTCAGCAGTTGCCATTTCAATAGGGGACTCGATGTTGTTATCTTCAATAAAGTCACCTAAATGGGAATCGTCATCATCTCCGACTGGCGTTTCCATCGAAATGGGTTCTTTAGCAATTTTTAAGACTTTACGTATCTTGTCTTCGCTTAAGTCCATTTTTGCAGCTAACTCTTCAGGTGTTGCTTCACGACCTGTCTCTTGCAGGATTTGGCGCGAAATACGATTTAGTTTATTAATCGTTTCTATCATATGCACAGGTATACGGATAGTTCGTGCCTGGTCTGCAATGGAACGGGTAATCGCTTGACGTATCCACCAGGTTGCATAGGTTGAGAACTTATAACCACGGCGATATTCAAATTTATCGACCGCTTTCATTAAGCCAATGTTGCCTTCTTGAATTAAGTCTAAAAATTGCAAGCCACGATTGGTGTATTTTTTAGCGATAGAAATAACTAAACGTAAGTTTGCTTCTACCATTTCTTTTTTAGCGCGTCTCGCTTTTGCTTCACCAATTGACATTTTTTTATTGATGTCTTTAATTTCGCTGATTTCGAGACCATATTCCTCTTCAAAAGAGGCGAGCTTAGTTTGTATAAATTTTATTTCTTCACTGTATTCTTCAATGCGTGCTAAATCTAGTTTTTTACCATGCTTTGTTGTGATTGTTGCGAGCCATGTAGAATCTGTTTCTTGGCCTGGAAATGTATCAATAAAGAGCTTGCGCGGAATGCGTGCTTTTTCAATACAAAGACGCATAATAGTGCGCTCAAATTCACGAATATGATTACGCAATTGCCGGAAATGACGTGTTAACCTATCCACTTGCCGTGAGGTTAATTTAAGCTTTAAGAAAGCCTCAGACATCGCTTCAAGTAGCTCGACGGTTTTTGGACTATGCCGGCCTTCTTTTCGTAAGGCCTCCATGGCTTTTTCATAGGCTTCGCGTAATTCATCAAAATAAATTTTTGCTTGCTCTGGGTTAGGGCCATCATCAGCTTCCGTAATGCCGCCTTCACCTTCTTCACCTTCCTCGTCATCATCAAGGGCCACTTCATCAAGCAAGACTTCTTCGGGTTGTACTTCATCAAGCATAGAGCCAATGCTTGATGCAGGTGCTTCCTGATCGCTATCAGAGAAACCACTAATAATTTCGCTTAAGCGCATTTCTTCGCGCATTACACTGTCATAGTCATCCAGCACTAATTGTACCGTTTCAGGATAATGAGCCAGAGATTTAAGAACTTGATAAATTCCCTCTTCAATGCGTTTCGCAATGCGAATTTCACCTTCACGTGTTAATAGCTCAACTGTTCCCATTTCACGCATATACATACGGACAGGATCAGTCGTGCGGCCTGTTTCTTTATCCACAGAGGCAAGAACGGCTGCTGCTTCTTCCACATCTTCTGGAACTTCTTCGGTGTTACCTAAAAGAGCTAATTCATCATCGCTAGGTGGTGTTTCGAATACTTTAATATTCATACCTTCTAACATGCTAATGATGACATCAAAATGCTCAGTATCAACAATATTAGGTAATAAATCATTAATTTGGGCATACGTTAAGTAATTTTGCTCTCTACCCAAACTAATCACTTTAGTGATTTGGGAGCGCTGTTGCTCTTGTTCATTCGTCGTAGTCATAGGCAATATCAGATGAGTAATTAAATATAAAAAAAGTTTTTGATTATAAACCCGTAGCTTCAAACTTGCCAGTGAAAATATGTATCATCTCTTACCAGCTAGTGTTTGATGTCGTTGTTGTAACAACTCTTGCAAGAGTCCCCGTTCTGTTTCAGTTAAGCCTTGTTTTCGTGATTTTGCAATATATTCATTAATTTTATGCTCTAAATTCTGTTTTTGCATAAAGTTAATTATATCAACAAATTCAGTAATAAGCGCGTTTTCTGTAATTTTTAGTTCCCAGCTTGCTAATTTATTAAACGAATCAAAATAAGGCGTATTGCGCCACTGCTCAATCAAAGCCGCGGTATTTGTATTTGGGTTAGCGGCAATTTGCTTAAGTAAATGCTGCAAAAGACGCTGTTCTTCTGTATCTAAAGTCTTAAGATCAATGTCGTTTTGACAGGCAGCGTAAATTTCTGGGTGTTGTAATACGATGGCAATTGCTAAGCGTAAAGGGGAACGATGAATGTTAGTGTTCGTTTTTTGTGTTTGCTCTGTTTCCACCTGGGTGGTTATAAGCTGAGTTAAGCGGTGATTTTCTATACGTGTACGTACAGCAAGCTCATCGAGTAATAATTGTTTGTAGGGGCTTTCTGGTATAGTCAATAAAAAAGGTTTAGCTGCATTAATTAACTGGCTTTTACCCGCTACAGTTTGGGTATCAATCGTTTGAGCAAGGGTGTCAAAAAAATATTGGCTAAGCGGAATAGCATTAGTTAAGCGTGCCATAAATTTTTCTTTACCTTCTAAACGAACTAGGCTATCTGGGTCATGCCCTTCAGGTAAAAAAACAAAGCGCGCATCAAGACTATTATCTAGAAAGGGGAGGCTATTTTCTAAAGCGCGCCAGGCCGCTTGTCTGCCAGCATTATCGCCATCAAAGCAAAAAATAACTTGTTTTGTGTGTTTGCTTAATAACTGAATATGATAACTACTTGCGGCTGTCCCCAAGGCTGCAACAGCATTCCAAATACCATATTGTGCAAGCGCAATCACATCTAAGTAGCCTTCCACAATTAAAATGGTCTGAATGGGTTGGTTTTGTTGCAAAAGTTGATGCAAACCATATAATTCACGATTTTTTTGAAAGATTATCGTTTCAGGGGAATTTAGGTATTTAGGCTTTTGCTCAGCATCAATCGCTCGTCCACCAAAGCCAATAATGCGCCCGTTGCGATCATGAATAGGAAACATAATGCGATGGCGATAGCGGTCATACGTTTTGCCATCGTCTTTTTTAATAAGCATGCCAGTGGTAATTAAATCAGCTTTATAATCTCTAAATTGCTGCTCTAGAGTATGCCAGCCAAGAGGTGCATAGCCAAGTTGGAAGTATTTAGCAATTTCGCCACTTAAGCCGCGTTGACGCAAATAGTTTATGACCTCGCTTGGTGCTTGCTTTAATGATTTCTGATAATACTGATTAACTTGCGCTAAGACTTGATATAAGCTCAGTGATTGTTGAATTTTTTCATTATTTTGCTCCCGGGGTACTTGCATACCTAGGCGCGCCGCTAGCGTTTCAACAGCATCAATAAACCCTTGGCTTAAATAGCTCATGATAAAACTAATGGCATTGCCACTCGCGCCGCAACCAAAACAATGATAAAACTGTTTTTTCGCAACCACATTAAAGGACGGTGTTTTTTCGTTATGAAAAGGACAACAGGCAGTATAACTATTGCCCCTTTTTTTTAAGGGGACATAGCTATCGATTAACTCAACTAAGTCAGTGCGATGAAGCAATTCATCAATAAAAGGTCGCGGTATTAAGCCGGACATGGCTCAGTTAACTCAATCTAGCTTTTACCAGAGAGCTAACTTTACTTAAATCAGCACGGCCTTGCAGCAAAGGCTTAAGTGAATTCATAACTTTACCCATATCACTCAGCTGTTTTGCATCATGTTTAGCAATAGCTTCTTCAATTAATGTATTGACTTCTGCTTCGGTTAGAGGCTCAGGTAAATAGTTAGAAATGACATCAAGCTCATACTGCTCTTGGGCCACTAAATCATCGCGGCCGGCGCTCTGAAACTGTGAAATAGACTCTTTCCGTTGTTTAACAAGCTTATCTAGAATAACTAGCATGCGCTCATCGGCAACGGTGATACGTTCATCCACTTCAACTTGTTTGATTGCGGCTGTAACCAAACGGAGTGTACCTACTCGCTTTTGATCCTTGGCGCGCATGGCTTCTTTGAGGTCATTATTGATGTTGTCTTTAATTGACATAATTATTTTCGTCGACGTTTAGCGCTACGTTGCGTGGTAACATCACGAGATATTTTCTTTAAATGGCGTTTAACAGCTGCTGCTTGCTTACGTTTGCGCTCAGCAGTTGGTTTTTCATAAAACTCGCGGCGACGTAATTCAGTTAAAATTCCTGCTTTTTCGCAAGAACGTTTAAAACGACGCAATGCGTATTCTGGATTTTCACCTTCTTTCACACGAACGGTGGGCATTAATTTGTCCTCTGGTATAATTAAACACAACAAGTCGGCAATTCTAGTGCCACTTGTTAAAATCGTCAAGTTATTGTTAGATTGCCAGCAAGATTTGTAGCATTAAGCTTAGATTCTCGTTTTAAGGCTAGAATTAAGCGCTATAACTTATAAGAGCTATAGCATAAAGCATCCATTATTATAGCTTAATTAATTAGTAAAGAGTAGAGGTAAGAATGCGCGTATTAGGAATTGAATCATCGTGTGATGAAACAGGTGTGGCGATTTATGATTCTAAGCAAGGTTTAATAGCACAGGCCTTGTATTCACAGATTAAGCTTCATCAACAATACGGTGGTGTTGTTCCTGAATTAGCCTCTCGTGACCATATTAAATGGTTAATTCCTTTAATAGAACAAGCCTTAACAGAAGCTAATTTGAAAAAAGATGATTTAGATGCGATTGCCTATACTGCAGGGCCTGGTTTGGTTGGCGCTTTGTTAGTGGGTGCTTGTTTTGCTAAGAGTTTGGCGTTTAGCTTGCAAAAGCCTGCCATTGCTATTCATCATTTAGAGGCTCATTTACTAGCTGCCATATTAGATGCAAAAACACTGCAATTTCCATTTTTAGCCTTGTTGGTTTCTGGTGGTCATACTCAGTTAATTGCAGCTCATGCCTTGGGTAAGTATGAATTATTGGGAGATACTTTAGATGATGCCGTCGGAGAAGCATTTGATAAAATTGCTAAATTAATGGGCTTGCCTTATCCAGGCGGGGCGTTACTTGCGAAGTTGGCTGATGAATTTGCAGCTACAAAGCAAACGCTTAATTTTGCACCTTTTCCCAGGCCTATGACTGATAGGCCAGGCTTAGATTTTAGTTTCAGTGGCTTAAAGACACATGCCTTAACAGTATGGCATAAAAGTAATCAAGATGAGCAGGCGCGAGCAGCTATAGCTTATGCATTTCAGCAAGCTGTTATTGAGACACTGGTCATTAAGTGTGGTAGGGCAATAAAACAGACGGGCTTAAAGCAGTTAGTGGTAGCTGGTGGTGTTGGTGCAAATAAGGCATTGCGTACTGCGTTAACCGCTATGATGAGCCAACAACATGGCGAGGTGTTTTTTCCACGCATAGAATATTGCACCGATAACGGTGCTATGGTAGCGTTTGCTGGCAGTCTACATTTGCAGCAAGGTAGGCAAGATAATAACTTAGCTATTGAAGTAAAGGCGCGTTGGCCACTTGCCTAAGGTAAATTTAACAACCTAATTTTTTCTTGCTAAGGAGCAGAAAGTCATTAAGGTGCTTCATCTTTTTTAGCCTTTTGCTTTTTGGCTGTTGATTTATTAGGCTCAGGCGTGACTGGATCAGTGAAAATAGGCTGCTCAGCTGCAGTTGGTGGTTCTTGATTAATAGGTTCTGCTGATTCAGCTGATGTAGTTTCTGGCGCAACTATAATAACGTCATCTGCGCTTTTCTCCTCTTCCTCAAAAGCTTGATTCACTTGTTCATCGATAACAATATCATCGGTCACTTCACTAAATTGCTGCCGAGAAAATTTTAATTTAGGCTCTTCACCATCGATTAAACGATTAATATTATTACGATGCTTATATAAAATGAGTAAAGCTACAAAAAATAAAGGCAGAAAAACGTCAAGACTACCAAAGCCTAAAATAGCATAAAGCGGTGCAAGAAGAAGGGAAATAATAGAGGCTAAAGAAGCATAACCGGTAAAATTTGCAATAATAAGCCAAATAATAATCGTAGCGACGCCTGTTAGAAAGCTTAAACCGAGTAGGCCACCTAATGCGGTAGCGACACCCTTGCCACCTTTAAACTTAAAAAACATAGGGTACATATGGCCTAGAACTGCCGCAAAACATGTAAAGCTGGTGATTACTGGCCCCATGCCTAATGATCTGGCTAAAACAACAGGAATAAAACCCTTTAACATATCGCCAATTAAAACCATAGCAGCGTATTTTTTACCTGCAAGGCGCAATACATTCGTGGCCCCAGGATTTAAAGAACCTTCAGTGCGGGGATCAGGTAAAGAAAATAACCTGCTTACAATAATAGCGGAACAAAATGAGCCGCATACATAACCAAACACAGTAAAGAGTATAAAAAATACCAGGCTCATTATGCCTCCGAGCAGTTATATCCTTTGGTTTATAAAACTGAGTTAGCTGATTAAAGCAATTAATTGCCAAAGGTAAAAATTATCTTTAATTAAATCTAAGTTTAAACTTATCATTATCAGTGAAAGTATCTGACTTGTGAAGTATTATTATTTAAGTCGTGTTAACGGTTAATCCGGTAAAAATAAAGCTTGTAAATTATTGGTATAGCGGCGACCTAATTCACTCACTTGCCAATGATTGTGCGCACGCGTAATTAAGCCTTTTTTGTGGGCCGCTTTTAATTTTACTTCTAAATCACTAAAAGGTAGCCCGGTGCGCTCAGTAAAGAGTTGGTTGGCAATAGGTTGTTGTAAGCGGGTTGTATTTAACATAAATTCAAATAATAAAGAGCTAGAATTTACCTGCTCTTTGGCGGCTAAGAACTGTTTATTAGGGTTTAAATAATCAGTGGGTTGTCTATGTTTGCGCGTACGATAGACAACTTTTTCATTATGAAGGGTTATTTTACCATGTGCCCCGGCACCAATGCCGTAATAATCCCCAAATAACCAATAGTTAAGATTATGGCGGGCTTCCTTATTTTTTTTGCTAAACGCTGAAATTTCATAACGGAT
This sequence comes from Legionella beliardensis, assembly GCF_900452395.1. Classification (NCBI taxonomy): domain Bacteria; kingdom Pseudomonadati; phylum Pseudomonadota; class Gammaproteobacteria; order Legionellales; family Legionellaceae; genus Legionella; species Legionella beliardensis. Next base: position 600,623 of record NZ_UGNV01000001.1, read on the forward strand.
TAAGCCCTGTTCGGCTAATAATGCAAATCCTGCTTGTTCTAATTCATAGGCCACTTCCTCATTAGGAAGAGGCGGCGGCTTTTTATAAAAAACGGTATTAGGCTCTATGGTCAGTTGATACCACGAAAGATGCTCAGGATAGTGATTAAGAGCAAGCTGTAAATCTTCAAGGCCTTGTTCTACAGTTTGATTAGGTAAACCATACATCAGATCAAGATTGATATTATCAAATCCTGCTAAGCGAGCAGCTTCAATGGCTAAGTGCGCTTGTTTGCTGTCGTGAATGCGCCCTAAGGCTTTTAATTGCAAAGAATTGAAGCTTTGAATACCTAATGATAAGCGATTAATACCAACTTGCTTATACCCTTGAAAGCGTTTTTGTTCTACCGTACCTGGATTGGCTTCTAGAGTGATTTCTATGTCTTTAGCGAAGGAGATTAATTGCTGTAAGTGCTGAAATAGCTCAGCATAAGCTTCCGGTGATAATAAACTTGGGGTCCCGCCACCAATAAAGATAGAAACGAGCTCGCGTTTAGGAAAATGAGTTAAATCTTGTTTTAAATCTGCAATTAGCGCTTCTGTATAATTTTTTTCCGGCAAATGCTCAGGACTTTTATGTGAGTTAAAATCGCAATAAGGGCATTTGCGTATACACCAAGGGATGTGAATATAAAGTGAAGTAGGTAACATCATTGACAGAATACTGGCTTGTTGAACGTTGCAATAGTATCATGAGTCGCAATGCCTGTCCCACTAAGAGCACAAATTTATTACAACATTCTGCTTTTTATGAAACGCAGTTTGACTGCGTTATTTTAATTAAACAATGGTTAGAAGGAAAAAAAATAATGACTAATCGAGTTAAAGTTGCCGTTACCGGCGGAGCTGGCCAAATTGGCTATGCTTTATTATTTCGGATTGCTTCAGGGCAAATGTTTGGGCCCCATACTGAAGTCGAATTACAATTATTAGAGTTAGAACAAGCACTGCCTGCTTTAAATGGGGTAGCGATGGAGCTTGATGACTGTGCGTTTCCTTTATTAAAACGTATCGTTTGCACATCAGATTTAAATGAAGCCATGCGTGATATAAATTGGGCTTTGTTAGTAGGCTCAGTACCGCGTAAACAAGGGATGGAGCGTTCTGATTTATTACAAATCAATGGCGGTATTTTTACTAAACAAGGTAGAGCAATCAACGATAATGCCGCAGATGATGTTCGAGTCTTTGTCGTTGGTAATCCGTGTAATACAAATTGCCTCATTGCTAAGCATCATGCTAGAGATATTCCCAATGATCGCTTTTATGCTATGACGACTTTAGATGAGCTGCGCGCAAAAACACAGTTAGCTAAACGAGCGCAAGTTGATGTTACCGCTGTGACTAATATGACTATATGGGGTAATCATTCTTCGACTCAATACCCTGATTTTTATAATGCCAAGATCAATGGCCAATCAGCAGCCACAGTTATTCAGGATGAAGGGTGGTTAAAAGAAGAATTTGTAACTATAGTACAGCAGCGTGGTGCGGCAATTCTTAAAGCGCGCGGTCTTTCTTCTGCGGCTTCAGCTGCCAATGCGGTGATTGAAGGAGTAACGCATTTACTTAATGACACACCGGCAGGTGACTCTTACTCCATGTGTCGCAGTTCTCAAGGTGAATATGGTGTTGATAAAGATTTAGTATTCTCTTTCCCATGCCGTACTGAACAGGGCAAGTTAACGGTAGTTGAAGGGCTAGAGCAAAATGACTATGGTCACAGTAAGTTTGAAGCGACGTTAAAAGAATTACGTGAAGAAAGGGACATGGTCAAATCATTAGGTTTATTAGACGATTAATAAAATGATTCCCGCTTTGGCGGGAATTTTTATTCATTTAAACTAAGCTTAGTAAACTTGTGATGGAAGATTTGTTGTTACAGTGTCATAGCTCGTTTGCGGTTTTAGTGGATTAAAAAACTTTAAAGGACTGCACATAAAGCTTGATTCTTTAATTTTAAATAATGGGCAGCTAAGCGTTGGGTCAAGATTAAGTTGCTTATTAAGTGAATACACTAATTTAGCCAAATAGTCATTGCTAGCAATGCCTCTTTTGTAATTAGGTAATCTTGATTGAAAATAATCTTTTAAATTTTGGGCAGAACAGTTACTAAGTAAATCATTTTCTCCGTTGAACAATTTAAGTAATACTTCAATTTCGAAGATATAAGCATTGTTTTCTGTATTAGGTATACCAGCAGCCACATTAAATGCATGACCGACCTCATGAATAATAGTGCCAATGATATCTAAATCTGACTGCTTCAACAGAGTAGGTTTAATAGCAATAGTTTGATTAAGAACCCAGTTTGGATGCTTATTACTCAATTGACGATAAGTGAATTGATTAATAAAGATAGCAGGATTTGTGGACGTTCCTAGAAAATCGCATGGAGGTTTTAATACATCTAGGATAAGGTCGGGTATTTCAGCACTTATACCATTGTCAAGTCCCCATTTACCCATTAGCTGACAGTCTATTATAAGCTGCTTGATATCATCGACTGTAATCATGTTAAACCCCTTCGTAATATAATCATTACGTTTATAAATTAACAAAAATGACCAATTTATTTCAGTGTGTAATGAGTATTCTTCATGTACATTCATTAGTCAATACTATTTGTTAATTTTTGTTAGAGATTTAATAGACCTATTAATGTTTAAAATGCCTGGTACCTGTAAAAATCATACTAATGTTTGCGGCGTTGGCAGCAGCAATGATTTGCTCATCACGAATAGAGCCGCCCGGCTGAATAACAGCTGTAATACCTGCATCAGCCACTAATTCAATGCTATCAGGGAAGGGGAAAAAAGCATCAGATGCCATAACGGCGCCTTGGCACGAAAAGCCTGCTTGCTCCGCCTGCCATAACGCAATACGTGTGCTCATAACTCGACTGGTTTGACCTGCGCCTATGCCAATGGTTGCTAAATTTTTGGCAAGTACAATAGCATTTGATTTAACGTATTTAACGGCTTGCCACGCAAATAATAAATCTTGTTTCTGCTGCTCTGTAGGATTTTTTTCAGTAACGATAGTGAATTTATTAATATCAATAGGAAAATTATCATGTTCTTGCACTAGAAAGCCGCCATCAACATGCCGCATATCCAGTTTAAATTGCTCACTTGCCAGCAAGCCGCCGGTTTCAAGAACACGCACATTAGGTTTATTAATAAGTACTTTTTTTGCAGCATCGCTAATCGTAGGTGCAATAATCACTTCAGCAAATTGAGTAGCTAGTAAGAACTTGGCTGTTTCTTCTTCTAAACATTGATTAAAGGCTAAAATACCGCCATAGCTTGACACAGGATCGCATTGATAGGCTCGTTGATAAGCGTGTAATTGGTTATCTGCTAATGCAATACCGCAAGGATTGCCATGTTTTACAATAACACAGGCTGAGGTAGCTGTTGAAAAAGCCCGCACACAATCTAAGGCTGCATCAGCGTCTAATAAATTATTATAAGATAAGGCTTTGCCTTGAATAACCTGAGCCAGTGCTAGCGAACCTGGTGCTACATTTCTATCCGCATAGAAAGTAGCTTGTTGATGAGGATTTTCACCATAGCGAAGATCATATTGCTTATTGAATTGGCAAGTTAATACGGATGGGAAACCACTGGGCTTTTTCTTATCATCTAAAGCATTTAAATAATTAGCAATGGCAGAATCATAGCCCGCCGTATGAGCAAATGCTTTTTTAGCAAGATTAAAACGCCAATCATTAGGTACTTTTTTTAAGGCTAAATAATCGGTAAGTTGTTGATAATCATTCGGCGTAACAATGACCGTAACGTGCTCATAATTCTTAGCGGCCGCCCTAATCATCGCAGGACCACCAATATCAATGTTTTCAATTGCTGTTGAAAATTTACAATCAGGCTTACTGATGACCTGCTCAAAAGGGTAGAGGTTAACAATTAGAATATCAAACGGTTTAATTGCATGTTCTTCTAAGGTTTGTTGATCAGGCTTGCCACGAGCCAATAAACCTGCGTGAATAGCTGGATGTAGTGTTTTGACTCGTCCATCTAATATTTCAGGGAAATGGGTACAATCACTGACTTCTGTAACAGGTAGCTTTGCTTGACGCAGTAAAGCAGCTGTATTTCCGGTTGCTACTAATTCAATGCTATGCTCATAAAGGGTGGTAGCTAATTTAATTAATCCATTTTTATTTGAAACACTCAATAAAGCTCTTTTCGGGCTAAAAGGGAGCATAGGTATTCTCCGTATGACTTATTTATTTTTGCGATGAGTAAATACAAGTAATGACCAATCTTCTAATGTCTCTGTTTGTTGATGAATAAAGTCATCCTGATACATGTCAATTAAACTGACTGTTTGTTCATTTAAAATCCCTGAAATGACTAGCATGCCTTGATCGCGAATGAGTTGTTTGAACTGAGCTTTCAACGCTAATAAGGGGGTTAATAAGATATTAGCAATCAGTATGTCGGCGCTACCAGTTAGCTCATCAGGGGAGGTAATCGACAATTGCTCATCAGCTAGGTTATTAACTTCAGCATTAGCTTTTGTTGCTTGTAAGGCTTGTGGGTCAATATCCACTGCTTGTACTTGATTTGCACCTAATTTTAACGCAGCCAAAGCTAAAATTCCTGAGCCACAACCATAATCGATGACTATTTTATTCGCTAAATCGGCTCTAGCAAGCCAGGTTAAACAAAGTTGTGTGGTTGGATGAGTGCCGGTGCCAAAAGCAAGCCCTGGATCAAGAATTAAATTGATTGCTTCAGGCTTAGGCGGGGTAATCCAGGAAGGGCAAACCCATAAACGCTCACCAAATTGTTGCGGTTTAAAATTGTCCATCCAGGCGCGTTCCCAATTTTGCTCAGGTAACAAGGTAACGCGCGCATGAAAGTGAGGAAATAATTGATTTATGTGCTGCAAGGCTTCATCAGCTACTTTTTCTTCAGAGTACAGGGCCTTAAGTGTTATTTCAGGCCATAGTGGCGTTGCGCCTGGTAAGGGCTCAAGCACTGGGTCATCATTTTTATCACTTAACGTAATAGATACAGCGCCGCTTTCTTCAAGGATGGCGCTTAAGTTATCTACTTCATTAGGAAGGCAGACATCAATTTCTAGTTGATACCACACGACTTATGCTTCCTTTAACATCGATTCTAGATAATGAATATTTGTTCCGCCCTGTACAAAGGCAGGATTGCGCATAATACGTTGATGTAATTCAATGTTTGTTTTAATCCCCTCGATGATAATTTCATCCAAGGCATTGCGCATTCTATTGATGGCTTCTTGGCGTGTCTTACCATAGCTAATTAATTTACCAATCATCGAATCATAATTAGGGGGCACAGTGTAACTGCTGTAGATATGTGAATCAAAGCGAATACCTGGACCGCCTGGCTGATGCAGCAGTCGAATCGTTCCGGGAGAGGGCATGAATGTTTTAGGATCCTCAGCATTGATCCGGCATTCGATGGCATGTCCGCTTAATTGAATCGCGTCTTGTTTTAACGTAAATGGCAGTTCACTGGCAATTTTAATTTGCTCTTTAATCAAATCAATACCCGTAATCAATTCCGTGACTGGGTGTTCAACCTGAATACGCGTATTCATTTCTATGAAATAAAAGCAGCCGTCTTGATATAGAAATTCAAAGGTGCCTGCGCCGCGGTATTTTAATTCTGAACAGGCTTTGACTACTCGTGCGCCAATTTCTTGACGTAATTCTTGGCTAATTCCTGGGGCTGGTGCTTCCTCTACGACTTTTTGATGCCTTCTTTGCATTGAGCAATCACGCTCGCCTAAATGGATGGCACGGCCTTTACCATCGCCTAAAACTTGAAATTCGATATGGCGTGGGTTTTCTAGGAATTTTTCCATATAAACCATTGGATTATTAAAGGCAGCTTTTGCCTCGCTACGGGTTAAAGCAATGGCATTTAATAAATTTGATTCAGTATGAACAACCCGCATACCACGACCACCGCCACCACCGGCTGCTTTAATAATAATAGGATAGCCAATGTTTTTTGCTAATTTTAAATTTTCCTGGTCATCTTCTGGCAAAGGGCCATCTGACCCTGGCACGCAAGGAACACCTGCTTGTTTCATCGCAGCAATAGCAGATACTTTATCGCCCATTAACCGAATTGTATCACTGCGTGGGCCAATAAAAGTAAAGCCACTTTGCTCAACAATATCAGCAAAGTCAGCGTTTTCTGATAAAAAGCCATAGCCAGGATGAATAGCAACAGCATCTGTTATTTCAGCAGCAGAAATAATCGCTGGGATATTTAAATAGCTTTTTTGAGAGCTGGCAGGGCCAATGCAAACCGTTTCGTCAGCAAGGCGTACGTGTAATAAATCTTTATCAACACTAGAATGCACGGCAACTGTCTGAATACCAAGTTCTTTACAAGCGCGTAAAATACGCAAAGCAATTTCACCGCGATTAGCAATCACAATTTTGTTAAGCATGCGCGACTTCCTTACTCAATAATAAATAACACTTGGTCATATTCAACAGGATCGCCATTGTTAACACAAATTTCCATGATTTTGCCCGATCTATCGGCTTCAATCTCATTAAACATTTTCATTGCTTCTACAATACATAACGTGTCACCAGCTTTTACTGTCTGTCCAACAGCGACAAAGGGAGCGGCATCAGGTGATGGTGAAGTATACATGGTTCCGACCATAGGTGAGCGAATTTGATGGCCATGCACTGGTTTTTCAGCCGGTTTAACATCAGCTGGTGTTTCGGCTTGTGGCATTGATGGCGCTTGTTGCACTTGTGGTTGTAGCGCTGGTGCAGCATAACGTGGTTGTGCTATTTCAGGGTGATAACTATATCGGCTTAATCGTACTGATTCCTCGCCTTCTTTAATTTCTATCTCCGAAATGCCAGTTTCTTCAAGCAATTCAATAAGTTTTTTGATTTTGCGGATATCCATCGATAATAGCTCTCTTAATTAATGCTTCACATTTTATGGGATAACGTTCGTTTAGCGACATACAAATTCTTTTATAACCTTTATGTCGAACTCATGTTAATTAAACCCTTCTAAAATGGCTTGTAAGGCCAGTAAATAACCTTTAGTACCACATCCTGTTATGACCCCTTGCGCAACATCAGACAGGTAAGAATAATGTCTAAATGGCTCACGCGCGTAAATATTAGAGATGTGCACCTCAAAAAAAGGAATTGCTACTGCGATTAACGCATCACGAAGAGCAATGCTGGTATGGGTAAAGGCCGCTGGATTGATAATTATATAATTAATGCCAGCATCAGCGGCTTGATGGATAGCATCAATTAAAGCCGCTTCGCTGTTACTCTGAAAGCAACTTAAATCCCAGCCCTGATCTGCTGCTTGTTTGCGCAACCGAGTATTAATATTTGCTAAACTTTCCGAACCATATATAGTGGGTTCGCGGGTACCTAATCGATTTAAATTAGGCCCATGTAAAACTAAAATTTTCTTCATTTTGGTTGAAATAAACAAAGTTGTTGCGATTCTGCCTGAAGTTAAGATTAATGTCTAGAACTTCGATGATATCGGCATGATCTCTGCAGTTTGTGGCCATGTTTGTAAAAGATAAATTTATATTCCGCAAAAAATTCTATTTTGTAAAGATTAGAAGCTAATTTTAAGGGGTTGATTTAGGCCATCTATAGAACAAGATTAATAGCTTAATAGACAGGCCTAAATAAGGATTTTTATCGATATTCTTTTTAAAATTGATGAAATTAACCTTAAAAAGAGGTTGATTGGCTAGGGTTTCCACTCGCTTGAGCCTGAGATAGGGCTAACAGGTTCAAGTGGGACAAGAAGCCATAAAATGACATACAACAAGAGTGCTGAACCACCAACCAGAAAGAAGAGAACAAAGATAAGCCTAATCCACAACGGATCTAAATTAAAATAGGCAGCTAAACCACCACAAACACCAGCAATTTTCTTGTCAGTGCGTGATCGATATAATTTTTTATAAGGTTTTTGTAAGTCTGTCATCTGCGTTCCATTTAATCTACCTATTTATTATTTTAACATTTATTTTGCCTAATGCATGAATAATTATCAAATTTCTAATCGATTTTAATTCGGTTGGCTGATCATTTTTAACAAACGTTCTCTAACGCCGTACCAACTTTCTTCTTTAGGAGGTAATTCAACTAAGATAGTGGTGGCTGATGACATGTCCGCATGGCGAAGTTGATAATAAAGCTCGAAAGCCACTTGCTTGGGATTTTGTGGGAATTGATAGCATAAATTTTGATCGCTGTATGTTTGCTTGGTAAACGAAAAAACATACGCCTTAGGGTGGGCCTGAAGTAATGTTTGTAATTCATTGGTTGTTGTAAAACAATATAGTGGCTTATCGGGTTGATAATGGGTTAATAGTTTTCCGGGTACTTGAATGGAACTCGCTTCTTTTAAGGCGGCAATAGCAATCGTTGCTTGAATGGCTGCCTCATCAATAACCCCATGACGCAATAGTTGATAATGATTGGGATCAGTTGCTGCAACAATAGTAGATTCTATGCCGACCTCACAGCGACCGCCATCTAAAATAAGTAAGGGTTGCTCCCTAAAACTTTGTTGGACATGATTGGCCGTTGTAGGACTTATCTTTCCAAATGGGTTGGCAGAAGGCGCAACCAAAGGAAAATTTAATGCTGTTAACAGCGATTGCGCGATAGAATGACTAGGGCAACGAATGGCAACGGTATCTTGTCCGCCAGTTACTAAAGGATTTACTGTTTTAAGGTTACATTTTAAAACAAGAGTTAAAGGTCCTGGCCAGAAATTATCTATTAATTCTTGAGCATAATTAGGAATATCAGTAACCCACCTGCTTAAATCCCAGTCTTTAGCGACATGCATAATTAATGGGTGATTGAGAGGGCGGTTTTTTAGAGCAAAAATTTTTCGAATGGCCTCTTCATTTTCAGCATTACCTGCTAAGCCATAAACAGTTTCAGTAGGGATGGCAACTAAATTACCGGCTTTTAGCTGGGTAATTGCCTCATTAATATTAGTGGTGATAGTACTCATGAACAAATTATTGGCTAGTTAGATTCAAATACTTATAAATATGCCGCTTATTCTACTAAAAACTTACATGCTGCGTCTAAATATTTATTTTGTGGTTTGATTATCGTCTTAATTCTAGTAACAAAAAACTTATCTTACTATTTATTTTGAAAACTAGGCTGCAGATTTTAAATTTTAAAAAATTATGTTAGTTTGATGTTTACCTGTTAGAATTACGTCCATGAATTCGAGAGTAAGGCCAACCTCTTAGTCTTAAATTCTAAGATGCAATTAAAATAGGAAAAACTAATTGCTGTGATTACCAAGTTTGCTCATAACTAGGATGTTATCAGCCATTTATACAAAAAATTAGCTTATTTGCTGTACTTATATATTTGAGTAAAAGCTTAAGTGCAGCTAAGTCGCTTTAATTTTAAATGTAAGATAAGTTATGGACATACACAAATAATATTAACAACGGAAGCATCTAAATGAATGGATTTGCTTCATGTGTATTAGGTTAAGGAGTTAAGATTAATGCACTCAAATTTTTATTTATCCCCTCTTGCGGCTTGTTTAGCTTTTAGTATGATGTCCCCTGTGCAAGCAGCAGAACCAATCCCTTTAAATAAATCATCACTACCGGCTCTTCAGCAACAATTTCATCTTAATATGCCTGGGGTGAAACAAGCTAAGGGTTCTGTTACTGATTCATTGCAATTTATTAAGCAGCATACAGACAAAAATAATATTAGTCATATTCGTATGCAGCAACAATATGCAGGTTTTCCTGTGGTTGGTGGTTATGCCATTCTTCATAGTCCTCAAGCGGCGCAGACGTTTCTAGCTGCTCGTAATCAGGCTGATATAAAAATGAATGGGGTCGTTTATCATGGTTTACAAAAGGAATTAGGCCAGCCTTCTGCTGACTTTATTAAAAATGGTTCACTGGCGCTTCAGCAATTTAAGAGTCAGTTTGCTAATCATTCAGTAAGTGAAGAAACCGTAACCCCACTTGTTTATATTGATGAAAACCACAATGCGCACTGGGCTTATAAAGTAAGTGTTTTTGTTACTTATCAAGATAAAATTCCTGAAAGACCAACGGCTATCGTAGATGCAGTGACCTATAAACCTTTTGTACAGTGGAATAATGTAAAAACCCAAGTCTCGCCTGCAAAAGGACAAGGATACGGTGGTAATTCAAAAGTAGGTAAGTTTACCTATGGCACAGGGCTACCTTTACTTGAGTTAACTCGCGATGATGCCGCTTCCAAATGTTTTATGGAAAATACAGGCGTGCGTGTTGTTGACATGGAACATCGTTATTCTTCGAAAAATAACCCTATGTCGTTTAGTTGTAAAGTAGCTGATAAAGCAACTGATGCATTTTGGACTGGTTATCAATCGGATGGCTATGATAAAGAAAATGGGGCATTTTCTCCAACGAATGATGCCCTTTATGCAGGTTACGTTATTAACCATATGTATAAAGATTGGTATAACATCAATGCGCTTTCTAAATCTGATGGGTCTCCTATGCAGCTTGTTATGCGAGTGCACTATGGTGATGGTTATGAAAATGCTTATTGGGATGGTCGACAAATGACCTTCGGCGATGGTGAAGACATGATGTACCCACTTGTTTCACTAGGCGTAGGAGCTCATGAGATTAGCCATGGTTTTACTGAGCAGCATTCAGATTTACAGTATTACGGCCAATCAGGCGGTATGAATGAGGCTTTCTCTGATATGGCAGCACAAGCAGCAGAATTTTATTCTATTGGTAAGGCGAGCTGGCAAATCGGTGGTGAAATCATGAAAGAAAGTAGTGGCTATGACGCATTACGCTTTATGGATTTACCAAGTCGTGATGGTATGTCTATTGATACAGCCGATGAGTATTACGGCGGTCTAGATGTCCATTATTCAAGCGGTGTTTTCAATCGTTTATATTACTTAATAGCAAATCTCCCTGGCTGGGATGCTCGTAAAGCCTTTGATATTATGGTTAAAGCGAATATCGACTACTGGACACCTTATTCAACGTTTGATGAGGGTGGTTGTGGTGTATTGAGTGCTGCTAAAGATCTAGGGTTTGATCTCAATGGCGTCAAGCAGTCATTAGCAACAGTAACCATAGATTATGAATCATGTAATTAATTCATTTTCACTATAAAAGCTTACCAGGTGCTGTGCTACAGCACTTGGTTCTTCCATGTGTAGATGGTGTCCTCCTTCTACATGAAAAATAGTTAAATACTTAACTGCTGCAATTCTTGCTTGAATATCACTTTCGTTAAACAATGATCCGCGTTTAGCTAAAATAAGGCACGTTTTAGCCGTGTTTCCGCTAAGGCAGGATAAAACTTGGCCTTCTGTGAGCTGCAAGGGACTTGGATAAACCAAACGGCGGTCATGTCGCCAATAAAATTGACCATCAATTTCACTAACGCCACGATCACACAAAAGACGAACTAATTCTAATGATAAAAAGCCACGTTTGGCTCGTGCTTGCGCAGCCTGTTCTAGGGAGGAGTAAAATTTAGTTCGGTGTGGCTTTTTTTCGATAATAGTATGGATGTAATTGGCTAACTGATCACGGCAAGACTGTTCGCTTTTTGTAAAAGGCCCAAGCCCTTCAAGTAAAGCCACCGAAGCCGTACGTTTCGGTGCAACACCAGCTAGAATGCTTGCGAGGCACGCGCCTAGTGAGTGGCCTAGTAGGTGAATTTTGTCAATTTGCAGTGCATCAATAATATGAACTAAGGCAAAAACACCATCGATAAAATGATAATAGCTGCCTTCATTTAAATGAGAAGATTGGCCATGGCCAGGCAAGTCGATAGCAATCACACGGAAGTAGTTAGACAAGTAAGGTGCCAATAGGTCAAAGGAGTTAGCATTATCTAGCCAGCCATGAATAGCTAAAAGAGGCGGCAAATCTTTATTTCCCCATGATTTACCTGCAATAGTAAAACCAGGAATAGTTAATTTAAATTCTTCCATATCCATAGAATTGTTATGTGGTCTAGTTTATTTTGTAACAAAGGGTAGGTTTTTGCCAATAAACCTTTAATGATAACTGGAAGAGCTAGCCAAATAACTAGCTCTGACTTTTGCACTCACTTAAGACAATTAAACGACTGAGTTTTGTCGCGCTCGGCAAAGGTCTTTATTAACAGGAACCTCAAGAATTTTCTTATCATTTATCCAGTAGATGAAATTTACGTGAAAATCTTTACAAAATAATTCTTGAATTTGTTCGTCTTCACAAGCGTTTTGCTCAATCATGTCTTTATTACCTTCTTTAATCTGTAAGGCTTGATCAACATTAATGTTTTTAATTTGATAAGTAAATATGACGGTATCATCTTTTAAAAAGATATCATTTAGCTCAGTTTTACTATCAACCATGATAGGTAAACCTTCATTCAATCTTAACTCATCAAGGGAGTAAATGAGCCCGCTAAATAGCGTTGCACTAGCTAGACAGGTAATTTTTTTTAACCATGATTGCTTCATAGTACTCTCCTTATCGTATATCACAAATTTGTGTCTTTTATTTGTCTCAGTATATTTGACGTTTTTATCTAAACTAACATAATTGTTTATTTAACACAAATTATGTGACAAATTACTTCTTATATTTAGTGACAAATAATTATTAAACTGAGGCTAACTCTTAAAAATTCTCTTAAATTAACTGACTAAATTTGTGTGATAAGCTTTAAAAAGAAATTTTTAATGCTATGCTTAAGGTTCTAACTGGTTAACATAAATTTGATAGAAAGATAGTTTAATCGTTAGATTAAATCGTTTCTGGCAAATTCACATTATTTAAGGTTAATTGTTATGAAACAACCGCGACAAAGTGTGTCGCTGGTAACTTATAATATTCATAAAGGTTTTGGGGTTGGCAAACTGCGATTTTTGCTACCTGAGATGCGCTATGCGTTATCTAAATTAAATCCTGATTTTGTATTTCTGCAGGAAGTTCAGGGTTTTCACCAGCGGCAAGCTCAAAGGATTCAAATTTGGCCTGATTTACCTCAGTTTGAATATATCGCTGAGAACGATTGGCCACACTATCTTTATGCAAAAAATGCTATTTACCAAGCAGGCCATCATGGCAATGCTATTTTAAGCAAATATCCGTTTGTGAGTTTTGAAAATATTAATCTATCCCGTCAAAATCGTGCTTCTCGCAGTATTTTGCATGGGCAAATAAAATTGGATAATGATCAAGTATTACATTTATTGTGTGTACATTTAGGTTTATTTAAAGCAGAACGGGCTTCTCAATATCGCGCTGTGATTAAACGTATTACCGAAGTGATACCTGATAATGAGCCCTTATTAATGGCAGGTGATTTTAATGATTGGCGTATGCATTTATCCGAGCCTTTAGCCGAAGAATTAGGTATTTACGAAGCGTTTCAACGATTGGAAGGGCAGCATGCCCGCTCATTTCCAGCTCTTAAGCCAACATTATGTATTGACCGCATTTATTTTCGTGGCTTAAACGTTGAAAAAGCTCAATGCTTTAGTGGCAAACCTTGGCGAACACTCTCTGATCACTTACCATTATTTGCAAAATTTAGTTTATAACACGGGCAGTTAGATTAAGCTAATTTCTAAGTGACATAAAAAGATAATTTCTATCTTTTTATGTCAATTTTTGCATTAAGAATTAAATGCTATTCCATGCTAGGCTCATACTCGCCAAAGCAAGCTAAGCTATTTAAACGAGCGCGTTTAAGAAGGGCTGCTTGCGCTTGTTCAATATTAGCAGGATTTCCTTGCCAAAGTTTTAAGCAATCTTCTTGTAAAGCGCGACCATAAGAAAAGCTTAGATTCCAAGGTTGATAATCGATTCTGTTAATGGCATTTAAATTAGCAGTAGCTTGTTCTGAGGTCTGACCGCCTGATAAGAAATTAATGCTAGGTACTGCCGCTGGCACGGTATTACGAAACACACTAATAGTGTACTCAGCAATGTCTTCAGGGCTGCTAAAAGGCTTTGTTTCCTTACCATTGGTAACCATGCTGGGTTTTAAAATAATATTTTCTAATTCAACTTGATAAATAAATAAGGCCTTAAACACTTCATGAAGTACTATTTCAGAGACTTCTGCGCACATATCAATGCTATGATTGCCATCAATAAGCACTTCAGGCTCAACAATAGGAACGATTCCTACGGATTGGCAGCAAATAGCATAACGAGCTAAATTTTCAGCGCCTGCTTTTATGGCTGCTAAGCTTGGGGTGTTTTCAGTAATAGAATAAACGTTACGCCATTTTGCAAAACGAGCGCCTAATTTCTTAAAGTGGAGTAAGCGTTCTTCCAGACCATCTAGGCCTTGTGTCACTTTTTCATTATTGGTATTAGGAAGATTAATTAAGCCTTTATCCACTTTAATTCCAGGGACTATTCCTTTTTGGCTAAATAATTCTGCAATGGAGGTACCTTGTTCATCTTGGTGTTGGAAAGTTTCTTCAAATAAAATCACGCCGCTAATATATTGTTCTAAGTCAGGCGTTGTTGCGAGCAGCAGGCGATAATTGCGTCGATTATCTTCACTATTTTCTACATTAATGCTAGCAAAGCGCTTACCAATAGTACCATTGCTTTCATCCGCAGCTAAGATTCCTTTACCTTCTTGCGTTAATTGCTCTATGGTGTCTGCTAATTCTTCATAATACATTTTAATTAACACTCCTCATCTTCATTAGATAGTAACTATTTGCTCGCTATTTTGTATTGGCGGAAATATACTTTTCGCGAATGATTTGTTGCATTGCAAAATCACGCTTTTTTAACTCTTCAAAGCATTCATCAATCATACCTGGATTGCCACATAAATAAACAACATCTTCAGCAGGGTTAAGCGCTATTTCAGGAAAAGCATGTTGAATGTAGCCTCTAAACTGGTTTGGTTGTAAATTTAGATTATCAGCGCGACTTAATTGTACTCTAAAAGTCACTTGTTGTGGATAAGCCATAGCAAAGGCTAAAAATTCTTCCTCATAAAGCGCATCTTCTGGCTTTTGCACGCCCAACATAATTAATACATTTAAGCTTGGATTTTCTGTAAGCCTTTTTTTAAGCTCTGTAATCATGGCGCGGTAAGGCGTTATGCCAGTGCTGGTTGCCGCTAAAACATAGCGTTTGGGTAGCTCATCTTTCAAAACTAAGCGGCCAAAAGGGCCATTAATATTAATACTGTCGCCTGGAGCTAAGTTAAATAATAAATCAGTTCCTGGGCCGCCTTCTACGTAACCTGCAGCAAATTCAATAAGATTATCTTGGCTTGGTACATTAGCTATACTATAACTACGTCTAAGTAATTTGCCATTTGACTCAAAATGAATGGTAATGAATTGGCCTGGTATATAATTAAAAGGCGGTATCTTATCTGCTTTAAAGATAAAATGTTTTACATTAGGTGAGAGCATAAATGCTTCTACCAGGGTAATTGGGAATAAATTTGCTTGCATAGTTTTACTTTTTTAGAAAAAAGTTAATTAATATAGGCTAAATGGCTCGCATTGCAAGTAGTAATCAATAAATTGAGGTATAATTAAGCCATGAGCGAGATGACTGACTTAATTGCAATGCTCGGCAACATTAGCCGAAACTTTATACCTGTTCAACGTGTGATTGTAGGGTTTGCCTATTTGCTTGGTATTTGGTTTTTTATCACAGCGATTCAAAAGCTTCGTAAAATAGGTGATCATCGCGCTAATTCTTCCTCCCAAGAAAGTATGTATGTGCCAATGGCTTATCTGGTAGGCGGTGTTATCTTGCTGTTTTTACCATCTTCCTTATCAGCTCTTTCTAATACGACGTTTGGGGTGGGTAATATTTTGCAGTATGCAAGTTATAATCCTTATAATATTTATAGCTCTATGGGGCTCATTATTCGTATAGCAGGCCTCATTTGGTTTGTTCGGGGTACTGTCTTATTAACGCATGCTAGCAATACAGGATCACAGTCACAAGATGGTTTTAAAGGGTTTATGTTTTTGTTTGCTGGAATTTTAGCGGTGAATTTTGACAATACAGTCAGTGTATTAGATGCAATTATGAGTCAAATTGCTATATGGACTTCTGGCAGTGGTACTTAACTCTATTCTTCACCACAAATTTTAAGATTATTGTTTTGGGCAAATTCAATAATCGCTTGATATACATCAGGGCTTGTTTCTTTTAATTTTGGATCTAATAAAACACATTTATATCCTTCTGTCGTGACGCTAGGTTGAAGAAGCGGGGAATAATAGATACGATTATTTTTAAAAATAGCCATCGTACCGCTCATACGCTCTGCCCAATCACTTGGCCTAAAAGTTTTTCCTTTATCGGTTACTCCTTCAATTACAATTTTTTTCTTATCACGGTCAGAAGCAGTCATAATTAAAACACAATCAAAACAATATGCCTATTATAGCATCATATTAAGATGCAATAAGTAGGGTAAAGCACTAAAGATTAAATTAATTTAACGTGAATTTAACAGAAAAAACAGTTTATTTATTTAATTCTGTACTTAAAGTGGGCTTGTTAAGAAAAATAGTAAGACCATAGCAGTCTGTGAGCGAGTATGTTAGGATGCTTTTGGTTTATTTTAAATGATTTTGTTTGATTTAAATGCGGTTATCTGTGTTAAAAAATCTGTTACGAACGATAACAGTTTATAATTTAATTACCCATAATACTTTGGTAGGCTTTAGTTGTGAATCGGAAAGAAAATCCTTCTGGCGTTTATTTATTACCTAATCTTTTTACTACAGCAAGCTTATTTGCAGCGTTTTATTCTATCGTTGCATCCTTTAAAGGGCTAGATGAAACAGCAATCATTGCTATTTTTGTCGGTATGATTGCTGATGGATTAGACGGCCGTATTGCTCGTTTAACTAATACTCAATCTGCTTTTGGTGCTCAGTACGATAGCCTTTCTGATATGGTCACGTTTGGTGTGGCGCCTGCATTATTGCTATACAGCTCAAGTCTACAGCAATTAGGTAAATTCGGCTGGTTGGTTGCTTTTATCTATACGGCAGCAGTCGCTTTACGCCTTGCGCGCTTTAATACCAAGGTAAATACAGCTGATAAACGCTATTTTCAGGGGCTAGCTTGTCCTGCTGCTGCGGCCTTAGTTTCTTCTTTTGTTTGGTTATGCCACCAAAATCAGTTTCAGCATCTCTTTGTAGCATTAGTAAGCGCTATGATTGCTATTATTGCCGCAGCGCTTATGGTAAGTAATATTCGCTATTATAGCTTTAAAGAAGTTGATTTTAAGGGTAAAGTTCCTTTTTTATATTTATTACTCATGGTCATTTTATTTGTAGCGGTTGCAGCTAATCCGTCATTTATTTTATTCACAGGCTTTGTTATTTATGCGTTATCAGGGCCAATTCAATTATTCGTAAAATTACATCGAATTCGCAGACAAAGAAAATCCTTTAAAGATTGATAGTGCTCAATTATTTATGTAGGCTGCGCCACTCGGCCCCCCAATAATCGCTTTTTATTCAGGTTCGTCAAAGCGATTATTGATGAGATCGATTAAGGCCTTTTCCATGTCTTTTTCATCGGGACCATCAATTTTAATAATTAATTCTGAGCCTTGGCTGGCAGCAAGCATCATAACACCCATAATACTTTTGCCATTGACTTTTTGTGACTGCTTAATGACTTCAATATGACTTTGAAAGCGAGCTGCTGTCGAGACAAATTTAGCTGAAGCACGAGCATGCAGCCCTAGTTTATTAATAATACGTACATTGGTTTCAATCATAAAAGTCAACTTATTTAAGGCGTTAAACCTGTGGTTCTAACAGGCCATTTACTAGAAGATCATATAATGATTCCGCATTACTTAAGTTTCGGCAAGCTTTTCTAAAGCAAGGGTCGCTAAATTGCTTAATAATTGCTGCAAGAATCGTTAAATGATGTTCCTCTTGATTAGCAGGCATCATTAACCCAATAACTAAATCTACAGGTTGCTTATCTTCTGCACCAAAGTCAATAGGATGTATTAATTTAATAAAGCAGGCTTTTGGTTCATTGATGGCTGGCATGCGTATATGTGGGAGCATGATGCCATGGCCAATAGTGGTACTACCAAGGTTTTCACGATGCCAATAGGCATCAAAGAGCTCATTAAGGCTAAGTTCAGGTGTAGTATGAGCAAATAGTTCACTTATTTTATGAAAGACTGCTGTTTTACTCTGCGAAATGGTGTCTATACAAACCTGCTGCGGGGTGATTAAGTAACCTAGTTTCATAAACATTTCGGCTAAAAATACTTATTTTACCGTTCGTTTATTCATTCTTGCAAGTTTAAATCATTATGAGTGAGGAGTCTGCACCTGTCCTTGGTACAGATAAGTTAGGGGAACAAAGTTAGAGCGGTACTAGTGAGCACGTAATTTTTCCTTATGTTTAATAAGCTGCTGATCTAATTTATCAACGAGATCATTAATTGCAATATACATATCATCATGTTGAGCGCTGGCATGTATGGTCCCTTTAGCAACATGTATTGTTGCTTCAGCAATTTGAGCTAATTTTTCTATATTAAAAACAACATGAATCGCAGTGATATTATCAAAATGATGCATTAACTTAGCAAATTTATCTTCAGTATATGCTCTTAATGCTGGGGTCACTTCCATCTGATGGCCGGTGAAGTTTATTTGCATAACTTTTTCTCCTCTTTTATTAACTACTAATTGTTTTACGTTCATTTGATGGAGCAATACACATTGCCTCACGATATTTTGCTACGGTTCGGCGTGCAACTTTAATACCTTGCTCACTGATTAATTGAGCAATTTTACTATCACTAAGTGGCTTTTGGCGATTTTCGGCAGCAATTATTTTTTTAATAACAGCACGTATTGCTGTTGAAGAGCATTCGCCTCCGCTTGCAGTAGCAACATGGCTTGAGAAAAAGTATTTTAATTCAAACACACCGCGTGGTGTATGCATGAATTTTTTGGTGGTTACTCTGGAAATAGTTGATTCATGCATATCTAAAGCAATGGCTACGTCATTTAGTATAAGCGGCTTCATTGCTTCTTCACCATGTTCTAGGAATTCAACTTGGCGATCGACAATGCAACGAGCTACTTTAAGCAAGGTTTCCTGGCGGCTTTGAATGCTTTTTAAAAACCATCTGGCTTCTTGCAGGTTATTTTTTAAAAATTGGTTGTCTGAGCTGGTATTAGCACGCTGAATCATCGCTGCATATTGGCCATTGATTGCTAAACGAGGTAGAGTCGCTTGATTTAAATAGACCTGCCAATGTCCGTCAATTTTTTTAACGATAACGTCTGGGTTAATGTATTCTATATTATTTTGTTGAATTAAATTGCCAGGTTTTGGATGTAGGCGGTGAATTATCTGTAATACACGGTTAATAGCTGCTTCATTAATACGATAACTTTTTATTAATTGTCGATAATTATGTTGCCCTAATAATTCAAGATCGTTTTTAATGATCATTTTTGTTAATTCAACATCATTATCATGTTCAGGCAATTGGCTAAGTTGTGCTAAAAGTGACTCAGCTAAGTTAAGGGTAGCACAACCTACCGGGTCAAAAAGTTGTAGTCGATGCCTGACAGCTTCGATTTCCTCAATATCTAGGGGGTAAGCTTCACTATTTAGGCTAGTATGTAAATCATTGACTGATATTGTTAAAAAGCCGTCATCATCTATGGCATCAATAATCGCTGTAGCAATCACGCGATCAATATCGGACATAGGGGTTAAATCTAACTGCCACCTTAGATGTTCTTGTAAATTGGTTGTCGTGCAATATAGATTTTCGTAGTTAATATCATTGTCTTCGAAATTAGTGCGCTTGTTTAAGTTATAAAGTTGTGACCATTGAAAATCATTGTCTTCTGTATTCTGCTTACTATTGTCGTTTACCTCTTCTTTTTCTTCATTAGGTAAAACTTCAAGCATTGGATTTGATTCGACAACCTGTTGAATCTCTAGTTGTAAATCGACAGTAGATAATTGCAACAAGCGAATAGCTTGTTGAAGTTGTGGGGTAAGGGTCAGTTGTTGACTAATACTAAGTTGCAACGAGGGTTTCATCCCCAATCCTCTTATATCATTGCCTATTATTAAGTTTAACTGATTCACTAAGATAATCCAGTAGATTAAATGATAAGTGAAGGTATTAGAATGAGGAATAGTAGTTATTACATGATGTTGTCGATAAGGGCTAGTTGTTTTTAATGCGAAGTGCTTCAATTAAATACTCTTTGTGCGCGCATAAGTAACGATAAATTTGAAAAATTTACGATCAATCAAATTGTTATAATGGCTTGTACGTTCTTAGTTATTGAATACTAGTTTATAGTAAAGTATCTTATACCTGCTTACAGTATAAGGATGTATTGCTCTACCATGTTATCTTATATAAAAAAGACAGTTATCGTTTTTGCAGTGTCTACAGGCATGTTGTACGCTGGAACCATGGGAGGCCCAATTCCTATTTGTGTTCCTGGTAATAGTATTGTTCCCTGTGCTACCACGTCTTGGGATGTTAGTATTGATGCCCTGTATTTAAAACCAGCCTATGGCGATGATCTAATTTATCATGGTGTCATTAATGATAATTTAATATCCCATCAGATTGCCAAAAAATCTTCTGAATGGAACTGGGGGGTAAAGTTAGCAGGTGCATATCATTTCAATACGGGTAATGACTTATCTCTAAACTGGTATCATTTCGATCAATTAATAAACAAAACCGTGTCTTTTAATGTACCCACTTTAGGCATAGAGATACCCATAACCTATGCTATCAAGCCTGAATGGGATGCTCTAAATCTAGAGTTTGGACAAATTATTAATTACGAAGAGAGTAAAAGTTTTAGGCTCTATGGCAGCATACAATATACTCGGCTTGCCTATGAGGGACATATCAATCTACCACCACTTATCACAAGACAGGCGATTAAATTTTTAAGGGCCAGTGGTGAGGTTAAATACCATGGAGCGGGCCCAAGAGTAGGCCTTAATTGGTATTATAACCTACGGGAGGAGTTTGGCTTATATGCTGATGCTGCTTTAACACTATTGATAGGGGATGGTAAATTTTATCGAACTAAATACGTTAATGATAATGTGGTTGCAATTAAAAGAAATTCAAAAAATCTCATTGTCCCCGAATTTGAAGGCAAAGCTGGCGCTCAACTTATCTATCTAATAGGCCCAAGTTATTTATCTTTTAATGCAGGTTATATGCTAGTTGATTTTATCTCAGGGATTAATTCTGGTTCGTCACCTCATGTAAAAGGTATCTATTTATTAAGTGGCGCTTATATTGGCGCTAAGTGGGCAGGCAGTATTTAATTCACAATAGATTAATTAGGCAGCTAAAGCAACCTATGGCTGCTCTAACTGGTTAGTTAAAATGAACTAGAGGAAAGGTTACAGACCCAATCTAATTGCTTACTTCAGCTACTTTTTTAGATTGTGATTCTATGCATTTTTGGGCTTGCTTTTTAAAAGAATTAATTTCTGGCGATAGAATACATAACTTTTCCCAGTAGGATAAAGATTCCTCAAGTTTTTTCTGTTTCATTAAAGCAACTGCTAAAATTCTTAATGCTTGAATATTATTGGGATCTTTCTCATAGATTGATTGCGCAAGTTTGATTTGTATTTCTGAGCTCTCCGCCTCTTTTAACTGTTCTGACATTTTCCTTAAAATTAAGGTCCTAGCTTTTAACGATTTTTTGTCTTCTGGTAGTTCAGCAAGCAATGCTTCATTTATTTGCCAGGCTAATTCTAATTCGCCTTTTTCCAAAAATAGCATGACTTGTTTTAAAGAGTTGACTAAGACAAGTTTAATAATATTTTTAAATTCGGTTTTATGGGTGTTTTCGTTGAAATATAATTTCATCTGCTGCACGGTAAAGAGTGCTTCAATAAAATTATTAGCTTTTAAGGCTGCTTTAGCCCGTAATATCCATGCATTCTTGTCATTACTGTCTAAGGTTGTTGCTTTGATTAGCCAATTTAAGGCGTTTGTGTAATCATCTTTAGCATAAAAAGAGCGGCCTATAAGTAGCGAAATACCGGGAAAATTTGGATCTAAAAAGAAAATATTCATGCCAGCCATCGTTGCTTTGTCATAATCTGCATGTTGATAGGAATTTTTTAATTCGCTTCGTTGGCTTAAAATATAGTCGCGACGAATACGGATGGCTGATTTTTGTCTTGGCTGAACAAGTAATAAAGCACTTAAATAATGCAACCATTGCTCGGGCTCTTGCTGGCGTAATTTTTCGTCTGTTATCAATTTTAGCCATTCTGCAGACGTACTCGCAATTATCTTTTTTACTTGCGGCTCGTTTGGGCCTAGCTCGATTGCTTTTAGAAGACCTTTCGCTGCGGTGATAATAAAGTTATGATTTAATGCGGTTCTCGTAATAGAAATAACTTCGTCAGCTGAAATTGAAGATACTCTTTCAATTAAAAGTTCTAAGCTTTTTTCATCGGCAACGCTGGCTAGCATTCTATTTAAGGCAGATATCAAATTAGAATCATTAGGGCATACATCTAATGCTAAGTTAAGCCACTTAATCGCTTTTTCAAAGTCATTTTCTTGTTCAAAGAGTAAGGCTTGTTGCGAGGCAGCTTCTAATTTGAAGTCTTCAAACTTATACAACTGTTCCCAGTAAGTACTCGCTTTAACTCGCTCACCTAGTGCTTGTGCGGCCATCGCTGATAATTTAATCACTTCAGGCTCATAAATTTCTTCTTCAAAAAGAACATCAGCCTGGCCTAATGCGTCTTTAAAGTTTTTAAGATTAAAGTGACATTTAATTAAGTAAAGGCGGCCATCATTACCTAGTTCTTGATTTTCGTCGAGTGATTTAAAGATTTCGATTGCTCGTTCATAGTCATTTAAATGATATAAAATTCGGCCGAAAAATTCTTTTGCTGCAGCAAATTTTGGATGTTTGCGCATTAAATTATTTAGCTGTTGTAATACAGTGGTTAATTCACCTTGATTATATAATTCTTCAAGGTGATTGAGCTCTTCGGTAATTATATTTTTATCATTTTCGACTTCTTCTTCAGCATGTGGATCATTTAATAAAGGCTCAACATAGAGGCGGTGTAAGTCATTATAAATTCGACTCTCAAACAAAGGCGTATAATGCGTACTATCTAAGCCATTTTTTTGTAAAGAAAGAGATTGGCCAAGTACTAGCATTAAATGCGTTGGATTATAAACCTTGCACCCAATTTCTTTCCCTATCTTTTCAATCGTTTTAATCCATGAATCCCTGGAATTGATGTAAGACATATCAGGTAGCTTCACATTACAATGTGTAATAAAAACAACATTTTTGACACGATTTATAATCTCTACCATATCTTGTTGCAATTCATCAGCGGTCATTTGTCTAATGGAAATTTTGCTTAATAATTTTTGCTTGTCTTTGGGATAAGATTTATAAACTGGATCGGCCTGTAAAAAATTTAATAATTCTTCTCGATTAGCACGGCCGGCTAGTGACCAAAATTTTTTAGTTCGCTCAGGCTCAAGAAAAAATTCTGAAAAATAAACGTAAATATAATTCATCTGCACATATTCATCGTTAACCATAGCAACTTTTGCTGATGAAATTTCAACGAAATATAAATCGGAAGGGGGCGTTGCTTGCTTTAATTTGTTTTTATTAAAACGCAGACGAGCAGAGAGTATTGGGTAAATATCTTTTGAAGGAAGATAATCACCTTGCAAATACTTAAGCTGTTGTAACGCTTCAGCACTGGTATGAGTAAAGCCATAAATATCAGATGTATTGAGCTGTAAATAAGGTTTGGAACTGAATTTCTTTAAGGGGTTATGAATTCGACAAGAGCCAATAGGTGTTATTTTTATGGTCATAATGTTTCTCGCTACCTTATACTAAATTTTATAAAGTTTATTTCATCGTTTTTAAATCATTTTGCGAACATTAGGCTAATCAAATTCTTTAAAACAAGTTTGCTTTCTTAATTAGAATAATTAAACAAATCTCATAGCCAAGTCATCATAATTAGTCACTAAATATTAAGAGGCTTTATTGGAAAAATTGATACGATTAGGGCAAGCTAACTTTCTAAGAAGGTCTAATTGGTTATTGCTGAAACCCTACTTCTAAGATAGCCTAGTATCTAGCAAACAGAGTAATAGATTTATCTAAATCATTTGCCATTTCCTTATAGCTTTTATCTTTTCAAAATATAAATTAACTGTTTTTCACTTCGGTGTCTACCCACTTCGGGTATTAAACGAACGAGGTAGAAAATAAATAAAATCGATATTTAGACAAATACTTACTTATTGTCTAGTTTGAGTACTTTATTTAATAGAACGCCAAATTCCGCCACTTAGCCGTGCAGCACTTGGATTATTAACTAAAAAATTGCGTAGTAAATTCAAAAAACATTGGGTCCAACGTGAACAAAATTCTTCAATGTCTTCATCAGGTAAAGGAGAAGGAAGTTCTTGTGTTAAAAAATGAAAGCTATCATTTTCCCAAAAAGGAACGCCAAACAAGGAAGGTGCTTTTGTTCGAAAAGCCATCCTTGCTGCAAAATCGGAATAAGTGACTTGTTGGTCTTCAAAAAAAATACTCGGTGCTGCAGGATTCATTGCACCATCTACTGCAATGGTAATTACATTTCCCTGCTTAAGCGATTTGATAACTTGGCGTACGACTTCAGTTTCAGTGTGTGCACTGGTCGAAATTAATGTATCATTGTAGCTGATTGATGGAATATTAGGCGTTGATGCTAACCATTTATAAGGTAAACCTAAAAGCTCAAGCGCTAAGGGGCCAGCATATAAGCAGCCTACATGAGCGGAAGCTAAAATAAGCCCCTTACCTAGACTTAATTTATTATTTAATAGGGTATTTTCCTCTGATAAGTCTGCAAGAAAGCCCATAGGTTCATCAGCTTGGTGAGGCCTACATTCCAACCAATCTAATAAATAATGATCGATTAAATAACCGAGCTTAACTTGCTCTTCATAATAAGCTTGCTCATTTTCATTCAGTGCACGATGAGCTTTTATGATTTTCCATAGCCAATCAAATCTAACTTGGGGAAGCTCAACGGAGTGTATTTTTTGTTTTAACAAACTTAAGCCTACTTCAAATGCAGGAGATAGCGTTTTCTCTCTAAGGGCTACGCTCTCGTTAAAAATATCTTTTGCTTCGTCGTGACGTCCTGCTTGTACTAGTGCTGAAGCCGCATAACGTTGCCATTTTGTAGCATTAGGTAGTAATTTTACAACTTCTAACATTTCATCTGCTGCTTGCTCATAGTGTTGGGTAAACTTCAATGCTCGAGCATAAAGAAGGCGAGTGTGTGGGTTTGCGGGTAAACGTTGTTTAAGTTTTTCTAAATGGGTTAATGCTTTAGAGTACTGGCCATCTTTAAGTAATAAGTCACCCAGTAAATTATTGACTTGTATATGATCTGGGGTCAGCTCATGTGCTTTCAGGAGCATTGCAATAGCATCCAGTTTATTATTATCAATCGCTAATTTTAGTTGGGCTAAAATCAAATAAAGGCGTGCATCTTCATGCCCTCTTACCAATAATTGATCCGTAATTTTTGTAGTGAGGGGATAATCTTGGCTATCAAAGGCAATTTGTGCAGCTAAAACATCAATATCTAGCGGTTGTTTAGAAAAATCTAAAGTCAGTATGGTTTTAATACATTGCTCAATTTTGCCTGCTTTAGACAAGGTTAATAAGGCTATCTTTAATAAACGTTCATTCAATGGATAGGCATGTTCATAGGCCTCAGCAAGTTTAACGGCGTCCTCTAGCTTATTGTCTTGCAGTTTAAGTTGGATTAATTGAGCGGCTACGTTATAGTTATTTTTTTCGAGAAGTAAAATTTTTTCTAAATAAGCACACCCTTCAGCTCGTTTATTTTGTCTAATTAACAGACTACCTTGGGTCATTAAATCTAAACTTGAATTGGGATGATTTTGCAAAATCAATGCAATTAATTTGCTGGCCCAATTAAACTGTTTGGCTTTTATTAGAGGTGCTATTACCATGCGGCGCAGCCAAGCACAGTCCGTATAATCATCCCAGGATACGTTTTCGAATTTGGTATAGCTTAAGTCATATTGCTCTAAATTAAAATGGATTAATCCTAGCTTCAGTAGATCAGATTTTGATAATACTGAATTCTTTTCTTTAAATTCCATTGTTGTTAAGGCTTCTGACCACTTTTCTAGATTCATTAAGTGATCAATATGATTGCTCGTTTGGGTCGTTTCCATCGTTTTTTTAAGTTTTTATTGAAATTTTTACAGCAGTCCTTACTAAAGATAATAAAGTAATTACGCCATATAACACAATTAAAATTAATAGGAATAATTTTAAGGGTTGTGGTTCAACGGGTAAGGGGGAGGTAATGGGTGGCACAATGGTAAGAAAATATTGGCGTTGATTAAACACTTCGGTTTTAATGTTTGCAAGATACTTAAGTGCTGCTTCCCATTCTTTTTCAGCCACATCCCTTAAAATAATAGCGCTCTCAAAACCTGATAGCACTTTATTCATAGAGAACTCTCCATGGCCCACTAAGCGGAGATTTAAGCTCTTCTGTTGTTGGCGTAAAACAGACAAACGCTCGTTTAAACGATCAACCACAGGGCTATTGTTAACGCCTGCTTTTTTATAAACAGCAATTTCTCTTTCTGTTTCTTTGATCTTAACTTTAATATCGTTGATGTTAGCATAGATGGCAGCGACGGTTTCTCTAGGGTTTAAATCACGCTTGGAAATTTGAAAATTAACAATTCGCTTTCTAGCGGTGTGTAGGTTCTGTTCTCGTGCGGCTAGATTGTCTTCTGCTTCTTTTATTTTATCGCTAGCCATGCGATTTGATAAAGAATTTACCCATTTTTCTGCATAAAGTAATAAGGCGTCAGCAAACCGTTTTGCATCACTTGGCGTTTTTGCTTGCACTTTTACTTTTAAGAGGCCTTCTTGTATGTCAATTCCTACTTTGACGCGGCGTTTATAATAATTAAAATCATCTTTACCAATTAGCCTGTTTGAAAAAGGCCGAGATAAAAAATGAATATCATTATTTTTAAAATAACTGATAAAGCCCTGGTCTTTTTCCATTCGATTCATCATTTCACGAGAAAAAATATATTCTCTAGCAGAAAAAATATTTTGCATGGTATTTGGGCTAACTGAGGTTGGTATGATTGATGAGCCTATGGTATTTTCATTGGGTGCGTTCGTTTTTATCGTGACGATAGATTCTGCCTCATAAAAAGGTGTGGTAAAAAAGGATATAATGGTAGTTAGCACGATAGATGCTATGACCAATAGTGTTATTTGTTTTAAAAATAAACGCTTTCTACGATGATGCTCAAAAACAATAGCTTGGCGTGTTTCATGAATTCTTTCTAAGCTCGGAAGCTTTTCTAGTGCTGCTGCTTTTTTCTCTCTTTCTAAGGCATCGATTTCTTCTTGACGCTGGCGTCTAAACTGTTCAGCGCGTAGCTCTCGTTCTGTTTCCGCTTTTTGCTTACGCTCTTGCGATGCAATTTCAGCAGCAGCTAACCGCTCAGCTCGCCAGGCCTGTATGCGTTCTTCGTTGAATTTTTTTTTCTCAAGAAGGCGCTTTTCTTCACTATCATCCATCATAATTGTTTATATCCATGTAAGGGCTTATTTATCCTTCATACTAGGCTTATATCTTGTGCAAAAATATAACTGGCTTCTTCATGTGATTCATACATAATAATTTTTCCATCCCGTAATAAGCCATGTTTAGTGCAAATGTTTTGAGTAAGCTTAGGATTTCGCGAAAAAAAGATTAGCCCTGAATGTTTTAATCTTAACTCTAAAGCCACTTCACACTTTATTCTGAAATCATCATCGCCTACACTTAATTTTTCCTCAGCCAAAAAGAAATCACAAGGAATAGCCAGACTTAGTGCAAAACCTAATTTTGCGCGCATATTAGCAGAGTAAGCCCCCATTTTTGCATTAAGTTCCGTATCAGATAATTCAATAAAATCTTGGCAAAATACTCTTAAATCAAACGGATCAAGGTAATTTAATTGCGCAATAATTTTTATATTTTCATTTGCCGTTAAAAAAGGGTGAAAGGCACCAGCATAACCTAAAGGCCAGGCTGTGTGTTTTTTAATTAAAAATCCGCTATTAAGCTTTTGCGTGCCTGCAAGAATTTTTATAATCGTACTTTTACCGGCACCAATGCCACTTAATATGCCAATTTTCTGATGCTCTTCAGCTAAGAAAGTTGCATTATTAAGCACAACTTGTATGCCGTTAATCGTTTTAAAATATTTAGTGCCGTTTATAAAGCCTAGCAAGGTCTCACCTGGTTTCAAAATTAGTTTATCTTAGTAAATAGCTGTGGAAAGCTAACTATTTACCCTTAAACAACTAAACACTTTGGTATAATTTTTGCCGATTCATTCTCATAATGAAGGTAATACTAATTATCAACGCAATAAATAGGATAGGTTGGTAATAGATAGCCATTCTAGAATGATAACTTAGAAATGTACCATCGCGAATAATTTCAATTGACTGAAACAAAGGATTTATAGATCCTATTTCAGCTATCCATTCAGGCAATTCGTTCGCTGTATAAAATACGCCAGAAATCCAAAAAACAGGCCTTAATATAATAGGTAATATTTTTTCGACCATAGGGTATAGGCTTGATAGTTCAGCAGCGAAACTTCCTACAGCGATACCCGTTCCCCAGGCACACAGGTAACCGTAAATCATGACTAATGGATCATGACATTCTATTTTATCAAAAAGGAAAAAATTTAAGGTAATTAATATTAAAAAAACGATAATACCATTTAATAATTCAATTAATGCCGCAGCAGCTATTACAGTGATAGGTGTTATGCTTGGAATGTGGAGAAGCGATCTACTCGTTTTTTTAGTCCTCATAATGGAATTAATCGTATACCTAAATAGGATATAAGACAGCATACCGGGTATAAGAAAGCTGATAATGTCGGTATAGATAGGTACTTGTTTTCCTAATATCGAAAAGAAAATAATTAAGGCGCCTATCCAGGCTAGGGGGTTTATAAATGCCCAAATATAAGCTAAGGTGTCGCCAGAAAACCTAGATTTTATATCTTTAATAATGAGAGTATTTATAATTTCATTCATGGTTCATATTTTTAAAAATTTCTTCTTAATCCTATTCCCTTAAAGTTAGAATGTTCTTCCAAGTCCTATAGCAGGACTTAAGCTAGATAAGATTTTTCTAATATTAGTATAAGGCGCATCCGTGGTAATAATTAGATCACCGTCTCTTATTTTAAATTGTTGGGCAGCAAAGACTGCGTGTGTTTGTTTCATGTTTAATTTGTAGATGACTTGCGAAGGCCCAGCAAATATTCTCCTGCGCGAAGGTGATAGTAGATTTAAAATAGTAGCCTTTTCACGTCTTAATAGAAAAACGCCTGCCGGATTAGCGAGATCATCACTTAGGCCGCTAGATAATCCAATAGCCTCAATTAATGATAATTCACTCTTAGGGAATTTAATTAATTTCTGCGTTCCTGTTGCCCCAAGAACGGTAAATGAGCGATTTATTTCGCTTAGAACTAGATTATCACCTGGGCGTAAATCAATATTTTTATGAGGTGATTGAAATATATTTATAAGGGTTGTTTTCATTTTTTTGCCATGCCTTTCTAACCAAACTTCCGTTAACTCAGGTATGACCGTTGAGCCTCCGGCTTCTGCAAGTACGGAAATGAAATCATGTCGCCCTGGCGTTATTTCAAAGGTGCCAGGCTTTGCAACAATACCTTGAATCGTTATTCGCTTACTTAAACCTTCTGCTTTTTTAACGATGACTTGTGGATTAATGGCTTTATTTTTTAATATTTTTGCAATCTTCTGCTGTAATTGCTCAATGGTATTTCCTGCTGCGTGTACGGTGCCTACATAAGGCATGTAAATGGTTCCTGTGCCGGAAACGACAGCTTGGCCTAAGTTAGCAGCGCCTTTCTGGTCACCTGTATACAATCCTTCTGAGGCATTTTCCCAAATAGTGATGTCTAATTTATCACCAATATCTAATGTCTCATAGGTGCTAAGATCTGTCTTATTAGAATAAGGCCAAGTAGTTAATGTATTGATATTTGTTAGGTTCGCTACATTTTGGGTTATGGGAATAATAGGCGTCTGGCCATAACTGCTTCTGTATATGTCATAGGTGGTTGGGCCACTTCGCGGTAATATCGTACAGCTTAATAATAAAAAGTAAACTATTAGCAATAAAGTTTGTTGAACAATAAGTCTTACATCAATTCTTCGCACACTGCCTGCTCCGTTGGTAGTTGAGAGGTTATCTTTGTTAAGGTTTTAATTGTGGTTTCAATCATACCTGCAATAGAAAAATTTGTGCTGGCATAATTTAGCGCTTTCTTTTTTAATTCGGGATTTGCTTTAAACATGGCAATAATGTTAGCTGCTTTTTCGCATGCTTCAAATAAATCGGGCTCTTGCGCATCATTTAAAATAAAACCTGTTTCACCGTGAATAAAGCATTCCTCGGCGCCACCAGCTGGGGTAGAAATGACTGGAATTCCCATGTATTGGGCTTCGATAAGAACATTAGGTAAACCCTCATAAAGAGACATCAAGATCATGGCATCCATTTTTAACATCCAATAACCTACCGCTCTGCTTATACCAACAAATAAAATCCTATTAGAAATTCCTAGCTCCTCTGCTAAGGCAATACATTGGCTGCGCAAGCGTCCTTCGCCAACTAAGATGAAGCGCGTATGACTATGCTTCTGAAGATAGCGCTTAATGAAGCGAATGACTAGTATAGGACGCTTGTCAGTTTCGAATCTAAACACGCCACCAATTGTCTCAGTGGCATCAGATGTTTGAGCTGCAAAATTAGCCCAAAGCACCTCTTCTTCCGGCTGTGGTTGAATAACAGGCGGGGCAATACCATTATAAATGACTGAGAATCGTTCAAAGGGGATAGCTAACCAGTCAGCGTAAGCTCGAGCTGTAGCTGCCGTATTAGTGACAAAAGAAACGTTAGGAATTTCGGCTAAACATCGATAGAGCGTATCATATTCGGGTTTAAATAGATGTGGTCGCACACTTGGAGGAAAGCCACGAAAATTTAATACAATCCTAGGTACGCCAGCAACCAATGCTGCCACAGCAGAAAACAAAATTGCGCCATCTTGCCATATAAACGCTATCTCTGTTTTAGCATTGCGAAAATAGTTAACTAAGTGATTTAAACCATAACGAATTTGACTAGGGGTTTCATTAAGTAAACTTAAAAGGGGAGGAGAGTTAAGGGCAAGCTCTTCTAGCGGTGTGGGAGTTAAACTTTTAATTTGATATAAGTTAACCTGATGCTCTTTTAAAAAATTTAAGAAAAAGCTTTTTTCTTCTTCTAAATCATAGGCATTAATCAAAACATCAACTTCAGAATTAATCTGTATACCTGCAATTAATTCACCGCGCTTTTGTTTTTCATTGATATGAATAGCAGTTAAACAAACTTGCCGCTCAGCGCCGCCTGGGCCTAAACTGCCAGTAATTAAAGTAATTTTTCCAACTTGATTGGGTGCTTTTGCTTTTTCGACGCTGTTTTTAAAATGCAAGATAGCATGTTTCATGGATAAAATACCAAAGTCATCACTAGTTTGTAATGCTCTGCCTTCTTTCATTTCGACGAGATTAATTAGGTTTATGATGTCATCATAAACTTTACGTTGTTTTTTATCTAACGTATTACTGTCTAGTGGTTTGATAGTCTCATAGGCTTTAATTATCTTTCTTCTTTTCTTTAAAGTCTGAGCATAGGTCATGCGTAATAATTGATTTTCGGAAAACTTTAGAACCAGTTCATCAAACATGACATCTGATTCATCATATCTTTTCATTTTATATAGTAAATGAGCATAAACTAATTGCGCTTGAACACCATCATCCTTCATTAAGGGCGAGTTGTTAATGAGTGTTTCTGCTAGGTTTAAGTGATTATGCTTGATTAATAATTGGGCATATTTATCGAATAGCTGTAAATTGGCTGTATCTAGCTCATAAGCATTTTTTGCTTCTAATAGAATTTTATCCGTTATATTTAAAAGAGCAGTGGAATTATCACCTGCTTCTGTGATCATAGCCATTTTTCCCTTAAGTTTGATAGCATTTCATAGAAAAATCTCCTCTAGAGGAGATTTTTACTAGTTTATAATTTGCAAATCATAGTTATAAATGATGTGTCAGGCATTGATAATATTAGCTTTTTTAAATTTTCTAAAAGCCCCACGCGTATCAATAATTAATTTTGCATTTTCAGCAATCAACTCATAGTCGAAAGCCTGATGTGCTGTAGCTAACACAATGCAATCATAGCTGCTAATTGCAGAAGCAGTTAATTCCACACTCGCTAAATCAAAGTTGTGCTCACGCATCTGTGGGAAAACGGGGACATGTGGATCGGAATAACTAATCAATGCTCCTCGTTCTTGCAGCAATTCCATTATTTCTATTGAAGGCGATTCCCGAACATCATCAACATCTTTTTTATAAGCAAGGCCAAGTACAAGAATGCGACTATTTTTTATAGGCTGTTCTTGTTGATTCATAGCATGAGCAACTTTATTGACAACCCAATGTGGCATGTGGCTATTAATTTCTCCTGCGAGCTCAATAAAGCGTGTGTGTATGCCATATTCACGAGCCTTCCAAGTTAAATAAAACGGATCTATTGGAATGCAGTGTCCTCCTATACCTGGTCCTGGGTTATAGGCGACAAATCCAAAAGGTTTAGTGGATGCTGCTTCTATTACTTCGTGAATATCAATATTCATTTTATCAGCTAATATTTTAATTTCATTGACTAAGCCAATATTGACTGAGCGATGAATATTTTCAAGCAGCTTAGTCATTTCAGCTACTTTAGTATTTGAAACAGAAACAACGTGATTAATAATTGAGGAATATAAAGCATGGCCTGCTGCTTGGCAATTTGCAGTATCACCGCCGCATACTTTAGGTATTGTTTCAGTAGAATAATTAGGGTTGCCTGGGTCTTCACGTTCTGGCGAATAAACAAGAAAAATATCCTGACCCACTATTAGACCGGTGCTCTCAATTCTTGGCTTTAATTCTTCTTCGGTGGTACCAGGGTAAGTTGTGCTTTCTAAGGAAAGTAGTTGTCCTTTTTGTAAATAAGGCTGTAGAGAGTCCATCGTTTGCAAGACAAAGCTTAAATCAGGTTCTCTATACTTATTTAAAGGTGTTGGAACACAAAGTATAATAGCATCTGCCTCAGCCGCTTTTGCAAAATCAGAAGTAGCATTAAAAAGATGTTTAACTCGTTTAATTCGTTCATCCGAGATATGTTTGATATATGAAACGCCTTGATTCAATAATTCGTTTTTGTTATCATCCACGTCGATGCCATAAACGCGATAGCCAACTTCTGTAAATCGCAACATCAAGGGCAGGCCAACATAACCTAGTCCAACAATAGCGATGATAGCTTCTTTGCTCTTAATCTTGTCTATTAAGTTATTTAACATACTATTTCATCCTTGATTTTATTGATTAAATGACGGGGTTTCCTACTTTGTAATAAGATTTATACCAGTTAACAAAATTGTTTATTCCCATTTGAATTGGTGTATCTGGCTTAAACCCTACCCATTGATTAAGTGCGTCCGTATTTGCAGCAGTAGCGGGTACATCACCAGGTTGCATAGGTAGGTAATTTTTTTGTGCCTCTATACCTAGGGCCTCTTCGAGCGCCGAGATATAAGTGATTAGCGGGATTGGATTATTATTACCGATATTAAAAACACGGTAAGGGGCATTGCTAGTTGCAGGGTCAGGCTTTACTGAATTAAATTTGTCATCAGGTGTAGCTGGTTTATGCGTAACCCTGACAATGCCTTCAACAATATCATCAATATAGGTAAAATCTCGTATCATCTTACCATGGTTATAAATATCTATTGGTTTGCCTTCTAATATGGCTTGTGTAAACTTAAATAAAGCCATATCAGGTCGACCCCAAGGACCATATACGGTAAAAAAGCGCAGCCCCGTAGTGGGTAGATTATATAAGTGGCTGTAAGTGTGAGCCATTAATTCATTGGCTTTTTTGGTGGCAGCATACAGGCTTATTGGGTGATCAATATTTTGAGACTCATCAAAGGGTAGGCAAGTATTGCTGCCATAAACACTGGAACTACTTGCATACGCTAAATGATTAACATCATTATACCTGCATCCTTCTAAAATATTCATAAACCCTTGAATATTAGAATCTATATAAGCATGAGGATTTATTAGAGAATAGCGAACGCCCGCTTGAGCTGCTAAATGCACTACTCTGTCTGGTTTCTCCGCAGCAAACAATTCTTCAATAGCTTGCTTATCAGCAACATCTACTTCAAAGAATTTAAAATCTGGGCTAGAAGTTAGCTGTGCTAAGCGTGCTTTTTTTAAATTTACGTCATAATAATTGTTAAGATTATCAATACCAACAACTTCGTGACCATCGAGTAAGAAACGCAATGTAGTATGCATTCCTATAAAACCCGCACATCCCGTGAGTAAAATTTTCATTTATTTCCTTAGTTGCTGGGGCGATTTCTACATAACTATGTATGTCAACCCATCGTAAATAGTGATAAAAGAATTGATTATAAACTAACCAAAACCTCCTAGGTTAAAACTAGTTTCTTTTAGTAACTATAAATTATCATAACTTGTTGATCAATAGAGAATAAATTAATTCTTGATGAATTTGTCGCTTATTAGCCCTCGAACTATTTCATAATTTAAGCTTTATATTCCAGAATTATGTGAAGCTAATGGCATAGCGATAACTAGTCTTAGAAGATAAAACAGCAAAGAAGCCGGCCGCAGGATGCGGCACAATGCGGCTTCATTTAATTTAGTGATTAGGCGATAATTGATAGAATTAAAAATAACCTTGTAGCAGAAATTATTTTATTTTTTTCTCTTTAAATATAACGTGCTTACGAACAATTGGATCGTACTTTTTAAATTCTAATTTATCAGGACAATTTCTAGGATTCTTTGTCGTAGTTACAAAATAACCTGTACCTGCGGTAGACTCCATTTTGACTTTAATAGTGACAGCTGCCATGGTCGTTCGTTCCTCTTAATTTAAACTTTTTCGCCTTTTTCGCGTAATATATCAATAACGGCTTTAATGCCTTTTTTATCAATAATGCGCATACCTTTCATGCTTACTTTTAATGTAACAAAGCGATTTTCCTCTTCAACCCAAAATCGGCGTTGTTGAATGTTAGGTAGAAAGCGTCGTTTAGTTTTATTATTGGCGTGTGATACATTATGACCAGTCATGGGCCGCTTGCCAGTAACTTGACATACTCTTGACATGCTGTTACTCCAAATTTTTCTAAATAAAACCATAACTGAAAATCCAAAACCATTAAACCTAGGAATTGGCTCAGTGTTAGGCAAAGAGCGCTTTTATAACAAAAAACGAAAAAATTTGCAATCAATAAGGGAGTTTTTTACCCTTTTTTTATTAAACCATTTGTTTAACCGCCATCTTTTACTTTATTGCTACCTTATAACTTAAGGTAAACGCCATTCCTCGAAATAGTTATCCCAGAGGTCTCTTAAAAAGCTTAACTCACTAAAAAGGTGACTAGTAATTACTATTATAGGCAATCAGCGTATAATTGTTATTTTTTGATGAGATAGTTATATTTATATGCAACAAACAATTAAAAGTTTTGTCATTAGGGCTGGGCGGGTCAGTAAACGACAGCAATTTGCACTTGATAATTTGTTAGAGCCCTATTTGTTAGCGATAGATGGTCGCACTTGGGATTTTCAGGCTATCTTTAATCGCGTATCTAACACCGTGATTGAAATTGGTTTTGGTATGGGGGCTTCTCTAATTGCCATGGCAAAGCAAAACCCGCAGACGAATTTTATTGGTATTGAAGTGCATCGAGCCGGTGTAGGGAGCTTAGTTGCTGATTTGCATGACAATGATATAAATAATGTACGTGTGGCTATGTATGATGCTGTTTTTGTTTTAGAGCAGCAGATTAAGGCAGACTCATTACAAGGTGTGCAGATTTTTTTCCCCGATCCTTGGCATAAAAAAAGGCACCACAAACGACGCTTAATTCAGCCTAACTTCGTTAAATTAGTTGCAGAGCGTCTTAAACCAGGTGGTTTTTTGCATTGTGCTACTGATTGGCAAGATTATGCTGAATCTATGCAAGAAGTCTTGTCGGCTGAATCAACCTTAGAAAATAGTCAACCTCAGGGTGGGTTCGCCCCAAGACCCAGCCAGCGGCCTATCACTAAATTCGAATTGCGCGGCAATCGCCTAGGTCATGGCGTGTGGGACTTAATCTATCTTAAAAAGAACAGTTAAGTTTTGGCTAGTTGCGCATTGAATCATAATTATGGTGAACTCATATCGTGATATGTTATTAAAAGTAATGGTTGGCTAGATTTTTTCTAGCCTGAGTTCATAGACTGTTTTTTTAACGTCTGAATATGAAGAGGTAATATATGGATATATTTAACGAGTTAGCGCAGCATTTTGAGGCCATTGATGATTTTAAGAGGTTTATTGATAGCCAATTAGCGGTTGACCCGCAATTTTTAGAGCGTACTTTTTGGCTAGATGGTCAGCAGGTAGCTATTTTAAATTATTTAATTCAACAACATGAAATTGAGAATAGAAATTTAATTGAATTTATTAACTACCTTTTTGTAAAAGGTATAGACACCTATTTGCACCAGCCAATTCACTTAACATTAAAACTTAAAAAAGTTGATTTGCTCTCACTATTGTTAACTAAAATACCGCATCTTTCTCAAGGTAGTAGGGCAAGTCAACATGCCTTAAATTCTTATGATGAAACCGGGCAAACAATGCTATCTCATGCAATTGAATCAGGCGATGTGAGTGTTTTTACTAGAATCTTTGCGCTTAATTTAAATATTCATCAGGCAAGTAGGGTGTCCGTTGCAGACGGTATGCAAGGATTTTTACAGCCATTGCAGCAAGCAGTTGCAGTAAATTTTCCTGAAGCAGTAGATAAACTGCTTAATGCTGGCGCACAAGTAGACAATCCATGCCTAGATATTAAAGAAACTCCCTTATTATTAGCAGCACATTTAGGTAAAATTGATGCTCTAAAAGTTTTATTAAATCATCCGCGCGCAAGTGCTATCGTTGAACAACAAACCAATAATAAAAATGCAGAGGGGCATACTGCTATTGAGTTATTATGTAGACGTTTACAAGAAAATAAAGAGCCAGAGCAAGCTTTAAAGGGCATTGCCATGTTATTATGTCATGGGACGCCTGCGCCTACTAACGAACTATTTCGTGATTTATTAACTACCCACAGAGTTAAGCTTGTAAAAGCGGTAAAAGAATACACGGCAGATGGCCATGCGAGTATTAAATTTTTACGAGCAAGCCATGATAAAAATAATGCCCTGCACGGTATCGTTTATTCAGGTAAAACCTGGTCGCAAATGGTAAAAAAATTCTTTGGGGTTACCGATCGCTTAGCGTTTAAGTGTGAGAAGCTATTTCTTTTAGATGTCAATCACAGTCAAGCTGATCAAGATGAGCAATTGTTTGCGAGTTTTGTAAAAAGGTATCGAGAAAGTATTAAACGATCAACTTTCTATTCTCCATGGAGTGAGATGCTCTCGAAAATTACCACAGGACAAGTTAATAATTGGACTGATGTTTGTCAATATGCAAAAGATTATCCAAGCACGCGTACGGCTCGTATTGTGGAGGAGATGACTAAGCCTGAGCCTGAAGTTTATGTTAATTTATCAAATTTATAATTGGGACTTTGCATAAATACTTAATATTCTACGGAATAACGTTTTTGGCTGCCATAAATGTTAGTTTATAATAATAATTTTTGTGGCAATTTGCTGAAAAGTTGTCACAATTCTCTTATACCCTTGCTTAAAATTTAGGTAAGCCCTAGAATTCTAGCTTTCTTTTTAAATTAAGAAGGCGGAGAGACCAATGGGATGGAATGAGCCAGAGAATGATAAAGATCCATGGACTGGCAAAAAACAGCCACCAGATTTAGACGAGGCTTTAAAGCGCTTTCAAAGTAAATTAAAAAAAGCCTTTAGAGGCGGGAATAAAGCACCAGATGATCCAGAAGAACCCAATGGTGGCGCTGTTGCAGCAAAGGGAAATGGCGGTCTAATCGCTTTAATAGTTTTATTAATTCTCTTTATTTTATGGGCCTTATCTGGGATTTTTATTGTTGATCCTGCCGAGCAAGCTGCTATTTTGCGTTTTGGCAAATACATTAAAACAGTAGGGCCTGGGCCTCATTGGATACCTCGCTTAATTGATTCTAAGATTGTGGTTAATGTTGAGCGTGTTTCTGATTACTCCTATTCAGCACAAATGCTGACTAAGGATGAAAACTTAGTTGCTGTGTCTTTAGTTGTTCAATATCGTATTGGCGATTTACAGGCTTATTTATTTAATGTCACTGATCCCGAAGAAAGTCTGCAACAAGCAACCTCAAGTGCATTACGCCATGTAGTCGGTTTAACGACACTCGATGAAATCATTACTGAGGGGCGGGAAGCTTGGGGGAATAACGTTTATGATTCCTTAGTAAAAATATTAGATACTTATAAAACAGGCATCGTCATTGTAAATGTGGCACCACAACCAGCTCGTGCGCCTGAAAATGTACAAGATGCTTTCGATGATGCAATTAAAGCGCAGGAAGATGAAAAGAGATTTAAACAACAAGCTCGCGCTTATCAGGCTCGAGTTGTGCCCATTGCTCAAGGTAATGCAAAGCGCGTCATTGAAGAAGCACAAGCTTATGCTAGACAAGTCGTGTTACGTGCCAAGGGTGAGGTCGCTGAGTTTTTAGCTCTCTTACCTTTCTATGTGCAGTCGCCTTTTGTTACATCAGAACGCATGTATTTGGATACCATGCAAAAAGTATTAACTCAAGCCAATAAAGTGATTGTAGAAGCAAAGGCTGGTAATTTAATTTATCTACCCCTAGATAAACTTACTACCGCTCTACCTACGAATGCCAATCAAAGTATTGTAGAAGGTAGCGATGCTGTCGCAGAGCAATCCCTAGGTGTTAATAATAATGACAATACAAAAGTAATTCGCAATACCATTAGACAAACTCTCCGTCCAGGAAGGAGTGAATAAATGAATGTATTAAAAACACTATTGGGGATACTTGCTTTTTTTATTTTGATGCTGTTCTTAGCAAGTGTATTTACAATACAACAAGGGCAACAGGGTATTTTACTTCGCTTAGGTCGATTAGTTAATGATTCACAGACTAAACAAGCCAAAGTGCTGCAACCAGGCTTGCATGTGAAAGTACCATTTATTGAAAGTGTTAGGGTGTTTGATACACGCTTACAAACGTTAGATATTAAATCTTCACGCATTGTTACGCGTGAGAAAAAGGACGTTATTGTTGATTATTACGTTAAGTGGCGTATTGCAAACTTAGCTCATTACTTTATATCAACTGGAGGTAATGAATTTAAAGCAGAAACGCTTCTTGAGCAGCAACTGAATACGTTTTTAAGGGCTGAATTTGGTAAGCGCACGATTTCTGACTTAGTTTCTGGCCGTGATGATGTCATGATTTTATTAAGGGAAAAAGCAGAGCAGCAGGCACGCGGTTTAGGTATTGACGTGGTTGATGTAAGAGTTAAAGGCATTGAGCTGCCACCGAATACGAGTAATGCTGTTTATCAGTTAATGCGTGCTGACATGCAAAAAATTGCTAACCGCCATCGTGCTGACGGTATCGCTGAGG
Source organism: Legionella beliardensis (assembly GCF_900452395.1). Lineage (NCBI taxonomy): Bacteria > Pseudomonadati > Pseudomonadota > Gammaproteobacteria > Legionellales > Legionellaceae > Legionella > Legionella beliardensis. Next base: position 640,659 of record NZ_UGNV01000001.1, read on the forward strand.
CTGAAGCCATTCAAGCATCAGCTGATGCTGAGGTGACTATTTTAATTGCTCAGGCTAAAAGCCAAGGTGAAATTATAAGAGCACAAGGGCAAGCGGAGGCTGCGGCTATTTACAATAATGCTTTTAGCCAAAATCAAGATTTCTTTGCTTTTTACCGTAGTTTGAAAGCATACGAGGCTAGCCTAACTAATGATCATACGTTACTCGTGTTAGATCAAAGCAGTGCTTTTTTTGACTACTTTAAGCATTCTTTGATAAAAGGTATTGGAGTAGAAAAGAAAACCGGATTATAATTATTAGTTTTGGTCATTAAACGAACCTTATCCCGTAAAGTGCGCAAGCATTTGTACGGGATCTAGATAGAATAAACTGCCGTTAAATTACAAGTGAGTTGGTATCTGTAACAACTGCGTTAATTTATTGCTATTTAATTTTGAGTTAAGAACAGGTTAAGTGTACTTAACCTTTTTTTTTGCGGAGGCTATGTACGTGTTAATCAACTTTCTTTCAGCCTTAGCCTTAGTATTTGTTCTAGAGGGATTAATGCCATTTGGTTTTCCAAAGCGCTGGAAGCATTTATTAAGCAAAGTCATTATTCAGGATGAAAGGATATTGCGTATTATAGGTTTACTAAGTATGTTAGCAGGAGTAATACTCCTTACTATTGTTCACCAATTTGCAGAATAAGAGTTAATTATGGGTAAAAATGTCGTAATTGTGGGAACCCAATGGGGTGATGAAGGTAAGGGTAAAATTGTAGATCTCTTAACCAGAGATGTTCAGGTTGTAGTTCGCTATCAAGGTGGGCACAATGCAGGCCACACACTTAAAATTAATGGCGAGAAAACGGTTTTAAGATTAATTCCTTCGGGTATATTGCGCGCCCATGTGCAATGTTACATAGGTAATGGTGTTGTTTTATCGCCTAAGGATTTATTAAAAGAAATCAACGAACTTGAAAGCAAAGGCATTGAAGTTCGCCAGCGCCTACATATCAGTCAATCATGCCCGCTTATTTTGCCTACTCACGTCGCATTAGATAAAGCGAGAGAAACAGGTAATACAGCTATTGGTACCACAGGCCGAGGTATTGGCCCTGCTTATGAAGATAAAATTGCCAGGAGAGCGCTCAAAGTTAATGATCTTTTGAACATGGAAAAATTTACTGAGAAATTAAAGGAATTATTACATTATCATAATTTTATGTTAAAAAATTATTATGAGCAGCCTGAAGTAGAATTACAGCCCATCTTAGATGATGCTCTAATTTGGGCGCAAGAGCTACAAGCAATGGTTTGTGATGTAACTAATCGATTACATAAGCATCGTAAGCAAGGTGATTCTATTTTATTTGAAGGGGCGCAAGGCATTCATTTAGATATCGATCATGGCACATACCCTTATGTTACATCGTCTAATACTTGTGTAGGTAGTGTGGTGAATGGTGCCGGTTTTGGACCAGGTTATTTAGATTACATATTAGGTATTGCAAAAGCTTACACAACTCGAGTTGGTGGCGGGCCTTTTCCAACCGAGCTTAATGATGATGTGGGCAAGCGCTTAGCTGAGCGCGGTAATGAATTTGGTGCAGTTACCGGGCGGCCAAGACGTTGTGGATGGCTAGATATTGTCTTGTTAAGACGCTCTATTGATATTAATAGTATTTCTGGCCTCTGCTTAACTAAATTAGATGTTCTTGATGGTTTAGATACTCTGCAGATTGCAACAGGTTATCGTAATTCCCGCGGTGAATTAATTACCGATTTTCCACAAGCAGCAGATGATTTTGAAGGACTAGAGCCTGTTTATGAAGAAATGCCAGGTTGGCAAGAATCAACAGCTGATCTAACGTCTGTCGATGCGCTTCCTGCAAATGCTAAAGCCTATATCGCTAGAATTGAAGAACTTTTAGGTGTTCCTATTGATATTTTATCAACGGGCCCTGAGCGTGATTCGACAATGATATTACGTAATCCATTTGCAGATTAATAAATAACGATAGTAAACCCTGGTAAGTTTTTATGTCAGAGCAAAAAATATTGGTAGTCTGGTCTAATTACTATGAGCAGCTAGCAGAAAAACAATTAGAGAGCTGCCTTAAGCTCCTTAAAGAATCACACTATCGCTACCATGTTGAAACAGTAGAAGCCGGTACCTATGAAATTCCTGCGGTCATGCAATACTATCATCAGAACAAGCCATTTAATGGCTATATTCCGCTTAGTTTATTACTGAAAGGGCGAACCGATCATTATGAATTTATATGGGAGCACGTAAAAGAGTGCTTTATCAAATTTGCCCTTGATGGTCTTTTGCTAGGTAATGGTATTATTTCCGCGCCTAGCTTAGACATTTTACAAGAACGAGTAGCAAATGGGGAAAGAGTAAAAGAAGCTTTTCAGGCTGTGGATTACTTAATTCGTCTTAAGAACAGACAAATTTTTTCTAAAAATACGTCTGTTTAATTAAGGTATTTAGTTGCTACTACTTTATTAAGTATGATTTTCTTCTAAATTAAATTTAAATCTTAGGGTATATTTGTTGTTTATCGTAGCCTTGATGAAGCAAAGCGTAATCAAGGGCTTGAAGGGAACGTTATTACCCCTATTTATTAAATTATCCTTGCTTACCCTTATAACTATTTTCAAATGCTTGCAATTTTAGCGCAAGATTTCTTTGAAGCGTTGCCTTTTCACTACTTTTAATAAAGTTTAAGCAAGTTTTGCTGGTTAACTCTTTACAGGCTGGCACAGGCTTTAAGGTCATTGGATCAGCCCATAAGCTTTGTCCAGGTAAGAAACTGTAAGTTAAGGCGTTATGATTAATACGCTTTAATGTTTGGTAGTTAAGGTGATAATCAGTGACCGCAGTGGCGTATTCCTTCGTTAAATTAGTACGTAATATGCCTTCATCATCGGTAGATAAAACAATGGGTACTTGGTGTTTTAAGTATAAATTAAACGGATGTTTATTCTTAGCTACTTTTAAGATTTTCTTATTACTGGTTAAGTTAATTTCTACAGGGATACGCTGTGTTGCCATTTTTTTCAGAATTGTATGATTATTATTTTCATAAGGAATATCAATACCATGGCCAATTCTTTCAGCATGGCCTAAGTTAATTGCTTCTTGAATATGGAAACGTAAATCTTCCTTATGCAAAGTAGGCACGTTTGCTGTAGTTGATAGCTCGCCTGCATGCAGAGCAATGTGGACATTAGGGTAAATTTGATGCATGTAATTAAAAATCTGCATTTGCTGATGATAATCTCTTAAAGAAATTGGCCCATCTTCTGCCTGTACTAAATTTACCGCAACAACATTAGGGACTTTTGCAGCGATATTAAAATACAGTAAAGCTTGTGCAAAGACATTTGTTAATGGTTGCTCGCGTAGCACATGTAATTCAAAATTAATTTTTAATTGACATACTTCTTGCAAAGGATTGGTGTTACAGCCTAAGTAGCGTTTTGCTTCAGGTAGTAATTTCATGACATCTTTCGTAATACTTTGCATATCAGCTTTAAAAACGTCATCAGCCAGCAATTGGTGTCTTAGGCTGTTAAAGTGACTAGGCACTATAGGCTGGTTATTAATAACCGTTTGTCTCGTGTCTCTAACTGCTAACATAATTTCCATATAGAGCTCATGTTGCGAGGCGGCGCGTTGCATCACTTCTGCAAGCAAAGGAGCGGGGTGATCTAAAACGATAAGTATAAATTTATAAAAGGAGTTAAAGAAATGATCATGCCCTGTTTCTTTCTTAAGCTTAAAATCTCTAAAAGACCATGCTTTTATAATTTGTTGATAAAGAGAGCCTTGTGGTGTTACTTGGCTTAATATAATGTTTCCGTTAGTACAAGTAGGTTTGTAAGCTGCTGTTAAAGTTTGTAATTCCAAACAATAATTATTTTTTGCTGCAATGGCAAGCATGGCTTCAGGGTAGGCACCGCCGGCAAGATGGTAGTGTAGTTCGCCACCCTTAGGCATCGCTTTTAAAAATGAATACAATCTCTTAGGGTTTGCTTTAACAGACTCAAATACTTTATCTACTGTTGCAAAGCACTGCACATGAATAATTAAAAAAAGAAAAAGGGCAATAAAACGCATTACATCTAGTTTATTAAAGGCAAATAGACCGTATAGGATAGCAAATTATGCTTAATAAATGAACCGGAGTTTACAAAACTCTAATCTCTTTGTTAAAAGAGATTTACTTAAGGCTTTGATTTTTTTAAATTCTGCGAATTAAACGAATGCTATCCCATATCAGGTGAGGCATGATACGGGATAGACATATAGCCACTATTTCCTAGCGACAGCTAAACCTTTAAGAATAGTTAATGCAGTATATAATTGATAATCTTCATGTAATAAGGCTTGATCATCTTTTATTGATTCATCAACGCCAACTGCAGGCGCAGGCATAGTTTTCTGCTCTTCGGGGGTGGTGCTTGAGCCATTATCTAAGTGGCCACTCAGATCAGCTTCAGAGAAGCCTGAAAAAATTGATTTTTTATCATTATCATCATTTTTAGCAACCTCTACCTCTTCAATGACAATATCAGGCGTAATGCCTTTAGCCTGAATAGACGTGCCTGAAGGCGTATAATAAAGTGCTGTAGTTAATTTAATAGCTCGTTTATCGTCTAAGGGTAATACAGTTTGTACTGAACCTTTACCAAAGCTTTGGGTTCCAACAATAATAGCTCGTTTATTATCTTTTAAGGCTCCGGCAACAATTTCCGCGGCTGACGCTGAGCCATTATTAATTAAAACAACCATAGGCGCATTGTCTAAAATATCACCAGGGTTAGCTAAGGCAGTAAATTTTGAGCCTGGTAGCCTTCCTTGAGTATAAACAATCATTTCTTCTTCGCCTTGCTTATCATTGTTGATAAAGTCATCAGCAATTTGAATGGCTGAGTCAAGTAATCCTCCGGGGTTATTGCGTAAATCAAGGATTAAACCTTTTAATTTACCGCCTGCTTCTTGCTTAAGCTGCGCAATTGCTTTTTCCATATCTTGACTAGTCATAGATTGGAATTGTGTCAAACGAATATACCCATATTTCCCATCGAGTAATTTACTTTTCACACTTTTTATAATAATTTTTTCACGCACTAGTGAGAAAACAAGAGGTTTAGTTTCACCCTTACGTAAAATAGTCAGATCAATTGTTGAACCTTCTTTACCACGCATTGATTCAACAGCATCTTTTAGGCTAATTCCTTGTACGGATTTATTACCTAGCTTAATGATATAATCACCCGCTTTTATACCTGCTCTAAATGCTGGTGTATCAACTAAGGGTGTCACTACCTTAACCACACCTTCTTCCATAGTGACTTCAATACCAAGGCCACCAAATTCACCTGAGGTAGCTGTTTGTAAGTCCTTAAATTCTTCTTCATTTAAATAATCTGAATGTGGATCTAGGCCAGTTAACATACCACGAATTGCATTATCAAACAGTTGCTTATCATCAACCGGTTTTACGTAGTATTTTTTGATTTCATTAATCGCGTTAGAAAAACGCTGCACATCTTCCATAGGAACACGTGACGTAGTTGTATTTTGTTCAGCATTAGAAGTTACTTCTTCGGCTGCAAGAAGCGGCAGGGGAAATAAAGAAGTAGTTGACATTATCGTTGCTAAGACACTTGCATACAACCGATTTGTTAACATATCGTTTCTCCTAGGAAAGTTTGGCATACTTAGCCATCTTCCAGTTATCAAATCATTTATCTATAAAATATAGTCATTCTGCTATAAGAATTCTGTTTTTATTTATTAAATATTCCTATAACTTAGCCTATACGTTATATAAAGCAATATAGATGCCAGTCAGTCCACTTATTTCAGATAGCTTGCATAACCTGCTTCCTTTACACGCCTATTGCACGTGTTGCCTGGTGCATTCTTAAATTATAGCTAGGGTAGCTCAGTGCTCTTGCTAAGCATGATTGTTTTTGGGCTAAACAATTTAGGACAGCCAATCAAGTGGTGGAATAGCTTTACCATGTCGCCTTATTTCAAAGTATAGCCCGTTTTGTTTTATTCCACCGGTATGGCCTACAGCAGCAATTTGCTCGCCTTGGTAAACAGCAGTGCCTGTTTTTTTATATAATGATTCATTATGGGCGTAAAGCGTCATATACCCTTGACCATGGTCAATAATCACTAAAAGGCCATAGCCATTTAACCAATCACTAAACACAACTTTACCCGGATAAATGGCATAAACTGGTGCACCTTCAGAGGCAAAAAATGTTATACCTTGATTCATTTTTTGGGCCTTAGCCTTATCAGTTTGTACAGGTCGGCGCAATTTATGCCGCATTTGTACAAAAGGGTGCTTAGGTTGGATATAAAGATTAGATTGTGAAGTTAGCGTTTTTAATAAGCGAGATAAGTTTTCTTTATTGCGTTCATATTCTAATAAAACTTGCTGCTTATTTTGAATGTCACTAGTTAACGATTGCATAATAATCGCATGATTTTTTTGGTTACGTTTAAGTGTTTCTTGAGCCGCATGTACTTTTTCCCGCAGCGTGCGTTTACCTTCAATTTCTGTTTTCAGAATAGCGTGATTATCAGCTAAATATTTTTGCATAGTAGCAATTTTATTAATCATCTGTTGGCGAGAGGAAGCCAGATATTGATGATAAGTAAGTAAACGGCTCATAGAAAATAAATCATTTTGATTGATTATCCACTTAATAGGTTGATATTCGCCCATTTTATAGCGTACACGTAAGTGTTCAACAAGCAATTTTTGCTCGTTAGTAAGTTTTTGATTAAGTTCATTGATGTGTTGTTTTAACGTATTAACTTTCTGTTGTTTTATAGTTAATTCACGTTGAATGACTTGTAATTTTCCTGCTGTTGTCGCAATTTCTTTTTCATTCTTGGCTAATTCTTGCGTTAATAAGCCTTTTTTATCAGCAGCCTTTTCTAGCGTTTGTTTAAGCGTATTAATTTGCTGGTCTAATTGTTTAATTTTAGTTTGAGTTTGGGCAACCGTTTGCGGATTATCAGCCAAGCTAGTCTGGGCAAATAGAAAGATGAGAATAATGACGCGAAGAAGTCTATTAAATAATTTGCCAGCGCTCATTTATTTATCCATAAAATCTAACTGATGTAATTAAACAAGTTACCAGTGAATAGTATTCTTTACTAATAGTGGTTGACCAGTCATTTCCTGAGGTTTACCTAGCTCTAACCAAGCTAATAAAGTTGGTGCAATATCAATGAGGCTGCCTTGTGTCTCTTTAAAATGCCAGCCCTCACCAACAAATAAGAGGGGAACAGGTTGACACGTATGTGCTGTATAGGCTTGATTGTTGGCAGGATCAAACATCATTTCAGCGTTACCATGATCGGCGGTAATGAGTAGGGCCCCTTGTTTATCAGCAACTGCTTGCCCAACTTGCTGCATGCACCTATCTAAGCATTCTATCGCTTGCACTGTGGCATTAAAATCCCCGGTGTGTCCAACCATATCAGCATTGGCATAATTACAAATGATGACATCATAAGCTTCACTATGTATAGAATCGACTAGTGCTTGAGTTAATGCTGGGGCGCTCATCTCAGGTAATAAATCATAAGTAGCGATTTTTGGTGAAGGAATTAGAATTCTGTCCTCATTTGGAAAAACTTGCTCAGAGCCGCCATTGAAGAAAAAAGTAACATGCGCATACTTTTCTGTTTCAGCAATACGCAGTTGGCTTAATCCTTGATCTGCAATCACTTCGCCAAATGTATTACGCAGCGGTGCTGGCGGAAAAGCAATCTCTGTGGGGAGATTTTTGGCATAAGAGGTCATGCTAATAAAGTGAGCTAGCACGGGCTTGGCTGTACGTTGAAAAAAATGAAAGTCAGAATCTATGAATGCTTGAGTAAGTTGGCGTGCGCGGTCAGCACGGAAATTAAAAAAGAAGATGGAATCACCATTTTCAATCCTACGCCCAGCTCCAATGAGAGTCGGCGGGATAAATTCATCATATTTTTGTTCTTTATAAAAAGAGCGAATTGCGGTATTTGCGTCAGGGAATGTGCGATTAGCTTTTGCTTCTGTTAATAGTTGATATACTGGCGCAAGCCGCTCCCAGCGCTTATCTCTATCCATAGCAAAATAACGGCCTGTAATAGAGGCAATCGTGGCAACAGGATAGTTAGCTAAACAAGCATTGAGGGCAAGTATACTATTTAAAGCACTCTGGGGAGGTGTATCCCGGCCATCAAGGAATAAATGTAAATAAACTTGATTAAAATTTAGCTCATGGCATAAAGCTAAGAAAGCAAAGAGATGATTTTCATGGCTATGAACACCGCCTGGTGATAGTAAGCCCATTACATGCAAGGCTTTATTGGCGTGCTTCATATCTAATATAGCATTGACCAACGTAGGATTAGCAGCAAACTGACCGACATCAATGGCTTCATTAATACGCGTAAAATCCTGATGAATAACTCGGCCAGCACCAATATGCATATGGCCAACTTCAGAATTACCCATTTGTAAATCTGGCAAGCCTACACTTTTTCCACAAGCATCTAAAAGTATATGCGGGTAAGTTTGCCACCATTTATCCCACTGAGGTGTTTTCGCTGCAGCAATAGCATTATATTGTTTTTCTTCCTGATAACCCCAGCCGTCAAGAATCATTAAAACGAGGGGTTTTCGCTGAAACATGATAAACTCCAATGCGAATATTAATTTCTATTAAAGAATCTAGTTATACTAACTTTATCTTATCAGTAATTAAAGTTATTGCCTAAGATTAGTGCTTAATATTTTGGTGCAAAGCGGTTAAACTAGATACATTAGTAGTTGTTGGAAGAATTTGGTTGAAAAATAGATTACCCAAGCATGTAGCTATTATCATGGATGGCAATGGGCGTTGGGCCGAAATGCGCGGATTATTACGTTTTGAAGGTCATCGTGCAGGCGTGGAAACAGTCAAAACGATTGTTCGCTGTTGTCTTGAGCACACTATTCCTGTATTAAGCTTGTTTGCATTTAGTAGTGAAAATTGGGCACGGCCAGAAACAGAAATTGAATTTTTAATGCAGCTTTTTATGCAATCCTTAAATCATGAAGTCCAAGAATTGCATGAGCACGGTATTCGTTTGCGCTTTACAGGGCTTAGAGATAATTTATCTTCATCTTTACAAGAGCAAATGCAGCAAGCTGAAGAGCTTACCGCCAGCAATAGCCGTTTAATTGTCAATGTTGTCATTAATTATGGTGGCCGTTGGGATATTATCTATGGCATAAAACAGGTGGTTAGAGAGGTTATCGCAGGCAATATTAGTGTAGATGCAATTGATGAAAATGTATTTTCTAGTTACCTTAATACCCACGATTTACCTGAACCGGATTTATTTATTAGAACAAGTGGCGAGCAGCGAATTAGTAATTTTTTTCTTTGGCAATTAGCGTATACCGAATTATATTTTACCCAAACGTATTGGCCAGATTTTACAGCTCAAGAATTTGAGAAGGCATTATTAAGTTTTAGGCAGCGCGAACGCCGATATGGTAAAACTTCTCAACAACTTAATGAGATAGAACATGTTTAAACAACGGTTGTTGACTACTCTGATATTAATACCACTGGTTCTTATTGGTATCTATTATGGTAATCATTTGCTATTAAGAACAATTATATTTTTATTAGTTCTTGGATGTAGCTTGGAGTGGTTACAATTAATTCCAGCATCTGAGATCTTTGCTAAAACTATTTTTATAATTGGCCTGGTCATTTTATTTTTTCTTATTCCTTTTATTTATTTTTATTGGCTCTGTCTAGGTTTAATAACATGGGGCTTTATTTTTGTTTTAATTCAACAGTATCCTAGACTACAAAAATTATGGGCCTATCCAAGTGTGGTCACTTTTTTTGGTCTATTGCTTTTACCTTTATTTGGTCAAAGTTTAATGTCTATTTTTGCTATGAATAAGGGGAGGTCCCTTATTGTTTATCTGCTATTTCTAGTTTGGGCGGCAGATATTGGTGCGTATTTAATGGGAAAATTTTATGGGCGTCATAAACTAATTCCACAAGTAAGCCCTGGCAAGACAATAGAAGGTTTTATAGGCGGTTTTGTACTCGCTTTATTAGTTGCAATTGTGGGGTATTATCTTTTTCAACCAGCTCACGTAGCTAACTGGTTTATAATTGCAATGGGTATTATTTTAGTGGCCCTATTTGGCGACTTATTTATAAGTATGCTTAAGCGTAGAAGGCAAATAAAGGACACAGGCTATCTCTTACCAGGTCATGGCGGCCTATTAGATAGGCTAGACAGCCTAATCGCTGCCGTGCCTTTCTTTTATTGCGGCATGCGTTTTTTTGCACCAGGAATATAACTATGTTTTTAACGATAGTTTATTTTATTATTGCCTTAGTCATACTTATCACCGTGCATGAGTATGGGCATTTTGTAGTTGCTAGGTATTGTGGCGTTAAGGTACTGCGCTTTTCCTTTGGCTTTGGTAAAGTCCTTGGTCGTTGGCGTGATAAACACGGAACAGAATTTGTATGGTCCTTATTGCCCCTAGGTGGCTATGTTAAAATGCTTGACGAAAGTGAAGAGCCGGTTCCTAATGAAGAAAAGCATTTAGCATTTAATAATAAATCAGTTTTTGCACGGATTGCCATCGTTATCGCTGGCCCTATTTTTAATTTTTTATTCGCTTTTGTCGCCTTATGGCTTGTCTTAATTATTGGAATTTATTCATTAGCGCCTGTGGTTGAAACGGTAAAATCAGGTAGTCCTGCCGCAATGGCTGGAATGGCTGCTAACGAAGAAATTATTGCTTTTAATGAAGCGCCTATAAAAAGCTGGCGTGATTTTCAGTATGCTTTAATCCCTTTAATTGGTAGCGATGAAACCGTGACTCTAACGTTAAAATCGCTTAAAACAGGGCAGCAAAAAAAGGTAGCTTTGCCTCTGGCAACTTGGGAGTTGGATGCTAAAAATCCTGACCCTTTAAAAAGCTTAGGTATTACTCCTTTTATTCCAACGATTCCGGCTGTTGTTGGCGAAACGGTAACCGACTCGCCAGCCCAAAAAGCGGGTTTACAGGCAGGCGATTACATCAAGCAAGTTAATGGCAAGCCCTTACAAGATTGGTTGGATTTAGTGAAATACGTTTCTGATAATCCCAATAAGCGCTTAAATTTAACTGTTGCTCGTGGCAAACAAATTTTGCAGTTTTCCTTTATGATTGGCAGTCAAACCAAAAATGGTCATACTACGGGTTTTATAGGCGTACGTTCGCAAAAAGTTGACTGGCCAAAGCAGTGGCTTAGGTATCAGCATGAAAACCCTTTGCAAGCCATTGGTACTGCATTGACACAAACAGTAGAACTAACAAAAGCGACATTTTCATTAATGATTCGTTTTTTTACTGGTAAGCTAGCGGTGCAAAATGTTAGTGGGCCTGTAGGCATCGCTCAAGGGGCTGGTGAATCGGCTCGCAGTGGCTTTGTCTATTATCTCTCATTTTTAGCATTAGTTAGTATTAGCTTAGGAGCGCTTAATTTATTACCTATACCTATGCTAGATGGCGGACATCTATTATACTATTTGATTGAAATTATTCGTGGCCAACCTTTATCAGATGCTGCAAAATCAATTGGTTTTTGTATAGGCTTAGTTCTTTTAATTGCATTAATGGGGTTAGGATTAAGCAACGATCTTGCAAGATTATTACACAAGTAACCTGCGCTTTTCTTGACAGAGCCAATGAGTTCCTATAAAAGGGATGCAAAATATTACCGAATGGCTAATTTTTAAATTAAGTAAATTCGAACCAATCATTTAACGATGTGCTGGACGTAAAATAATAATGAAGAAAGTCAGTAAAAAAAGAGTATTAGGCGTTTGCTGTTCAACAATGCTTGCATGGTCAATTCATGTCCAAGCGGCAGCTGGGTTTGTTGTTCGTGATATTAAGGTTGTAGGACTACAGCGGGTTACCGTTGGAACTGTTTTAAATTATTTACCCATACAAGTTGGGGAAGAAGTCGGACCTGATACAACGGGTGAAATTATTCGTGCGTTGTATGATACCGGCTTTTTTCAATCAGTATCTTTAGAAAGGCAGGGCAATACATTAATTGTCAATGTGATTGAGCGTGCTACGATTGGCTCTATCAATGTCGTGGGTAATAAAGAAATTCCTTCTGATAAAATGAAGGAGTTATTAAAACAAATGAATTTAGTGAAAGGGCGTGTGTTTCAACGCTCTGCTTTAGAACGACTAGAAAAAGAGTTAAAACAAGCTTATAACGCGCGTGGCAAATATAATGCCTTTATTGATACCAAAGTCACTTCCCTTACTGAGAATCGTGTTGCCATTACCATTACGATTTCTGAAGGACGAGTTTCTCGGATTCGCGAAATAAAATTTATTGGTAATCATGATTTTTCTACCAGTGAATTGTTATCACAAATGTCGTTATCGACGAGTAATGTATTTACCTATTTTTCTAAAAGGGATCAATATTCAAAGACGTCAATGGATGCGTCTTTAGAAGCACTACGCTCTTTTTATCTGGATAGAGGCTATTTAAAATTTAATATTATTTCCTCACAAGTCATGTTATCGCCTGATAAAAAAGATGTTTTTATTAATATTCATATTGATGAAGGCCCACAATATCGCTTCTCTGGCTATGATGTCGTTGGTAAAACTATCGTACCTAAAGAAAAAATAGCTTCTTTAGTGCAAGTGAGAAAAGGTGATATTTTTTCACGTAAAAAAGTAACTGAGAGTATTTCCGCAATTGGATTAGCGTTAGGTGATCAAGGCTTTGGTTTTCCTGCTATTAATGCTGAGCCTAAAATCGATGAAGAAAATAAAACAGTCTTTATTACCTTTATCGTTGATCCAGGTAGACATGTCTATGTTAGACGTATTAATTTTCATGGTAATACCAAAACAGCAGACTATGCTTTGCGTGACATTATTCGCCAAGATGAGGGCGCTTTATTATCGCTACATAACATTAAAGAATCTGAGCGCAGATTACGTCTTTTAGGTTATTTAAAGAATATTAATATCACGACAACACCCGTACCTGGTGCTAATAATCAAGTAGATTTAGATGTGCAGGTTGAGGAAGCCCCTTCTGCAGAAGCAAGTGCCTCGTTTGGCTATGGCACAAACGGTCCTCAATTTAACGCAGCGTTCAATCAACATAATTTTATGGGTACAGGGCGCGCGATAGGGTTAAATTTCAATGCGAGCTACTGGGGACAAGAGTATGCGTTTAATTACTATAATCCTTTTTATACCCAATCAGGGATAGGCCGAGGCTTTAATTTTTACTATCAAACGGTTGACCCTGATAAATTAGATGTAAGTTCTTATTCAGCAGACCGAGTTGGGGTTGACGTTAGCTACAGTATTCCTCTAAGCGATATAAGTAATATTCAACTAGGTTATGGTTATCAAAATTTAAATATTAAATCTGTAGGTATTGTGCAGCAGATTCAGCAATTTGTTAATCTGTACGGGCGCAACTTTAATCAAATTCGCTTAACAGGTGGCTGGAGCCGCAATACCTATGATCAGTTCCCTTATCCTACTCGCGGTTTAAATCAACAATTAACAGGGCTTGTGGCATTACCTGCTGATTCAGACTCGCTTTCTTACTACAAGACAACTTATTCAGCGCATTTATATCAGCCATTAATTCGCGGCTTTATTCTGTCTATGTTTGGTAACATAGGGTATGGTAATGGCTTTAATAAGGATGTCTTGCCCTTTTATGAAAACTTTTATGCTGGTGGTATTTCACAACCCGGTATGGTAAGAGGGTTTCAAAGTTACTCGCTAGGGCCAAAAGATTATTATGGCCGAGGTATGGGCGGTAATTTCTTAGTTAATGGTAGTCTAGGTTTAATTTTACCTTATCCCTTTAGCCGAGAAACAATAAGATCTACAGCTTTCATTGATGCGGGTAATGTATATGACCGGGGTATGCCGCCCTTATTATCGGGTACTGACTCAGGTCCCATACGTTATTCTGGTGGTTTATCAATCGAATGGCGATCTCCATTTGGCCCATTGGCGTTTAGTGTTGCTAAACCTTTAAATAGACAACCAGGCGATGAAACACAAGTATTTCAGTTTACGGTGTCATCAGCACTATAACCCATGCTGTTTAAATTTATTTTCCTGTTTACTTAAGCTTAACAGGGTATGAGGAAAGCACTGATAAACAATGTAGATTTTGTTGTCAGCATCTTCGCAATGCGTGCTAAATTATGATAGCATGGACGTCTTTCAACCTGGAGAAAAATTATGAAGCGTGTAGGTGGTTTTTTAATTGCCATATTGTTAAGTTTAGGGGCAGTAACTGCATTTGCTGACGAGGCAAAAATTGCTGTAGTTGATCTACAGAAAATTATGCAAACTTCTAGTCAAATGAAGACAATTCAACAAAAACTAGAAAAAGATTTTAAGCCCCGCCGTGATAAACTGGTGGCTATGGAAGATGATTTAAAAAAGGACATGGAAAAATTTAAGCGTGACAGCGCTATAATGAGCCAGAGCCAGAAGAAAGAATTAGAAAAGAAAATAGTCGTTACGCAACAACGATTTGAGCGCGAAGGGCAGCAATACCAACAAGAGTTAAGTACAGCTCATAATGAAGCAATGGAAGAGCTTTACACGAAAATAAGAAAAGCTATTTCTAAAGTGGCTGAAGCAGGAAAATATGATCTCGTACTGCAAAAAGACGCAGCGCCTTTTAGCACCACTAAGCTAGATATTACCGATCAAGTTATTAAAGACATTAATTAATCAATAAAGGTTTTTAATCTTGGTATCTAACATGTAGCAGCTTACTTTTAAGTAGCTGCGCATGCTCTGGCCGCAAGTTTCACTATAAAGGAAAACGTTATCCATTTAAATTTCATTAACAGCGTATGTTAATTTGATATACATGGCGGTTAGGCTAATGACGGCATAAAGCCAGACATACTGTTTTTAACGATACAGGTTAGTAATTTGATTAAGTGAGAGATAGCACATGAGTGAGCCTATAGACATAATAAGAATTCTTGAACTATTACCGCATCGCTATCCTTTTATTCTGGTTGATAGAGTAATGGAATATGAAGCGTTAAATTATCTAATAGCAATTAAAAATGTCACCATTAATGAGCCATTTTTCATGGGCCATTTTCCTGGAAATCCTATTATGCCTGGTGTAATGATGCTTGAAGCATTAGCACAGGCTAGTGCTATTTTATCGAATTTATCTCGTACGCCTAAAGAAGGACATGAGTTTTTGTATTTTTTTGCAGGAATTGATAATGCCAAATTTAAGCAGATTGTTACACCAGGTGATCAGCTTCGGCTTGAAGTGAAGTTAATTGGGCAAAAACGTGATTTTTGGCGTATGCATGGTGAAGCATTTGTTGGCGACAAACTCGCCTGTTCCGCAGATTTAATGAGTGCAGCGAAGGAAGTGAAAAGTGATAGATGAACGTGCAATGATCCATCCGTCTGCAAAATTAGCAGCAGGCGTATCAGTAGGCCCAGGTAGTTATATTGGCCCTAATGTCGAAATTGGAGAAGGCACCTGGATTGGACCACATGTAGTTATCCAAGGTCCAACAGTTATTGGTAAAAATAATAAAATTTTCCAATTTTCTTCAATTGGAGATGAGCCCCAGGATGTCACGTATAAAGGGGAGCCTACTCGTTTAGAGATTGGTGATAATAATATAATCCGTGAATATTGCATGATAAGCCGGGGGACAGTTAAAGGTGGAGGACTAACTCGTATAGGCAATCAAAATTTCTTTATGGCTTATTCTCATGTAGGTCATGATTGCTTGGTAGGCGATAATACCATCATGGTTAATTATTCGGCACTATCGGGTCATGTAATTTTAAATGATTATGCTATCATTGGCGCTTATGCCGCTATTCATCAATTCTGTCATGTAGGTGCCTATGCCTTTGTTGCGCGAGCAACGTATGTGACTAAAGATGTATTGCCCTACGTTATGATTGCTGGCCACACAACCTCTGCATGTGGCATTAATACAGTTGGATTACGACGACGTGGATTTTCATCTACTGCAATAGATTATTTACGCCGTGCTTATAAGATAATTTTTCGCAAAGGTTTAACGGTTCAACAAGCAGTGGCGGAATTAGAGCTTATGCAGCAGGACTGTCCGGAAGTTATTCCAATCATTGATGCATTAAATAATTCAACCCGTGGAATAGTTAGATAACTTATGTTCTCTATACTATCAGTTGCAGTTGGTGGGGCCCTTGGTGCGATGGCACGTTTTGGGACTGTTACGTTAGTACAAGAATTATTTGGTTTGCGCTTTCCTTTTGGAACCTTAGTTGTTAATACCATTGGCTCTTTTTTAGCCGGCTTTATTATGATTATACTTTTAGAGCGTTTCGCGGTCGGGGATGCTTGGCGGCTATTTTTAGTCGTAGGGTTTTTAGGCGCTTATACTACCTTTTCAAGCTTTGCTTGGGAAACGTGGGCACTCATTGAAAGTGGTAAGGTGTTATTTTTTTGGTTAAATATTTTACTGAATAATGTTTTTTCTTTATCATTTGCTTTTTTAGGCATACATTTGGCTCGTTGGCTTGGAGGAAACCTTTAATGCAAGTAAAGGTTGCACGTATTTACTTAAGCGAGGACTCACCCTTATTAACGCCAATCTATGATTATTTACATCAAAATAAAATCAAAGGCGCTACGATATTTCGGGGTGTTAAGGGGTTTGGCCATTCAGGTAAATTGCGTGAAGCTAAAATAATGGATATGCGTTTAAGCCTTCCTATGGTTATTGAATTTTGTGATGAGCCTGCCATTGTAGACAATGTTTTAAATCATTTTCGTGATCAATTAGAAGCTGGGCGGGTTTTACACTGGCTTGCAGATATGTATATTGGTTAAATCTAGGTAGAGGTAGAGCAGCAATGTTAGATCCGCATTTATTACGTGAAAATCCTGAATATGTAGCAAGGCAATTAGGTAGACGAGGGTTTATATTTGATGTCGATGCTTATATAAAGCTAGAAGAACAGCGGAAAGCCCTGCAAGTTGCTACCCAATCATTACAAAATGAACGAAATCAGCGCTCCAAAGCCATTGGTATTGCAAAAAGCCGAGGGGAGGATGTTTCGCCTTTATTTGAAGCTGTCAATCATTTAGGCCAAGAACTTAATCAAAAAAAGACAGAACTTGAACAAGTATTAAATCAGCTAGAAGCAATTTACTTAACCTTACCGAATATTCCACATGACTCGGTGCCAGTTGGTGATGATGAATCAGGAAATAAAGAAATAAGAAAATGGGGAGAGGTACCCAGTTTTGATTTTAATATTAAGTCACATGATGAATTAGGCGAAGCGCTAGGCCAACTTGATTTTGAATTAGCTGTAAAAATTGCTGGTAGTCGTTTTGTGGTTATGAAGCATGATTTGGCGAGACTACACCGGGCTTTAATTCAATTTATGTTAGATATTCATACAGAAGAACATGGCTATGAGGAAATTTACGTACCTTATCTAGTTAATGCGGATAGTTTATTAGGGACAGGCCAGCTTCCTAAGTTTGAAAATGACTTATTTAAAATAAGAGGGGATGAGAATTATTATCTAACTTCTACCTCTGAAATTCCGGTAACAAATACAGTACGTAACACTATTATCGCCGTTGATAAGCTGCCATTACGTTATGTCTGCCATTCGCCTTGTTTTCGTAGTGAAGCCGGTTCATACGGACGAGATACTAAAGGTATGATTAGACAGCATCAATTTGAAAAAGTTGAGCTAGTGTGGGTGACAACGCCCGAGTCCTCTTACGAGGCACTTGAGAGCCTAACTCAGCATGCCGAAGTTATTTTACAACGCTTAAATTTACCTTATCGGGTTGTTACCTTATGTACAGGTGATCTGGGGGCAAGCGCAGCTAAGACGTATGATTTAGAAGTCTGGTTGCCTAGCCAAAATACCTATCGCGAAATTTCTTCCTGCTCAAATATGGAATCCTTTCAAGCGCGCCGCATGAAAGCCCGCTATCGACTACCTGATTCTTCTATTGAATTAGTTCATACACTAAACGGCTCAGGGCTTGCAGTCGGTCGCACCTTAGTAGCAATTATGGAAAATTACCAAGATAAAGATGGCAATATCCATATCCCTACAGCCTTACAATCTTACTTAGGTGGTAAGAAAGTTATTAAAGGTAGAGTGGGCTAAACGCAGTGCAGCCCAACGATTATTTGTTGTGCGGCGCTATGCTTAGCTTAACCAGCCTCGTTAATTTTATTATCTAAATTATATGTAAGTTAGCTCAATGCTCTTCACAGCTGCTAAGAGGCTTCAATATGTCTTCTTTTTACTTAAAAATTGAACAATTTTTTTTTCTTAATTTTAGCTTAACAATTCGCATTTATAATATATATAGGTTGCAGTGTTTGTGGAGAGCAAGATGTCTACTTCAAAAAAAGAGATGAATTCACAACTTAAAGATATTAGAGAAGAAAAAAAGAAAGCTCATAACGTTTTATCATTGCTAAATGAAACAAGTCAATTACTTTTAGATTTATCTTTTAAGACAGAGGCAGTAAAGTTATGGCAAGCGCATAACCCTGCTTTTAAAAGAGAAATAGATAATTATATTAGTAATTATATAGAAGAAGATTTACATCAGAACAATGAATTACAAGAAAATTTAAGTAAGTTTTTTAGTAAAGAAATTGGTGAAGGGGAGCTTGAGCATTTTTTTAGGAGGAATCCAAATATATTAAATTTCTTGTCTGAAGCTTTACCTGGGTTAAAAGAGGCAGGAAGCTCATGGCCTCAAGCTAAAAAAAACTATGAAGATTATCTTTCTGATCAATTCAGGCTACAGTCTCTTCAAGCTCAAATTACTGAGAAAATAGCTCAAGATGATCAATTTGATTTTCAAGAGGCTTTGCGGACTGCTGAACAAAGAATTACTGACTTTAATTTTGATTCTAATCAAACACCAAAGCAGTTATTAAATCAAGCACAAAGTGAAAGGCAGTATTTAGAAAAACTTAATGAGTATATTGATGTTAAGTTTAATATTGCTAAATTTGAGGAAAGATACCACGTATTTAACGGTGATTGGAGCGCAGAGAACAGTAATTATGCTAATGTTAAGCCACGTTTATCACATGCAATAGACCAATTAAAAGAATTAGAGAGTCAAATTAAGCCTCAAGCAGATGCGCAACATTTTGTTGAACATCTAGAAAAATATATTCAAGCGCATTCTTGGCAAGTTGGGTATCAATTTAAAGACAGAAATTTACCAGGTGAATTAGGTAAAAAATTACCAACACATGTTGCTTTGCAATTTAACTTAATACAAAAAGCTAAAGCAAAAGAAATTTCTTATGAAGTCGCTGCTTCTGAAATAAAAAACATAGGGGCAGCTGCAGCTATGGAAAATGAAAGTATAAAAAATAGATTTTTCGCCGCTCGCGATGTCGGCACTAAAGAATATTACAAACTTTTTCTACCCAGTAAGGAAGATAATTTACTGCAAGAAATCGGTTTAAAGCCTATCATTCAAGGGCTTACTGAAGAAGGAGTGAAAAAATTCTACAATCAACCAAATTAATGCCTTCAAATAGAAGTAGCTCTCGTATAAAACTGAAATTGGGCTTGTGCCTTACCTAAGTACTTGTCATCAGACAAGCAAATTATAAGTTTGCTCAGCAAGTATTATCACGTAAATGTGCATCATTTATATAAGATTAAAAGCATGATGTTAGGATAATTTTTTTTCTTGCAAACAATCGTTAATAACTTGCTGAATAGCAGAATTTTTCCAAGTAAGGTGCTTAGTTAAGCCTAAAGCGATTAAGGCTGGCGCCAGCGTTTTAATCATTTTTAAAGCTTCGGCTTTTTCAGCCTCTGTGGCTGAATTGGAGTCTAAAATATCAGCATTTGCAAGTGCTGATGCGACAGTGCCTTTGCGTACGTTGATGCCATTTATATTGGCAAAATTCTTATCATCTGGCAATATTTCTTCAGGTCTAATACTCATGCTTACTTTTTTCCTAAGATAATTTATGTGTAATTTAAATATAGTCTGCTATTTTTTCAACTTTATTGATACTATTTTTAAAATAATCTAAGAGTAGGTTGGGCCACTCGGTCCAACAAATAGGTATCAATTTAACACAATTTCTATCAGTTTCTATCTTAACGGAAGGCAATAAATGTTGGGCCGGGTGGCCCAACTTACAGTTTTTATTAGATAAAACGACGTGTATTAGGTTAAAGCTTACGAATATTGGTTTATAAATATGGTCGGAGTGACAGGAATTGAACCTGCGACCCCTGCCTCCCGAAGGCAGTGCTCTACCAAGCTGAGCTACACTCCGGCTAAAATAGCCAATTAATGGGTGCGTTTAAGGGCAAATGTTGCTAACTCTTCCAAAGCTTGTTTATAAATTGAGTTTGGAACGATGTGTAAGGCAGTAAGGGCTGCATCGATTTCTTGGGCAGCAAATTGGTAAGTAAACTCAATGGCATTAGTTTCTGCTATAATGTCTAATATCTTAGGAAGATTAAGTAAATTTCCTTCTTTTAAGCTTTGCCTTATTAATAATTGTTGCTCTGCTGTGCCTTGCTGTAAGGCATGCAAAAGTGGCATAGTGGCTTTACCATCAGCTAAGTCAGTGCCAATATTTTTACCCGTTTCTTTCGTATCGGCGCAGTAATCTAGGGCATCATCGATTAATTGGAAAGCATTGCCCAAATGCAGCCCATAATTATAGAGTCCTTCTTCTATTTCCGGGCCTGCCTGTCCTAATATTGCGCCTATGGCTGCTGATGCAGCGAACAAGAGTGCTGTTTTGGCACTTATTACCTCTAAGTAATCATCTAGAGATAAAGCTGGATTATGACGGTTGGCCAGCTGTTTTACTTCGCCACAGCTAATAGCGTGTGATGTATCTGCAAACAAACGTAAGATAGACCAATTTTTTACATCCACCATTAGTTGTACAGATTGAGTAAAAAGGTAATCGCCTACAAGAATACTAGCTTTACTTCCCCATATTTCATTGGCAGTTTCTCGGCCGCGTCTTAATTTAGATTCGTCAATCACATCGTCATGCAATAAGGTAGCTGTATGAAAGAATTCCACCATGGCTGCTAAAGCGATATGGTCTTGCCCTTGGTAGTGACAAGCGTGGCTAGCTAATAAGACTAATAGTGGGCGTAAGCGCTTACCGCCACTTTCTACGATATGATGGGACAGATCGTCAATTAATCCGATTTGAGATTGTATTTTATCAATGATTAGGGCATTAACGGCCTCAAAGTCGTTAGCAACTAGCGCGCGTAAACGGTCTACCGACATTTTTTATCCTCAAGCATGTAATTCATGAATGCTAAGGGCCATGGTACGTAATGTCAAGTTAGCTATCCTAAAAAGAAAGTGGCCTTCTGATTAATTTTTTATATTAAATTCACATTAATGAAAAAAATAAAATCTTTTACAGGAAATTTTTTTTTCCTTTGACTACAATCACTTTAGATCTTAAAAATTCTGATGATTTAACTAAGTTTGATTGGAAATACTACAATTAATATAAATAATATGTGTATTAGTAACACGACATTAAAATAGTATATAGTCTATTTATTGTCCTCTGGAGCAGGCTGATGAACCAGCAAACGGTTTGGGTTATTAATAATATTAATGCTAAAAAATTATTTCCTCTGGAGATCGGTGAAGCAAGTTCTGTTATTGATCTTCCTACAGAGGCCCCTTATGCTTTAATTTTAGCAAAATCGCCTAATCAGCATTGGATTGAGTTATTAAGAGATATTCGTAAAAAGAAAGAATACCGCTTTACACCCGTCTTTTATCACGGTGATGTACCACCACGATTGCGGCATATTTTTGATGGCCCTGCTGATAGCGATACCTTAGAGAAGTGCGCTAAGCAAATCTATGATCAACTTAATACTATTACTAAAGCCTCGTTAGAGACAGAAGATAAAGAGTCAATTTTGCTGACTTATTTATATTCACGGTCAGAGTCATGTGTTCAAGGTTATAAGACTTCAGCATCGAAGTATATATACGAGTATCCTCTATTAAATATACTCTTTGATCAGGGTTCAGAGATTGATAATTGGCCATTTTTAGAAGATTTAACCTTGAGGGATTTGCTTTATCACAAAGATTTGATAGATGAAATAAAGACATGTCCCGCTTGTAATTCAGGTTTACTTAATTTAAAAAACAGCTGTCCAAATTGCCATTCTATTGATATTAAGCCACAGCGTTTTATTCATTGTTTTGCTTGTGGAAATATTGCACAAGTTCCGGAGTTTTTGCGTCAGGAGCGCTTAATATGCACGCGCTGCCACACAAAATTGGAAGAGCTTGGCGTAGACTATGAAAAGCCTTTAGAAGATAAAATATGCAATACTTGCAATCATTTTTTTGCTGAACCGACGGTTGAATTAGTTTGTTTAGTTTGCTTACGGGCTTCAGGAGCAAGTGAATTTACCTTGCGTCGCCTATATGATTATCGGTTAACAAGACGCGGTGAGTATGTGGCTCGTGGCATTGAAAAAAATATTTATACAAACTTTAGTCATTATTTTAAAGTCATTGATTACTCTGTTTTTTTATCTATTTTGGGTTGGCAGACTAAGCTTGCTGAACGCTATAGCTCTATTTATTTTAGTGTCATGATCCTTGAGATAACCAATGACGTTAGATTGATTGAATTACAAGGTGAAAAGAACTCTGAGCGCTTAATGGGCCATTTATTTACCAACTTGCGCCAAGTTTTTCGGGAAAGCGATCTCGCTGCTAGGATGGATGGCACTATGTTCTTTTTATTGCCTCTTGCCAATCAAGATGGTTGTATGATCATTATTGATCGCATTAAGCAGGCAATAGAGCAATTAATTAGCACTGAGATTGGTAAAGGTTTGTCGATGTCTATAGGCTATATGACTTCAGCAGAAATCATTAATAGTTCGCTAGAAGATGAATTAGTGATGGCTGAATTAAAAACAAGGATGCTTGAAAGTAATCTTTGTATTATTGGTAATACATAGATTATTTAGTTAAATGTTAAACTTATCTAGATAGATAAGTTTAACAAAGAAGCAATAGCGCTACACATTAAAGCGAAAATGCATGACATCGCCATCGCAAACAATATAATCTTTCCCTTCTAAGCGCAGCTTTCCTGCTTCCTTAGCGCCTTGTTCACCGCCATGGGTTATAAAGGCATCATAAGCAATAACTTCCGCTCGAATAAATCCTTTTTCAAAATCAGTATGAATAACACCGGCAGCCTGAGGCGCTGTAGCACCTTTACGAACAGTCCAAGCTCTTACCTCTTTGACGCCTGCCGTAAAATAAGTCTGTAAGCCTAATAAATCATAGCCAGCTCGTATAACCCGATTTAAGCCAGGCTCGCTCAAGCCTAAATCATTCATTAATTCTAAGCGGTCTTTTTCATCTAATTCTACTAATTCTGCTTCAGTAGCAGCACATAAAGAAACGACTTTAGCATGCTCTTTCTCTGCAAGTTGAATGACCTTATCAAGTAGCGGATTGTGCGCATGGCCCTCATCATCTACGTTAGCAATGTAAAGTACAGGCTTTGCTGTTAAAAGAAAAAACCGTCGAGTAATTGCTTCTTCTTCATTACTAAGCGCTAAGGTACGGGCAGGAAAACCTGCGTCTAAATGTGCTTTGACTTTTTCAAGTGTTTGTTTCTCAAACAATGCTTCTTTATTACCACTTTTGCTGTTTTTATTAATTTTAATCAACGCCTTATCTATTGTTTCCATATCCGCTAAGGCTAATTCAGTATTAATATCTTCGATATCACTAAGGGGGTCCACACGGCCTTCTACATGAATGACATCAGATTTCTCAATACCAAAACAGCGCACCACATGCGCAATAGCATCGGTTTCTCTAATATTGGCTAAAAATTGGTTACCTAAGCCTTCTCCTTTAGACGCTCCTTTAACAATACCAGCGATATCAACAAATTGCATTGTAGTAGGTATTGTTTGTTGTGGTTTAACGATATTACTTAACTCATTTAAGCGAGGATCGGGCACGGTAACCATGCCCACATTAGGCTCAATGGTGCAAAAAGGGTAGTTTGCAGCTTCGATACCAGCTTTAGTTAATGCATTAAATAAAGTTGATTTACCAACATTGGGCAAGCCAACGATACCACATTTAAATCCCATAATTAGCCTCTTTTGTATAATAGTTTGAATAATACCAGCCGCATTAATTTTTTTGTGAATCCTCGAAAGAGGGCAGTTTAATTAGTTTAGCTGCTTAGATTTAGCTATTTATCTTATTCATAGCCTGTACTAAGTCACCTTTTATAAGTAAGGGTAAAGACGTCATCGTGCGTTCCAAGGTTGCCAGAATAAGCTCTTTATCAGCGCTACTTGGTTTACCAAGGACATAATTTAAAACTAAGTCTTTGTGGCCAGGATGACCTATACCAACTCGTAGGCGGTGAAAATTAGAGCTGCCGAGTCGATTGGCAATGTCTCGCAGGCCATTATGACCCCCATGACCGCCGCCGGTTTTTAATTTAATGCGACCCGCAGGAAGATCAAGTTCGTCATGAACAACGAGAATTTCATCGGGCTCTATACGATAAAATTGACTAACTTCTTGGGTTGGTATGCCACTGTGGTTCATGAAAGTGGTCGGCAATAGAAGTCTACAAGCTTGGTTATCTTGCTCAAAAATAGCAAGTTCAGCATGTAATTTTTTTTCAGATTTGAAGGAAATCCTATAATAGCTAGCTACCAACTCCACAAACCAGCTGCCGGCATTATGTCGAGTATTAGTGTAAGCTGGGCCAGGGTTTTTTAGTCCAATAATTAATTTAATTGCCATACATACTTTATAAAGAAGAGGCGAATTAGGTTCGCCTCAAATCACTTAGCTATACATTTGATTATTGTAAGGGATAAAATCAAGCATCTGCCTCAGGCGCTTCAGGATTAGCATTGGCTTCTTCCTCAGCTGCCCCACCTTTCATAGCGTGAATAGCTGCCACAGGTAGATTATGATCAGCTTCCTTAACATTAGTAGTAAGCTGTACGCCTTTAGGAAGCTTTAAGTCAGCTAAATGAACAATTTCATTTAAGCCAACCTCACTCATATCAACTTCAATGAATTCAGGTAAATTTTTAGCTTGGCAACGCACTTCTACTTGGTTCATGTTATGATTAATGCGGCCACCTGCTTTTACGCCTTTAGACGTTTGCTCATTAGTAAAATGCAACGGTACTTGTTTAACAAGAATATCTTTTGCTGAGACTCGTTGTAAATCCATATGCAGAATAACTGGCTTGTATGGATGCCTTTGTAAAGCTTTAAGAATAACATGCTCTACTTTTCCTTCTATACTTAAATCAAAGACAGAAGAATAGATGCTTTCACTTTCAAGGGCTTTTAAAACTTTGTTATGGATAAGATTTAAAGATTGTGGCTCTTTATCTCCGCCATATAAAATAGCAGGTACTTTGTTTTCAAGACGACGTAGGCGGCGGCTCGCTCCTTTCCCTATATCGGTTCTTGCTTCTGCTTCTAAAACAATAATTGACATGAATATCTCCATCAAAAAAAACAATTGTGCTTAATTCGCGACCAATTTAAGCACCCAAAACCAAATTTTGGTGAGAGAGTATACAATAATTTAAAATCAACTTGAAGTCATAGCCGTAATTTCATAAAATATGCAACTTTGTTGAACTTATAAAAGCCATTCCGGCGAGTTGGAGAGAAGCTATGTATGCGGTAATTAAGACGGGCGGTAAACAATATCGCGTGAAAGAAGGCGATATTATTAAAATAGAATCGCTGCCTGGCGATATTGGTAGTGAAATCAGTTTCGCCGACGTGCTTATGCTTGCTGATGGTGATAACGTTACTGTAGGCACTCCCTTAATTGCAAAAGCTGCAGTAAAAGGTGAAATATTAGCACACGATCGTCATAAAAAGATTAAAATCATTAAGTTTCGTCGTCGTAAGCACCATATGAAGCGCATGGGCCATCGACAAGACTTTACGCAGATTAAAATTACTGCGATTAGTTAAGTAATTTGAGTTCTATATAAGCGCTTATCGCTTATATAGTTAAATAGATTAAGAGGGGAAAGCAATGGCTCATAAAAAAGCAGGTGGTAGTACGCGTAATGGTCGCGATTCGAATCCTAAGTACCTTGGTGTTAAACGCTTTGGTGGCCAATATGTTAATGCGGGTGAAATTTTAGTTCGTCAGCGAGGCACAAGGTTTCATGCAGGTGATGGCGTAGCTTGTGGCCGTGATCACACTTTATATGCATTAGTTGCTGGCACGGTTGCCTTTAAAGTTAAAGGTGCTAAGAATCGTAAATACGTGTTAATTGAAGCTGAGGCTGCTGCTGAAGGTAGCGCAAACTAAGTTAACGGGTTTTTATACCATAAAATCAGGACTTACGAAAAAGCTTATTATTAAAATATATTTGAGTTTTTTAGTAAGTCCTGATGAGCAGTACGCGTCAATGGTTGTTTAATTATAATCTAGCCATAGCCAGTCTTTTAGTATCCCATACGCCGTGATTGATTCGCAGCATTTATAAATGATTAAGCTAATCATTAGTCGTTATTAACATTTTAAAGAACAATTAAAAAGAACTGGCCTGTATACCAAGCTAGGGACATGAGTTTAGTCAATTTAAAATACCATCATAGCCATTTTAATTCATTGAAGTAGAGAAAATAATGAAATTTGTCGATGAAGTTATCATCAATGTTGAAGCAGGGAAGGGAGGGCATGGTTGTCTAAGTTTTAGACGTGAAAAATTTATCCCCTTTGGTGGCCCTGATGGGGGCGATGGTGGTGATGGTGGTAGTGTTTATTTAGAAGCTAACAATGATTTAAATACCTTAGTGGATTTTCGTTACCAAAAGCATTTTAAAGCTAAAAATGGCCAGCCTGGCATGGGTAGCAATTGCACTGGTAAAAAGGGTGATGACTTAATTATTCAGGTGCCAGTTGGCACACTTGTTTTTGATTATGAAACGGATGAATTATTAGGCGATATTAGAAAGGCTGGTGAGCGCTTACTGGTTGCCCAGGGCGGATTTCATGGACTTGGTAACACGCGCTACAAAAGCAGTGTCAATCGAGCACCTAGGCAAACCTCGCCTGGCACCGCAGGTCAAGCTCGTCGCTTGCGTTTAGAACTACGAGTGCTTGCTGATGTTGGCTTATTGGGTTTGCCTAATGCAGGTAAATCAACTTTAATTCGAGCAGTTTCAAGTGCTAAACCTAAAGTTGCTGACTATCCCTTTACGACACTTCATCCTGAATTAGGTGTAATTAGCACATCGCCATTTAAAAGTTTTGTTATGGCAGATATTCCTGGGCTCATTGAGGGTGCGGCTGATGGGGCAGGATTAGGCCACCGCTTTCTAAGACATTTAGCTCGAACTTGTATTTTATTACATGTTATTGATATCTTTCCCATTGATGGTAGCGATCCAATTAGCAATGCCAAAATTATTTTAAATGAATTAATTCAATACGATCCGCAATTAATTAATAAACCACGTTGGCTTGTTTTAAACAAAATAGATATGTTACCAGATGAACAAGCGCGCGAAAAAATTAAGCAAGAAATTATTCAAGGATTAAACTGGCAAGATAAAGTCTTTATGGTGTCTGCCTTGACTGGTGAAGGGACAAAAGAACTTTCTTACGCTTTAATGGAGCTGATTGATCAAATGAAGGAGACGGGAGCTGATTAATTCGGCTGCATAATAAACAACCAGCGGACTTCGGTGCGGTAAAACATGCGTTTCTTTTCCTTCAAACCGATTATGGCTATAAAAAATAGCCAGTGATGTTTGGCCCTTATTAGGCTGCTTGGACCAGTATTCATAAAGTCCACAGACATGAAAATGCAATAACGCCCGATTGAGTTCATGGAATTTAATTAATGAGTAAGTTTCTGGACGCTGAATTAATGACTGCAAAAGGCCGCCTGTCACTTCATCTAAAATAACAATCGGCTTTTGCCGCTGCTGAACGAGCTCAATCAATTCTTCCGAGGCTTTTTTACCCGAGTTAGTGAGTAAATGAGGCTTGATGATAGGTTGTAGTATTTCAGTGATTGTAGCAACTAACTGAGGTTCTGCCCAAACTTTGCATTCTACATAAGGTGTATCGAGACGGTAGCCTGTCTTACAGTTAATTCCTTGTAATGCCTCATCAATCGCTTCGGCAATTTCACTCTCAGCCACACCAAATAATGGCCATTTAAGGAGTTGATTAGTATGATGTTTTGTTTTTTGTAGGATTGGCAAGACATGCTGATTAAACATGGGTAAACATTCACGAGGGGGACCTGGTAGCATAATAAATAATTTATTATCATGCTCTACATAACAACCCATTGCAGTACCGTTTGGGTTTGGTAATAACACCGCTGTTGCTGGAAACATGGCTTGTTGCTTGTTGCCAGTATTTAAAGAAAGATTAGTTTGATTAAGTCGATTTTGAATATGGGTTAATGCTTCGGGAAATTCTTTTAATGGATTTTTTAAATAGCGACTTAGCGCATAACGTGTTCTATCGTCTGATGTAGGGCCTAAGCCACCTATGAGTATAATAACCTGATGTTGCTTGGCTAAAAACTCAATGCATTGGTATATTTCTGCTTCATCATCACTGCACGAGAGATGCAGTCCAACTCCTAAACCTTCGGAATTTAAAGCATGGGCAAGGTGATGAGAATTGGTGTCAAGGGTATCTCCTTGAACAATTTCATCACCAGTAGCTAAAAATGCGATCGTCATAATACCAAACTAAAAATCTATCATCTATCTATCATAGAGCTTTCAGCAGCAAAAATGAATGATTAAAATGTTAATCGGTTGTGCCAATAGTCACTTTAAATGTAGCCGAAGCAGCACCACAAGGGTTAGTCGCTGTGACTGTAACAGGAAATTCATCCTCTGCTTTGGCTTTAATAATAACTAACCCATTGCGCCGGTTAATAATTACTTGATTTTCACGATTGGTAACTAGGGCTGATATGGTGTAATACATTTTGGTGCCCTTAAAGGCTTCTGAGGCTGAGATTACTTTTGTTTCATCTAATTGTACACTGGTTTCAGGAATGTCTTCAGTGACGCGCGGCTTATCATCCTCAGTGCATTCTGTAGTGACCGATTCAGATGGTTTAATAATATTATCATTTGAACCGGCTGCGAAAGAAAAATGAGGAGAATAGAAAAAACCACTGATAGCCATCACATAAATAATTTTATTGAGATTTCCTTTCATATCAATGCCTTCATGGTTGTTTGTTTAATATTAGCACTGATCGTTAAAAAGCGCTTAATGCATGGAAAATCTGTGTTTTAATTTGTCATCTCCGTGTGGCATTATTGCATGGATAGAATAAATGATCAAAACGACCTTGTAGCTTGGGTGAAACGAAGTGAAACCCGGGTTTCGGCCCTATGGGCCTACGCCTGAGCTACGTTTTAATTTATCCACGCAACAATACCTTGAGAGCGAAGCGAAGCAATCCAGGTCGGGTCTTGACAAACTTACCTGACTGGCTCGCCTCACCTTTGGCTACGTAAAGGTTCGCAACGACTTAATTCTTCTAGCTTGGCTTTCTACGCAACAATGCCGGGATTAACTGACGATTTTCAACCTATAGGCCACTTATCTTTGCAAAATTGTTAAATTTTTAACAAATTCTTTACTAGCTAAATAGCTTGCAGTTCATGTTTATAGGTGTTACTCTCTGCCCTGTTTAGAAATAGACTGCTATTGGAAAGATCACAAAATACATAATTAAAACAAGTAGTTTTTTTTAAAACCTATATTATGTTAGTTACTGTTTAAATACCTAGCATTGATTAGGATCATTTTGTGAAAAAAATTACTGGGATGTTTTTAGTGATTTTAAGATTATTGTTAATAGTGAATAAAAAGTAGCTTTGTACTTCTTTTATAAAGAATGAAATATTTTTTGTTTAGAGTATAGGCCACTGTTAAATGAGCCTATATTTTTTAAGCTGCTTATCTGTTAGGCATCTTCGGGTGCTAATTTTAAACATTTTAGCTACGCATGTATCTTTCAATTTCTTAACCTTAAACCATTTAATTAATTATTTAAAATTTTATAAATCATGAAGATGTAAATGAGTGATTTATTAATGTTTACTTAAGAATTGGGCTTTATACTGGGCCTGTTTAATGAAGTAAGTTAATTAACTCTATACCTAGTCAACATAAAATGAGGTAGTTTTTATGCGTAAAAAGATAGAGGAAACAAGAGAACAGCAAGATGCTAAAACTGGTACAACTCCAATAGGAGCGCCAACAGCGCCTAGCGGAAAAAGTGCTTCTCTACCTAGAACACAAAACCAAGATAGACAATCAAGCGTATTGTATTCTCAAGTAAGGCAAAATTTTGCTTATATGATGCAAAATAATTATGCTAAAGCTCTTGTCAAAATAGGTGGAACCAGCGTTGGTGTTGCCACCATACTTTACCCACTTGAAGTCCTTCGTGATCGGGCACAGCTAGACATACAATCATCGTTTAAGCTTAAAGATATGTTTAAGTTTAAATTTAAGGATATCAATTTTAATAACTTAAAAAGCTCGTTTAAATCTCCAGTTATGTTTAATTATAAAACATTGATGCCCTTTATACAGGGATATATTAATGCTAATAGGATGAGTTTAGGTAAAAATACTGTAATAGCACAAAGGGACCCTGTTTCTCAGCATGTGGAATCTTTTATCGGTGAAAAAGGTAAAGAAAATACAGATCCTGTTGGTAATAATGGACGATTTAATTATAATAAATACGCTGTACCTTCTATTGCTGCCTTAATCATTACCACGCTTGATATGACATTTACTCAGTATTATTCTAACATGCGTGTTTTCAATACGATGGGTAAAGTTATAGAGCTTGAGTCCTTAAAACAGAAATTTGATTTTATGCGGGCGGGCGCTCCTCTTCGTTTTGTTAGGAATTATGGTAGCACTTTAGCTTGTCTTGCTACTAGCACGATATTAAGAGAGCCTATTGATGCCTACATACCGCATGATACCTCTCCTTATATTCATAATGCCGCCACATCTCTTATCGCAAGTACTGTAATTGCTCCAGGCGTAAATGCATTTGAGTGGTGGTATCGCAATCAGATGAAGCAATTCAATACTCAAACATTTAAAACACCTTCGAGTTGGCAAGTTTTAAAAGAAGCGGTGAAAACAAGTGGACTGAAAACCCCTTTACGGGGGCTTAAGTGGACTATAATTACTAACGGGCTTGCTTTTTTTGCTATCAATGGTATATCTGATCTTTTAGATACCTATGTCTTTACAGATTCTAAACCAAGGAAGCCACAGGTACCAGTACCAGAACAGCCACGAGTTCATACAGAAACCAAACGAGAACAACCGCGAGCGAGCCAATCACGTAATGCTTTTTTTGCATCTACATCTACAGATACAGAGCAAAGGAAGCAAGCGGAATTAGGCTCGAAAAATGGTGCTATAGAACAGCAGGGTAGTACAAACGAGCCACCACGCGTGTAATTTTAATATTAAGCTTAGAAAGAGAATCTAAGGAGTATCTTTCTAAGTTTTAGTCTAAAGATTAATCGCTTAAAGCATTATAGATTTAGACTGGCGTTCCTTGCTGATTCATCAATTTCATTATGCTGATCATCATTATGATCGTTGTTTGATAAATATGAGGTAAACTTAGTCAAAATAATAGCTTGAGCAGCTAAATTAGCTGCATTCCATAAATGAGGCGCTAACATACTAGCTAAACGAATTTTTGGTTGAGAAAAAAAAGTAGGAGCAAGTTTCCTTGTAGGTGTAATAAAATTCCGGACCATATGGCACCTCTATGCTGTTTAATAGAACATTTAGTGTACTTTATAAATTTAATAAATGACATAACTTATTGTATTTTAAATAGTTAGTTTTTTAGCCATTTGGTTGATTTATTTTTCGTTTTTTAGCTTTATTAACTAAATGAAATAATTGTAATTATTTTTTCTATATTTTTTTCCTTCTATTTTTTATAATTCGTTTTAAAAATTTCTAATATTAAATAGCTATTTCATGCATACTCAAACGCCAATCGATGCGGTGATTACTTGGGTCAATGGTAATGACAAAAGTCATCAGGTAAAATTATCCGAGGCATTAGCTAAATTAGGTATGCAGCAAAGGCCTATTGCTGCAGAGCCTACGCGTTTTAATGAATGTGGTGAAATTAATTATTGCTTACAGTCGTTATTTCGTTTTGCGCCCTGGCTTAGAAACATTTTTATTGTGACTGATGCCCAAATACCGCCTATTATCGAGCAGTTAGAAAATACCGAGCTTGCTGCCAAAATCAAACTAATTGATCACCGCGAGATTTTTGCAGGCTTTGAGGATGTTTTACCTACGTTTAATAGTATTGCTATTGAAACCATGTTATGGCGAATTCCTAAGCTTGCTGAGCAATTTATTTATTTAAATGATGACTGCTCAATCATTCGACCAGTAACACCAGATGATTTCTTCAAAGGCAATAAACTGGTTCTTAGAGGTGAGTGGAAAACGCAAACGAGCAAAAAATGGCAAAATTATTTCTATCGGTTAAAAGGTTTTTTATTACAAAAGCCTCCTAAATTGCTGACTTGTAGTGAGCATCGTACGTTGCAAGAAAATTCAGCTAAACTCACAGGATGGACTAAGCATTTTTTTCACTTGCCGCATGCCCCATTCCCTATGCAGCGGTCTACTTTTGCAGAATTTTTTACAGCCTTCCCGCATTTATTAGCAAATAATATAAGGCATACATTTCGCAGTCCTAAGCAATATTGGCCAATTTCCTTAGCGCATCATTTAGAAATTAAAAACAATAACGCTATCATTGATAATTCGCTTAAAGTGATTGCAGTTAATGGCGCCTGTTATTCCTTGGGCAAAATTAAGCAGAAACTTAAGCAGGCTGAAAGAAATAATGTGGCTTTTATTTGCATGCAAAGTGTTGACTTAGCGCCTAAGCAATCGCAGGTATGGATGCTTGATTGGTTAAACAATAGGATTATAACGAATTAAATTTCAGCTAGCTCACTTCTTACCTGTAGTGTTTCAGTGAATGCTATGAGTGTTTTAGTTTTTTCTGTAAAGGGCGTTAATTTATCTTTGGCTTTCTGAAAATAACTATTAATTAATTCAAAAAGCGCCTGTTGCTCATACAGTTGGGCAAAAGTGATTTTTTGGTTAGCCACATCAGAAGCACGGTTTTTGCCTAAGCGCGTCATAGGTGCATAAGCATCCAAATAATCATCCTGCATTTGAAAGACTAATCCTAAATAATGAGCATAGTCGCATAAAGCAGCTTTTAGAGAGTCATCTGGATTTCCTACAACCGTAGCCATATTAATACAAGCAGAAATAAGTTTACCCGTTTTTAAGGTATGAATAGCACACAGTTGTGCCTCAGTGATATTGATATTATTTAATTCGGATAAATCTAGGCTCTGCCCGCTTACCATACCAGATGGGCCGCTTGCATGGACTAACTCACGAGTGACAGCAATCACTTGAGAAGGTTCTAGAAATTGAGGTAATTCAGTGAGTAAAATGTCCACGGCCAAGGCTTGCATACCATCGCCAACTAAAATGGCGGTTGCTTCATCAAACTTCCGATGGCAGCTTGGTTTACCACGTCGAAAGTCATCGTTATCCATGGCGGGTAAGTCATCATGTATTAATGAATAAGCATGAGTTAACTCAATGGCTGCAGCAATGCGGTCAAGACTTGGCAGGGCCGCATCAATCACTTCTCCCGTTAGATAAACAAGCATAGGCCTTAAGCGTTTTCCCCCAGGAAATAAGGCATAATGCATGGCTTCTTGTATGCGTTTTGCAGGGATTTCTAGGTTTTGAATAACTTGCTTAAGAAATGTCTCATGATGCGTACGATAGTAAGTTAACTTGTCATTGATCATTACATAATCCCGCGGGATCTAAAGAGTTTAAACGTAGTATTTCTATTTTTTGCTCAGCCTGAGTTAAATCAGTTTGGCACTTACGCGCTAAATTAATTCCTTTTTCATAATATTTTAGGGATTCTTCTAAGGTTAAATCTCCTTGCTCAAGCTTTTTAACTATTTCGTCAAGCTCTGCGAGGGATTTCTCAAACTGAATAGCTTTAGCCATAACCATCCTATCCTACGCTTATTGAAAACATGTCAAGTATACTAAAGAAACGTGGAAATACTATGTTTTAAAGAGAATTGCCTATATTTTTATAAAAATATAGGCAATTGGTACATTGAGATTATTTATTACTAGTTGAATTAGAGTTCAGGCTAGGTAAGCTATTAACTACAGTTGCCAAACTTGACGCGGCTTCTTTTAGTTTTGTTGCAAAAAAACTTATGCCAGAACTAGCTATGCTTTGACTGCTATTATCAACGTCAACCAGCTTATTAAGCCCTAGCACCTCATTAATATCTAAATTATTTTTGATGATATTAAACCATGTAGCATGATCAAGGCCCTTAATTTTTTCAATTAATCCTGAAGCATGTAATACTTCAAATCTTTGAAAAGTAAGTATGCCATTAAATAGCAAAGGCCTTATTCTATCATGCACAAGATTAGTTAATTCCGCATCCGTCAGTAGCTTAAATCTATTAATACTCAGTTCACCATTAAGAACTAATGCGTTTATAGCCGTAACTTTAAGGTTATTAATCAAGCGGGAGGCGCTTAATTCTCTAAGTTCTTGTAAACTAATTTTATTAGAATAAACTAAGTTAAATATACTATCCTCGTAGAGATGACGGCATTCCACCTCGGTAAGTGCCTTAAGTTCCTCGAAGGTGATGCTATTGTTATATAGTAATTTAGATAGATTGAGGTTTTTGAGTCGCTTACAATTGGTATCATTCAGCGCCTTAAATTCCTGGAAAGTTATTTTATTATCGTATAATAATGCAAATATGGTTTGTTCTTTGAGCCGTTCACAGTCTTTGTCAGTAAGTTCTTTAAATTCTTGGTAGGTTATTTTATTGTTTTTAAATAGTTTATATACGCCTTTAATAGCAAGGTGTTCGCTATCTTTAGTATTAAGTGCCTTAAATTCTTGAATAGTTATTCTATCTTTCTCTAATAAATTAATTATTCTATTACTTATAAGAAACTCGAATTTCTCATCCGTAAAATCAAGAATATCTTTAATCTTTAAACCGTTTACAGCCAGAAGAGTGTTTAGATTGGGATTTATTTTTTGATTTAACTGAATCCTTTTTGATAACCTTTGCCATTGCTCGTTAGACATTTCACTAAAATGAAGGTCTCCTTTTCTAATCTGAGCAATGAATATAGCCTGGTAATCACCCATATTTGATAAAGCTAGCGCTAAACTTTTAGGAATAAAGAAAGGTTTGTCATCTTTTACTAATTGAACATACCTTTCCTGCTTTTCAAATTTGATATTATCTAAAGCGGTGGTAGGTAAATTAAAATAGCGAGCCATGAGCATGGCAACTTGTTTGGCAGGTGAGCTTTCATGCACAATAACTTGCTTATTGGCTTCAATAAAATCAATTATTTTTTTATAAAATGAAGCTTCTGGGAAAAAATTAGCGTCAATAGATAATGCCTGCCATTTTTCCTTATTTAAAACGATATCGAGCATAAGCAACCAAGTTGTCTCAATCAGGGGTGAATCGGTCAATAAACCCATAGGCCTGTCTTGTGTGAAAACCCTTGCGTTTAATAGCCTTGCAAACATAGAAGTAATGGCATCAGGTGAGGTTTGATTGCGATACGCCTGTGTTTCTGTTAAGAATTCGCCAACTTCCATATCTATGGTATCCCAAATGTCTTTTGACCACTCAATATCTGTCTGGGAGCGAATGACATCAACTGCCGCGATTAAAGCTTTATAAGCAGGGTTAGGGATAGATGATATTAGTCTTCTATGTGCTTCATCATGCATACCTGAATAAAACACACGTGCTAATATTAGATGAAATGAAATTGTATCTTCTACACCTGGATAAGAAACAGCAGCATATCTTCCATGGCTTCTTATTGAGTTTTTAATGTCATCAATTGAAAATTTTCCTAAGCTTGGAAAAATTGATTTAGCATGTTCACCATAAATAGCTTTGGTTAATGCATCTCGTGCCCCAACACTAAAAATGGTAACAGTGACAACATCTTCCTTATCTTGTGCATATTGTTCATCAGATTCTATACCTTCATAATTTGCTTGAATGACAGGCGTACGTGATTTTTTTATTATTTTAAGCTCGTGTCCTAACTCTAGAAGCCCTCGAATGCCAATACTTTGTCGTGAGATAGCCGGTATTTTAACAATATAAAAGCATTGCTCAGAACGAGGTTTATCTTTTAATAATGCTAAAAATTTATCTTTATCTTCGGAAGATAAAAAATGAGGTAATATATCGGCTGCTTTACTTGTCAGTTCATTATTTGCATCAAAAAAATCAAAGCTATTAACCGCAGTAAAAGTTGAGCCAGCCAAACCTAGTTGCATTTCTCGAAATTCCAGAATGCTACTTACTTGCTCACGATTTATTGCGCCTATCGAAAAAGCGTAAGCTGCTGACTTAGCGAGTTGATCCAAATCATCATCGAAGTGATCTCTTAATATCGTGCTATAAGAATGGCCTTCAGCAAGCATGGAAACGAGCCCTTTAGCTTTTTCCTCATCTATAGTTTCAAAAGTAGGGCGGTGAGATTTAAAGAAATCGTTAATTTCATGCTCGTTAAGAATGAATTTTGTAATTTCTTGGATTGAAGTAGACATATAGTTTTAAAAATATACAAATAAGAATATTTTATAATAAATTTATCTTATTGTAAATTATTTAATCATTTAGATTTATTTTATATCTACTAGTTTGTTTATTAAATGAACTAAAATTAATTTAAGTGTAAGGTGTTGAAGCAGAATGTGATTTTTTTATTAAGTTCATCAATAGCAGAAAGGGATATTTCTAGCCTTAACTAAGACGGTACTTAAGCCACACAGGCATCACTTCATTTAAGTAGCGCATAAATTTCCACAGGCCAACTTGCGATTCTACGATACCAAACGGATCAGCTTTTAATTCAGGATAGGCTATACCTAAGCCAAAGAGGCCGGGCGCAATGATACCTGTATGCGTGTCATAGGACATATGTTTAAAATTTTCAATGGTTATTGAATTACGGCGCTCAAAGCCAACGGCATAAATGACCTGATCACATAAAGCCAGCGGTTGATGTATGTCTTGCTCTAATAGATTAACCCGAATTAAATTTTTAGGTAGCGTACCGTCAATATGATCACGAACCCAAGTCGCGGTGTCGCCTTTTAAACCTGTGTTATCAAACAAAGTCCAATCACCCATATCAATGGCATAGCGACAAGGTGAACGGTAAAAATTAATCACCTTTTTTGCCCCTAATTCCACCAAATTGCGTATAATAATAAAGGCTGAATGAGAGGAACCAAAAACGCCATAGGTTTCATTAAGATTAATAACCTGCGCTAAACGTTGTTTATCAATGGCTATGTCGAAAGGTAAGCTCGTAACATCGGGATAAGTTAAGGTCGAAGGGACTGAGCCTGTGGCTAAAATCACCTGATTTGCTGTGTAGTGTTGCGAATCTTGGGATAATACCCACTTTTTATTAGTCATGTTTAAGTGCTGAACAGTGGTTTCTTTGCTGCGAACCTTAGTACGTAGTTCATTGGTAATCCATTGCAATGGCTCAACA
Organism: Legionella beliardensis; assembly: GCF_900452395.1. Taxonomy (NCBI): domain Bacteria; kingdom Pseudomonadati; phylum Pseudomonadota; class Gammaproteobacteria; order Legionellales; family Legionellaceae; genus Legionella; species Legionella beliardensis. The sequence goes on from NZ_UGNV01000001.1 coordinate 678,567, forward strand.
ATTTCCTTTAAAAGGCACGTTTGATGACTCGGTAAGGTATGGATAGTAAACTGGCGGGCGTTAGCTTCGTAATTAAACGCAGGTGATGCATAAAGAAAATCGGTAAATTTACTAACAACTGTATTACTAGAGACATTTGGCCAAAGCCTACCTAAGTCGCCTACGTTAAAATAAGGATCAAGCCATAAGATATCTTTCGGTTTAACGCTTGAATCAATTAATTTACCGACTGCTGCAATGCCTGCTGGACCTGCACCAATTACCGCCCATTTAAAAGATTGAATAGTCATTTGCAACATCAGTAAGGGTAAGTGTAGTATGCATAAATTGTAGAAGTTAAATACCTTGTTAACAAGAAATTAGCATTAATATTATGAAAACAAAAACTCGTTTTATATGTAGCCAATGTGCTTGTACGTTTTCTCAGTGGGCAGGCCACTGCAGCCAGTGTGGAGCTTGGAATTCAATTATTGAAGAAAATACCATTAAACCTGAAAAAAACGCGCGCTTTAGCAATTATGCTAATCAACGATCGGCTATCACCTCGATTGAAGATGTCCTCATTGATCATGAAGTACGCATGGATTGCGGCTTATCTGAACTTAATCGCGTGCTAGGCGGAGGGCTTGTGGAAGGCTCGGTTGTTTTAATTGGGGGCGATCCGGGTATCGGAAAGTCAACTTTGCTATTACAAACACTTGCCAATTTATCACAACATGAAAAAATTCTTTATGTGACGGGGGAAGAATCGTTACAGCAAGTAGCGATGCGGGCTAAACGCTTACAATTGCCAACAGCTAATTTACGCTTATTAGCAGAAACGCAAGTTGAAGCAATTATTAATCATGCCCAGAAAGAATTACCTAAGGTTATGGTGATTGATTCTATTCAAACCATCTATACCGAAGCGATTAGCTCAGCGCCTGGTGGGGTAGGGCAGGTAAGGGAATCAGCCGCGCAATTGGTTAGATTTGCTAAGATGACTCAGACTGCGGTGTTTTTAGTAGGACATGTCACGAAAGAAGGTGCGATTGCTGGGCCGCGGGTATTAGAGCATATGGTTGATAGTGTTTTATATTTTGAAGGCCAAAGTGATAGTCGCTTTCGAGTCATAAGAGCAATTAAAAACCGATTTGGTGCTGTTAATGAATTAGGTATTTTTGCGATGACTGATCGCGGGTTAAAAGAGGTTGCTAATCCGTCAGCTATCTTTTTATCCAAGCAACCTGAGCCCACGCCAGGAAGTGCTGTCATGGTCACTTGGGAAGGCTCAAGGCCCATGTTAGTTGAAGTACAAGCACTAGTTGACGAAGCACATGGGCAGCAACCAAAACGTGTAACGGCAGGCCTTGAGCATAATCGTTTAGCTATTTTGTTAGCTGTGTTACATAGGCACGGTGGTATAGCCACATTTGATCAAGATGTGTTTATCAATGTAGTCGGTGGCGTGAAAGTGACTGAAACAGGCAGCGATTTAGCCTTATTAGCTGCTGTGGTATCAAGTCTACGTAATCGAGTATTTGACTCAGAGACCATTATTTTTGGTGAAATTGGACTGGCTGGGGAAATACGACCGGTACAAAGTGGGCAAGAACGATTACGAGAAGCTGCAAAACATGGGTTTAAACGGGCAATTATCCCCTTTGCTAATGCACCTAAGCCTAAGCAGAATTTAATTGAAGTTGAACCTGTAAAACATTTGCAAGAGGTGCTTGTTAAGCTATAAGCAATAAGCTTCTTGCCTAATTGCTTAGGCAAGAAGTCTACTTAATGTTGATCAAAATAGTCAGGTCGAACACCATATATAGAACAAGTAAGCGTTTTATCAGATTGCTTTTCCCACGTAGGCTTATCTAGTACTTCGTTGGCGTCTCGATAGCCTTTATCCATTCGTAATTTGATCACATCTTCAATAAAATTATAATCTTTAAATGAATGGGAGTAAGGGCCAGTTTGATGAATAATGTGTACGATGCTTAAGCGTTTACGATGACCTAATTTTAAAATCTGTTGTACTTCAGGATCTTCTTTAGCTTCTTTAGACAGTTTATCACCTAAAAATTGAATGGCTGCTTGTAGGTTTTGTTTAACTGTATAAACATTTGTTAAGCGCCGGGAATGGCTGGCATAACGGATATCTTTTTGCCGTTCTTCAATTTGATCCATGGTTTGTGGTAACTGACCTTGTAAGCTAAAGCAATCCACGACAAAGCACAGTGTATCAAGTTGAGGTAAGGCATCCAACACAGTCACTAGAGGCGTATTTGCATAAATACCGCCATCCCAATAATAATCTTCGCCAATTTTTATCGCAGGAAATCCTGGGGGAAGTGCGCCACTAGCCATCACATGTTCAACCGTAATTGGGCATTTTTGATTATTAAAAAATATCATTTGGCCTGAAGTAATATTAACTGCACCAAGGCATAACGTGACTTTTTTATTATTATTGATCCTATCAAAATCAATATGCTCCTCTAAATTGCTGCGTAGTTCAGAGGTATCATAATAACTTAATTCATCAGGCATATTGTGTGTCAGTGGGCCAGGAGGCATTATGCGCGGCTTAAAAAAGCCATCTAGCCCGCAAAAAATAGAGTACATTGCGCCCATATGATTATGCAAATGGTGCGTAAAGTCGTTCGCATTAAAGTCAAAAAAATTATCTACTAATAGTTTAGGGGTTATTGACTCCCAGAAGCTCATTAATTTATCTATCTGGGTTTCAGGGGGATTGCCAGCAATAATCGCGCAATTGATTGCGCCAATGGAAACACCTGTTAGGTAATTTGGTAAATAACCTCGCTCACGAATAGCGCGGTAAGCCCCTACTTGATAGGCACCTAATGATCCTCCACCTTGGAATACGCAAGCTATCCTATCATAATGCTGTTTTGCACGTAGCGGTTTCTCAGGCTGATTAATAAGGCTAATTGCCTCTTTATGATGTTTACTCTTTTCTAATTTTGGTCGGCTCATAACCATCCTTGAAGCTGCACTTTTTATTATTATATACTCATAATTAGTAGATCGTGGCAATCCCTAAAGATTGAAGAGTACCAATAAACTAAAGTAAATGCTGTCTTGCAGTCGAGCTAGACGCTAAAATTAATGGTTTTTATGTTAAAAAATTTAGACATAAATAGCAACGGACGCCATAAGTAAGAAGCCAATGATAACGAAACTGAAATCACGCAGATTACAACAACGTTCTACCATCACACATTTCTCAAGCCCATGCAATGTGCCTAAATAAAGAAAGGTACCAGCAGAGGCTGCAATTAAAATTGGATCAAATAATGAGTGGGTCTCGATGCCGCGACCGAAATACCAGCCTATGAAAATACCTATAGGCGTCATCATAGTAAAGCTTAAAAAGAAGATTAAGCGTTTTGTTATGCTAAGGGAGCTCTTATTTAATTGAATAGCAATGGCAAAGCTCTCAGCCCATTTATGGGTAATAATAGCTAAAAAGAGCATAATGATTAAGGAATTACTTGAATTAAGGCCTAGGGCTGCACCTAGCATTAAGGAATGAATAGATAACATTGCCCAAGCAAGGATAGCAAAGGCAGGATGATTGGCGTCATGATGGTGATAAAGTTCTTTGCCTAAATGCTCAAACCATAAAAAGAAGAGAAAGATAATACCAGTAATAATGTAGGCAAATGGATAATGATAACCCATCTCATTAAATAAATGATTAGCATCAGGCAGCATATGCATGAGCCCTGCGCCTAAGAAAATACCAGTAGCAAGTGTTTCGCCAATGGGAAAATCAATATGTTCTTCGGCATGGCGATATCTTTTCTTAAAAGGATACCATCCTGCTAAAAGAATAACCGCGACTATTGCTAAGCCAAAGATTAATTTTAAACTAGTAGCAATTGTCATCTTTATCTCTCATCCAAAGCCTAAGCATTTATAAAGGCTGAATAATAGAAGGTAAGGTTAGCTATTGGCAATAAATTTATCGTCATAAAATAAATAAATCTGCATAATAAAAGGATACTTTGGTAATTGGGCTTTAAGAAAGCCGGTTAATTCATTTAATTGTTCATGTGAATAGTGATGAATTAAGTCAATCCGCATTTTACCGTCTAGATAATGCAACGTCCAATCTTGGATTCTCGGAAACTGCTGCTTGCATAAATTTAATAACGTATTTTCTAACGTTTTGCGGCTTGGCAAATGGAGCGATGGGCAATTCACTTCATCATCTTCTGGATCAACATGAACCATCACATCATTAATACGTTTAAATTGCTTCATTAGGAGATGATGAACGTGTTGGGCAATAAAATGGCCCTCTGACACCGAAATAAAAGGCGACACTAACACATGGACATCAATTAAAATATTCTCACCCATTGAGCGGCTACGTAACTGATGAATGCGTTGAACCCCATCAACTTGTTGGATAATCTTTCTGATTTCTTCAAGAAGCTCAGGCTCTATGGCGGTATCAACTAGTTCTTTAACGCTGCTCCAACCATAATTTAAGCCCATTTTAATAATCATTAAGCCCACAACAATAGCAGCCACTGCATCTAAATAAGGAAAACCCATGAAGCTGCCAATAATACCAATAGTAACAATTAACGAAGCGGCAGCATCCGAGCGATGATGCCAAGCATTAGCAATAATAAGAGACGATTGAATTTGTTGGCCGATAAAACGCGTGTAATGAAAGAGGATTTCATTTAAAAAAACAGAGAAGAGAGCGATAAATAAAGTTATCTTAGCAGGGATATTATGAAACCCTTGAATTATCTCATCAATAGCGTCCCAAGCGATACCAAAACCTGTTAGGGCCAATAGTAGTGCAAGTAATAAGGTTGCCGCGGTTTCAATTCGTTGATGGCCATAAGGGTGGGAGCTATCTGCATGTTGGCTACCGAACTTAGAAGCAAAGATCACCATGACATCGGTAATTAAATCAGAAAAAGAATGTATCCCATCAGCGGTAAGCGCATGGGAGTGGTAAACAATTCCACCAATAAGCTTAATTACCCCAAGTAAGGCATTAATAATAGCCCCAATTAAAGTCACTCGTTTAGCTTGCTGATAGCGATCTGACATTGCTTATCCTCATAAGCGTTTGTAAATTGGTAATCAAGTATTAGGCGCATATTACCTATTACCTACCTTAAATCAAGTCATTTTAATGATGTAGACTTAATAGTAGCTTCTGGATTATCTTTCCCGCCAAACTTTAGCATAATTGGCTATGCTAGTGCTAAAAAAGATGCACAGTTGCCTTTACTTAAATAAAAAGTTTTAGCCATGCATATTGCCAAAATTTTTCTAAATGCAACATTGATAATAAGTAAACCACCATGCTAAGGATCGTATTTATAAGGGTTTTAGTCTCCTATGCACAGGGTTATCCACAGTTTTTGTGGATAAAAAAATTAGTGAGATAAATAATTGAAAACCTAATAAGCTATGCTCAGTCAGGCTTTTGCTTAAAAAGTGTGTTAACAAAAGAATCGCTTAGAGAAAAAAAGCAGAGCACTTATCCACAGGATAAGAAAGCGGGCAGAAGAAAGGCTCGCTATAGTAACAGAGAAAAAAATAAAGTCTAGTCTTGACTTTTTATGTAATAAAATAAACCAATCTTTATTAAGAATTATTTTTTACATAATCAAATGCTTAACTAGAAAATATATGCAATTAACTTTGTAAAAATTGCTCGAATTCGCCTAGCCAGCGCTCTGCAATTAGGCGAGCTTTCTCTGGATCATGATTGATTAAATGATTACTGCAATTCGATACTTGAGGCAGCAATGCATGATCGCGATGAAGGTTGGCAATTTTAAATTGGCGATATCCTGTTTGTTTGGTGCCTAAAAATTCGCCGGCACCCCGCAATTGTAAATCTTTTTCAGCGATGACAAAGCCATCTGACGTAGCGCGCATAATTTGTAAGCGCTCAGCGCCAAGTTCTGATAGGGGCGATTGATAAAGGAGTAAGCAATAAGATTGATTATTGCCTCTGCCGACGCGGCCTCGTAGTTGGTGAAGTTGCGAAAGGCCTAAGCGCTCTGCATTTTCAATAATCATTAAACTTGCATTCGGCACATCCACACCAACTTCAATAACTGTGGTTGCCACTAATAAATTTAATTCCCCTTCTTTAAACGCGCCCATGACAGCTTCTTTCTCAAGGGCTTTCATTTTGCCATGGACTAAGCCTACACGTACATCAGGCAATTGCTCTTGTAGTGTTTTAGCAGTTAGGCTAGCTGCAGTACATTGCAGTTTCTCAGACTCTTCGATAAGCGTGCAGACCCAATAAGCCTGCATTCCTTTAGCAATTGCTGTTTGCAAGCGCTCTATAATTTGATCACGTTTGGCTTGATTAACGACTGCCGTATGCACGGGAACGCGGCCTGGAGGTAAGGTGTCAATGATAGAAATATCTAGGTGAGCAAATTGTGTCATTGCCAGTGTTCTTGGAATAGGTGTTGCTGTCATTAATAATTGATGAGGAATGCATTGATCGTATTGGCCTTTTTGCTGCAAGAGTAGCCGTTGTTCTACGCCAAAGCGGTGTTGCTCATCAATAATAATTAACCCTAAGCGACTAAATTCAACACCTTCTTGAAATAAGGCATGGGTACCTATTACCAGTTGACAGTCGTGGGCTACTAATTGCCCTAAGATTTCTCGCCTCTCTTTTAGCTTCATTTTTCCACTTAGGCGGGCACATTTAATGCCTAGTGGTGCAAACCATTTTTGTAAATTAAGGGCATGTTGCTCACTTAATAAATCTGTAGGCGCCATTAGGGCAACTTGATAACCTTGCCCAATCGCTTGTAAAGCAGCTAAGGCTGCGACTGTTGTTTTCCCACAACCAACATCGCCCTGAATTAACCGCAGCATCGGTTTATCTTTTACTAAATCTTGGCTAATTTCTTGGCTGACACGCAGTTGAGCTTCGGTAAGTTTAAAGGGGAGTTGGCTAATAAATTGGTTAATTAATGCTTCATCTAATAATAAAGAGGGTGCATAAAACTGACTGCGATATTGTCTGGCAAATTGCATGCTTAGGCGCTGCGCAAGTAATTCATCAAAAATCATGCGCTGTAACGCAGGATGAGTTCCTTCTTCAAGGGTATTCATTGTGGTATCGGGTGAGGGATTATGAAGAAAAGTAATGGCTTTAGCTAAAGAAGGAAAAGTATAAGCTTGCAATTGCTCATGCGACATCCATTCTAACTGTTCTAGGTCTAATTGGTATTCTGTTAAGGTTAGCTTAATTAATTGCCGCAATCGACTTTGCGTTAATCCTTCAGTGGTTGGGTAAATAGGCGTTAGTGTTTCATCAACTGTAATATCTTGTTCATTGGCTAAAATTCGATATTCGGGATGAATCATTGCAAATTGATTAGCAAATTCGCGTACTTCACCAAAAGCACGTAACCATGTATTCGTTTTAAGAGTATGTAATTGTTGCTTATTAAAATGAAAAAAGCGTAGCCTTAAGAGTCCACTTGTTTTATCCTGGACATAACAATCAAGCATCGTTCGTTTGCCATATTTAACTTCAATTTTGCAAATTTGTCCGACGATAACACAGTATTCATTGGGACGTAGGTCTTGAATAGGGGTAATGCGTGTTCTATCTTGATAACGATAGGGAAGATGAAAGATAAGATCGCCAATCGTTTTAATACCGCATCGACTAAGCTTATCGACTAATGCAGGCCCGACGCCCGGTAATATTTCACAAGATTGAGACAGCACGTTATGATAATTAAGATAAAAGAAAGAATAATAGCAGGAAATGGGGCAAGTGTTGAATTGGAAAGTGAAAATTAGGGGAGTTAGGGGATGAATCGTACTGTTACCTTTGCTGCAGGTACTGTTTTAGTCTGTTTGATTGGATTTTTATTAATTGTCGGCAGCGGTTTACTTATCCCACTTGTTTTAGCCATTTTTATTTGGAACTTACTCAATACAATTAATGTGTCGATGCAGCATATTCCTGTGTTCGGCGTGCGCTTACCAAGCTGGCTTAGGATGGTACTGTCTCTACTAGTAGTTACTTTACTAGTGATGATTTTAGTCAACATTATTTCTAATAATGTCATAGAAGTAATTGATGCAGCTCCCCGCTATCAAGAAAATTTAATGGGAATTTTTAAAGGTATCGATGATTTTTTTCATATTAAAATGTTAGCTCGCTTTGATAGTTTTATTAAAAATCTTAGCGTGCAAAATTTATTAGTTGGTGTCTATTCTGTCTTTACTACCGTGACAGGCTCAGCTGTTCTTATTACGTTATATGTTGTTTTCTTATTTGTTGAGCAACATTTTTTGAGGCAAAAAATGGATGCGCTTTTTCCACAAACGGAACATCGGGAAATTGTAGATAATATTATTAATCATATCGTACACGATACCCAGACTTACTTAGGTATAAAAACCCTTCTAAGTGTGATAACAGCACTTACCAGTTGGGTATTAATGAAAATAGTTGGTTTAGATTTTGCGGAGTTTTGGGCACTGCTTATTTTTTTCTTAAATTTTATTCCTAATATTGGCGCTATTATTGCCACCGTTTTTCCCGCTCTATTAGCGATGATCCAATTTGATAACTGGTTGCCCTTTTTAATTATTTCCATAGGGTTTGTATTTATTCATTTTATTATTGGCAATTACCTTGAACCAAAGTATTTAGGGAAGTCTTTAAATTTAAGCCCTCTGATTATTTTATTTTCATTAGCACTCTGGGGAGCAATCTGGGGTGTATTAGGGATGTTTCTGGCTGTACCAATTACGGTCATGATGATGATTGTCTTTGCTCATTTTGATAAAACGAGACCGATTGCGATTATCTTATCGCAAGATGGTTACATTAGAAAAGCCTATGAGAAATTGCCAGTTGAGGAGTAGAAAATACAAATCTTTACCTAAAATAGTAATGAGCAATTAGATTAATTAGTAAAGCTTTGCTTCTGGCATGAAAAAGCGCATAATAGTTGCCTTTTGATAAACGAAAAATCTAATGAAGTACATTGTCGAACAGTTATTGACAGATGCGCTCGCTAAGCTTAAAGCGCAAAATATCCTTCCTACCGATCTGGCTATCGATATTAAGGTTGATCGTACTAAAGAGATTAGTCATGGTGATTTTGCTACCAATTTAGCTTTATTATTAGCAAAACCTTGCCAAAAATCCCCAAGACAGATCGCTGATTTGATTATTAATACAGTTGCTCCCCATCCGTCGGTTGAGCGCATAGAAATTGCAGGTCCCGGATTTATTAACTTTTTTCTACGCAATGACACGTTATTAGAAATAATTGCTCACATCTTAAAAGAGCAAGACCGATTTGGCTGCTCTAATCTTGGCCAAAATAAAAAAATTATTCTTGAATTTGTGTCGGCAAACCCAACTGGCCCACTACATGTTGGTCATGGCCGTGGCGCGGCTTTCGGAGCGACCTTAGCTAATATCTTAAAAGCGGCAGGCTACCATGTTAGTTGCGAATATTATGTCAATGATGCTGGCCGACAAATGGATATTTTGGCTGCCAGCGTATGGCTTCGGTATGTGGCGTTAACAGGCGAGGACATTGTATTTCCTACTAATGCTTATCGCGGTAGCTATGTGCAAGATATTGCCAAAGACTTTCTCCATAACCATGATCGCCAATACAGTTATCCGTGGTCAGTGATTAGCCAAGAGTTACCGCCTGATGAGCCGCAGGGTGGCGATAAAGAAATTTATATTGATGCCATCATCGCACGAATGAAATCATTATTAGGTATTTCAGGTTTTAACTTATTTCACAAGCAGGCGCTTGATTGTGTCCTTGCTGATATTAAAGATGATTTAGATGAGTTCGGTGTGCATTTTGATTGTTGGTTTTCTGAGCGCTCATTGCTAGAGGGTAAAGCAATTGAAAAAGGAATTAATACTCTAAAGCAGTCAGATCATACCTATGAAGATGAGGGCGCTTTATGGTTTAAAGCACGTGAGTTTGGTGATGAAAAAGACCGAGTACTAATTCGAGCCAATGGACAAACAACCTACTTTGCGTCAGATGTTGCTTATCACTGGGACAAATATAATCGAGGCTTTGACCGGGTGATTGATATTTTTGGCGCTGATCATCACGGCTATGTTACCCGAGTACGTGCTGCTGTGACGGCATTAGGCCATGATGAGCAGGCGTTAGATGTTATGTTGGTGCAGTTTGCTATTTTATATCGTGGTGGCGAACGCATGCAAATGTCTACCCGTAGCGGCTCATTTGTAACATTAAGGGAGTTGCGCGAAGAAGTTGGTAATGATGCAGCGCGCTTTTTTTATGTGATGCGCAAACCAGAACAACACATGGATTTTGATCTTGATTTAGCGAAGTCGAAATCCAATGAAAATCCAGTTTATTACATTCAATATGCTCATGCACGCATCTGCAGTGTTTTTCGTCAGTTACAAGAAAGAGGGCATACTTTTAATATGGAGCAAGGATTACAAGGTGTTAATCAATTGGCTGAGCCTGCTGAAATCGCGTTATTAACTCTTTTAAGTCGTTACCCAGAAACCATTAACTTAGCAGCGTCTAATTGCGAACCTCATCAATTAGCTTATTATTTACGAGAACTAGCTAATGGTTTACATAGCTATTACAATGCAATAATTTTATTATGTGACGATGAATCAATACGTAACGCCCGCCTGTGCTTACTTAGTGCGGTACGGCAGGTGTTAAGAAATGGATTACAATTATTAGGTGTTTCAACCCCTGAGAGCATGTGATGGCAAAGGATTATGTTAGAAAAAGACATGTTAGGCAGCGCAGTAATGTGCCTAAACAATTAGTGATGCTGCTGACTTCTTTTTTATGCGGTTATTTAACTGCAACCGTATTTGATTTTACAAGCTTAACCACGTGGGTTAATAAAAATGTTTTAAATAGTGACAAGCCTTCTGAAGTAAAAAAAGTAGTAAAACACCAGTCTGTTAAGCCAAAATTTGAATTTTACACACTTTTAGCGAAAGATAACTCGCCACCCATGCCAAGTAATCGTGTCATGGCAAATAGTAAGTCTTCTCGTCAAACGGTGTCATCGCCCTTATCTTCAACTAATTTAGCGACGCAAGGGGCTGCTGTACAAGGGGCTACGACGGCTCAACCCACTTTGCCGCAACCTGCATTTAATCAGCGAGGTGCTAGTTCGTTAGCCCAGGCAACTACCCAGCAAAGCCGACAGCTGCTCAATTCAGTTGATAATAAACCGATAATGCCGACTAATCGCCATGCGAAAGAGGCATTTTTAATTCAAATTGCTGCTTTTAATAAGCGTCAAGATGCGGAACACTTAAAAGCTTCTTTAGTATTGCGTGGTTTTGATGTTGCGATCTCTCCTTTTTTAAAAGAGAACATCAATTGGTATCGAGTAGTGGTTGGGCCTTTCCCATCCCGGGCTGAAGCAGAAAAAGCACAGCTTGCTGTGGCAAGGAGTGAACGTATGAAAGGCATGATTCGCAAAATTGATGTCTAGTAACCCCTTGCTAATCCACGGACATTGCTTTCTATCATTTGGTAAGTCATTTCATTAAATCTAGGCTGAACAGATAAAGCAAGTAGCGGCGCTTCTTTTCGGTGGTAATTATATACGAAGTATTTTAAAGTAGAGCGTTTTCTATTTGGTTATTTTTCCTATGAAAAAAAAGATTATCTTTCAAGATTCTTTTCTTGTTTCTGGCATTATGTGTCCTGAAAATTGTGGCAGTACCATTGAAACCCTTCTTCATTCGTGTATTGATGAGTGTATTGAAACAAAACTCCTTCCTGCCGATGCCAAGCTTATTATTTACTCTGAGCCTAGCGTTTTAGGTACTCACTACTACACAATCACTATTCAGAGTGAGGCAGATAATTTTTTTAAAGCAGACAATTTTCACACCATTTTGTCAGCCAAGATTAAAGAAGACATCGCATTTGAAGTCATTGATAATCCAAAAGAGCAGCAAAATAATCTACACAATAAGACTAATTGGATAAATATATTAATCAACCTTATTGCTCTGGGGGCGGTTACTACTCTGGCTCTTATTTTCCCACCTTCAATTTTATTGACGGTTGGTTTGACGGCATTTTCTTTTTTAACCACCGCATTTACCGCACGCGACTATTTGATTAACTTTTTTCGTAATTTACGTACTAAAAACGTAGTTAATATGTCGACTACCATTAGCCTTGGTTGGTTTTTATCATTAGCACATACACTCTTTCACAGTATAAGTATGCCTTTAGCCAGCAGTTTTTCCATGATCTTTATGAATTTTATGATGCCAATTATGTTAATAACGTGCATCAATGGTATGGATGAACTTAAACGCCTGATTTTTGAAAAATCTAAAAAAATACAATTAAAGGGGATAAAAACCTTATTCCCACAAATGGCTGAAAAATACCGCTGTTACCAATTATCAGAAATGGATGAATTAGCGCTTCAATCTCATATGAATGTCATCCTTAACCAGCAAAGTCAAATTGTTTCTGAGGCTGTTCCTTTAAATGAGGGAGATGATGACAAGGCATCGTTCATTCAAAAAATATTAACCACAGCAGAAACAAGAGAAGAACAGAAAAAATTATTAACAAAAGGCATGATTATTGAGGTTAAGCCGGGCGAGTGCTTTCCGGTGGATTGTATTTTAATTCAGGGCAACACAATTATTGATGCTTCCCTTTTAACAGGGGAGCCGCAACAAAGCAAGCAGCTGTGGCAGAACATTCCTGCAGGTGCAGTTAATCTTGGCCAAGCAGTCACCGTATATGCGACCAAGGCTGCTTATAATAGCACAGTTAATAATTTGCTACTTCGTGCAAACCGCGCTAGAAATACGTCTACCCCAGCCGCAGTACCTCAATTTGCCTACCTCTATACTGCTTTAATTATTATTGGTCTTATCGGGGCTATAGTCACGCCTGCTGCCTTTGGTTTGCTACCCTTCATTCTACCAAACGTCATTGGCTTCTTGTTTTCATTATGCCCATGCACTATTACGATTGCTCATCAACTACCAAGCTTACTCAGCATATTTTACCGCAGTAAAAAAGGAATTCATTTGCGTGATGAAAGTTTATTAAGTACGCAATCAGATGAAATACATACGATTGTATTTGATAAAACAGGAACGTTAACTACAGGCAACTCAGTCGTTGAATCTTCTGATATTCCTATAAATTCGCCACTGTGGCAAAGAATTTATTTATTAGAAAAAGCCTATGGTAGAGAGCATCCTTTGGCAAAAGCAATTAAAAAGCATTATGAAGTAAATGCAACAGGGCAAGTCCTTTTTGATGAAATTAAAGACTGCAAAATAGATGAGAAAAATCGTGGGTTCACGGCACGTGTACAAGAAAAAGTAATTCAGATAGGGAGTGCTGCCTATCTAAAAAATAATAACATTCTACTTCCAGAAATTAATAACTCAAAAATTGAACAAGGTTTTTCAGCGGTTTATGTCGCCGAAGATGGTGTCTATAAAGGGGTTATTTATATTAAACATGAGGTAAGAAAAGGTATTGTAGAAGCACTTGCCCGCTTAAAGAGCGAGGGCAAGAAAATAATTATGTTAACAGGCGATAATTACCTATCAGCTATAGGATTTAATAAGCAGATTAATTCTGTTTTTGCCGAAGAGGATATACACGCAGGTCAAACACCAAAAGACAAAGAATTATTTTTAACTAATCTTATAAATACGCCTGGCATTAATCCAAAAGGAGTCTGTTTTGTCGGTGATGGCTTAAATGATGCACCTTGTTGTCGCGTTGCACCATTAAGTTGTGCGATGGAGTCAAGTGATAAAACAGCCTTTTTTACGGACATCTGTTTAAATGGCTCATTAGATTATTTATTTAAACATAATCAATTAAATCGTTCTCTAAAGCAAAATATCGCTCAAAATCAAGGCATTTTAATTTATAGTACCCTTGCTTTTTTAGCGTTTATTATTAGTTTTTCTATAGCTGGTATCGCTGTTTCCCCATTAATTCCTATGGGTATCATGCTATCAACAACGCTTTTTGTTTTATTTAATTCTTATCGAACCCAGCTTGTTATTGACAATACGCTTGATGACGCTGTTTCATGGCCTAAAAAACTCTTGGGCTCGAATTTATCAATCGGTTTATTACTAGGTGCAAGTACCTTGCTTATTTGCAGCGTTTTAGCCGCCACTATTGCCACAGGTGGCTTGGCATTACCAATGATTGCATTTACCACCGCTGTTGCCGCGTTTAGTAGTGTGTGCACGTTATCTGCAATTGGCTTATTAAGTACTTTCGCTATATTATTTGCAACTTCTTTGTTGTCTGAACAAGGTCACTCAGTAACTAACGATGAGCCTAGTTTAACCAGTAAAGAAGACTTAAGTGCTCAGGCCTTAATAACTGATAGACCTGTGATTAGTGAAGAGCTAAATCATAGAAGCTTCATTTTTGACAAGTGTGTTAAAAACAATATTAACCAAAGGCCAGACATTGCTGAAGAAATCGTGTCGAATGGCTTTGTGGTCTAACTATTCAATTATATTTTAAATAGGTTAATTAGGGATTACCCGTAAATTAGAAGCTTAGCGGGTAACACATACTCGTACATCGTTGGCGTTTTTAATAGCATGTGGCTTACTAACACTAACACTCACCTGGCTTAGATTAAATTCTTTTTTAATTAACTGGGCGACACTATCTGCAATTGTTTCAATTAAATTAAATGAATTAGATTCAATGAAGGTGGTCACTAGCTCTGCTAATTTAGAATAATCGATTGTTTTATTAAGATCATCGGCGCAATCAGTAAAATCAGATGGGATAGAAATATTTAATAATAAACGCTGTATAATGCGTTTTTCCCAATTATGTACACCAACTTTTGTGGCAACGGTCAGGCCTGAGATTTCAATATGATCCATTTCATCTATCCGCTTAAAAAAAATTAGCATAGCAATTCATTATCGCTAGAGCAATAAAGAACAATTAACTTTTTTAATGGAATAATAATTTATGGTATAAGACACATTATCAAAATAATATTATTGAGCTCTCTTAAACTGCTGAGTTAAGTAATAAAAGAGAAGGTTAAAATATGTTTAGCAAAGTTAATTTACCGCTCATGCAGAAGAAGTCAGTGAGCGAACAAATATCTAATATTTGTGATCCCATTAGTCTTGTTATCCCTAATGATCCTGTATTTATTTATTACGGTGAGCACCTTCCTAATGTGCGTATATTTTCTAAACAAACATTAATAAGTTTACAACATCTACTAAAAACAAGCCGTCATTTATATACACAAGGGCTGGAAGATAAGTCATTTATTAAATTAGCGCTAGCCCAGCATACACCTCGTAATGAAGAAGAGGCAGTTTATAAGGAGCTCCTACTCTTAATGGTAGAAAAAAATCTTAACGGTATGAGCCTTACCACGGTCTGTCAACGGTTGGATGTTACTCTTTTTTTATTAATCAATCTGCCCCTCAATTTATCTATTACTCTCCAGCCAATTAACTGGTTTAGTGAATTTAATTTCATTCGTAATTACATTGTTCGTATTCATGAAATAGTACGTAATCGGCAAAGGTATGAAGGCAATACTGCAACTATTGAGCATCATCCTATTAGCGCCTTCTTAGAAGAGCTTATTCTGTTACAAACAGGAATCATAGAAGAAAATAGAAAAAAATTACTCTCTACTAAGGGAGAAATATTAAGCTTAAATCAAATTCTTTGCCCCTATACACGCTATGTGATTGATGTAGAAAAAACACTAGCAACGATTAACCAAGCTAATCTTTTTTTAAAATTAGTTGTAGCATTAGCAATGCTTACTGATCTTAAAGACGCAGAAATTGATAGCTTTTTACAGGCACAACCTCCCAATTATTTGCAAAATGCTTATAAGGAGTTAAAAGACTATATTGAGAACCAGCCTAATGTTTTTACTTTACAGCAACAAAAATTTTTAGCTGACATGGGTATACTAGACATTATCAAACAAACTCGCCTAACTGTTCTTAACAAGCGGTATCAGCATTTATGGAATGAGGCAAATAGCTTTAAAGACAATACACTAGCTATACTTAATGATTATTCTAAACTAACTTACCCTTCTCCTCAGTTCCAGCTATTTATTACTGGCCATTGGGCTAGGCATCATCATGTTATAGTAAAAAAGGCAATTGAGCAGATTGAAGAAGGTATAGCCCTTGAACATGTTCTTGCTAATTTAAGAGCACATGCTAGGTGCCATCCAGGTTTTGATCCTAAAGGTTCATTGGCTAGACGATTAGAATTTATTGACTTACATTCAATAGAGCCACTAAATACAGACACTAATTGTTCTATTCGCCCTTAGTCAGCATTGAAATTAATGATACTGCAAAAACCATGGATACCGGTCAAGCCATGGCATTTTGTGAATTATCATGTAGCCTGGGTGCAGGCCCAGAGGGCCGGAACCCGGGTTGCACTTCGTTTCACCCAGGCTACATTGCTTGACCGCGGTATCCAAGGATGTTGTGCGAGGGTAATGAAAGCTAAGTATTTTATAGGGCGTTCATTTAGCGATCCAAACTTTACGCTATCGTTTTTGTACCGAACTCACATTATTTAAGCAATTATTTTTATCCCTTATCAAAGTGATGATAGAATAAATTTTTTTATATTGGATAGATATGATTGATGTTACTAATTCTCTTTTAATAAGAGCGCTACGGCGTGAACCTATACCTCGTACACCTGTTTGGTTAATGCGGCAAGCAGGGCGCTATCTCCCTGAATATCGCCAAGTACGTGCCCAGGCCGGGGATTTTTTAAGTTTATGTAAGAATGCTGAATTAGCCTGCGAAGTCACCTTACAGCCCTTACGGCGCTTTCCCTTGGATGCAGCTATTGTATTTTCAGATATTTTAACTATTCCTGATGCGATGGGATTAGGTCTTTATTTTGTAGAAGGTGAGGGGCCTTGTTTTCATAAGCCACTCCATTCAATACAAGCGATTGAAGAAGTAAACGTCCCTAAGACAGAGCATGATTTAGCTTATGTGATGGAGGCAATCAAATTAATTCGGCGCGAAATGCCTACTGATTTACCCTTAATTGGTTTTTCTGGCAGCCCCTGGACTCTAGCTTGTTACATGGTTGAAGGTAAAAGTAGCCGTAACTTTAACCGAATGATGGCATTAATTAATAGTCAACCTAAGAGTGCTCATACTTTGTTAGCCAAGCTTGCGCAAGCGGTAACTGAGTATTTACTTGCACAAGCGTTGGCAGGTGTGAATGTTGTCATGATTTTTGATACCTGGGGTGGGCTATTAACGACCGAACAATATCAATTATTTTCTCTGAACTACATGCAGCAAATTGTTACATCCTTTAAAAAGCATTACCCACAGATCCCCATTATTTTATTTACTAAAGGGGGAGGGAAATGGTTGAAGGAAATGGCGGCGACTGGTTGTGATGCGTTGAGTATCGATTGGACTTGTGAATTAGCTGATGCCAGAGCTTTAGTTGGCGATCATGTTGCATTACAGGGAAATTTAGAGCCTAGCCTTCTCAATCAGGAAAATTCTGCCCTGCGCGATAGTGTAAAAAAAGTTTTAGCCTCTTATGGGCATGGGTCTGGGCATGTATTTAATTTAGGCCATGGCATTACACCTGATATAGCGCCTGAGAAAGTGGCTGTTATGATTGAAGCAGTACAAGAATTTAGTCCAGCATACCATACTTAATAAATGATAATTAATAGTAGTTTTAAACCAGCATGGTGGTTACCCTCTGCTCATACGCAAACCATTTATCCAACATTGGCTCGCAAAGTCAAAGCCCCTGTTGATAAAATAGAGCGTGTGGAATTATTAGATGGGGATTTTGTTGACTTAGCTTGGGCTAGTAACGGATTGCCCACTGATGCCCCTTTAGTCATTTTATTGCATGGTTTAGGTGGCAGTATGCAATCACCCTATGCTGGCGGCTTAATGCAGGCATTAAATAACTGTGGTTGGCGTGCAGTCTTAATGCATTTTCGTGGATCCAGCGGCGAGCCGAATCGTTTGGCTCGCGCGTACCACTCTGGTGATACCATGGATTTTGATTTTATTGTTAAGCGCCTAGCTCAAGCAGAACCACACAGCCTTAAAGCAGCGATAGGTATCTCACTTGGTGGCAATGTATTATTAAAATGGCTAGGCGAATCTGGTAAGCAGGATTTATTAGTCACCGCTGTAGCAGTATCTGTTCCTTTTCAGTTAAGATTGGTTGCGGACAGAATTAATCAAGGTTTTTCTCGTGTTTACCAAAACCATCTATTACGTCGTTTACAACATGTGTTTGGTAATAAGCGCGCAATTTTAACTAATAATTTACCCGAGGCTTTGCAAAATATAGAAAAATGGCGCTGTTTCTGGACATTTGATGAACATGTCACGGCACCTTTACATGGTTTTGCTAATGTTCATGATTATTATCGTAAGGCAAGTTCTTATAATTATTTACCAAATATTCTTACCCCAACACTAATTATTCATGCACAAGATGATCCCTTTATGACACCTGAAGTTATACCATCTGCTGAGCAATTACCAGATTGTGTGACCTTAGAATTAAGTAAAAAAGGTGGGCATGTAGGGTTTATTAGTGGTAATACGCCAGGTAAGCCTATTTACTGGCTAGATGAAAGAATACCTGATTATCTAAAATTATTTTTTACTTCTACCACCGTTTAATACCAAAAAGAGCGTTAAAGCAATCATTATTAACTTGCAACACTAAGGAGAGCTTATGCTAAGGTATAAAGGGAAAGTGTTAACTAAATTGAATGGCACTTTAGGTGGTAAAAATCAAATAAAAGGATTTTACGAAGATTCCGAAGGGCAGGTTTATTTTATTAAAAAACCAACTGATCTCAAAGAATTATTTACAGAATTATTAGCAGGTTTATTATTAAAAGAATTTAAAAAAAGGCACTTAATTCCCTCGCGTTACATGGATTCATTAATTGATGCCGATTGGATTCAATTTGAAGATGGCAGTTATGGGTTAATTCAACCAAAAATAGAGTTTACTGAATTACACAAAATCATTGGCACAGGGTTTAGAGATGGCTCTGATCGTAACCCACTTATTGAAATGCTAAGTGGCTCCAATCGTTATGCGCAACTAACCAAAAAATTAACGCCCTATTATGGTTTATCCATGGCACTTATGTTTTCCATACTGTTTGGAGATTATAGCGTGCATAGCGGCAATGTTGTTTGTTGCAGGCATCAGTCAACGCCTGAGGGTCAGTTAATCACACAATTTGCTCGCATTGATTGGGGCGCTGCATTTCGGTATTTTGGTTATTATGACGATATTCTTAATCCGTTTGAGTATCAGGGCTGGTTAAATTTTAAAATTTATTCGAAAGGTTATATCTTTAATTACAAAAAAATTAAAGGCTTATTTCCTGCTATGGCAGAGAAGGCAACGAATCTTTTAGAAAAAATTGATGAAGATTTAGTTCAAGAGATGATTTGTAGTGCCTTACAATCGCTGCCAGTAGATTTGTTGACAGCGTCAGTCCAAAAAGAATTAGCAACTTATCTTGGTATCCCTTCATTTGAAAAAGTAATGTTTGATGAGCAAGCGAGTTATCAGCCTTTTGCCATTGATTTTTGTAACATCTTATTTAAGCGTTTAGACAAATTACGTACCTTAAAAGATTTAACAGGAAATCATTCTTTCTTATATCAAAGTATGATTTTTGCAACCCCACTTACTGATATGATTTTTCATTCAGAAGATAAAGAATTAACTAACATATTAAAGGATAAAAATTTAGATCTTGTTTTAAAAAACGAAGCAAATAAAACAGAAAGAAATAAAATAGATATAGAGCAAGAAATGGTGTTGATGAAAAGATTTTATCATGAGTTGTTACAAGACCATATTTTTAAAAATACCCTATCTAGTTTGGAAGAAATAAATTTTTCTCTGGATCTAATAAAGGATTTATTAATTTTAAAAGATTTTTATAAGCTTAAAAGAGGATTAAATAATGATGATAATCTTGATAGATTTGATCATGATCTTTTAGATGAATTTTACAAAAATACATTACTAATTCGTTTATCAAAACAGGATAAGTTAAGCCAAGCACAAAGTTTATTAGCCATTGCTTATCAGTTCTTTGCGCCTAAATATTTGCGTGTAGCCATTTGGCAAGATATATTAAATATGTTGGGAAGTTTATTTAACGGTGAGAATTTAATTCTTAAAATAAATCATCAAATGAGTGAAAAAGAAAGGTTTTTTAAACCTGTTTTTACAACTCCTTACACTGAGTCATTGGATTTAACGAAGCATGGCCTAGCTTAATGATTTTAAAAATAGGAGATTAGATTAAAACTTTAGTGGGCCTTAAGGAAAGGGAAGGATAACTTATATAAACAAAAATGTTGCACTTAATCAAAATCTGAATTTGTAAAAATGACGTAGTAAGCTGCGTTTTATAGGTATTTGATTGATTATTTTTTTTTACAATGGCACAGTAATAATTGCAAGGATGTTAACTTTAAAATAAACAGGAGTTTATTATGCGAGTCAACAATTATATTGCACCATTTATTTTAAGTCCAATTTTAGCCTTCGCCAATCCAAAAGATATACCAGAAAATATAATATTTTCAATGCCTGTAGCCCCTGAAAATACTATTGTAAGCCACTATTCAAATGAAACAGATTCGCTACCACAAGATAACTTAATAACAAGAAAAAATTATCCAACACAGATTGTACGTATTAATGGCGTTATAAAAAATCGGAATTTAACTTGTGCGGAAGTAAATAAAGAAATTGATAAAATTTTTATTAACAAGATAAGGCCTAACCAGTTTTATTACAATACCTATATTTTTTGTGGTTATAATCCCGATAATTATTATGCAGTTAACTTTTCTATTAATAGCTATTTTGACCCACTAAACGATGACGCAATTGATTATTTACAAACTTATTTAAAAGAATTTAATGGCCGTGACTTGCTCGGTACAAAGTTTTATGTGGAAAGCGCAAAAGGGGTGATTGCCGCTTTAACCATTAATGTCGGTACAAAAAAGGCCTCCAAGGGGCCATTAATTTTATACCGACAAGATCACAGTAACTTTTATTTTAATAACAATCTTGAATTGCGCACGGAGCTCGTAAACGATATTCGGCAGCATTTTTTTTCTACGGATCCCGATGAGCTATTGGCTTTTTTCGATAAATGGGTTTTCCCTAATGCCGGCTCATTTTATCAACGTATTTTAATGGATTCTAACTACATGGAGGCCCAGCCTGAGGCAATCTTTTTAATGGATAATGAGCCTAATCTATTTGTATCTAATTTAAAGTATTACTATTCCAACAATTGCGCAACAAATCCTAATAAGCACTGTTTATAAGGAACATACGTTTGACACAAGAGCTAAGTAAGCTTTTGTGTCAATAAACGACAGTTATCTAGTTAAGAGATGATGCAGCAATTAGAATTAGAAGGTTCATCAGCATTTTTTGGTTCTTCTGCAGGAATACTAGGGCTGTGAAAACTATAAAGTGTATTACTTACTTTTTTTAAGCTTGTTGCTTGAATAGCACGCTTAGCTTCTAACCGAATGGTATTAGAGAGATGTTTTTGAAATTCTATATCTAGAAATAATTGCTTATCTAAGCTTATATGCTGACTTATAATTTTTGAACCATTATCAATATCCGTGTGCTGGAGAGTGGCATAGGCTTGCGGAAAAGCCGTGTTAATTCGGCTTACTAATCTATTGGCTGCGGCAGTCGAGATATTTAAGTAAATATCAATGTCAAATAGCGCATCCATCCTATTTTCACTTTGAAAAAAGTGCGTGTAAGTAGGTTTTTCCTCTATGTTAAATGCTGTTAATAATATTTCTACAAAAATGAACGGCGTAAAGGGCTTTTTTAAGGGAGTGCATTGGCTTTGAAATAACAATAAAAGATAATCAAGTGATATATTTTGATAGTAACTTAGATTCTGATAGGCTTCTTTAATTCTATTTTTAGCCAGTAACGTGTTAATTAGACAGACATGCCAGTCTGGTAAAATTTGTTCTATCAGGGTAGGCAGGTCGACTTTAATTCTTGGGTTTTGAAATGGATTTTCGCTCTGTGCAATAGATGCTGTTTTATCACCATAGCGAGTATTTAAATTGTCTACCAAGGCAATAAGATTATCTAGAGTTAAGTCTAGTTCAATAAAAAGATGCGTAGTAGGAGACACTAAATGATTAGGATGAGTCGTTTTATTCTCATAAATTTTGCAGAAAGTAGGAAATTGGTTGATTTCCGCTAATTGTGCCAAGACATAACCGAAGATATTGATACAATGTTTCGTGATGCCAATAGTATTAGTTAATTGGCCAAGTGCTAGATTAAAGTAGTTATAATCGTAATAGGAAGGTTTAAATTTAAATATCACTTTAGGATCAAGCGCAATATCATAATTTAAAGCGGCCTTACGCAAAGCAAAATGAGTAGCTTGTTGGAAGATAAGCTGATTAGGTATTTCATTATCTCGTTTTATAAAACTATTAACAATCATCCGCTCTAATTGCATTGTTCGAGTTAAGTTCTCAATATATTGTTTTATAACGTCATCGCCTGTAAGCGTGCTAAATTCATCGCTTAATAAATTATTAATTGCTTTAGATAATTCAGCTATTTTTGACTTAAAAGTAGTTATCGTAGAGCCTTTTAATTCATAATCGAAAAAGTTGATAAGCGAGGTCAACCATATACCTGTTTGCGAGACAAGGTCTTTCTGCAGTTTTTCCTGCAGAGGAAGAAAAGACGTTTGAATTTCTCCTTTTTTCTGCAGTTTTTCTTGTAGAGAAAGAGAAGACGCTTGAATTTCTTCTAATTTAGAAACAAGAAATGCATCCATCTGGCGCGATAACTTAAATAAGATATTTTTTTCTGATAAGAGTAAGCAGAAAGGAGCGCCAGCCATGTTACGTGTTATGCATTCTAGTGTTAAGCTTAAGGGGATTAAATCTTTTGGATTTATTGCTTGCTTGCTGTTTATTTTTTTTAGCGGCTCATTTAGTAATGTACCAATGATGCTATTTATTTGTTTAGGAAAATTTGGAATAGGTTGCAATCGATTTTTATCTGTTTCCGGTTTGCCTTTAGTGTTAACAATTTGTGAAAATGCTTGCCAGCTAGTAAAAATTTCCAAAGCCACTTCTTCGCGATTCATAATAGCAGCATTCATATTTGCCATGAGAACGTCTTTAACAGCCTCCCAGGTGCAAAAATCTGCTGCACCAACCTCTTTATCCACCTTTTGTGCAATAGCATAAAGAATACAG
Organism: Legionella beliardensis; assembly: GCF_900452395.1. Taxonomy (NCBI): domain Bacteria; kingdom Pseudomonadati; phylum Pseudomonadota; class Gammaproteobacteria; order Legionellales; family Legionellaceae; genus Legionella; species Legionella beliardensis. The sequence continues at coordinate 701,962 of NZ_UGNV01000001.1, forward strand.
GCATTAGTAATATCATTTATAGGTTGGTTTACTCCCTGGTAATTAATTTGTTGTAAAACATTTAATGAGTAAAAATTAATATGACCAAGGTAGTCAAAAATAAGAGTATACGAACTATCATTAGATGGATTAGGAGCTAAACTAGAAAAATAGTGAGCATTAGTAGGCATAACATATCTCCATAAGGCGTCCCATGTACTTTAAGTCATTTTATTCCAAGTTGACCAGCACCTATTGCTTAAATTGCCTGCTAAGTTGAATAGCCATTTCTAATGATTGCTCATAATTAAGCCGTGGATCCACTAAGCTATGGTAAGCTTGCTTAAGATCATCTTCATTCAAACCACGTGCACCGCCAATACATTCAGTTACATTTTCGCCGGTAAGTTCAAAATGTACACCGCCTAGGTAGCTAGACATGCTATGGTGAATAGTTAACGCTTGTTGGAGCTCAGATAAGATATTATCAAAGTGGCGCGTTTTAATGCCTTCTGGGGTTGTTTCAGTATTGCCATGCATAGGGTCGCAAGACCAAGTTACTGGGATGCCTGTTTTTTTCACTTCTTCAATAAGCGGTGGCAGCAGCCTTCTAATGTCTTTAGCGCCTAAACGAGTAATAAGCACAAGTCGACCTTCTTCTCGCTTCGGGTTGATGATTTTTAATACTTCCTTAAGCCAATCGCTGGTGACTGAGGGGCCAACTTTAATACCAATAGGATTTTCTACACCTCGTAAAAATTCCAGATGAGCACTGTCTAGCTGCGCTGTTCGCATGCCTATCCATGGAAAATGGGTTGATAAATTATACCAACCATCTTCAAGTTGCCGAGTTAAAGCTTGCTCATAGTGTAAGTGTAATGCTTCATGCGAGGTATAAAAGTCAACTTTATTAATACTGCTGCTGCGAATGCCATCAATGGCTTCTAAAAACTCTAAGGAATCGGCTATCGATTTGACAATATCGTGATATTCACTGGCTTGTGGAGAATGCTCTACGAAACTTAAATCCCATTGCTGCGGGTGATTTAAATCGGCAAAACCGCCACTAACCAACGCACGAATAAAGTTCAAAGTCATTGCGGCACAACTATATCCTTGTAACATCAATTTTGGATTTGGAATACGAGATTGCGCATCAAATTGTTGTGAATTAACCAAGTCACCCCGATAACTAGGCAAGGTAACGCCATTTATGGTTTCAAAATCAGACGAACGTGGTTTTGCATATTGTCCAGCAATACGGCCAACCCGAATGATGGGTTTACGCATGCCATAAAGCAAAATTAAGCTCATTTGTAACATGATTTTTAGCTTATTGCTGATAACATCAGAACGACAATCATTAAATGATTCCGCACAGTCGCCACCTTGTAAAATGAAGGCATCACCTCGGCCTGCCAAAGCAATCGCTTTTTTTAGATTTTTGATTTCACCACTTGTGATTAAGGGCGGTAACATACTTAATTGATCAACAACTCGCGCAACTTGCGTTGGATCAGGATAAGTTGCAGCTTGATGATATGAGAATTGCTGCCAAGAAATGGGTGACCATGCACTCATAGAAAAACCTTTTTGCCTAGCTTAATAGCTAAGTATGCGATAAATGGGCATTAGCTGCAAGCCATGCCAAGGTGCTTAACGCTGGTCATTTAAAAAATCATACTAAGACAGATTAAAATTATAAAAAAATTTTTGCAAAGACTTGAATTTTTTATACTTGCCCCCAAATTAGGTGGTCAATTAATTCTGGAGTGTTTTTTCATGAGTGACAATACCACGAAAGATTGGAAAAAATTTAAAGAAAAGAATGAACAAAACGAAAATAATGAGCAGTTAGATGACTTGCAAAATGAAGAACAAGAAACGACTGATGAGGATGATGGCGAAGGAGAAGGCGGAGATAGCCAGGAGAGCGCCCTAGGTCACGCAAGTTATACCGCATTAGAGGAACAGCTAACATTAGCTGAACAAAAAGCGCATGAAAATTGGGAAAAAGCTGTGCGTGCTGTTGCAGAACTTGACAACTACAGACGTCGTGCTGAGCGTGATGTTGCAAATGCACACCGCTATGGCTTAGAAAAGTTCATCACCTCGCTACTCCCAGTATTAGATAGCCTTGAGCAAGCGCTACAAATAGCTGAAAAAGAGCAGCAAACTGGCATGTTAGAAGGTTTGCAGTTAACGTTAAAGTTATTTTTAGATGTTTTAAATAAATATGAAGTGACGCCAATTGATCCACAAGGAGAAGCATTTAACCCGCAGGAACACGAAGCGATGTCTATACAAGAAGTACCAGGCGCTGCGCCAAACAGTGTTTTAACGGTGTTCCAAAAAGGTTATAAACTTAGCGACCGAGTTATTCGGCCCGCACGGGTTATTGTAGCGAAAAAATAAATTTTAAGACAAAAATGCATGATTATAGCTTGAAATTGTTAAATTTTACCCCATATGTGAATCATTGCAGATTAAACTTCTTACTTGGAGCAAAATAAATATGGCAAAAATTATTGGAATTGACTTAGGAACAACAAACTCCTGTGTAGCAATCATGGAAGGCGATAAACCACGCGTCATAGAGAATGCTGAAGGATTACGCACCACCCCTTCAATCGTAGCATTTACAGATAACGATGAGATTTTAGTCGGCCAATCAGCAAAACGTCAGGCGGTCACCAATCCTGAAAATACTATTTTTGCTGCTAAGCGTTTAATTGGACGTCGTTTTGATGATGCTATTGTGCAAAAAGATATCAAGATGGTGCCTTACAAGATTGTTAAAGCGGACAATGGCGATGCTTGGATTCGAGTAAAAAGCCAAGATAAAGCGCCACCACAAATTTCTGCTGAAGTATTACGTAAAATGAAAAAAACAGCAGAAGATTACTTAGGTGAAGAAATTAAAGAAGCAGTGATTACCGTACCTGCTTACTTTAATGACTCACAAAGACAAGCGACTAAAGATGCTGGACGTATTGCAGGCCTTGAAGTTAAGCGGATTATTAACGAGCCTACAGCAGCAGCCTTAGCCTATGGTATGGACAAAAAACGTGGTGATTCAACCATTGCTGTCTACGACTTAGGTGGTGGAACATTCGATATTTCAATCATTGAAATTGCGGAAGTTGATGGCGAGCACCAATTTGAAGTATTAGCGACCAATGGTGATACCTTCTTAGGTGGTGAAGACTTTGACTTAGCTTTAATTGAATATTTAGCTGCAGAGTTTAAAAAAGACTCAGGCATTGATTTACATAATGATCCATTAGCACTACAGCGCCTTAAAGAAGCAGCTGAGAAGGCTAAAATTGAATTATCATCATCGCAACAAACAGATGTTAATTTACCTTACATTACCGCTGATGCATCAGGTCCAAAACACATGAACATCAAGCTAACACGCGCTAAGCTTGAATCATTGGTTGAAAAATTAGTAGAACGTACTATTGAGCCTTGCAAGATTGCCTTAAAAGATGCGGGACTCAATGTGTCACAAATTAATGAAGTCATTTTGGTCGGCGGTCAAACTCGCATGCCTTTAGTACAAAAAACCGTACAAGAGATATTTGGTAAAGAGCCACGTAAAGATGTTAACCCAGATGAAGCGGTAGCGGTTGGAGCGGCTATTCAAGCTGCGGTATTATCAGGTGATGTAAAAGATATTCTATTATTAGACGTAACACCATTATCTTTAGGTATTGAAACACTCGGTGGTGTAATGACTAAGCTTATCGAAAAAAATACCACTATACCTACTAAAGCTACGCAAGTATTCTCAACTGCGGAAGACAGACAAACAGCAGTGACTGTACATGTTCTGCAAGGTGAGCGTGATCAGGCTTCAGCGAATAAATCGTTAGGCCGATTTGACTTATCGGATATTCCACCAGCTCCACGTGGTGTGCCACAAATTGAAGTTACTTTTGATATTGATGCCAATGGTATTCTTAATGTTTCTGCTAAAGATAAAGCAACTGGTAAGGCACAATCCATTGTCATTAAAGCATCAAGTGGTTTAAGTGATGAAGAAATTAATGCAATGGTTAAAGATGCGCAAAGCCATGCTGAAGAAGATAAAAAATTCAAGGAAATGGCAGCGTTGCGCAACCAAGCAGATAGTTTAATTCATAGTAGCGAAAAATCACTGGCTGATTTAGCAAACGAGCTGGCTGAAGATGAGAAAAAAGGCATTGAAACAGCCATTGCTGAGTTGAAAGAGGCGGTTAAGGGAAGCGATAAAGCTCAAATAGAAGATAAAATGAAAATTTTAACGGATGCTTCAGGGAAAATGGCTGAGCGCATCTATGCTAAGAAATCAGCTGAAGGCCAAGCTAGTGGACCACAAGCTGGTGAAGCAGGTGGACAGGAGCAGGCTGAACAAGCGCCTAAAGATGATAGTGGCGTTGTTGATGCTGAATTTGAAGAAGTTCAGGATGATAATAAAAAGTAATTTATCTTACTTGATGAGATAGATATTGGGGAGGAGTGTGTATATCGCACTCCTTTGTATTTTTTGCAATTAGTTAAATAAATGCAGTTATTAAATTGGTGTAACTATGGACCAACGGGATTATTATGAGGTTCTTGGCGTTGATCGAGGCGCTGATGAGAATGCAATAAAAAAAGCTTATCGTAAATTAGCGATGAAATATCATCCGGATCGTAATCCCAATAATACAGAAGCTGAAGAGAAATTTAAAGAAATTCAAAATGCTTACGCGGTTCTCTCTGACTCCCAGAAACGAGCTATGTACGATCAATACGGTCACGCTGGTGTAAATGCAGCTGGCGGAGGAGGCTTTGGCGGTTTTGGTGGCTTTGAGGAAGTCTTTGGGGATATATTTGAGAATATTTTCTCCGGCGGCCGCACACGTCAGTCGCGGGCTCATCGAGGGTCTGACTTACAATTTAATGTGCAATTAACCTTAGAAGAAGCAGCAGTAGGCAAACAAATAGAAATTAATGTGCCTCGCCATACAACCTGTCAAACATGTAGCGGTTCTGGCTCTAAACCTGGTTCGTCACCTAAAAATTGTGAAACATGTAATGGTGTTGGCCAAGTGCGTATTCAGCAAGGCTTTTTTTCTATTCAACAAACCTGTCCTACTTGTCACGGTGAAGGTAAAGTCATTACTGATCCCTGTTCAGGCTGTCATGGTCAAGGGCGAGTACGAGAAAGTAAAAAGCTAACAGTAAAAATCCCAGCAGGCGTTGATAATGGTGACAGGGTACGTCTAAGCGGTGAAGGAGAGGCTGGAGTGCATGGGGGAGGGTCTGGTGATTTATATGTCCAGATTACTATTAAAGCCCATAGTATTTTTGAGCGTCATGAAAATGATCTACACTGCGATGTTCCTATTAGTTTTGGTACAGCAGCCTTAGGAGGTTCTATCGAAGTGCCTACCTTAGAAGGTCGAGTCACTTTGAAAATCCCCTCAGAAACACAAACCGGCAAGGTATTTCGTTTACGGGGTAAAGGAATGAAATCCGTACGAGGACATGCACCTGGTGATTTATTATGTAGAGTCGTGGTAGAAACACCGGTCAATTTATCTCGTGAGCAAAAAGAGTTATTGTCTAAGTTACAAGAATCATTAGAAAGCAGTAAAAAAACGCATTCGCCACGGTCAAGTACTTGGTTTGATGGGGTAAAAAAATTTTTTGAAGACATGAAATTTTAAAACTACACAATATTGCGCCTTTAAACTATAAATTTAGCAATTACTGCTTAAAAATGAGTACTGGTAAAGGCCTGAACTTGCGGTTTTTGTAAACACATAGGAGCTAGCTTGGTGCTCATAAAGTTTATAAATTTAAAAAACTTAAGCTAAGCTCTTCTCTTAGTAGCGATTAATTAGAATAATTGCTGCTATACCTTACTATTGTTTACGTTATAGTCACTTATGGTACTATACTTGCTAACAAGTCATTCGGTATAATATGCAACAATTAAACATTTTTAGTTTTCTATTGTCTTAGTATAGGGTTTTTTCATGCTTAATAAGCCAGCTATTTTAGCGCTTGCTGATGGCACCGTAGTCGAAGGTATTTCAGTAGGTGCCAGTGGTGATTGTGTCGGTGAGCTAGTATTTAATACAGCCATGACAGGCTATCAGGAAATGCTTACCGATCCTTCTTACGCAAAGCAGATTGTTATGTTAACGACAGCCCATGTGGGTAATACCGGCTGTAATAATGAAGATATGGAATCATCACGAGTCTGGGCTACAGGCCTTGTGATGCGTAATTATTCACCTATACCAAGTAATTATCGTTCGAATCAATCTTTGTCGGATTGGCTTAAAAAGAATAATATTGTAGCTATTGCTGGGATAGATACTCGCCAATTAACAACCTTAATCAGAGAAAAAGGCGCACTTGGCTGCTGCATTAGCACAAATGTTGCTAAACCTAAGTTAGCACTAGCGAAAGCTGAAGCTTTTTCAGGGTTAAACGATGCGGATTTAGCAACTGAGGTTTCTAGACAAACCATCGAACGTTGGGATCAGGGCCGCGGCCTGTGGAGTGAAGCCTCAAAGCCTTTACATTATCATGTTGTAGCATACGATTTTGGGGTAAAAAATACTATATTACGCATCCTTTATGATAAAGGTTGTTACATTACCTTAGTGCCTGCTCAAACAAGTGCTGAGGAAGTATTAGCTCTAAATCCTGACGGCGTTTTTCTATCTAATGGCCCAGGTGATCCTAAAGCATGCCAGTATGCTATTGATGCAACTAAAACATTTCTAAAAACTGAAATCCCAGTGTTTGGTATTTGTTTGGGCTTTCAAATTCTAGCTTTAGCCAGCGGCGCTAAATCAGCCAAAATGAAATTTGGCCACCATGGTGCTAATCATCCCGTTATAGCGACAGAAGAAGATAAGCAAGTGTTTATTACTAGCCAAAATCATGGATTTACCATTGATGAACATACGTTGACTGATAACTGGGATATTACTCATCGTTCTTTATTTGATCAAACATTGCAAGGCATTAAACATAAATTTAAGCCAGCTTTGGGTTTTCAGGGCCATCCTGAAGCAAGTCCCGGGCCTCATGATATAGAGGTTTTATTTGATCAATTTATAACGATGATGCACAATGCTAATAATCAAAGAGGAATAAAGTGAACGAATTTCATGTCTTTACTTCAGAGTCGGTTTCTGAAGGCCACCCGGATAAAATTGCTGATCAAATTTCAGATGCTATTTTAGATGCTATTTTGAGCAAAGATCCCAAAGCACGTGTTGCCTGTGAAACGTTAGTAAAAACTGGAATGGTTTTAATAGGTGGAGAAATTACTACTTCAGCGTGGGTTGATGTGGAAGAAATTACCCGCAGAGTGGTAAGAGACATTGGTTATAATAGCTCGGATATGGGTTTTGATTGGGCCTCTTGTGCAGTATTATCAGCAATCGGTAAGCAATCACCCGATATTTCGCAGGGCGTAGACAACCCAACTACTAATATATTGGGCGCAGGCGATCAGGGGCTCATGTTTGGGTATGCAAGCCGAGAAACAGATGTCTTTATGCCTGCTCCTATTGCTTATGCACACCGACTAATGGAAAGGCAAGCTTTACTTCGAAAGCAGAAGAAATTACCTTGGCTTAGACCAGATGCTAAGTGTCAATTAACTTTGCGTTATGAACAGGGCAAACCTGTTGGAATAGATACTGTAGTCTTTTCAACGCAACATGACCCTGATATTTCATATGAAAATATAGTAGAAGCGGTTCATGAAGAAATCATTAAACCCGTACTGCCAAACGATTGGTTAACAGCAGACACACGTTATTTCATTAATCCAACCGGCCGTTTTGTCATCGGAGGACCTTTGGGTGACTGTGGTTTAACGGGCAGGAAAATTATTGTAGATACATACGGTGGCATGGCAAGACATGGCGGCGGTTGCTTTTCTGGTAAAGATCCTTCAAAAGTAGATCGCTCAGCAGCCTATGCAGCGCGGCACGTTGCTAAAAACATTGTAGCTGCTGGAATCGCAGATAAGTGTGAAATTCAAGTGTCCTATGCAATTGGTATTGCCGAGCCAACTTCAATCAGTATTGATACCTTTAATACAGGTAAATTGTCTAATAAAGATATTATAAAATTGATTAATGATCATTTTGATTTAACCCCGCAAGGCATTATCAATCATCATGACTTGCTGCGTCCTATTTATCAACAAACTGCTACTTATGGTCATTATGGTCGAGCTAATTTGCCTTGGGAGCGCTTAGATAAAGTAGACGTACTAAGACAGGCTTTATAGCGTTAGTTTTTGTATTGCAATCTTGGGTATTTTGGTAACTAGCAATTTTGTTATCTATTGTTATTATTTAAACTCAGTTACTAAAGAAATAGACTGAAAGTTTAACTATGATTTATATACTGTATTTGGTAAAAGGATAATTTATGAACACAACCACTGTTGCGACTGCCAGTACGACTGCAGATGACTTTAAAGTAGCAGACATTTCCCTCGCTGCCTGGGGACGTAAAGAAATCGCTATTGCTGAAACTGAAATGCCAGGACTAATGGCACTACGTGAAGAATTTGCAGCCGAGCAGCCATTAAAAGGCGCGCGCATTGCTGGTTGTTTACATATGACTATTCAAACAGCTGTGTTAATTGAAACATTAACAGCTTTAGGCGCAGAGGTGCGTTGGTCTTCATGCAATATTTTTTCTACTCAAGACCACGCGGCAGCAGCGATGGCAGAAGCCAATATCCCTGTCTTTGCCTGGAAAGGGGAAACGGAAGGGGAGTATTGGTGGTGTATTGAGCAAACGATTTTAGCTAGAAACGGCTGGCGGCCTAATATGATCTTGGATGATGGGGGTGATTTAACGTTTGTAATCCATGATAAATACCCAGAACTACTTAATGATATACGAGGTATCTCAGAAGAGACAACTACGGGTGTTGCTAGGCTTTATGATATGGCGAAAAAAGGCTTGTTAAAAGCGCCAGCAATCAATGTAAATGATTCGGTTACAAAGTCTAAGTTTGATAATTTATATGGCTGTAGAGAGTCTCTTTTGGATGGTTTAAAGCGAGCCACCGATGTTATGGTTGCTGGTAAAGTAGCTATTATTCTTGGCTATGGCGATGTAGGTAAGGGGTGCGCTCAAGCCCTACGCGGGCAAGGTGCCACTGTTTTAATTGCTGAAATAGATCCTATTTGTGCACTACAAGCTGCAATGGAAGGGTATCGGGTAGTGACCCTAGATGATGTCGCTGAGCAAGTAGATATTGTGGTTACCGCAACGGGTAATTATCATGTCGTGACGCATGAGCACATGATACGCATGCGAAACCAAGCGATAGTTTGTAACATTGGCCATTTTGACTCTGAAATTGATATTCAGAGCTTGCGTCAATATCGTTGGGAAAATATTAAGCCACAAGTAGATCATGTTATTTTTCCTGATGGAAAGCGTATTATTGTTTTAGCTGAAGGACGATTAGTAAATCTTGGTTGTGCAACAGGCCACCCCAGTTTTGTCATGTCTGCTTCGTTCACGAATCAAGTATTAGCTCAAATTGAACTCTATAATAATCATCATTATAAGTGTGAAGTGTATACGCTACCAAAACATTTAGATGAGAAAGTAGCCCGTTTGCATCTAAATCGAATTGGCGCAAAGCTCACGCAATTAACTGAGCGACAAGCTAATTATATTGGCGTAGATATTAATGGACCCTATAAGCCAGATCATTATCGTTATTAATAATTATATTACCTTACTTTTAGCTAAGGTTTATCATTTAACTAACGATTACAGAGAGTATTTAAGCGACAACATGCAGGACTTAATTTATTTTATTTTACATATAGATACCTATTTAGTAAATTTTGCTTCGGCACATGGAGCTTGGACTTATTTAGCGTTATTTGCAGTAATTTTTTGTGAAACAGGCTTAATTATACTGCCTTTTTTGCCAGGAGACTCCTTACTCTTTGTTGCTGGGAGTTTTGCAGCTCACCCGGATAGCCCGCTTAATGTTATGGTATTGTTTTTATTATTAAGCTTGGCTTCTATTATTGGGAATCAAATTAATTATTTCGTAGGTAGATTAATTGGGCCGCGTGTTTTCACCGCGAAAGAAACACGCATCTTTAATAAAAAACACCTAATGCAAGCTCACCAATTTTATGAAAAGCATGGTGGTAAGACGATCTTTCTAGCTCGATTTTTACCTATTGTGCGTACGTTTGTGCCTTTTGTGGCAGGTGTTAGCTATATGAATTTAGTTCAATTTACCTATTATAATGTTTTAAGTGCCATATTATGGATTGGAAGCTTACTGGCTTTTGGCTATTTTTTTGGCAGTATTCCCATTATTAAAGAAAATTTCTCTGCAGTTATTTATGGCATCATTATCCTTTCCTGCTTGCCTCCTTTAGTCACTTTTCTTTTTGTGCAAAATAAAAAACCTTAACTACTTAAGCCCTTGAACTTGTCAAAAGTAAACTCATTAAACTGAGCTAAAATTAGTAGCAAGGGCATAAAATTTTATAGGGCTAAGCCTTGGTTTTTGCAAACTAAAATTCCAATTTACAGTTTGCAATAGTTAAATTTTTAAAGAGCTTTCTATTTAGAATATTTTAAATTGATTGAATATCAGCAGCTTAGGGAAATGAAATTAAATTTAAATGCCCTATACGTTCAGGATATGATTATGAAAAATATAAATAAATCAAGCTCATCAATGTTTAAAGCTAATGAATTAACTCATTTGATTGGCGCTGCTGATACTAAGTCGGCAATTACTGATAAGAATAATATTCAATTAAAGCAGATGCTAGGTAATTGCAGTCATACTATTTTCATTGGATTATTAACACCTGAAGGTACTTTTGCTTATGTTAATAAGATTGCCTTTGATTTAATAGGAATGAAGGCGGAAGATGTATTGAATAAGCCCCTGCCTAAAGTTGCTTGTTGGTCTTTCTCTCTTGTCACTCGCAAACTTTTACGCAAAGCAATTAAATTGGCTGCAAAGGGTAATGCCAGTCATTTTGAAATTACCATGCAGGATAAAGAGGGTAAGCTACATATTACTGACTTCTTTTTACATCCCTTATTTGGTTCTACAGGTGAAGTCAACTATTTAGTGCCTTCTATTCAAGACATTACTGCCCGACAACGTTTGGAGTCAAATCTGCAATTAACGCAATTTGCAGTTGATCATGCGGAAGATGCTATATTGCAAATTGGTGCGGATAGTAGAGTTAAGTATGCTAATGAATCTGCGTGCCGGCACCTAGGTTATTCACACAAACAGTTAATTGGTATGTCAGTCAATGAATTTGATCGATACAGTCGAGAAGTTAATTGGAAGTCTCAATGGCATGAGTTAAAAGCTAAAGGGGCAAGGCGGGGTGAATCCATTCATTGTCATTGTGATGGTCGAGAAATTCCTGTTGAAATTTCAGCAACTTATTTTGAGTACCAAGGTGAGGAATACTGCTTTATGTATGTTAAGGATATAAGTGAGCAGAAAGCAGCTGCTAAACGAATTGAATACCTAGCCCATTACGATCGCATGACGCGATTACCTAATCGGTTTTTATTTACTGAACGTTTAAATGAAGCGCTTAATATTGCAGCAAAAAATAAATCGTTATTAGTAATTTTTTGTATAGGGTTAGATCGATTTAAATTAGTCAATGATACCCTAGGTAATGCGGGTGGTGATGAGGTGTTACAAATAACCGCGAATCGATTAATATCTAGTGTTCGTGATTTGGATGTAGTGGCGCGCATTGGGGGTGATGAATTTGCGATTTTATTAGAAAAAAGTCCAAAAAATAATAATGAAGTCATAAAAACTGCGCAACGTATTATAGATATTTTTAATCAACCTTACTTAATAAATCGCCAAGAAATTTTTATTATGTGTAGTATCGGTATTGCTACTTACCCTAAAGGCGGCCGTGATGCCGATGAGATTTTAAAAAATGCGAGCGCTGCCTTACAGCAAGCAAAAAAACAAGGGGGTAATAGTTTTTGTGTGTATACATCAGCGCCTTGTAGTCGCGATCCTGCACGTTGGTACTGGGAAGCTGATTTACGCAATGCCTTAAAGAATAAGCAGTTTGAAATTTACTACCAACCACGGGTTGATTCTAATACCGGTAAAATTTTTGGAGCAGAGGCGCTCTTAAGGTGGCATCATCCGACTAAAGGATTGGTCCTACCCGATCAGTTTATAGGTATTGCAGAAGAAACGGGCTTAATTTTACCTATTGGTGAATGGGTTTTACTCAATGCCGCAAAACAACGAAAAGAATGGGAAAACCAAGGTTTTTCATTAGCAAGGCTTGGTATTAATTTGTCTGCACGTCAATTTCACCAAAAAAATTTGGTACAAATTATCCAACGTATTTTAATAGAGACAAATCTTGATCCTGACTTAATAGAATTAGAATTAACCGAAAGTTTAATTATGCAAGATGTAGGACTTGCTATAGAAACAATGAATAAATTAAAGGATTTAGGTATTCATATTGCGCTTGATGATTTTGGCACGGGGTATTCAAGTTTGAGCTATTTACGTTATTTTCCTATTGATACATTAAAAATTGATCGCTCCTTTGTTAATGAAATTACGTTTGATAAGAATAGCGTGGCCATTGCGGAAGCCATTATTATTATGGCGCATCGCCTAGATTTAACAGTGATAGCAGAAGGCGTAGAAACCTTTGAACAACTTATGGTGCTTCGCCAAGGCGGATGTGATCAAATTCAAGGATTTCATTTTTCAAAGCCCCTTCCCCCTGAGGAAATGACACTATTATTAGCCAGTGAAGTTTCAGTAAGAAATTGGGGTGAATCTTATTCTTATCGACATTAATGTGAATTTGGCACAGAACACTGTGAGAGCGTTTGTGTCACTAAATTTCTTTATTAAACCTATTTTTTACTTTAACCGTGCGGTTTTTTAAGTTCTGTAAATTATTTTTTTAATCGATAGGGAACATAAACTGGGTTCCAAATATGCTTTTTAAGGCATGCTTCAATTTCCTCATCACTCATGGGTTTGGCTAATTGAGAGCTTACAGCTTCTTTTGCTACAGCTAAGGCTACTTGATAAGATACTTCTCTTACCTCGGTTAAAGGGGGTAGTAAATTAGCGCTGGCATCTTTTTGGGCGGGTGAGCAGTTAGCTAGGGCTCTAGCTGCAACCATAAACATTTTATCGGTCACATGGCGCGCTTGCACAGAAATCAAGCCTAAGCCCATCCCTGGAAAAATATAAACATTGTTAGTCTGATCAACTCGAAACAATTTACCATTTTTGACAATATTGCCAAATGGACTTCCGGTGCCAATGACTGCCCGATTATCTGTCCAAAGCATTAAATCGGTAGGTACTGCTTCACTGTGGGTGATAGGATTAGAAAGCGGTAAAATGATAGGTTGTTTGACATGAGAGGTCATCTCGCGAATGATTGCTTCGGTAAATAAGCCTGGTTGGCCTGATACACCAAGTAAGGCATGCGGGTGCAAATTTTTGACCACATCCATAAGACTAATCATATTTTTATTTTCATATTTCCAGTCAGCAATTGCTGCACGTGACTGGGTTAATTTCTGTTGAAATGGGAGTAAGTCTTTCATTTCATCCAATAATAGCCCATTCCTATCGACCATAAAAATTTGCTTACGTGCTTGTTTCTCAGTTAAACCATCTTCCATCATGGCATGCACAATGAGTTCCGCTATACCACAGCCTGCAGTACCTGCGCCTAAAATAGCAATTCGTTGATCACGCAATGGAATACGCGTAACTTGTACAGCTGAAAGCAAGGTTCCTGTAGCAATGGCTGCTGTTCCCTGGACATCATCATTGAATGTACAAAGTTTATTACGGTATTTGTCTAATAATCGCGTCGCGTTTTGCAGAGCAAAATCTTCCCATTGGAGTAAAATGTGCGGGAATCTCTTCTTGATAGCTCGAATAAAAGCAGCAATAAAATCATCATAGTCTTGGCCACGAATTCGCTCATGTCGCCAGCCAATATATAATGGATCATTTATTAACTCAGCGTTATTGGTGCCTGTATCTAGTAAAATGGGTAAGGTAGCGCTTGGATGAATACCTGAGCAAGCGCAATAAAGAGCAAGTTTGCCAATAGGAATTCCCATACCGCCTGCGCCTTGATCACCTAGTCCTAAGATACGCTCGCCATCTGAAACAACGATTGCCTTCACAGAATCAAAACGTGGGTTAGCTAAAATTTGATCAATACGATCTTTATAAGGATAAGCAATAAAAATACCACGTGGACGACGGTAGATATGGCTAAATGATTGGCAAGCCTCACCAACTACTGGTGTATAAACGACGGGCATTATTTCCGTAATATGCTCAATTAATAAGCTGTAATAAAGTGTCTCATTGGAATCTTGTAAGTCACGTAAATAGATATATTGTTCAAGCTCGGTTTTTTTATTTTTAAAGGCTTCGTAAGAGCGGGCTCGCTGTTGCTCGATTGTACTTACTTCTGGAGGCAGTAAACCAAATAAGTTAAATGTTTCTCTCTCTTCATTAGTGAAAGCAGAGCCCTTATTTAAAATAGGATTTAAAATGAGATTAAAGTCTGTGACCTTAATTTCTTCAAAATCCTTTTTATTAGGTGACTTGCGCTTCATTAAAGCCTCCTAGCTATCTATTAATAAATAGATAATAGACCAAAAATTTGACAAAATCATCTTTTATACTACAATTAAAGTGTAGGTCAAATAAAGGTTTAAATACCTTAGTTAGACCTAATCAAAAACCACCTTCGGGTGGTTTTTGAGCTTATAGGGTTACTAATAACAACTTAAGATATCTATAACACAAGCGCGTTTAATCTAAGTTAATTTTTTGCGCAGTTACTTTAAAGTTAACTTGAACCTCATCTTTAATACTACTAACATCAGCCCATTCACCTTGACCTACACCAAAGGCAGTTCGCTTGATAGTCGTATTTCCTTGAACAACAGTATAGTCTCTATCATTTTCCTCCGCTGTAAAGGTTAGGGTTACAGGCACGGTTTTATTACGAATGGTCAGTGTTCCTGCAGCAGTATAAGTGTTTTCATTAATTTTATTAAAGCGCGTTGCTTTAAATGATGCAGATGGAAAACGGCTTACATCGAACCAGTCAGCTGAGAGCAGCATGGTAACGAGATCGTGATAGGAAGCAGATAAAGAAGTCATATCGATGGTAATATTAATTTGGCTAGATTCATAGCGCTTAGGATCAACGGCAATCTCGCCAGTAAAACGCTTAAATTGGCCTGATATAGGTGCATTATTTTGTATAGCCGTAAATGTTATATTACTTTGGGCAGGCAAAATTTCCCATTTGGGTAAATCGTTAGCATAAAGCATGACTGGAAACAGGCAAAAAAGGGCAGCCTTGTATTTACTTAAAGTAGATTGCCTTTTCATGGCAACATCCTCCGGATGGTATCGTCTTTATCATAAAAATGATGTTTTAGAGCAGCAAATAAATGCAATACAATTAATGCAATTAAAACATTAGATAAAACTTCATGTGTTTGCGCAAAAAAATCGCGTAAGTAATCATTAGGCGCAATTAGATTTGGTAGGGTAAATAAACCAAAGAAAGAAACAGGAAATCCTGCTGCCGAAGACATAAGCCAGCCGGTAAGGGGCATTGCTAACATCAAAATATACAATGTCCAGTGCACTGCTAGTGCCGCGTTTCTTTCCCAGCGAGGTATAGTTAATTTCGGCGTAATATTAAAAAAGCGCCATAAAACCCTGATTATAACTAAGGTTAAAACGACAATACCAAACTCTTTATGTAGACCATAAAGCTTAAGCTTCTCAGGACTTGTTTTTAGTGAGGTCATGTATAACCCAACGCAAAGTAAGGTAATAACAATAAGTGCTAAAAGCCAATGTAAGGTGATGGCAACTAGGCCATACCGAGTAGTCGTGTTTTTTAATTCCATAGTCCTTTACCTTATGATTGAGTTGGATTAACTTGATAAGCTTCAGCGCCAATTTCAATTTTTACATCATCACCCAGTGCTTCTTGTAGATTAGTCATGCCAAAATCTGAACGTTTAATGGTCGTTGTTGCTGAGAAGCCGGCTGTCATCCTTTCCTTCATTGGATGCTTACCTATGTTATTTAACATGACATCTAAAGTGACAGGTTTAGTTACGCCACGCAACGTTAGCGTGCCGTGAACTTTAGCTGTGTTTTTACTAAGCATTTCAACTCGGTTACTAGAAAAAGTAGCCGTAGGGTATTTAGCCGTATCAAAAAAAAGCTTTTCTCTTAAGTGCTTATCTAATTCCGGTATACCGGTAACAACATCAGCAACTTGAATGCTGGCTGTAACTTTGCTGTTTTGAGGGTTATTAGGGTCAAATATAATCTCGCCATTGGCAAACCATTTACCAGTCTGATAGGAAAAATTTAAATGCTTAATAGTCCATAAGACATAGGTATGCTGATTATCTAAAATCCATTTTTCAGCAGCATAGGAAGAAAAAGTAACAAGACTAATGAGTAATACTAAGAATAAACGGTTTAAATGCTGAGCCATAACTAACTCCAATGTTATTGTTATTTTTAATCTGGATTCCGTGTAAATGCCCCACATTGCACAGGATAACACTCGCTTACATTATTTAATTTCTTTAAGGACAGCTAGCTAACTGAATTTTAGCAAAAATCTTAGTTAAGTAGGAAGTGAAGATTACTGCAATTTATATTTTACAAATAGGTAATAACACGGCTAATATAAAAAGTGAATCACAATTCGCTGTGTGGAGGATTCATATTATTTTCCTGTAACGTAAGGAGTTAGCAAATGTTAGGATGGGCGTTAATATTTTTAATTGTTGCAATTATTGCCGGAGCTTTTGGATTTAGAGGAGCAGCTTCAACAGCGGCAAGTATAGCTAAAGTACTTTTCTTCTTATTCCTGGTAATCTTCATTGTCATGTTAATTATGGGATTATTAGGCGGTGGCACTCCTGCAGTACCAACACCTTAATTTTCAAAAATAGCCGCGATTGCGGCTATTTCATTTTTAATATAAGGGTTTAGATTCCAAAACAGGTTGTGTGGTTGATTTACTTTTTGATTTGGCATAGAGCCCATGGACATGAATACCGTCTTCTGTTTTGTTTATTGCATTAGAAGCTGGATTTATCGAAGATTCAGATAGGACGGAAATTCGTTGGTTTTCTGCTAAAAAAGCAGCGCGTTGTTGACGGAGCGTTTCTAGCTCTTCTCGTGCTTGTTTTAATTTTAATTCTGTCATACCCATTTTCTCTAAACGCTCTACTTGAGTTTCTTGCCGGTCTAATAACTCATGGTAGCGATTATTACTTTGCTCAAGCTGCTCTTTCACTTCCCTAAGTTCTTTTTCCAATGATTGGACTCTGTCATTGATAACTAAGAAACTTTGCTCACCACTATCAATAACCTCAGTGATTCTCTTTTGAAAAATTTCTCGATTTTTACCATCTTTGATAACGGTGCCAGATAAGGTTTTTACGGTACTTTGTAGCGCTGTGGCAACATTTTTAGCTTTTTTAACTTCGGCTTCTAAGGTGGTTTTAACTTCCACTAATTCGGTGACTTTTTCATTAAGTTGCCGCCGGCTTTGTTCATAATCTTTTCTTACTTGAGTTAGCTCAATGGCATTTTTTTCTAATAACACCTCATTCTCTGAGGCAGATTGTTTAAGCCTTTCGGCTTCTTTTTCTAATTTTTCCTGCGTTTCTTTTAGTAATCTTTCAGTAGCGACAAACAATTCAATCTGATTGGTAAGTGATTCAATTTTCTCACTTAATACGGCAACATTATTCGCTAATTTTTGGTTTTCAGTTTTAAATTTTTGAATTTCTACAGATAAATCTTCACGTATTTTATCTAATGCAGAAATGGTAATGGATAGTATATCAGCTAGGTAAAAGATTCCTTTTTTTAAATGCTCAGTGATATTTTTATTATAACTATGATGATCATCAAGGATAATACTGCCGGTTGCATAAACAACGACAGTTGCGCCGCTAAGAGCAAGTAAGACGCCTAAATGAGCAGCTACACCTGCAGCAAGGGTTGGAAATGATAGTACAACGCCTCCAATTATTTTTTGCCAGATGGGTAAATCTCCCCAATAATCAGATGCTTTAGTAAAAATACTTTTATCTTTAGAAAGGAGATCAATAATTGCACCCAGATTATTTTTAATTTGCAAAAGATGTTCTTGGGTTAATGCTATTTTCTTAAGATTATCTTGTTCAAATTTATAAGACTCTATTATAACTGCGTCAGAGAGTTGTTCTTCACCAATAAGATCTTTTGCGTTAGATGACATGGCCACTCCTTGTTGCAATTTTTTCCTTTGAAACTTATTTATAAGCATAAAATGCTTTATTGTGCAAGAAGAAATTCATTTTACTGAATTTTAATCAGGTAAAAATTAAGCTTTAAATCTAATAATTAACGCAATTTGGTAGGGATTTAACCAGCTTTAATTGCATAAGAACCATGACTTTAATAAGCCATGTGCCTTAATGTCAAAGGGCGTGAGGTTTTATCCAACCCATGCTAAATGCTAAGAAAAGAAAAAGAAATAACGCTAAAGATAAACCAATACGCCAAGTTAATGCCTTAACAGTGCGTTTTGTTTTGCCTTCATCGCGAACTAAGAAAATTAAACTACTTCCTAATGCAGCCAAAATAACTAGCATTACAGTAATAATAAAAATTTTGGTGAACATTTGTTATACTCCTCGATTTTATTGTAACGCTTTATCTGTTAATTATCTACTTAAGTGATCGTAAATACAGCAGATAGTTTACTAAATTGTTTTAGCATTTACTCAATTAGGAAAAAAGATGGCCAGTTTAACGTGTTTTAATCGTAGTTTCACCCCTAATTGGCTATTAGCATTAGTCGTTATTTTAATAAGCGCATTATTTATTTATTTAGGTATGTGGCAATTAAGGCGGGCAGAAGAAAAAAACCTGATGCTTGCGGCTTTCCAAAAACAAGCAACGCAACCACCATTGACATGGCAACCAGGTATTAAGCTTAAGCAATATCAACGCATTACAGTTAAAGGACATTACCTTACCCAAAATTTTTTATTAGATAATCAGCATCATCAGCATCAATTTGGTTATAATCTTTTAACGCCTTTGGTGCTTGCTGATGGCAAGGTCATATTGATTGATAGAGGATGGCTTCCAGGTGATTTAAATAGACGTAATCTACCGACCGTTTCTTTTCCAGAAGGGGAATTGCAATTAGCAGGGCAAGTTTATTATCCTTCCTCTAAAAATTGGGTTTTAGGGCAGAATTTGGAAGTAAAATCTGCAAATCTAGCCCTGGTAGAGCAAATAGATGTTTCACAGATTAGCCAATTTTTGCATAAATTTGTTTATCCATTTATCATCCGCTTGGATAAATTAGAAGAAGGTGGCTATGTCCGTGAGTGGGCAATAGTTTCTATGCCGCCGGCGCGCCATAAAGCTTACGCGCTGCAGTGGTTTACTATGGCGTTAGTAATTTGGTTAATTTTTATTGGATTGAGTGTAAAGAAAACGAATGAATAAATTAAGTAAGGGTAACTACATTGTATTAGTCATATTGATTTTAATATTTATTTTTCCTGGCGTTGCGGCTTATGTATTCTACACTCATCCGCAATGGTTACCAGGGCAATCTCTTAATAATAAAGGTAAGTTGCTAAATCCTCCCGAATTATTAGGTACAGCTCCTGGGCCCGCTAAATGGCGTTTAGTGTTGTGGAATCCTAATGATTGTAAGAAAAAATGCTTAAAACAAATTGATAAATTAGCTCGTGTCCGACTGGCCTTAGGCAGGCGCTTATTAAATGTTGATGAGTTAATTGTCCTAACTAAGCAGAGCCAATTCCCAAGCCAACTTAATGATGAACTTCATGAGAAAAATATTCATTTACTTTTACTCTCTAAAGAAGAGCAAGCTCGACAAAAACTGCTTGATGAACGTATGCGAATTTTTATTGCTAATCCTAATAATTATTTAGTGTTAGCCTATGAAGCTAAAACGAAGCCTGAAGATATTTTTCATGATATCCAACAATTATTAACTACCAGTGAAAAAGGTAAGTAATGTTTAAAGAAATAACAAAATTGCAGCGCTATGCCGTAACGTTAGCAGCAATACTTGCGTTAATTGTAGTGATGTTAGGCGCTTTTACACGGTTAACCAATGCGGGTTTGGGCTGTCCTGATTGGCCTGGGTGTTATGGGCATTTAGTTTTACCAAGTAATGAAAAGGCGTTAACTGCGGCCCAATTACAATACCCACAAAATCCTATTGAAGCAAGTAAAGCCTGGACTGAAATGGCGCATCGTTATGCGGCTGGTCTATTGGCTTTATTAATTTTTTCAATTGGATTTTATAACCTAAAGCTTTGGTATGATAATAACGCCGAGACTAAGGCTCTGCCTATAGTACTTATGTTACTTGTCTTATTTCAAGCGGCCTTGGGCATGTGGACGGTTACCTTAAAATTATTACCTATCGTTGTGATGGCTCATTTATTAGGAGGAATGGTAATTTTCTCATTGCTGTTATGCTTGAGAATGCAATTAACTCAGGTCAAAGCGCCTGTTAAGCGTTTCCCTAAGTGGCAATTTTGGGTTGGTTTGGGTGTGGTTTTAGTGTTTTGTCAGATTGCTTTAGGGGGCTGGGTAAGCGCTAATTATGCCGGTATCGCTTGTATAGGCTTTCCGCAGTGCAATGGTTCGTGGCTGCCGCCATTACATTTAAGCGAGGGTTTTTATTTATTCTCACCAGTTGGTGCTAATTATCAAGGCGGTTTGTTAGAAAATGAGATAAGGGTTACTATTCAATTTATTCATCGCTTAGGTGCATTGATTGTTACCCTGTACATGCTTTCTTTGGCGACTTTTTTATTGTTAAAAATTAGAGATAAAGCAATACGCATTACTGCTACGTTGGTTATATTATTGGTTTTTGTCCAAGTTACCTTAGGTATATTAAACGTCATTTACTTACTACCACTTAGTATTGCTGTTGCACATAACGGCATTGCTGCATTACTATTAGCAACTTCCTTATCGTTGCTTTATTTTACTCAAAGGAGAGTAAGTGATGTCTCCTAATGGGTCAACTGTATTGTCTATTGTATGGCGTGACTATTTAGAATTATGTAAACCACGCGTTGTTGCTTTGATGCTACTGACTGTTGTAGTAGGAATGTATTTGGCTGCTCCTGGCTGGGTGCCTATGCCGACTTTACTTGCAACGTTAGTCGGGATTGGTTGTTGTGCAGGCAGTGCTGCTGCAATTAATCATTTAGTAGATAAACGCATTGATGCGCTCATGCAGCGCACTAATAAAAGGCCAGTAGCCCAAGGGAGGGTTTCTGTTAAGCAAGCCTGCTATTTTGCATTCCTGCTAGGCGTTATTGGTTTAGGTATTTTAATCGCTTTCGTCAATAAGCTAACAGCGGTCATGACATTTATTACCCTCATTGGCTATGCAGGTATTTACACAGGTTATCTTAAGCGTGCCACGCCACAAAATATTGTTATTGGAGGTTTAGCGGGTGCCGCTCCCCCCTTGCTGGGATGGATAGCTATTACCAATCAGCTAGACCCTGAAGCGCTATTATTGGTTTTAATTATATTTACCTGGACTCCGCCCCATTTTTGGGCATTGGCAATTTATCGGCTTGAAGAATATAGGCATGCAGCTATTCCTATGCTACCTGTTACGCACGGGGTAAGATTTACTAAGTTAAATATATTACTGTATACGATTCTACTCTTAACCGTCAGTGTATTGCCATTTATCATTGGTATGAGCGGTAAATTATATTTAATTGGAGCACTTTTATTGGGAGGGCGCTTTTTATATTGGGCTATTCGCCTTTATTTGCAGGAAAAACCTAGTATAGCTATGGGTACTTTTCGATTTTCTATCATCTACCTAATGATGTTATTTATTTTCTTATTATTTGATCACTATACCGTTTAAATTTCTGAGGGTATATCCTGACTGAATTAGATGCTAAGCATAGAGGAGCATAACGTTAATGAAAAAAACTAAAGTAGTTGTATTGGGTGGTATATTTGCTTTTGTCGCTTTAATAGCTGGCATGGCTTTATCACAATATACTCAGGCTGAGAAAAAAATAGATCCTAGCCAATTTCATGGGACTTTATTACAAAAGCCGCGGGGGGTTGAACAATTCAACTTGGTTGGCGTGGATAATCAGCCTTTTAACAACAAGAGCTTACAAGGTAAATGGACCATGGTGTTCTTTGGGTTTACAAATTGTGGTTACTTATGCCCAACAACAATGAGTGAATTGGCAAAAATGTACCATATACTTGAGCATGAGGGCGTTAAACCGTTGCCGCAGGTAGTGATGATTTCTATTGATCCAAACAGAGACTCATTAGATACATTAAAAAATTATGTCTCTACATTCGATTCTCACTTTTATGGAGCTCGTGGGGATGAGGATAAAGTAAAGAAAATGACGCGTGAAATGGGTATAGCGTATAGTAAAGTAATCCTACCTAACGCTAAAGATAATAAAAATTATGATATGCAGCATAGCGGGGCAGTCATGTTATTTAATCCCAAAGGTGAATTACGTGCGTTTTTTACAACACCACATCAAGCTAATTTGCTTGCTAAGGATTATCAACTTTTAGTGGGCTAAACAACTTTAGCTAATTAGCTTACATCAATGGAAGAATTATATCCTTTTTTAGTTAATAAAAGGATATAATTTGGCTTTACTGATCAAGACATAATACTTTCTTTGCTTACTTTAACTTGGCTAACATCTTCTTAAACAACATTTATAGAAGTGAGCCAAGCTATACTTAGCTTATAAATGGATGTTAACAAATCTTTTGATTTGATCACTATTAATTGGTGAAAGTTGAGCACTGAAAAGCAGGAATGAATTTGTGGTCGTGCCCGCAATAAAATTATTTAGGAACCAATTGTTATGAGAATTGCGATTTTAGCCACTAATCCTAATTTATATTCACACCAACGGTTAAAACAAGCAGGAGAGGAGGCTGGGCATGAAGTTAGTATTATTAACCCGCTTTATTGCTATATGAATGTTGCTTCATCTTGCCCTAAAGTACATTATCGGGGCGGTGAGCCTTTACCCCAATATGATGCAGTCATTCCGCGTATCGGTGCTTCTATCACCTACTATGGCACAGCTGTACTTAGGCATATGGAAACCATGGGTATGTATGCTTTAAACGAGTCAATTGCTATTTCTAGATCAAGGGATAAATTTCGTGCTTTGCAATTATTAGCACGAAAAGGGCTGCCTATGCCCCTTACAAGCTTTGCTCAGTCGCCTGACGATACTGAAGATTTAATCAGGATGGTCGGCGGTGCACCACTGGTCATTAAATTATTAGAAGGAACACAAGGAAAAGGCGTGATTTTGGCTGATAGTCATCAAGCTGCCGTGAGTATTATTAATGCCTTCAAAGAGATGTCTGCTAATATTTTAGTGCAGGAATTTATTGAAGAATCTAGAGGCACCGACATCAGGTGTTTTGTTATAGGCGATAAAGTCATTGCTTCTGTTAAGCGTCAAGCAAAAGAAGGAGAGTTTAGAGCGAATGTTCATCAAGGAGGAAAAGCAATTAAAGTAGCCTTAACACCTCCAGAACGTGCTATTGCTGTGGGCGCTGCCAAAACCATGGGCTTAAAAGTGGCAGGTGTGGATTTAATTCGTTCAAGGCATGGGCCCCTGATTCTTGAAATCAACTCATCGCCAGGGCTTGAAGGCATAGAAAAGGCTACAAATGTTAATATTGCCGGTAAAATTATCCAATATATTGAAAAGCATGCTAAACCAAAGAGCTCTAAACAAAGATTTCAAGGGTAGGTTAGAAAGATTATGATTTTTTTTGCTCACTTTTCCCGAGTAACCAATCTGCACTTACTTCTAGCTCATCGGCTAAGATAGCTAATAAATTAGAATCTGGGATAGCTGCGCCATTTAAAAAAGCTTCAGCTTTAAATTTAGGCACCTTTAATAATTTGGCAAAGACTTCAACTCGCTCATTATTTAATAAAGGAACGCCTATATTATCTAATTCTTTATTAAGCCTATCAGCAAATTGCTTGTTAGCCATATTTGCTCCAAATATTTTTGTTATTAATTTCTATAGCATAAAAAAAGGGTTTTGCAATAATTTCAGGTCTCGACTATAAGCTTATAATAATGAATAGGAAAAAAGGACATAGTCTATTAAGCATGTTTTCAGGCATATAATTAACGTAAGTTCACTATAAAAGTGATGATATAATTTGCGTCTTGCTAGCAGAAAATGTGCAGTATTTAGATAGAATTAAGATTAAAGGCCAATTAATATAAGATTGTTTTTAATTGTGATGCTAATTAAATGGAGTAACTTGTGGAATCGTTAATTACCCTTATTTTACTGGCAATATTTGCTATAGCATTTGTATTAGCAGGTGTTAAAGTGGTGCCGCAGTCTGAAGAATGGACTGTTGAGCGCTTTGGCCGTTATACACACACCTTGCACCCAGGCCTTGGATTGATTATTCCTTTTATTGATCGCGTGACTTATAAAGTGAATATGCGCGAGCGCGTTTTAGATATTCCACCACAAGAAGTCATTTCTTCTGATAATGCAATGGTTACCATTGATGCTGTTTGTTTCTTCCAAATTATTGATACAGCAAAGTCTGCTTATCAGGTTGATGATTTGGAGCATGCTATTCGCAACTTAACAATGACTAATATTCGTACTGTTTTAGGTTCGTTGGAATTAGATTCTATGTTAAGCCAACGTGATGAAATTAACAGCCGCTTAATGCATATTGTCGATTTAGCCACTAATCCTTGGGGCGTAAAAGTTACTCGTATTGAAATTCGTGATATTAGGCCGCCCCAGGATTTAGTAGATGCGATGGCTAATCAAATGAAAGCAGAACGGGACAAGAGAGCCGCTATTTTAGCAGCTGAAGGTCATCGTCAAGCTGAGATTTTAAGAGCTGAGGGCGATAAACAAGGACAAATCTTGCGCGCTGAGGCAGCCAGGCAAGAAGCATTTTTAGAAGCTGAAGCACGTGAGAGAACCGCACAAGCTGATGCTAATGCAACACGCATGGTTTCTGAGGCAATTGCAAAGGGCGATATGAATGCTATTAATTATTTTATTGCTGAGAAATATGTCGAAGCGTTAAAAGGGATTGGTATGGCGCAAAATAGTAAAATGGTATTAATGCCTATTGAAGCCTCAAGTATCATTGGTTCATTAGCCGGCATGACCGAGCTTTTTAAGAATGTAAACTCCTCTAAGGAATAGGAATGTATGTGGAATCTATTATATTGGCATTGGTTGGCTTTAGCGCTCATTCTAATCATTGCTGAAACATTAGGAGCTGCTGGGTTTCTAGTAGCTTTAGGTATGGCAGCGGCAGCGACTGGGATAATAACCTGGGTTTTTAGTATAGGTTGGCAGTGGCAACTTATTTATTTTTCTTTATTATGTATTGTATTCGCTATTGCTTGGTGGCTTGTTTTAAAAAAACGAACTGCTAAAGATCCGTCGTTCATGAATAAGCCTTTTCATAGCATGCTAGATCAAACGGTTACCTTAGTTGAACCGATTAAAGACGGCAGAGGCGTTGTTCGTATTAATGATGCGCCTTGGTTTGTTAAAGGCCCTGAGCTACCAGCCGGTACCAAGGTTAAAATTGTAGCCATTGAAGGTACTATTATGATAGTTGAGCCACTTATTGCAAATGGCAAATGTCCATAATCGCTTCGGCCCACTGCTCAGAATCATTAAGACAGGGAATTAAAGTAAATACTTCTCCTCCTGCGGCAAGCCACTGTTCACGTGCCCTTATGCCTATTTCTTCAAGTGTTTCTAAACAGTCTGCTACAAATGAAGGACAAACAACCGCAAGGCGCTTTACTCCTTGGCTGCGAAGTTCAGATAAAACGTAATCAGTATAAGGTTTAATCCAAGGTGTTTTTCCTAAACGAGATTGAAAGGCCATACTAAATTTATCAGCAGGTAAAGAAAGCGCTTGTACTAATTCTTGGGTGGTTTGTTGACACTGTGCCTTATAGCAGACAGGGTTAGCTAATTTGGCTGGGGGGCAGGTTTTACAAATAGATTGACAGCCGATGGCTGTTAAATGTCGTTCAGGAATACCATGATAGCTAAATAATATATAATCATGGTTATTAATATGAGGCTTAATGAGGGCTGCTTGGGCAGTAATGAAACTAGGATGACAATAAAAATCGCTAATAACTTGCAGGGATGGATGAGTAGGATTCTTTGCTAAAAGCTTAAGCGTTTTTTCCAAAGCTGCCCCTGTCGCCGCCGAAGAGTATTGTGGGTAAAGGGGTAATATAGTGAGATGGGTACATTGTTGCAGTTCTTCTAATGCTTCATTGATTGAAGGCTTGCCATACTGCATGGCCAAAGCTACCTGAGTATAGTTTAATTTGGTTTTTAACTTAGCCATCAGTCGTTGATGATTAATTAATAAAGGTGAGCCTTCTTCTGTCCAAATGGCTTGGTAAGCGTGCGCAGACTGTTTTGGTCTGAAAGGAAGAATGAACAGGTAGAGTAGAAGATATCTTAGCGGGGCGCTTAAGTTGATTACACGCTTGTCAGCCAGAAATTCTCGTAAATAGCGGCGCACATCAGTTGTATTAGGCGAGTTAGGCGTACCTAAATTAATTAACAGTAAACCATTTTTCATCTAAATAACTTAAAAATAAAATAATGGGTATAATAATACATTAGAGTAATTTTTGCAGGAATTTATAAGAAATTAAGGTGAAGTTACTGTCAGTAAGGGACCTATAGGCGCATTTTAAATGTTAGCAAATTTATTAGCCTGACATTTAAGAGACAGCTGAGCCTTAAACAGGCTCTTGCTCTCTTTCTTCGGCGGTGACAACTACATTTGCCGCATGCAATCCGCGTTCACCTTTCACTAAATCATAACTTACAATTTGGCCTGGGTTTAGCGTTTTATAGCCAGTACCATGAATAGCAGAAAAATGAACAAAAATGTCTTCACCACCACCCTCAGGTATAATAAATCCCCACCCTTTGGCATTGTTAAACCATTTGACTTCGCCTGTAGCCATGAATCCTCCTTTTGCTAAAGCTTATCAATCGTCGGCTGAAGTAATCAGCTGGCCATTGCATTCGTCCTTAAATGACAATTGTTAGCCCATTTATATGGGGTTAATTCAACATAGCGCAAAAGGTTATAACCCACAATAGTTTTTAGATGATTTTTCTAAATTATTAATTAACAACTGCTTTTTTTTAATAAAGAAATAAAAAATTTAAGCTGACTTGAAAAAAAATAAGCATCAGAAAATTTAAACTAGTTGCCTAATTATAAATATTGATCTAATGGTTGCTGATCAGGAAACATTTCGGCTAAGGAAATGGAAAACCCATCTTCTCGAACGATTCGGGCATGACGCCTTTGCAACTGCCTGGGCTCATCAACACCGCAGGAATGGCAGATGATAGCCACTTCATGGGCCATGTTATTGGCATAATGAAAAACACGTTCTGCTTTATCTTCTATAACCAGCCCACGTTGTAAATTAGGATTATGGGTTGCAATGCCTGTAGGGCAAGTATTTTTATGGCATTTTAAAGATTGAATACAACCTAGAGCAAACATAAAGCCTCTTGCTGAATTAACAAAATCGGCCCCAGCGCATAATGAAAAAGCGACGGTAGCGGGAGTAATCATCTTACCACTGGCAATAACAACAATTCGTTTGCGTAAATTATATAAAATAAGAATATCAACTAATTTGGGTAATGATTCTTGAATAGGGATTCCCATATAGTCCATTAAACCTTGCGGCGATGCGCCTGTGCCACCATCAGCACTATCGAGGGTAATAAAATCCGGTGCATGATGAGTACCTCGTTTGTGAATTGCTAAACATAAATCATGAAGCCATTCATAACTCCCTAGAACAAATTTGCAGCCAACCGGTTTACCTGTAATTTTCCTTATATGCTCAATGGCATCTAAAAGCTCTTCTACATTAGCAATATCAGTATGGCGATTAGGACTAATTGAGTCTTGATGGGGCGGGATACCGCGTATCTGAGCCACTTCAGGTGTCACTTTAACAGCTGGTAAAATGCCGCCCTTACCTGGTTTTGCACCTTGACTAAGCTTTATTTCAAACATTTTTACATTGGGATGAGCCGCTAACTCCCGTAGTTTTTTATCCGACAAATTACCTTTTTCATCACGAACCCCATATTTAGCGGTGCCAATTTGTACAATTAAATCACACCCACCTTCAAAGTGATAAGGTGAAACACCACCTTCACCTGTATTAAGCCAGCAGCCTGCTTTTTTAGCCCCTCTGGAAAGCGCTTGGATAGCAGGCTTAGAAATTGCACCATAACTCATGGCTGAAATGTTAAATATATGATTACTAGTATACGGATGCTCACAATAAGGACCGATGGTTAGCGGTTTAATTGCAGCTTCAGTAATGAGCGGCGGAAAAGGCGCACTGACGAAGTAGACTGTTCCTGGTATATGAAGTGGGCGGGTAGAACCAAAGCCAATCGTTGTATCAACATTTTTAGCCGCGCGATACACCCAGGAGCGTTCCGCGCGGTTAAAAGGTAATTCTTCCCGCTCATCAGCAAAAAAGTATTGACGAAAAAATTCACCAAAAAATTCAAAAATATAACGGAAGTGGCCAAGGATAGGGAAATTACGTAACACAGAGTGGGATTTTTGAATCCTATCATAAACATAAAGGGCAATTAAACAAACTATTATTCCTAAGATAATCGTGAGAATAATAACTTCATTAAATTCAAATGCTCGAAAAATAAAAACATCTTTTTTACTTAAATCAATATTTTCCACAATCACACCTTTAACAAAAGGATTAATCTAAATTCAATTATGTTTAATAAATTTAGCTTAAGCCATTATTTCTTAAATATAATCCAATTATAGTCCTTTAAAAATAAAGCGTAAAAATAAGTTATTGGAATTTTGCCAGACAAATACCTAGCAAATTTTTTTTTCGACAGACCTCGTCTTGCTACTGACGGCTTAGAAACTAGCTTCTAACCTGGTGATTAGTCTTTTATTTAGCTAATTAAATCTTAAGATGACTTTATTTTAATATATTAGTATATAATTAAATCAACACTGATTGGTTTTAGGAGGAGGGATATGACAATAGAGACTTCGTTGGCTAACCATTTGTTAATCGCTATGCCTTCTTTAGCTGATCCTAATTTTGAAAGAAGTGTTATTTATGTATGTGAGCACCATCCACAAGGTACAGTTGGCTTAATTATTAATCGTCCAACTGAATATTACCTTAGCATGGTCTTTGAGCAACTACATATCTTGCCCGCACGGCCTGAACAAAGCCAACGTCCTCTATTATTTGGTGGACCAATTCAACCGGAACGAGGCTTTGTCATCCATCGCCCTAGTGGTGGCTGGCGTTCTAGTTTATCCTTACAAAATGATGTTACGGTAACCACATCTAATGATATTATACGTGCTATCGCAGAAGGCTCAGGCCCGCAAGATGCCTTAATTACTTTAGGTTATGTTGGCTGGACGGATAACCAATTAGAGCAAGAAGTGCAAGAAAATGTTTGGTTAGTTTGCCCGTATAAACCTGAGCTATTGTATGATGTTCCTTTCACCCAGCGCTGGGAGTATGCAGGCTCAATGATAGGCATTAAAATGTCTCAATTAAGCTCATCAGTTGGTCATGCTTAATAAAAGGTAAAATCAAAGCTGCCAATAGTTGGCATTGTATTAAAATAACTTGTTTTATAAGTTGCTAATATTGGAGTAAGCATGCCGACCGGTGTCTATCTAGGTTTTGATTTTGGGTTTAAACGAATTGGCATGGCTGTTGGGCAGAAAATTACGGCAACAGCGCGGCCTTTAGCAACAATTCAGGCGAGCCAGGGCGTTCCAAACTGGGAGGTACTGCGAAAATTAATTAAAGAATGGCATCCTGAGGCCCTAATTGTAGGGCTGCCTACCTGTATAGATGAAAGTGAACTCTACACAACCAAAGCGGCAAAGAGGTTTGCCAAGCAATTAGAAAAGCAGTTTAACTTACCCGTTCATTTAGTAGATGAACGTTTATCTACAATAGAAGCGCGTGCTTACTTGTTTGAAGAAGGAGGATATCGTAAGATTCAGGCTTCTCAAGTTGATAGTATTGCTGCTTGCATCATTTTACAGCAATGGCTGCAGCAAATTGAAAATAAGCCATGAATCATTTTTTAGAAATTAGTCAATTAACCACCTCTCACATTGAAAGGTTACTAAAGCGAGCGATGCTCTTTAAGCAAACAGGTAATTATCCTAATTTTTCTAGCTACAAGCTTGCCAATTTATTTTATGAAAACAGTACGCGTACGCGGGTAAGTTTTGAGCTGGCGGCTAATCACTTATCCATCTACTCTGTTAATCTTGCCTTAGCTGCTTCTTCTGAAGCGAAGGGCGAGATTATTGAAGATACGATTCATACGTTGGCTGCTATGGGTATTGACTTATTTGTGATTCGTCATAAACAAGAAGGCATACAGCAGCACCTAGCTGAACATATTAATTCAAATATCCATATCATTAATGCTGGTGACGGTAAGCACGCGCATCCTAGCCAAGCGATGTTAGATTTAATGACCATTATGGAGTATAAGCCGAATTTAGAGCAACTTAAAATTGCTATTGTCGGTGACTTACGTCATTCGCGCGTAGCAAACTCATTGCAATGCCTATTTGCATTAATGAGTGTTAAAGAATTAGTATTAGTTGCACCTTCAATGTGGCAACCGAGCCAAGTACACTATGGCAGGGTGACTAATTCTCTAAAGGATGGTCTTGCTGAGGCAGATGTGGTTATCTGTTTGCGCATTCAAAACGAACGGCTAACTGAAGATGAAAGCATAGACTTAGATGTTTATCGCGCAAATTATGCCATAACTTCACAAGCCCTATGTAATGCAAAAAACGATGTAATGGTCATGCATCCTGGCCCTATAAATCGAGGTGTTGAAATTGAAAGTGATGTCGCTGATGGCCCGCATTCAGCTATTTTGCATCAAGTAGCAAATGGTGTTTTTATGCGAATGGCCATTATAGAGAGTTTATTAATTTAGTATCTTAATAACATTGTCATTCTCGTATGGCATTGTTATGTGGATAAATTAAAATGTAGCTCAGGCGCAGGCCCATAGGGCTGGAACCCGGGTTTTACTTCGCACCCAGGCTTGTTTATTTAGTATGAAATAAATCACAATCGAATTACCGCGGCGTGTCTGCGGTATCCAGTGAAGTGGCACTGACGGGTATGGATACCGTGGTCAAGCCACGGTATTTCGGACTTCTCGTATGGCATTGTTGCGTGAATAAATTAAAATGTAGCTCAGGCGCAGGCCCATAGGGCCGGAACCCGGGTTTTACTTCGTGCCCAGGCTTGTTTATTTAGTATGAAATAAATCACAATCGAATTACCGCGGCGTGTCTGCGGTATCCAGTGAAGTGGCACTGACGGGTATGGATACCTTAGACACGCCACGGTATTTCGGACTTAAGTTAGATAAAGCAAGTAGAGGCTGTCTTAAAAAAACACAAAAACTTTTAATGAAATTTTGCTTGCTTTTAAAGACAGTATTTACTTGCTGTGCTTAACTCAACCTTTGGTAAGTCGTCATTGCGAACCTTTACACCGTAAAGGTGAAGCAATCCAGATCGGTGCTACTTATAACACCCGACCTGGATTGCTTCGCTTCGCTCGCAAAGACGAGCGCCATGCTAATAAATCCTATGTTTAAATCTAATGAAAAACATTTAAATAGATGGTGCCTGCAAGGTCTGCCTAAATGATAAGGCCTGCTTTAAAGTGTCTAGCGTTACTTCTTCTTGTTCCTCTAAATCGGCTATTGTTCTTGCGACTTTTAATAATCGATGGTAAGCACGGCCCGATAGTTTTAATTTTACCATGGCTTGATTTAAGAAATTTTGTTTTTTTTCATTGATATAACAGAGTTTCTCACAATCCTTAACTAAAAGATTAGTGTTAATCACACCTTGCCGTTTTAATTGTAAATGGCGAGTTTTTTCTACCTTTATTCTTATCTCACTACTGCTAATTTCATTAACGCTATGCTGTTTAAGAAGCTCTTCAGGCTTGAGGGCTTGTACTTGTATATGCATATCGATTCTATCGAGCAATGGCCCGGATAACTTAGCAAGATAGCGATTAATTCTATCTGGCGTACAACGGCAGGTACCTTGTGAATTCCCCCAGTGGCCACAAGGGCAGGGATTCATGGCTGCAATTAATTGAAATCGAGCTGGAAATTCAGCTTGAATTGCGGCTCTAGAAATACAAATATTGCCAGATTCTAACGGTTCGCGCAGGGTTTCTAAGACTTGTTTACTAAATTCTGGTAATTCATCAAGAAATAACACGCCATGATGAGCTAATGATATTTCGCCAGGTTTAGGTGGGTTACCGCCACCTACTAAAGATACTGGTGAGGCGGTGTGATGCGGTGCCCGAAATGGTGGAATACACCATAGCTGATAATTAGGAAGCCGTCCTTGAATTGAATGAATAGCAGCACATTCTAATGCTTGTTCTTCTGAAAGCTCAGGTAGCAGTGACTTAAAGCGCTTCGCAAGCATGGTTTTACCGCTACCAGGAGGGCCACTTAATAAAATACTATGTCCGCCTGCCGCAGCGATGATCATTGCTTTCTTAGCATGATATTGGCCTTTAATATCTGACCAATCAAGTTCTTCCTCACGCAAACTTAGTGGGCGCGTAGGTAATGGTTGTAGCGGCATCTCTTGGCAAAGATAATGACATACTTCTCGTAAACAGCTTGCTGTATAAATATTGTCATAGCCGGTAATGGCAGCTTCTGCTGCATTAGCTTCGGCAATAATCATTGTTTTTTGTTCACGCATCGCAGCAATAATCATAGGAATAACGCTAGGAACAGGTCTTATTTCTCCACTTAACGCAAGTTCGCCAATAAATTCATGATTAATTAGCTTGTCATTAGGAATCTGCTTAGAAGCAGCGAGAATTCCAATGGCAATGGGTAAATCAAATCCGCTACCAACTTTTGGTAAGTCAGCTGGTGCTAAATTAACTGTGATTTTACGGCAGGGAAATTCAAATTGACTATTGATAATGGCACTACGCACGCGATCTTTACTTTCTTTTACAGCAGTCTGAGCAAGGCCAACCATGGTAAAACTAGGTAAACCATTGGACAAATGCACTTCGACTGACACTAAACGCGCGTCAATGCCTAACGCACTACGCGTGGCACTACATGCAAAATTCATATTTTTCCTTAAATGAAGTTGGACGGTGTTATTGTTAACTGTTCTTAAGTTACGTCATTTTTATTATTCTTTTTAATTAATTCATCGACTTGTGTTTGTAATTGCTCGAGTTTCTCACGTGTGCGTGCTAACACCTTAAGCTGAATGTCAAATTCTTCACGTGTCACTAAGTCCAGGCGCGCAAAGGTTGTTTGTAACACGTCTTTAAATTTTTGCCGTGTTTCTTGCTCAATTGTTTGCAAGCTATTTGGCAGTACCGCAAAAAGTTTTTTCGTTAATTCATCGAATAGTTTAGAATCCAGCATGAAATTCCTTACAGTTAAGCCTTTAGCTAATTTTACAGAATATACTACAGCAGTCACTAATTTTAATACGAATTCCTTAGCTGAGAAATGAATTTAAATGATTTTTAAACTTTCCAGTTAAAGATAAAATGAGGATGAATGTTATGAAAATGCTTACGGCAATTATTAAGCCATTTAAATTGGATGATGTTCATGAGGCATTGATAGAGATAGGGGTGCCAGGGATTACTATTTCCGAGACACGTGGGTTTGGCAGACAACGAGGGCATACTGAGCTCTATCGCGGTGCAGAGTATGTGGTTGATTTTTTACCTAAAATAAAAATTGAACTTGCTCTGCCAGATAATATGGTTGAGTCTGCTATTGATGCAATTTGCAAAGCAGCTTACACCGGTAAAATAGGGGATGGGAAAATCTTTGTTTATGATCTTCAGCAAGTTGTGCGTGTGCGTACAGGTGAGGTAGGGGAAGATGCACTTGGGTAATTATTATAAGACCCCTGGCACTAAAAAAATCTACTAGCTATGCAAGAGGTCTAATGATTAACGTAGTTGCGAATTAATAAATAACCATTCTGCTTGGCTAACTGGCATGACAGATAAGCGATTGCCTTTGCGCAGCAGCGGCATATTAGTAAGCTCTGGGTATTGTTTTAATTGGCTTAAGGAAATGGTTTGATTAAATTTTTCTTTAAAGGTGATGTCTACCATAAACCAGCGTGGGTTCTCTAGTGTGCTTTTAGGATCAGGGTGGTCACTAAAAGGGTCAAAAGCGGTATGGTCAGGATAAGCTTGACTGCTTACTTCAGCAATTCCAACGATACCTGGTATGTCACAATTAGAATGATAAAAAAAGACTAAGTCGCCTATGGTCATTTTATCACGCATGAAATTACGGGCTTGGTAATTACGAACACCATCCCAATGTGTTGTTTTTTCTGGTGCATGATAAAGGTCATCAATACTGAAACAAGTAGGTTCAGATTTCATTAACCAATAATTATTCATTTTTACTCCAGTAAATATGATTTGGTGTAATAACTGCTGCTAAGGGGACATCCCATTCTTGGGGTGCTATAAAAGGCTGGCGCTGGAAATCATAGGCAACACCAATAAGTAAGGGGTTATCTTCTCCATTAGCCAACGTACGATCGTAATAGCCTGCGCCCATACCTAAACGTGTGCCATGTTCATCAAAAGCCACTAAAGGTAAAAATATTAAATCTAAATCTTTAGGTGCAATCGCATGAGTTAAATCAACATCCGGCTCAAGAATACCATAACGATTTTTTTTGAAAGGCGTAGCTGGAGTGGCTGGCAAAAATAAAAGCTTTTGTTCTTGATTAACAACTGGAAAATAGCAAAATTTTCCCTGCAAGGGGGCGGTTTTCCATAAGTGATGAAGCGTAATTTCTCCCCTATGAGCCTGGTATAAAGCAATTCGCTTAGCATAACGATACTGTTTAAGATGACGAATGTGGGCATATACCTTTTCGGAAGCTGCTATTTGATAATGACGTGGTAGTTTTCCCCTTATTGCGCAATTTGTATTGCGGAGAATTTGTTTAAATCGATCTGCCATAGTTAAAAAGTGAGCGTAAGATTGAATTAATTCATCTTTTATAATCAGGATCCCATATAAATGCTACACATTTATGGGATAACGTTCGTTTAGCATACTAACGAGCGCTGATTATGACTTGATTTGGTAATTATATACAAGTATTTAAGATTTCATTTTTTTTGCTTAACTATCTAGGCATCTTACAAAAAATGTTGTATATAGCCGTTCTAGCAATGTGTTGATAATTGCAATAAAAGATTGCTAGACATTAAGCTTACATATCAATCTATATTGAGCAGGTATGTTTTAATATTTAAGGTTAAGCTAACTTAAAGTAAGTGATTGCTTTTAAATAAAATAAATACTCAAAGACGTGCCTAGCCTATATCGGTCAAACTTATTAAAGTTATTCAATTAGCTAATGAGAGAAAGTAATGAGTGATTTATTTGATGAAGATGATGATCTAATGGAAGAAGTATTTAGTGCAGATGACACGGTCCCTATTGATTCGGAAGACATGCCATCTAAAAATACTGTTTTGGATGCTAGACGTCGTCTTGAACAAGTTTTAGAAGAGAAGCGTCTTCGTGATGAGCTTGATGATTTTGTAGATTATTAAACCATGTCTTTAAACATTGTCTTTCAAAGACAAGATAATGGCATAAGCTTTACAAGTCATGACCGTCTCTTATTAGGTGAAGGACTTTTTGAAACAGTAAAGGTTTTACATGGTGAGCCTTGCTATGCGAAGCTTCATTGGCAAAGGCTTAGTTATGCTGCTAAATTTTTAAGGATTCCATTTTACCTTTCTTTAAACGATTGGCTGGCTAATCTTTCCCTTTATATTAAAGCAGTAAATCTTAAAAATGGTGGTATTAAAGCTGTTTTAAGTGGTGGCAGTGCGCCAAGAGGTTTAAATGCTATAGGCCAAACCCCATACCTTTTTTTAGAAGCGTTCAACTATATACCTAATGATGCGCCAATAATTCTTACTAAGGCACCTTGGCTTCGTGACAGTAATAATCCCATTTATAGAGTTAAATCAATTAATTACCTTGAAGCAATTATGGCTTATCGCTATGCCCAAGAAAAAGGCGCAGAGGATGCGTTATTTTTCAGCCTAGATAATTTTGCCCTAGAAACGACTATCGCCAATATTTTTCTAATTATTAATGAGCAACTTATTACCCCACCTTTATCCTGTAACATTTTACCAGGCATCACGCGAGGTCGCATTTTAAAAATTTGCAAAAAATTAAAGAAAACCTGCTTTGAGCGTCAGGTTACTATAACTATGTTAGCGCAAGCAGAGGCTTTGTTTATTTGTAATACACTGCAAGCTATTCGTCCGGTTAAAGCTTTCGATGAATTTAGTTATTGTGAAAAGCATCCCTTGGTAGAGAAATTAAGGCAATTATTAACCTAATATCATTTTTAAGGGTTTTTTTCGCCACAAACTTGAAAAAATGTTTTATAAATTGAAAAAAGATGCTATAGCTTAAATATATTTAATAAAACCTTAATTTTGTTTTGCTACTCTTAACTTGTAAGAATTAATGAGAGGTGCTTTATGGCAAATAGCACAAAAAATATATTAGCAGGCTTAGTCAAAAATGAGCCTATAGGTACTAAAACAGTAATTAAGGGCGATGAACTCATGCCAAATAAGGCTGTCGTTGCAGGCCCAACAAGGTCTTTGGCTGATATTACTGAGATGTGTATGGCTAATTCTACGCCTCGTAAAGGGGATTTTGATTTAACGCCTCAGAGCTAATTAGCTGATTTAATCGTTCTATTAATAAGGCTAATTTTGCTTCTTATTTCATGTTCCTTCTTCTATAAAATTTAGTTTTCTTAAAAATTCACCCTTCATTAAATGAATAGCATCAGTATGATATATACTTACAAGAGTATTCGACATCAGAAATGTCTTTTGCTATCGTAGACCAAATTAAAAGAGCAATTGACGTTAAGTGATTTAAGGTTGTTGGAGGTAGCTTATATGGCTGGTTTTGCTGAGACATCACATTGGCGTGACTCTGCAAGAAGTGCTCGTTTTTTT
Source organism: Legionella beliardensis (assembly GCF_900452395.1). Lineage (NCBI taxonomy): Bacteria > Pseudomonadati > Pseudomonadota > Gammaproteobacteria > Legionellales > Legionellaceae > Legionella > Legionella beliardensis. The sequence goes on from NZ_UGNV01000001.1 coordinate 739,363, forward strand.
ATTGTAGATGCACGAGCAGCATTTCCTATTTTTTTATTTTTAATGCATATTCGATTCTGGACTGCTGCATTAGTTGTTATATCTGCTGTTTTTTTTGGGATCATTGAGCATTATGGTTTTACTGTGCCGGTGTTTTTAAGATGGATTAGAAGTTTTTTTGCAGGCCCTGTTAAATCATCTCAACCTTGGTGGCGATAAGTATGAGCACAGATATTCGTAAAAGCATGGCGCTAATTGCTGCTTCGATGAATGCTAAATTTTATTTAAACGATCGCTTTGTTAGTTTTGATGAAGTATTTTCAGAAACGGGTCTATTACCGGCTATTGCTCGACGTGCTGATCAATTATGCTCCCTTTGTTTAGGCTATGGGCTAGGGGCCACCTTTGACGAAGCGGAAAATGCACTGTTAGGAATTCGAGTTGTCTTTGATGAAGTAACCCCTAATTCATTACGTTTATTATGTATGACTGATGTTCTTAATGAACTTATTCAAGGCGGGCCAAGTCGCGATCACACGCCCCTTGATGAATTAATGTATGACTAGATATCGCAATACAGTAAAGGCTTAAATAAGTTATGACGCTTTATTTAAAAGAGTTGCTTGTTTTTTCTCACTTTATTCACAAAAAATTATTCAAATAGATTTAAAAATAACTAAAATAATCAATTGTTAAGCTTTTCGTAGTTAGAGAAGAAAGCTATTGAATGTTAACTGATGTTGTTGTATAATTAATGTACATAAAATGGATACCAAAACTTAACTTGCTATAAATTTTGGCGGAAAGAGATATTAATCAATCGATTGTAAAAAAATTGCAATTTTTATGTGTTTTTAAGTTTCTCTTAAGCAAAATTCTGTTAAGCTATAACTGTCATCTAAAGGGTTGGGATTTACAATGAGTAATTACAGCGCAGCTTCTCAAAGGTTTAGCCTCTTTCAAAAAAATACTACATCTACCGCTGAAAAAGGCCAAGCTAGTGTAAAAACAGAGGCTATAGGAAAAGAAATTGTACAAGAGGGTAGAGCAGAAATGACCAGATTTTTGGGTGCTCTGGATAAGTTTTTGACTATAAATAACAATAGTAATAATAAACAAGCCCGTTCAATTTTAAGTGAAACTAACCGTGGTATTGAAACAATTGTTACCAAAGGCCCTGAATTTAACGCTGAAAAAGAACTACAAGCTCAAGCTAATGAGCAAAATAACGAGCATTTAACTGAATCTCAAGATGTTACCCCTTCTTATTCACGTCCTTAAAATTTAAAACAGTATTCAACTTTTCCTAGTTGAATGCTGTTATACTTCCTTTATATTTAGTTCAACCTATTTGTTTTTAAGAAATTCGTGCTATGAATAATAACGATCTAACTGAGCAACAAATAAAAGCAATCCTAAAGCTATTAGAAAATGCGATTAACCAAGGCCCTTGGGAAGGATCTAATTTTCTAAAAGTGATTGGAAAGAGCTTGCAAGACTTTCATAGCAAGCTTGCTACTCATTTAGATTCTGCAGAGCAGTTAAAGAATAAGCCTAGTCATGTAGGTGGTAAATCGCCTAATCAAAACCAACAAGAAGTATTTATTTCTTTGTATACGACGGAAGGTAATAATATCCAAGCTTGGGAACGCATTTTAATTAATTTACCTCGTCACATGATTTCTCGGCCTATTTACGAAAACGAAGAAGATGTTAAAAATTTAGTTAAATCAAAGGAAAATAAATTAAACGAGGCTTATGTTTCTATTTTTGTAGATAAAAGCCATATTTTATCCGTCCCTCCGGATAGGGCGCCTAGGGATAAATTTGGTAAAGTGCTTTTGACCTTAAGGGATAAGTCGCTAGATCTTAATCATGTCAACTATTTCGTCCATCTTTCTGGTACTTATCATTATGTAAGAGGGCGTTTAATAATGGCTGCTTAGTTGTATCTCGCGATATAAAATGTAATTTAATTGTATTAATTATTAAAGTGGATAGAAGTACAAGCAAGTGTTACATAATTTGAGGAAGAAATTTTAGTTAAAGAGCGGGTTATATAGGCAGCTGCTCAAGGTGTAGAACATTCATTGCAAAGTAATTAAAATCTCTACAATTTTAGCTGCTGCAAGTATAATGATAAGTATATACTTGAATAAAATAACTGAGTTTAGGTAGCCAATGGCCCAACAACCACAGCAAGGGGGTGGCGGAAACACCGATAATTCCATGGCGCCAGTGTGGATTACAATACTGGTATTTTTGGTTTTATTTGTCATCTGGCACACTGCCCATCAATATATTGTATCTTTTATTTTTAATTTAAATGTTATACAGGCTAAATTAATCAATTTATTTATTGAAGATTCTAAGCTTGCTAATGATGTTTACTTAATGCAGACCTTAAATCCTGCGTCTGTTCAGTGGCAGCAACTTGTGCAGCTTACAGAAAGTGTGGGTGATTATATTCGTTATCCGATTGTTGTTATTTTAGTTTGCCTAGCTATTTTATTATACAAATCAAACATTACGTTAAAATTTCGTAGAGCCCATGACATGAAGTCATTGCGCGCACAAGAGCAATTTAACTGGCCAGCTATCATGCCAGTAGTTAAAGAAGATATTGTGAGTGAGGATGTTAGTAAAGGTCCATGGGCAATGGCGCTATCCCCTATGGAGTTTGCACGTAAATATAATTTACTCAAAAAAGATGATGCTATACTAGATAATCCAGTTCCAGGCATGGAATTTACGGCTGGTGTTCGCCGTGGTGATGCAAAGCGAGTTTTTACGCTACAACTAGGCCCTTATTGGGAAGGTTTTGAGCGTTGTCCACCACAAGCTTATGCGCTAGCCGCTGTATTTATGGCGCGTATTAATCGGGATCGTGCCGCTGCAAGTATGATTTTAGAAAGGTTAGATAAAACCTGCGCCGAAGGTAAACCAGATTTTTCAGTAGCAAGGCCTATTTTAAAAAAATATGAAAATACTGAGCTTATTCAAGAAATAACAAACGGCCACGCTTATATGTTGACTGTAATGGCTTCTTTATTAGCAAGTGCACGTAAAGACGGTGTTGTCCCTAGCGCAGAATTTTTATGGTTAAAGCCCCTAGACAGGCGATTATGGTATATGCTTAATAGTGTTGGTAGACAAACGCCATTTGCTGAGGTAGCAGGCCCATTTGCGCATTGGGTTGCAGAGAAAGCACTAGGTAGGCGTTCGTTAGTACCTATGATTGATGAAGCGATTAAAGCGCTAGAGATAGCCGTGAAGGAAGTTAAGTTGTCTCCGCGTGAATTGCAGGAGTTAAAGCCATGATGCGTGGTATTGATTCAAGGCATGAAATTGATCCGACGTTGCTTTTACGAGACACTCGTACTATAGGGCAGCGTATTGCAGATTTTTTTTCAGACCCAACGAATATATCAATAGTGTTAGTTACCTTAGCAGGCGTAGCCTATTATGCTTCTGCGGTTGCTACACTCATGTTAATTGTCGGATTTCTTAGTTTTCTGTATAGCTATACTCGAAAACAAACGCTTCCTTTTAGATTACCACGAATTGCCCACGTAAAGGATTACAATGATTTAAAGCCTGGTATCCAAACACCGAATGTTGCGCGCGGCATCACCTATTTTGGTAATGATAGAAAAACAAATGAAGAGCTTTGGTTTGCTAATGAAGATATGCGAACGCATGCATTGATATTTGGCTCAACCGGTAGTGGTAAAACAGAAGCCTTAGTTTCATTGGCATTTAATGCGTTAGTTCAAGCCAGTGGATTTATCTATGTAGACGGTAAAGGCGATAACTCACTGTATGCTAAAGTTTTCTCTATGGTACGCAGCATGGGGCGTGAGGACGATCTACTCCTTATTAATTTCATGACGGGCGCTAGAGATATTATCGGCCCACAAGAAAAACGCCTGTCTAATACACTTAATCCTTTCTGCCAAGGATCATCAAGCATGCTAACGCAATTGGTTGTTAGCTTGATGGGTTCATCTAACCAATCCTCGGATGGTGATATGTGGAAAGGCCGGGCAATAAGCTTCGTGGAAGCCTTAATGAAATTGCTGGTTTATATGCGAGATGAAGGCGCTATTTTACTAGATGCTAATACTATTCGTAATTATTTTGATTTAAATCGCTTAGAAGCGATTGTTATTGATAAAGTTTTCCCGCGCGATGAGCAAGAAAGTATCAACATTGAATCAGTACCTAAATTAGTAACTGACCCCCTACGTAACTATGTATTTAACTTGCCTGGTTATAATAAAGAAAAGAAAGGGAAACAAGTATCACAAGTACTAGAACAGCATGGTTTTATTACGATGCAATTAACCCGAACGTTTTCTTCTTTAGCAGACACGTATGGCCATATTATTAGAACTAATCTTGCCGAAGTAGACTTTAAAGACGTCGTCTTAAATCGTCGCATCTTGGTTGTATTGTTACCTGCTTTAGAAAAATCACCTGATGAGTTAGCTAACTTAGGAAAAGTCATTGTCTCTTCGTTAAAAGCGATGATGGCGGCAGGTTTAGGTGAAGAAGTAGAAGGCGATTACCGCGATGTGATTGAGCGTAAAGCAACTAATGCGCCTACACCTTATATGTGTATTTTGGATGAGTATGGTTATTATGCGGTACAAGGGTTTGCAGTGGTGCCTGCTCAGGCTCGTTCTCTAGGTTTCTCAGCTATCTTTGCTGGTCAAGATTTGCCAGCGTTTCAGAAAGCGTCTAAGGAAGAGGCTGCTTCAATTGGTGCAAATACCAATATTAAGATTTGTATGAAGCTTGAAGATCCAACGGAAACATGGGACTTCTTTACTAAAACGGCTGGTGAAGCTTATGTCACTAAAGTGGATTCTTTCCAAACCAAAGAAACCAGTATTGCAAATAGCTATATGGATACTAAAAGTTCTTCCTTTGAAAAACGGGCTCGTATCGACTTATTAGATTTAAAAGAACAAACTGAAGGTGAGGCGCATATTTTCTTTAAATCAAAAATTGTGCGTGCTCGCATGTTTTATGCCAATCCTAAGCCTGTTAAGAAATTAAAATTAAATCAATTCTTAAAAGTTGAACCACCTGCTGATGATTATTTAGCAAAATTACAAAAACAACTTTCTGGATTCCAACGTATCTTAGATAGTGGTGATTTAAGTATTAATAAAAACCTTGAAAGTGAAGAGATTACTCTGATTACGAAAGCATTGCATGAATCTACGGTTGCTGAGCCAATAGAGCGGGGTGTGGCCGCCTTACTTGCTTATCATGGCCATAATGAATTGCCGCCTCTTGAAGAAATCGTTGAGGAAGAAGAAGAGGGTGCCTTAACTATCTTTAGTAAGTTGCGACAGCAAGCAGGATCATTGCCAGTCCTAGTTAAGGATACTGAGCAGTTTTCTCAACCGCTATTGGATGTCAATAGTACACGCAATTACTTATCTAATATTGAGCGACTCAGTGGAGCAAAGGATAAATATGCGGGTTCCATTGCCAATGAGCTGATTAAGGATTTCAAAACAGCGACTAGTTATCCACCAGAGGAAAGAGATTATATTAGTGCCGAAGACTTAGCAGATTTGGCTAACCAACTTGCTGACAAACTCATTAGTGAGCGTGAAAAAGCTAAATTAGAAAGTAAAGAAGAATAAACTTATGTGTTTCGAAGGTTTACGATAGTCTTTCTGATCTCAAGGAGCTTAGCTATCAGTGCCAGCAAAGGTTTAAGGCCCGGGGCTGCCGTAAACACGCATAAAGCCATCCTAGCGCTCTCGAAGCACATCCTTGTGCTTCGAAGGTTTACGCCAGCCCCGGGCCTTAGACCTTGGCTACTAACATAGTGTGGATACCAGCTCTCGTCTTTGCGAGCGAAGCGAAGCAATCCAGTTCAAGCTTTAACAAACGTACCTGACTATATTCTTTCACCTTTACTTCGTAAAGATTCGCAACGACTTCGTTCGCAACGACTTCGTTCTTCTAGCTTGGTTTTCTATGTAATAATGCTTACGGCCATCAATGAAATTTAGAAGAGCTATTGCTAAATACTTGACAATAAGTAGAGCGTGAGGTAAGTAAGCTGCTGAAATAATACAAATTGTTTAGAGCTTACGAAAACCCCTAATCTTTTGTTAAACATATTTTTAATTCGGTTATTTAATTTATCTAGATTTCCTCATTAAGCATATGCTTTACCTCCTCCTTCGGTTTTTGTAGGTCTTATTATTGATTTCATAATGTGCATCTTTAAAGATGTTTAATGAATTTTTTACGAATGGCTTGTAACGCGAAGATTTGTATGTTTTGATTTGAATAAAATGAATCGGCAATTATTGGTACTGGGATTTTAAGTGAGACGAGTGCGTGTTGGTTTTTTAACGATGTTAAACCGATGTTCTATTATAGTAGCTTCGCTAATGTTGGTAGGCTGCTGTTGTGGAAATGGCAAGCTATTGCTTCTTAAACACGAAGGCTTTAAATTACCTAGACGTGTTGCTGGTTCTTCAGATGCCTATGTTATTGCACAGCAAGCAGGTTTTGCTCGCTGTGGTGTTAAAGTTATCACGATTGGCTCAGACTATTTAATTAGTATTCCGTCCGCTGCTTTGTTTGCTGATCAGTCTCCGAGAATAAAATGGGAATCTTATACAATTTTAAATAAAGTTGTTAAATTTATGCAGCAATTTAGAAAGGTAGGGGTTAATGTTACCAGTTATAGCACTCAATATGTGTCTTCTAAAAGAGAGCAATCATTAACCTTAGCGCGGGCACGAGCAGTTGCTGATTATTTGTGGTCTCAAGGCGTGGATAGTCGTTTTATTTTTGCTGAAGGGGCGGGTAGTGAGAAACCCATTTCAACATTTACACCTGGGGGAGAGCGGACAGTAAATTCACGAATAGAAATTACTTTCCGAGATGCTGTAGCATAACTATATTTAGATGCTGCCATTGGTTAAGGTGTTAAAATGGTTTTGATGGTGGTTAAGTATGTGTTAGTTAAAGCACAATAATTTTTAGAAAATAATAAACATATATTGCTTAATGCCTTAAATGAGGTTTAAATGAGTCGTCAGTCTTGGAATAGGATAAAACAATCTAAGTCATTTTACGTAGTGACCTATAGGCGAGCATTAAAGTTTTTACTACTGTCTATGGCGACTAATGTGCTGTTATGTATTGCTATAGGTTATATTTATCTAAACGAGCCAGTGCGGGCATTTTATGCCACAAGTGGCATTACTCCGCCTATTGAGCTTACTCCATTAGCTACGCCAAATTATACATCACAGTTCATACTTCCACCTGACCCAGTTGATGATAATGAAGAAAAAGCCATACCACAATAAAAAGAGGAAAATATGGTTAAAGATGCGCTAACAGCGGTAAACCTTCGCAATGAATTTTATCGCGATGGTCAACGAAAAATGATTTTAGGATTGCTGATTTCCATTCTTACCAATTTAATTTTGGGAAGCATGTTAGCGTACCTATTAACTCACCCGCCAGCGCCAAAATATTTTGCGACCAGTATCAATGGCCGGATTATTCCTCTTTTCCCACTTAATGAACCTAATCAGGCTGATTCAGCTGTATTGCAGTGGGCTAACCAAGCTGCAATTGCTGCCTTTACTTATAACTTTGTTAATTATCGGGATGAATTACAGGCAGCATCAGGATTTTTCACCGCTGAAGGTTGGCAGCAGTTTTTAACAGCATTACAGCAATCTAATAATTTAGATGCAGTTAAAGCTAAAAAGCTCATTGTATCTGCTGTGGCAACAAGAGCACCTATTATTTTGCAAAAAGGTATATTAAATGGTCGTTACTCTTGGCGAGTACAGATGCCAGTGTTAGTAACTTATCAGAGTGCGAGCGAATTTTCTCAGCAAAATAATGTGGTTACTATGCTGATAACGCGGGTATCAACACTTAATTCACCTCGAGGTATAGGGATTGCCCAATTTGTGGTTGGCCCAGCTAGTGGTGGAGTAACCTAATGATGTCTAAAATAAAAAAAAGTATCGCTGCGCCATTTGGTTTGATGCTTGCTATAGGCGCGCTGCATATACCCTTATATGCCGCTGATCAATCAGATTCGGCCCAGCAAGCGCTACAGCAGTTGCGCTTATTACAACAACGCTTAGCCAATCAACAAAACCAAGCAGGGGATGCCAATACAGCAAGTGGCGCTAGCACGACCACAAGTACAACGAGCACAACCACACCTACACCGCCTACAAGTGTTGTGCCAAACATAGCCACTACACCTGCAACAACAAACACAACGACAGCGGTTACTACAACAACTAATGCAGCACCCCCAACTACCTCTACTACCGTAACAACGACGGCTCCAGGGCCAGGCCAACCAGCAGTAAATCCAGCGCCAGTTGTAAATCCTGAAGTGATAGATGCTCATGCGTTTGAAGGCGTTGCTCGCCAATTATTTCCTTTAACGCCAGAACAGACTATACGGTTAAAGCAATTGTTTCATACGTCAGAATATGCTCAAGCTTCGCCAGCTGGCACGCCACCTAAACCAACGGCAACATCGCAATTTGTCAACTTATCTCCAGGGTCTACACCACCTGTTATTCGTTTAGCGCAGGGTTTTGTCTCTTCCTTAGTTTTCTTAGATTCTACAGGGGCTCCATGGCCTATTAGCGCCTATGACCTTGGTGATCCCTCCTCATTTAATATTCAATGGGATAGAACGAGTAATACGTTAATGATTCAGGCGACTAGGTTATATAATTATGGAAATTTGGCTGTTAGATTAAGAGGATTGAACACACCTGTCATGTTAACGCTTATTCCTGGTCAAAAAGCAGTGGATTACCGAGTTGATTTACGTGTTCAAGGATATGGTCCCCATGCGGTCAGTATGCCTACTGAAGTAGGGCCACCACCCAGTGCAAATGATATTTTATTACACGTGCTTGATGGTGTACCGCCTGGTGGGAGCCAGCGTTTAATTGTTAGTGGCGGTGATGCACGAGCATGGCTGTTAAATAATAGAATGTATGTCAGGACTAACCTTACGATTTTATCGCCAGGATGGATTAGTAGTATGACAAGTGGGGATGGTATGCATGCCTATGAAATGCAAAAATCACCTGTTTTACTTGTGTCTTGGCATGGAAAAGTCATGCAGCTTAAGGTAGAAGGGTTATAATCAAATGGCAGGTAGAAAAGAAAATCTAAAAGCGTTATTCACCAATACCCGGTCACGCGTTATTATTATTTTTACGTTAGTACTATTAGTTTTAGCCGTTTTATATGGATTAACCCGTTTTATGCGTTCTACTGACGATGCCTCGCTAGGTCGTTCTGATGTAACCAATGCGCCTGGCATTCAGTCTATTCCTGGCGCGCTTGATCCAACTATTCAATATGCTAAGTTGCAAGAGGCACAAAATGTATCACAAGCCCAGGCTGCGTTAAAAACAGGTGGTAGTGCTATACCGACAATTGTACGCTCTCAAGAGCTTGGCGCTGGCGTGCAAGGTATAGGATCTCAAGGTGGAAAAGGAGGCTTGAGTTTTACAGGGCTTAACATTGCTGAGCAAGCAGGCACTCAACGAGATTTGTGGTTACAAGATTTGCAAAATAATAATTGCAGTAAGGCAACGGTTACTAAAGTTGTGGCACAAGGTGCAAGTCTCGCCGTACTGCGAAATGCTTGTAGCTGTATTCAACTTAAAGATGTCGGCTATCAAATTAATGCGTTGCAGCAGGTATGTTCTTGTCAGGAATTAAAAGCAGCTGGTTTTAATGCCAGCCAGTTTAGAAGTATAGGTTATACTGCCGAACGCTTACGGACTTGTCAATTTAATGCTTGTGAGCTTCGCGCTGTTGGTTTTACAGCTCAAGAATTAAAAGATGGCGGATTTACTGATGGCGAGTTAAAAGGGGCTGGTTTTAATGATCAAGAGATAGCTCGTGCAAGTGGCTTACCCCATAATATTTCAATAGGCGATGTACGCTCTGCTGACTGCCAACCTGCAGCATTAGCTCGTTTGCGCGCAGCTGGTGTTAGTGCTGGTGCTATTCGACGTATTAATGGTTGCAGTGCAGCGCAGTTAAAAGCTGCTGGCTTTACAGCACAACAATTAAGAAATGCTGGATTTACTGCCGCAGACTTAAAAAATGCAGGCTTTACTCCGGCCCAATTACGCCAAGCCGGTTATAGCGCCCGTGATTTGCTCAATGCAGGTTTTACACCAGCTGATTTAAGCCAAGCCGGTTTTTCACCTGCTGAAATTGCTGCTGCGCAATCTCAATTACCGCCAGGGATTACAGCAGACGAGATAAGGCAGGCTGATTGTAATGTGGCTGCGCTACGCAATGAACGATTAGCGGGTGTTAGTGCAAGGCTTATTCGTCAGTATGCGGGCTGTAATCCGCAAACGCTACGAGCCGCAGGATTTACCGATGATGATTTAGAAAATGCAGGTTTCACACCAGCGCAGATAAATGCAGGCACGACACCTGTTAGTGATGATACGATTCGGGCTGCGGGCTGTGATCCTGCTAAATTAAGAATTTTACGTAATCAAGGCGTAACAGCGAAAGAAATTCATGATCTAAATGGCTGTGATGTACAAACATTAAGAGCAGCTGGGTTTTCAAGAGGTGATTTAGAAAATGCAGGTTTCACACCAGCTCAGATAAATGCAGGATTAACGCCAATTAGTAATGATGTAATTCGTGCTGCTGATTGTGATCCTACTAAATTACGCACGTTACTTAATCAAGGCGTATCAGCGAAAGAAATTCATGATCTAAATGGTTGTAGTGCCCAAACATTAAGAGCTGCTGGATTTAGCCCTGCTGATTTATTAGAAGCAGGATTTTCGCCTCAAGATTTAGCTGCAGCAGGCTTTACGCCAGACCAAATTAGAGCAGCTTTAGCAGATCCTACTGTGGCTATTCGCGCTGCTGATTGTGACCCTGCCAAATTAGCTAATTTACTAAGACAAGGGGTTTCAGCTGCTCAAATACGCGAATTAAATGGCTGTAGTGCTCAAACTTTGCGGGCTGCAGGCTATAATGCTAGCGCTTTAGCGGGTGCAGGTTTTTCACCGCAAGATTTAGCCGCAGCAGGGTTTACACCAGCGCAGATTAGTCAAGTAAGTACCACGCCTGCTGCATTAATAGCGGCAGGCAGGACTGCTGATTGTAATGTCGCAGCGCTAAGTGCTGCTCGCGCCGCCGGTGTTTCAGCAGCCACGATTAGAGAAACATTAGGTTGTGGTGCTGCGGCCTTAAAAGCAGCTGGTTTTTCAGCAGCAGACTTAAGAAACGCAGGCTTTACTGCGGCAGAATTAAGAAATGCAGGTTTTACAGCTGACCAATTGAAAGCAGCAGGATATACAGCAAGAGAATTGCGCGATGCTGGTTTCTCAGCGCGAGATTTAGCTAATGCAGGTTTCACACCAGCACAGCTAAGAGAAGCGGGTTTTACAGCTGCACAAATGAAAGCTGCAGGTTTTAATGCCGGTCAATTAAGAGCGGCTGGCTATTCTGCCAAAGACTTAAAAGATGCAGGATTTAGTGCAGCAGACTTAAAAGCGGCCGGCTTTAGTGCTCAACAATTAAAAGAGGCAGGGTTTAGCGCGCAAGATTTAAAGAATGCAGGATTTAGTGCTTCTGACTTAAAAGCAGCGGGTTTCACAGCACAAGATTTAGCTAATGCAGGCTTTACAGCAGCGGAGCTACAAAACGCAGGCTTCAGTCCGAATGATATTGCTGGTGCCCAAGCAGCAGGTGCACAAATTCCAGGACTTAATGCGCCACCAACAGGCCTAGGTTCAGCTTCAGCGATTCCTGCTATTGGGGTTACAGGGCCGGGTGTTACTACCGTTAATCCTTATGCTAGTAATATTCCAGCGGCTAACCTGGCTGCTGCTAGAAATGCTCAAATGCAGGCTGTTTTAGACCGGCAAAATCAACAGATGGCTGACCAAAGATACCAGCAGCGCATACAAGATAGGCAGTCACAAATGCTAGGCGCAGCAAATCAATATCTGCAAAATTGGTCAAGAGTGACAACTCAAGTCTATAGTGCTGGAAACCCAGAGACTAAAGCGACAACAAAAGTAACAACGGTTACTAGAGGACCAACTAATAGCCCAGCCACACTCATAAATTCAAATAGTAATGCGCCACCGCAAAAGGCTTTAATTAAAACAGGTGATATTCTTTTTGCTGTAATTGATACCTCAATAAACAGTGATGAGCCAGGGCCAATTTTAGCAACGGTTGTTTCTGGCCGATTCAAAGGTGCAAAATTAATTGGTAGCTTCAATTTGCCTAATAATGCTGACAAAATGGTGATAAGCTTTAATACGATGTCTGTTCCGGGTGCAAATAAAAGTACTTCAATTAATGCTTATGCAATTGATATGAATACTGCTAGAACTGCTCTTTCAAGTCGTACTGATCATCATTATCTATTGCGCTATGGTTCGTTGTTTGCCTCTTCTTTCTTGGAAGGATTCGGTAACGCATTTCAGTCAGCGAATACGCAAGTTACAATTGGTGGTACCGGCGGCGGTGATAATGTTACCATTCAAAATGGTATTGGGCGCTCTGCGCTAGAAAACGCTGTTATTGGCTTGGCAACCGTAGGTAAAAATTGGGGCCAAGTGGCACAGCAGCAATTTTCTACGCCTACGACAGTCTATGTCTATTCTGGTACGGGAATAGGTGTATTATTTACTCAAGATTTAATGACTCTTTAACCTAAAAGTAGGTAGGACATGGTAGATAAAATTCAAGATAATGATGAATATGAATTTACAGATTATGACACTATTAGCCCTGATCCCATGGGGCGCGATGATGAGGTTATAGAAAGGCGTACAACGGAAGTTCATTCTACTTCGGGAAGGAGTAATGTGCTTAGGAATGCGCTTATTGCAGTAGCCCTCATTATTGTAGCGTTAGTTGTTTATAAATTTGTAAGTTCTTTTTTCACTAAAAGAACGACATCTATTGATGCGAGTATTCCCTCGGTCACACCTTCTACAGATCAGACAGCGACAACTACTACTAATGGTATGACACAGCCTAATGGTGCAACATCTACTATAACAACGCCACCTATTACTGACACCACGCAGCAAACGCAACCGACCGACATTGCACCGATTCAAACAACGACGTCATCTACGTCTACCACAACGACTCAAACACCGACAACAGTAACTACTCCTCCTTCACCAGATATAAGTCAACTTGATCAAAAAGTCTCTGCTTTGGACATAAATCAGCAAAATATTCGCTCAGATATAGGTACTTTAAGCAATCAACTTACCTCGATCAATACAAATATAAGTAATTTAAATGTAAAGATGGACAATTTGAGCCAAATTATTACTACACTTTCTGCTACAATTGAGAGGCAGACAAATCAACTTACTGCGTTAACAGTGGTTAAAAAAGCACCAAAAATAAAACGAGTAGTACGGCGTGTTATTGCTCCTCGTACTATCTATTATATTCAAGCTGTTATTCCCGGTAGGGCGTGGTTAATTGCATCAAATGGGTCTACACTTACGGTAAGGGAGGGCACGAATATTCCAGGATATGGTGTAGTTAAATTGATTGATCCTAATCAGGGGCGTGTTTTGACAAGCTCGGGACAAATAATTAGGTTCAGCCAACAAGATAGTTGAGGCATTTTATGGCAACAGGTGGCGGTTCAATTGGCAACTCAATAGCCTCTAGTGCAGATATAATAATTAATATTGCGCAAAGTTTATTGCCTGTAGAGCGGCTTATAACAGGGGCTGCGTATGTTATAGGAATATCTTTTGCGTTTAAAGCCATCTATACTTTAAAGTCCTATGGAGAGGCGCGCACGATGATGTCTAGCCACGCTAGTTTAAAAGAGCCTTTAGCTTATTTATTTGTAGCGGGAATTTTTATTTATTTTCCTACCGGGTTAGCTATTCTGCTTAACACCACGTTTGGTTCTTCTAACATCCTTCAATATGCGTCTGTAAGTAGCCAAAATCCCACACTAAACACTCTATTTGGGGGTGATAGTATGGTTGGTCAATCTTTAGCGCTTGTTATTCAAGTTATTGGAGTGATCGCGTTTGTAAGAGGGTGGGTATTGATTGCGCGCTCGTCCTCACAAGGTCAGTCCCCAGGGGGGCTAGGTAAAGGGATGGTTCATGTTTTTGGTGGCATTCTAGCAATGAACATTGTTCTTACTTTAGAAATAATTAATAATACATTATATGGCACAAGTTAATTTATAGGAGAAGAAAAGTGAAAAGCTCGTCTTTTTTTGAAAAAATTCAAGTTAAAAGGTTATTTGCTTGGGTTACGTGTTTGGGGTTAATGGTTGTAGCAGAATCAGTATTTGCGGGTTCCACTAACCAAACAATTGGCACTATGGCATCAAGTATTGTTGACTCTTTTGCCAACGTAACCAGACTAATTACTGGCGGTTCATACGTAGCGGGTATAGGGTTTTCTATTGGTGCTATTATGAAATTTAAGCAACATAAAGATAACCCAACGCAAATTCCAATTGGTACGCCAATAGCGCTTGTGCTAATTGCAGCCGCGTTATTGTTTTTACCATCAATTCTAAACGTTGCGGGTTACACCATGTTTGGTAGTGACGGTGGTAAGACAGCTGGCCCAAGTGGAACAATTTATACTACAACAGGTAAATAACAGCTAATTAATTGGAAAATTCAGAAGGCTTCTAGCCTTCTGAGTTTCTTTATTGTTTTTTACTAAGTAATTGAGTACAAATCGATGGCTAGTAATCAAGGGCATAAGAATTTAAAACTTGTAGCCAGTCCTGGTTCTTGGCGCCTATATTCAGCTAGAAAAGCTGATGAGCGATTTAAAGCGTTTGAATTAAAAGTATTTCAACGTGATCGATATACCTGCCAGTTTTGTGGCTTTCAGGCAAAGTTGTTTCAAGAGGTAGTAAACCTTGATAGCAACTATATGAATAATCGCTTAACTAATTTAGTGACTGCTTGCTGTTTTTGCGCACAATGTTTTTTTGTAGAATCAGTAGGCGTTGGCGGATATGGAGGCGGTACTTTAATTTATTTACCTGAACTTTCGCAGCCCGAGTTAAATAGCTTATGCCATGTTCTATTTTGCGCTATTACCAATGATACAGGCTATAAAACAAGTGCACAGAATATTTATCGAAGCTTTAAGTTTCGGGCGCAAACAGTTGAAGAGAAATTCGGTGAAGGGACAAGTGATCCCGCTATTTTTGGTCAATTAATTATAGATTCGGGCACACCCCCTGACACAGCAGATAAACTTTTTCATAATATTCGACTATTACCTTCTAGAGCGAAGTTCCGTATGCAAATTGAGCAATGGGCTGCAAGCGCATTAGAAGAAATGGCCGAAAATGGCTAATCTTATAAAATTTAATCACCTTGATAAAGAATTAATCTGAAATATATTCTATATATAAATAGGAATGCATAAGTATACAGGTTATCTTTAAAGGACTATGATTGGAAGTGTCTTTGAACTTGCTAGAGCAAAGCATATAGGTAAGCGGATTATGCAAAAAACGACAGGCTGATTGGGAACTAGTTTAATGAGCTTTAAGTAGCTTATTAATTAAAAAGATCAGAGAAAATAAGCCTGATAGTTAAACTTAAGGTGTGAATGGTTATTTAGCTACAGTTGTTGCATTTAAGCTAAAATAGGAAAGAGTATGGGTAAGTTGGCAGAGTCTTTTTTTGAAGGTGTGGATACTTTTTTCGCCTGGCTTAGTACTTCTTTAAAGCAGACGACAGAATCTTATTGTGAGTTAGAAACAGCAGATAGTCCAACAGTACTAGTCAATCATGATGGTTCTTTGCTGTCTATTATCAAAGTAGAAGGCATTACAGCGCTCGCTGGAAATGATGAATTTCACTTGCTCGTTGAGGGGCTAACTAATGCATTTCAAGCAGCCATGGGTAGGCCTGGGCATGCCTTACAAGTTTTCTTTAGCCATGATAAGCAAAACATAAAAAAGGTCATTGAGAATATTTATGAGCCAGCACATAACACCGCTGACAGGCTTGAGCTTAATTTAGCTGATTTATTTAAGGAGCGAATTGATTATTTAGCCCAGTATTGTGCTGATGAAAAGGTGTTTTTTGTTCTCTATACCAGACCTTTTAATTTGGCCCAAGATCAATTAAAGGCTGCTAATAGAGCGAAGCTTAAAATGATAAAAGACACTAAAGCGCCGCCTTTTAAAAATACCCAAACTATCTATGCCGCAGTTCCTGAGCTTAGAGATACTCACGAAGCTTATGTACGCGCTATATTAAATGACTTCGCTGCCCTTAATATATTTGCTAGCTTGCTTGAGGTTCATGATGCAATAAAAGCGATTCGCACCACTGCTGATCCTGATTTTACGGCAGATGATTGGCGAGCTACTTTACCGGGTGATAAAATTTATCCACGGGAAATTAATGATTTTGAGGGTGATCCTTCCGATTTATTATGGCCATCCCTAGCAAAACAAATCATTCCTCGTGATGCGTATTCGATGGATTTAAGAACAGTTCAAGTCGGTAATAAAATATATTCTTCGGTATTTATTGATCTCTTTCCTAAAGAGGTTAGACCCTTTATCAGTCTTTTTGCCCGGATTTTACCTGCCCATGTTCCTTGGCGAATTGCATTTTTAGTTGAAAGTGAAGGTTTAGACACGATTAAATTTAAGGGCTTATTGTCTGCCATCTTAAGTTTCTCTTCTGCGCAGAATAGGTTAATTAGTGATTCAGTCAATTTATTAAAATATTTACAACTTAATACTGATGATGCCATTGTTAAATTACGCGTTGTTGCAACAACCTGGGCACCTGAAGGCGATATCGCACTTTTACGGCGTCGTAGTTCTGAATTAGTTAAGGCACTTCAGGGGTGGGGCTCTACCGATGTGTCAGAAATTTGTGGTGATCCTTTTGCAGGCTTTGTATCAAGCATGCCAGCTACCACAACAAATAGCGCAGCCGTGCCTTCTGTTGCACCTCTGTCTGATGTCATAACCATGCTGCCAATTACACGACCTGCCTCACCATGGAAAACGGGGGCGATTTTATTTCGCTCGCCTGATGGTAAACCTTGGCCTTACCAACCTGGTTCCACGCAGCAGACGACTTGGATTGATTTAATGTATGCGCGTCCTGGATCGGGTAAATCTGTTTTGTCTAATGCGCTTAACTTAGCACTATGCCTATCAGCAGGTTTAAATAGATTACCACGTATTGCCATTATTGATATTGGGCCGTCAAGTAGTGGTTTGATTTCTCTTATTAAAGAAGCACTTCCTGTCTCTAAACGTCATTTAGCTGCTTATCATCGCTTGCGTATGACGCCTGAGTACTCAATTAATCCTTTCGATACGCAGCTAGGCTGTCGTTATCCGACAGCGAATGAGCGCTCTTTTTTAGTTAATTTTTTAACCTTGCTTACCACACCGTTAGGTGCTTTAAAGCCCTATGATGGCATGGCAGATTTAGCAGGTATGGTTGTTGACGAGCTGTATAGAAGTATGGCGGATGAATACAATCCTACTCCTTATGCACCAGGTGTAGAGGAGTTTATTGATAGTATTTTAGAAGAAATTGGGTTTATTCGAGATTCTAAATCAACGTGGTGGGAAGTGACAGATTCTTTGTACTCAGCAGGCTTTATACATGAAGCGTTATTAGCTCAACGCTATGCTATGCCATTGATTGCCGATGCCGCCTCAATTTGCCGTACAGCATCTATTGAGGATTTGTATGAAAAAGTTACCACACCAACTGGCGAATCGTTAATCAACGCGTTTTCACGCATGATTTCAGGCGCCGTACGTGAATACCCAATCTTATCACGGGTGACGAGTTTCGATATCGGTGATGCGCGTATAGTCTCTCTGGATTTAGATGAAGTAGCAAAAAGTGGTGGTGATGCTGCCGATAGGCAAACTGCAGTTATGTATATGCTTGCTCGGTATGTTTTGGCTCGCCATTATTACCTAACTGAAGAGAGTATGAGCAATATTCCTGATCAGTACAAAGACTACCATAAAAATCGTATATTAGAGATTCGCGAAGATCCTAAGCGTATTGTTTATGATGAATTCCATCGTACATCAAAATCAGCGGCTGTTCGTGATCAAGTTATTATTGATATGCGTGAAGGTAGAAAATGGAAGGTGCAAATTGCTTTGCTTTCTCAATCTGTAGAAGATTTTGACTCCGTCATGATTGATTTTGCCACATCTATTTATATTATGGATGCGGGTCCCTCTCAAGCAGTAGACAAAACCACACAAATTTTTGGTTTATCTGATACTGCAAAAATTGCTCTTCGTACACGCGTTCATGGCCCACGGGCTGGCGGAGCAACGTTCTTAGCTCAATACTCGACTAAGAATGGTATTAATGTACAGTTACTTACTTTAACGCTTGGCCCAATTGAGTTATGGGCTTTTAGTACTACCGCTGAAGATGCTGCAGTTCGTAATCGTTTATATAGACACTTAGGGCCTGCTGAAGCAAGACGTGTATTAGCTAATTTATTTCCTAATGGCTCAGTTGCTAAAGAAGTAGAAGAGCGGTTAGCAGCTGTGAAAGCACAGGAAGGTTTAATTGAGGAAGATGCTAAACAAAGCGTCATTGAGCAATTGCTTCATGATATTTTAGAGGCTTATTCTAAGGATACAAATATTAAAGTCTTACCCTCTAAAGTAGTTTAGTTAATAGGCCTTAGCAGGACTAAAAAGGGTTTAATAAATATTGGCATAATTTCTGAATAGCAATCACTACTTTTATTTATTGCTAAGCTCATGTGCGCCCGCTAATTTTCCTGTTTTTGTTGCTATTAAATACTGTAACGTTAGCTAATCAAGTCCATATCATCGCTGTAGGCGATGTATTATTACATCTGCCTTTGCAAAAGAAAGGAGGCAAAGATGGTTTTAAGTCAATTTGGTTAGCCGTAATTCCACAATTACGAGCTGCAGATATTACCTATGGCAATTTAGAAGGGCCTGCTGCTGAAATGATAGACATGCATGGCAATGTGACTGAGAAAGAGAGTAAAGCGTATACAACGTTTCCAATGTTTAATTACCCGCCAGCTTTAATTACTGCCTTAAGGGATTCAGGATTTAATATTGTATCTACAGCAAATAATCACGTTTTAGATAGGTATGCAATAGGTATAGATAAAACGATTTCACTGCTTCATAATAACTGGCTTGCATTTACGGGTACCAGGCGTCAAAACAGCCAAGATGTCTGGTATAGTACTTTAAAAGTAAATGACTTATCTATTGTATGGCTTGCTTGTACACAAGATACGAATGGTATTTTTGATAAATATCGGCAAGTGTTGCATTGCAATCGCGATAAGCAGCTGATTTTATCACTTATCGACCAATTAGCTAAAAGCCATGATGCTGTTATAGTCACACCGCATTGGGGGGTAGAGTATCAAACGAAGCCTAATCAATCCCAGAAAAAATTTGCTAAAGAGTTAGCCGAGGCGGGCGCTTTAGCTATTTTAGGTTCTCATCCTCATTGTATGCAGCCATTTAGTTGGCTTAAAACGAGCCAGGGAAAGCAAGTATTTGTTGCTTATTCTTTGGGTAATTTTATTTCTAATCAAGGTAGCTTAAAGAATCGCACCAGTGGTTTACTTTCTTTATATTTAGAAAAAAATAATAAAGGGGTTGCAATCGTTAAAGTAGCATTTAGCCCGACTTATATGGAAAATCGTGGTGGCCAAATGCAGTTACATAAAGTAACAAATAAAAAACATGCTGCGTATCAGTGGTTAAAGAATCTGCTTGGCGAAGAGTATTTAGTCATTAATGGTCATGATAAAAATAGATAGCCTAATTTGTTGGTATAAATTTGGTAGACTCTTCAGCCTCTGTTAATTCTTTTAGAACTAATTTATTTGTTATTCTATTAAACATCTTTTCGGTACTAGAAACGGGTGTGAAAAAGCTAATAAAGCGATTAGCGCGTTTTTGAAATAATATTGCTTCTTTTTGGTCTAAAAAGTTTACTATATGCTCCAGGAGTTGTGTGGCATTTAAGCTTGAGCTGCCCGCAATGTCTTTGTATAAATTTTTCAATTCATCAAATTTTATTCGGGTTTTAGCGCTTGTGCAGTTTAACTGAGGAATTTCTTCTAATCTTTTATAGATTTTATTAAGAACACGAGTTTGATCATGAGTTAAATCATTATATACAGTGGGTGGTGGGGGTAAGATATAAAAGGAAGTTTTATCAGGCACGCCTCCTTTTAATTTAGTCTTATACCGTAGGGGGATAAAGAATTGCTTTGAGATATTCGTTTTAAATCCGAGAATTACTTCAATGATGTTAACAGCACTATGACGGCAAGTATTTCCTGCATGAATTTGGTTTGTGTCCACAAAAATATTATTTTTAGATCTTAAGTTTACCGGCTGCTCTATTGTGGGAGGAAAGGTACATTCTTTTAATTTTTTATATTTAAATACAATCTCATGAGACTTTAGATTGGCTCGATTTGATGTTTCTATAGGAACATAGGCTTCAATCGCTTGGCTTGCAATCTCTTTTTGGGTTTTATAAATACGCTGTAAGGCGTTAACAAAGTTTGGATTAGCCCACTGTTTTTTCTCAATTGCAGCAATAATTTCTATGAATTCTTTTGTCTGATTATAATTGATTGCATAGGCTTGATAGGCAATAGCCGTTTCATGAGCATGTTGGCGTGCAATGCCCTCATCAGCGATTCTAGCTAGGGTTTGTGAGCTTAGGTATTTCATGGTCATTTTAAGCTCGCTCTCAACATCGGGATCAATGTCGTTTGTTTTACCTACTCGTGCGAGTAAGATAGGATTCCCATCTTTAACGACACCTAACATTAAAAAACTATGTCGTTCTTGTTTACCTAAGGCTAAGAAAAATTCATCGCGTTTATTCAGTATAAGTTTAGACGGCATAAATCCCTCTACGAGTAGGTTCTAGTCTTTTGGCAACCGCTTTTATTGGTAGCCTGTGATTAAAGCAGTACATAAGTTTATTCATGATTGTTACTGTAAGCAAGTAGGTCATGTTGCTCAAAAAGGTTAAATCAGTATAAATAATCATCATTTTTAACGTGCGGGTGCTAAATGATTCTGGAATAAAGCCATTAGCTGTTGGGCTGAGGGACCGATTTTTTGTGGATTATGATGGACTAAATATAGAGGGTAAGTGCGAATATTATCTTGTTTCAAATAGAGTGGCTTAATAGGCAAATTTCGGTCTTCCACTAATTGGCTAGGTAGCCAAGAAAATCCTATGCCGTGAGCGACGCATTGAATTTTCATTTCCATAGAACTAACTTTCCAGTTAAATTCTGAACCAAGCCAGCCTTCATTTCTTTGTTTTTTTGTGCCTGAATCTTGAGCGATAATATAACGTTCATGATAAAGATCATCTACCGTAACTTCCTTTTGATGTAAGGGACTGTCAATGTGTGCGTAAGGAATGAATTGAATATCCATGAGCTTATCACCGACATATCCTGCTGGAATGCGTGAAATAATAGCTAATTCCGCCTCCCCATTAACTAACAGGTCGCTAGGGCCTGATAAGAGGCCATGTTTTAAAATAATACGAGTTTGTGTATTCTCTAAACCAAATTGTCGCAGTATTGTCAGCAGCAGCTTAGGCGGAAAGATTTCATCTACCGCCAAGCGTAAGGATTTCTCGTAGGTAGACTTAAAATTTTTAGCTGTGTTTTCAATATTTTTAGCTAAACGGGTGAGTTGCTTAGATAAATTTAAAATTTGCATGCCTTGCTCAGTTAGTATGGCTCTACGGCCTTGTAGGGTTAAGAGTTGTACACCTAAGGATTCTTGTAATTTTATTAGTGTATAGCTAATACTCGATTGGCTTTTATGTAATTTCTCTGCCGCTTTGGCAAAACTTTTTTCTTCTATAACAGTTTGTAATACTCGCCATTGCTCTAAAGTTACTTTAGCCATTTTGCCTTCCATTTTATATCTAAAAAACTGATTAATTTAAGCTGAAATTTGCGCTTTTTTATTGTTTTATACCATTTATAATCAAATTTTTTAATAAAAAGGAGATGAAATGAAAAAAATAGTGCTAATTTGTTTGTTATTAGGTTTTGCTATTCAGGCGCAAGCCAGTTTGACTGAGCAAGAAAAAAATAAGGAGGTTGTGACGCAATTTTATCAAAAAGCAATTAATAATAAAGATTTCTCTGCTGCGGAAGTTTATCTAGGGCCATGGTATATCCAACATAACCCACTAGCTAAAGATGGGATAGAGGGTCTTAAACAATACATCGATTATTTAAAGCAAGCTTTTCCCGAGTCACATAGTGAGATTAAGCGAGTTATGGCGGAAGGTGATTATGTTATTTTACATGTTCATTCAATAAAAGAGCCTGGCACGCATGGGCAAGCTATTATTGATATTTTTCGCTTAGAGAAAAATAAAATCGTAGAACATTGGGATGTCATTCAAACAATTCCAGCAGAATCTGCTAATAGCAATGGTATGTTTTAATGAGATGATTTAAATGCTCTGTTCTTTCAGTGTGAACTCGACATAAAAGCGAAGTTAGAAAGACTAAGTCATTGCGAACCTTTACGAAGTCAAAGGTGAAGCAAGCCAGATCGGTGCTACTTACAACACCCGACCTGGATTGCTTCGCTCCGCTCGCAAAGACGAGCAAATGGCTCTTTTAAGACAAATTAAACGTAGATACTGTCTTTAAAATCAAGCTAAACTTCATTAAAAGGCTAGTTATTTCTAAGGACAGTGTCAACGTTTACTGCCATCTCCGCGTAGGCGGAGATCCAGGCTTAATATTAGCATCATGCCATTATCAGGCTAGATTCCCGTCTACACGGGAATGACAATATTCGGCGTTATTCATATTGTGAGACCTAGCAAGTAGCCTGGGTGTAGGTCCAAAGGGCCGGAACCCAGGTTTCACTTTGTTTCACCTAAGCTATGTTTAAAGGAAGTGGTCCTCTTTGCAACAATACTGCGTGAAGATGATAAATCAGTTTGATTTAATCGCAAATACACTTAATCTAAACAGTTAATAAAGAGCGCAGCAATAGCAGCCAAATTTAGCTAAATTTTTTAACCATTAAGCAATGTCTTGATTTAAATTAAACCCAGTTAAAATGCCTGGGCTAAAGGGATTAATTTGATTTTGTGTTTTTAATAAATAACGCCCAGAATTACCATTTACTTCAAAAAGAATTTGTAAGCTTGCACTGTCATTACTATCGACTAACACATTAACTTTTTGTAGCATTTTAAAGAAGGCCCAGACGCCTTTTTCTTCAAGTTCAAAATGAGCACCATCAATAGCATTTAAGCTTAATTTGGCATTGGTCTCAGGCCAGCTAAAATTAGTGTAGGATTCACTGGTTTGAGTATCTTTAAGTGTAATTTGACCAATATCAAGTTGTAAGCTTCCAACCATAGGATCTAAATTAATTTTTTGTAAGCTAAATTCAATTCTGCTTGTTGAAGCATTATCAGGGAAAAACATATTACTAATTACATTTGCACGAATAAGCTCATTAACTAGATCAGTAGAAATAGGTAAAACATAACCATTAAGTTCTTTAGGCTGCCATTGTGGGTGGGTAGTGTCTAAAAATGGTTTTAAGTATTCATTAACGAAGGCGTTAAGCGTGCCTTGTGGTGCAAAAAATTTGTTAAAATCTGCAAGGGCTACTTCTTCCCCTTGTAATGAATCTAAAGGATAACGATGCGCAATTGTTGTCTGATAGACATTAAACACATTATCTTGCCATTTTTTATTTAAGTATTTTTTACTATCATTTATAAAAATGAACCAAGTATCATCAGCTATTTGTTTTGCCCAACTTGCTACTGGTTCAGGAAATTGCCGTGCTTTATTATACAGAGTACTTAGCGGGTCTGTTACACTTTCACCAAGAAAACGAGAACGAGTTAAATTAAAAATGGTTTGGCTATGATCATTTATAAGCGATAAAGTGGTTAAGAATTTTTCAAGCTCATTGATGTTTTGGGTAAATTCTTGCGCTGCAGAGGCAGTCATTAAATTTAATGGCGTAAATTGATTTGCTATTTTTTGATTAAATAGTTCAAATTGCTGCTCAGCTTCCGGACTTGTTTGCTGTTGCATGAGGGTAAGTAAATTAGTGATGGCATTGGTTTGCTGTAAAATTTGAGTTAATTGGCGTGCCTGTTCATAACCTTGATAATGATGAGGCCTTGTGCGTCTAGCAAAATTTTGCCACCAAGTAACATAGTCAAAACAATAGGCTTGTTCTAATTGGGCAGGAAGTATATCTAAATCTTGCCGTGCTAAAACCCAATTTTCTTGCTGTAACTTTTTAGTAATTTCCGTAAGTGACGCAAGAATTTGCTTAAATCCTGCCTTAGTAAAGTAGATTGGTAATTCTCTACTTGCTAAGTCAAATCCTTTTATGTCAAGCGTAACTTTTTGCCTAGGAAAATAGCTCTTTGCTAATGAATAGTATAAATAATTCACTGGCAAGGCATTTAAATAATTTCTGACATCACTAACTAATTGGTGGTTAATGACTAACGGTTGAAAAGGCTGCTTAAGCGCATTTTTAAGTAATAATTCTTGGGTGTCATCAAGTTCGGTTGAATGCCGCATTTGCCAATATTGTTTAAACCAATGGCGTATTTCTACTTCAGAAAAATGCTCAGGTTCGCCAAGCATCAGATAAATTTTTAGTGCTTGATAACGTGCAGATTGTGTTTGTGACGGATTAGTTAGTGTTTGTTCAAGGTTAGTGACTAACTCCGGTAGAAAATTATGCCGTAATTTTGCTTTTGTGTTTTTATGTAATTTAGTTTTAAGCTGATTAATAACAGAAACCTGTAGTATGCCTTTAGGTATCAAATTTAATTTATTTTCCGCAAGCGAGAGATGATAAAGTGCGGAGGCGTGATTAGATTGATTACTTAGTGTTTCATAGGCTATTAATTCTTTGCTAGTTTCATCTAATAATTGCGCAGTCTTAAAATATTGATAACTTAAACCAATTAATAATAGCCCAGCCAAAGCCGCGGTGGCACCAATCATTAAGCGCTGCTTTTTGCTTAGTTGCGATAAATGATACTGGGTTTGTACTTGAAAGGCCTGGATAGCATCTGCAATAAAGTAAGCCCGGTAATTAGTGGATTGTGGAAATTTATCTTGTAAAACGAGGGCATATTCATGTTGAATTCTTTTATTAAGCCTATCTACACTTAATCCCCCTTGTTCAGCGCTACTAAAGTAAATCGCTTGTAAGCTTACTAAATTGGAATTGAGGTGTTGTAGCAACGTTTGAATAGGTGCACGTAATCCTGCCAATTGGAGAGGGAATTCACGAATTAAGGTGCGTTTTACAGTTGAGCGGGCAGGATGTAGTTTATTAATGATTTGTTGGCCAAGCAATTCAATCATTTTATCAAATTGAATTTTATAGCTAGACAGCAGCTGCGAGCGTTCCTGCGCTGATTCAAGTGAAAATCCTAATGGTTTTTTTAAGTTAAGGTCATGCTCAGATTGAAAAAACTCAGCAAAGCCTGCTAAGGTATCTAGCTTCGTAAACATCAATGCCGCATCAATAGGATAACCAAGTGCACTGACAAAGCGCTCGAGCAATAAGGTATGGGATTTACACTGCTCTTGTAGATTTAAAGGCTCTACTAGAAATAAATCGCTGCAATCAATGCATAACATGATACCACTAATTTTAATCCCTTTATGGCAACGGTTTAACTGTTTTAAGCTCGAGGCTAATAGCGTTTCACGTTGATTAAGCCAAGTTTCACCGAGCTCTAAAATAATACCTAAGTCATTATAGAAAATTTGTGCCTGACTCTCTGCCTCTATTGCATAATGCTTAAGCGAACTTTGTTTTAGTAGGGCACTTTTTCCTTGATTTATTTTTCCTGTTAAAAGAATAAATGAAATAGGATTGTTTTGTGGTTTTAATTGTGCGCTAATTCGTTTTAATGCTTCACATAAAGCTTGTAATGACTTATCCATTAATCATCCAATTTCGCTATGACCGCATGCCCAAATTGGACTGCTTTGGCTTTACTATCGAGTATAAAGTAGCTCGTTAGGTAACTAACAAGTAAAGCGCTTACTAATCCTAAACTAATCATTAAAACTTGTTTATAGCTTTTTCCAGTCACTTCTGCTTTTTTAGACTCTTTAAATAAATGGCAAGGCTTATTAACGCGGTATTTTTGTATGAGCTGAAATAATTCTTCGAGCATATTGTCTAGTACCAAACGCCCATCAGCTTTCTGATGTTGCTTTCCTTCAAATCCAACAATAAGACAATAATAAGCAAGTTCAATTAAATCTAAATATTGATTAGGGCTTTCTTTAATATGATTAACAATATCAAAAAAACGTTCCTCTGGCCCTATGCCATCATAAGAAAGTGGCGTAAAGGCTTTAAATTCTGCCGAACGCCCATATAAGCGTAGATAGCTTTTACCCAACAGTTCATCGATGGTTGCACACAGCAAATAGTGAGCTATTGCATCAAGCTCTTCTGTGTAGGCTTTGCCATCAAGTCGGCTATGAAAAGCGCGTAATTCATGCTCAATATTTTCTCTTATTTGCTGTAGTGGTGGAAGAGAAGGGCTTACACATAAACGCTCTAAGAGAGAAAGCAAGGGGCCTGCTGCTGCAACCAAGGGATTAGCTGTAAATGGAACAATAAATAATTTAGAACGATAATAGACTTGCGGCGTTTGTTGATTGCCTGATAATGGTAGTCTTCTAGCAAGAGAGGCCGACATATACCCAGCTGTCATAGCTTCACTCCAAAGAATTAATGTTCCCGTTTTATAGTGGGAAGCAAATTAACAAAAATTAATACATGAGGCTTTGGTAAATCGCCCTCACTTTAATTAGCTGCAATTATATTAAAGTTAAAAGAATATAAACCTCTGTCGAAACTTGCTTGACAAGTCAATGCTCAAACTCGTGTATACTGCAATTATTTTCGTAAAGCCTAATAAGTCCCTTGTATTTCGTTAAAACAAAATAATTTGGCTTTGCAAGAAGTCTATTTCCTCAAATAAGACTTAAAGATAATACGTCATCTAAGAATTCTTGTCGATACGGCAGTAAATTTAATCTAGCCTCTGCGCATCTGACTGTCTCTTGGTTACATCGCATCAAGAGACAGGGTTCTACTCTAGGCTAGTTCTACTAACTACAGATAGTAGGTTGGCCTGTTACCATAACTTAAGTGCCACATCGCTGGATACCGCGGTCAAGCCGCGGTAATTCGTTTTCTCTTTGGCTTCTTTCCCTTCTCTCGAAATACCGTGGCTTGACCAGGGCATCCACTTTGGCCGCGGTAATTTGTTTTTCTTTGGCTTTTCTATTCTCTCGAATTACCGTGGCTTGACCACGGTATCCACTTTGATTGTTATATCATCTGACTAGTGCAGCTAAATAGCTCATCTAGCAAATAACCTGGGTAAAATGAGGTGAAAGCCAGGCACATCTTAACTGATTCCTAGTGAATACCTTTAAACTTATGGTACCTTAAGCAGCTATAGTTTTTTGAGCGTTTCAATTTAACGCCGTTATAAGAAAAATGAAATGACTTATGAAAAATAATCTTCTAACGACTTCTGCTAAATACCGAGCTGATATAGATGGCTTAAGAGCGTTAGCCATTATATCTGTTGTAGGATTCCATGCTTTTCCTCATAGTTTGCCTGGTGGATTTATTGGTGTGGATATCTTTTTTGTCATTTCTGGTTTTTTAATTTCTACTATTTTATTTGAAAACTTAGAAAACAGCACCTTTAGCTTTAGCGACTTTTATACTAGACGAATTAAGCGTATTTTTCCTGCTTTATTAATTGTACTGACAAGCTGTTTGATATTTGGTCGGTTTGCCTTATTTTCAACAGAATATAAACAACTTGGAAAACATATAGCAGGTGGCGCAGGTTTTATTTCTAACTTTTTTTTATGGCAAGAGGCTGGTTATTTTGATAAAGCCGTTAATTATAAGCCGTTGCTACATTTATGGAGCTTAAGTATTGAGGAACAATTTTATATTATTTGGCCCCTATTATTATGGTTAGCGTTTAAAAAACAATTAAATTTATTAATTATCACAAGCATAATCCTTGTTCTTTCTTTTTGGCTTAATATTCACACGATTTATCGTGATGCTGTTTCGACTTTTTACTTACCGCAAACACGTTTTTGGGAATTATTATCTGGTAGTTTGTTAGCTTGGTTTAATTATTATAAAAGCAAAGAATTAAATAACTTTAAACAAGTCTTTAATTCTTATTTTGTAACTAATTTTTTAGCGCTACTCGGATTTAGTTTAGTTTTATATGCTCATTTTCATATCAAAAAAACAGTGAATTTCCCAGGATTTTGGGCATTACTTCCTATTTTAGGTGCGGTTTTGTTAATTGCCGCTGGTAAACACGCCTGGATAAATCGCTATATTTTAGCGAATCGGTTTATGGTCTGGATAGGATTGATTAGCTTTCCTTTGTATTTGTGGCATTGGCCTATTTTATCCTTTATAAAAATAATGGAACCTAACCCGAGTGCTATAGTGCGCTTGTGTGGGGTAATTTTAGCAGTTGTTTTAGCGTGGTTAACCTATAAACTCATTGAAATTCCCATTCGCTTTAATTCTTATAATAAAAATAAAACCGTAACTTTGTTAGTTTTAATGAGTGCCATAGGTGGTTTAGGTGGTATTGTTTATAGTGAATCAGGGTTAATCTTTAAAGGTGAGCAACTTAATAATACGGTAGCAGAGCTTATTGCCAATCCTCTGCCGCTGGTCAACGATTTTGAATGCTCAAAGTTAATTCCTGAATTTAAGCAGCTTAATTTTGATGCAGGTTGCAAGCTATCTAAAAACAGGTTACCCGATATTATGTTTATTGGTGATTCGCATACAGCGCATTATCGTAATGCTGTATGGAAGCAATTTGCTGATCATTCTGTTTTAATGATTGTGCAGACTTCGTGTCTTCCTTTTGCTAGTCATCATTTTTTAAAAGGCGAGTGTCAGAAAAAATATGAAGCCATCTTGTCTTTTTTAAAAGATAACTCAACCGTTAAAAAAGTCTATTTATCGGGCTATTGGTCTTATTTAATGACTGGCGGCTTTGCAGTGGAACATGATCACTGGCGACGCGCCAAACCAATTGATTCGGAGGGGATTGTAAGTTTTCAAGAAAATGGCAAACGATTAATTGCTACTATTCTTAATAGCAAAAAGGAAGTAATCTTTTTAAAAGATATTCCGGATTTAGATTTTAATATTAATTCTTGCTTTAATGTTAGGCCGTTGCACTTACCTTTTCATCCTATTAGAAGCAATTGCTGGATAGATTTTGCTAACTATCAGCAACGAATTGCGCCTTATGACGAGGTGATTAATGAATTGTTAAAAAATTTTCCGCAAGTAAAATTATTCGACCCTAGGCCTTTATTTTGCAATGACAATAAATGTTACGCGCGTGATGCGCAATTTCCTTATTATTTTAATGGTGATCACTTAAATCACTATGGTGCTGAGTTAGTTATTAAAGACATGTGGCATAAATTCAGTAGCGAACTAAGTTAATAGCTACTAGTTAAAATAGATTAATAAACCTTGATGTAAGGCTTAATTGTTATTTCTCTTTAGCTACAAAACGAATTGCACGTTGTCATCTGAGATAGCTTTCATTATTATAGATTCTCTCATGTTCTTATGAAGATTAATTTACAAGGAGTGTATTAATGTTTCGCTGCATCCATCCTATTTATTTAGCAAAAACGATTACTAACTATCCAAAAGAAAGAACACTCCGTTATTCGCTATTAGTTAGTAGCTTATTACTGGCTTCTCCTGGTTTTGCCAGCGACGATTGGTTACCACTAATTTCACAACCAACTGAATTTCTTTTGCAGAAACTTCCGCTGCTCAAAGTCACTAAAGAGTTATTTGCTATTGGTGTCCCAGGTAGCCCTGGAACAGTACCACAAGGTGGTGCTGGCGGTGGCGGCGGTACTGCTGGAGGTAATGGTGGCATAGATGATACCCCTGGAACCAATGGCGGTGGCGTTTATGGGGGGGAAGGAGGTCTTAGTCAAAGTACCGGTGGTACGGGTGGCGCTGGGGGGCTAAATGGCGGGGGCGATGGTGGTAGTAGCTATAATAGTAGCTATGGTGGCGGTGGTGGTGGCGGTGGCATTATCTTAACCGGTAGTAATATCGGCGCTGGCGCTGGTGGCGGTGGCGGTGGTGGAATAATTGATGATGTTCTCAGGTTATTTGTTGCTGATGGCGGCGGCGGCGGTGGCGGCGGCGGTGTGGGCGGACTATTTGTCAACCAAGCTGGGGATATTGGCGCAAATACAGGTGGTGCAGGTGGTGCAGGCGCTGCGGTACAAATTGATACTGGCGGTGGTGGTGGCGGTGGTGGTGGTAGTGGGGCGGTCTTAAGCGGTGTAGTGGATGCTTTTACTAGTGCAGCAGTTGTAGGCGGTACTGGCGGCCAGGGTGGTACTAGCGGTATCGATTTAAGTAGTAACGGCGGCGCAGGCGGTGGCGGTGCAGGTGGTTATGGCATTATCCTAGCTAATCAAGGCCGATTTACTATTAACACGTCTGGGGTAGTGGCTGGCGGTGATGGCGGTGATGGTGGTACTTCCTTTGGTGGCGAGGGGGGAACTGGAGGTCAAGGAGGAATTGGTGCGCTTTTTATGCAAGGCGGAACTTTAGTCAATGACGGCAGTATACTTGGCGGCGCGGGCGGTAATGGCGGCAATGGTTATTTCTTTCTTGGTGGTAATGGTAACCTTGGTGGGATGGGTGTGCAATTTATAGGAGCTGGTTCCTTAACTAACGTAGGATTAATTATTGGTGGTGTTGGTGGTGACAGTGGTTTTAACCCTAACAATGATTTTTCTGGCGCTGGCGCTGATGGTGGTATGGGTGTTCAATTCACAGCAGCTGGTGAATTAATGAATGCTGGCTTGATTAGTGGGGGTAATGGTGGCTCCGGTGAAGTTAGTGGCAATGGCGGTGTGGGCGTGCAATTGCTAGGGGCTGGTAACGTAGCTAGCTCAGGAATAATTATCGGCGGCAATGGCAGCAATAGTGGTGATAGTACGGGTGCTGGCCCTGCTGGCGGCATGGGCATGCAGTTCGCAGCAGGTGGCCAATTAATTAATTCTGGATTGATTAGTGGAGGTAATGGCGGTGCTGGCCTAACTGGTGGCGCTGGTGGCATGGGCGTAGAATGGCTGGGCAATGGTACTATAGTTAACTCTGGGACGGTTACCGGCGGTAATGGCGGTAATGCATCTGGGCCTGGCGCTGTGGGCGGCGTAGGCGGCACGGGTATGCTATTTTCAATCTCTGCAGTAAGTAATAATGTAACAAATGCCGGCACAATCAGTGGTGGTAACGGTGGTGCTGGCCAAACTGGTGGCGCTGCTGGTATAGGCATAGACTTGATAGGGAGTAATGTATTTAATGCAGGAATAATTACCGGCGGTAATGGCGGCAGTAGTAATACCCCTTCTGGTGTTGGTGCTACGGGTGGCGTGGCCGTACAATTAGCAGCAGGTGAAATAATTAATTCGGGAAGAGTTAGCGGCGGGACTGGTGGTACTGGTTTTTATAATGGTGTTGGTGGCACAGCTATACAGGGTGTTTTTTTAAGTGTTATTAACAGCGGCACAATAGAGGGTGGTTTGTTCGCAGATGGTACAAATCGTGCTAAGGCGATTGAATTTTTAGGTGGTACTAATCGTTTGGAATTACGACCAGGTTCTTCTATTTCAGGTTTAGTGCTTGCAGTCGCTGGTGGAAGCGATATTTTTATATTAGGTGGCGAGGGCAGTGATACATTTAATGTAGGGTTACTCAGTTCAACCGGCCAATATCGTAACTTTGCCGCTTATGAAAAAACAGGCAATAGCACGTGGACCTTACGAGGTTCTTTATTAGATTCTTCTATTACCCCGTGGATTATCAGTCAAGGCACCTTAAGCATTCAACAAGATGCTAATTTAGGGGCTCTCGCAGGTGGACTAACCTTTAATGGTGGCACTTTGCAAAATACAAGTCCTATTATTAGTTCTCGTTCGATGACATTTAATGCACCGGGTGGGACGTTCGAAACATTATCTAACTTAACCTTAACAGGCTTACTTAGTGGTTCAGGTAACTTGACTAAGGCAGGCTCTGGCACGCTAATATTAGCTGCTAATACAAGCGGTTTTACCGGTAATACGCTGGTTCAGGCTGGTACTTTACGAGTTGAGAGCTTGTTAAGTGGGGATGTTATAGTAGGTCCTAATGCGCGCTTAAGTGGTAATGGGCAGGTAGGCTCTACGTTTGTCTATGGTACTGTTGCACCGGGTAATTCAATTGGCACCTTAACCGTAGCTGGTGATTACTTACAGGCGGCGGGCTCTACCTATGAGACTGAGATAAGTCCCTCTGGTGCTTCTGATTTAATTTTAGTGCAAGGTGTAGCAACATTTGAACCGGGTGCAGGTGTCTATGTATTGAAACAGCCTGGAATTTATAATCCTGGTCGTTATACTATTTTAACAGCTGCGGGTGGTGTGAATGGTACGTATTCTATTTTTAATCAAAACCTGCCTTTCCTTGATTTGATTATAAATTATGATGCTAATAATGTTTACTTAGACATTTATCGTAATACCGCAACCTTCCCTGATTTTGCCGCGACACCTAATCAAATTAATGTAGCAATTGCTGCGGAAGGATTAGGGGCGGGTAATGTTGTTTATGATGCGTTGGTAAACCTTGCCAATGCTACCGTGTTTCAACAGGCTTTAGACAGTTTAACAGGAGAAATTTATGCTTCAAGTCTTAGCGCTTTAATTGAAGAGAGTCGTTATTTACGTGAAGCTATCTTCACTCAGTTAGATGGCATTATTAACAATGCTGTCGATTATGGCTCAGGTTTCACTGTTTGGATGCAGGATTATGGTGTATGGGCGGATATAGAGGGTAATACCAATTCCGCAACCTTATCCCGTAACTCTCAAGGATTTTTTATTGGTGCTGATAAGCTATTTGGCGACTACACGCGGGCTGGTATTGTAGGAGGCTATACAAGTTCGGATTTTGATGTAAATAGTCGTCACTCTTACCTTGACCTTGATAATTATCATTTAGGCCTTTATGGTGGCACTCATTTTAATCAATGGAATGTAAGCGCAGGCGCTGCCTACACGTGGCATGAGCTAGAAAGCCAGCGTATTGTATCATTTCCTCTGTTTTACAATAGTTTAATTAATAACTATCGAGGCGATACAGTACAAGCTTTTGGCGAGCTAGGGTATCATGTTAATTTTAGAGGGTTTCAATTAAAGCCATTAGCTAACCTTGCTTATGTCGATGTAAATATAAATCAGTTTACTGAGCAAAGTGGCCCTGCCGCATTGCACGCCTATCGCGCGTCTCAAGATATGGTTTACTCGACTGTAGGTGCTAGAGAAATGGGCATGCTCTATCAAACAAGCCGTTTCACAGTGAATGAGCGTGTATTTTTAGGCTGGCGACACGCTTACAGTGATTTAACACCGCAATCAGTCTTTACCTTTGCTAGCGGTAGCTCACCTTTCTTAATAAGCGGTACACCACTTGCTAGGAATTCACTGCTCATTGATGCAAGCCTTGACCTCACCAAATGGAATAATAGCGCTCAAATAGCTATTGCATACATTGGACAATTTGCAGGGAATATTAAAGAAAATGGCGTGGCTGCAAGATTTACTTGGCAGCTTTCTTAATACTTAAAACTCTAGAAAGGCTAAAGAGGTTATTTAGTCTTTCTAGGGTACTTAAATTTCGACAACAAGTCAGGTATATTTTACTTTGAATTTTATAATAGAAGTTTTATGAAATATTTTCTTATTCTTTCTGCAGCAAGAACAAGATCGTCTTATTTAGAGCAATTATTAAACTCGCACCCGAATGTTGTGTGTCATGGCGAACTTTTTCATCAGGATAAAGTCATGGCGAGACTACCAATCGTAAAGGATGATCTTAATTATTTGAATTTTCGTAATACGGAGCCTCATAAATTTTTAGATGACATCGATGAAAAGACCAAAAAAACACACCCTAACGCAGACATGTTAGGATGGAAATTGTTAACGTATGATTATCAAATTAAACATGGTTTAACAGCAATTCTTGCTAGAAAACCCAAAATTATTTTTTTAACCCGCGAAAATTCGCTAGCTTGGTATTCATCTTTGCAATTGGCAATAAAAACTAATGTATGGTTTACTCATCAACCAATAACACATCAATCACAAGTTACCTTTTGTCGTAAGCATTATGAAGAAACAATAGAACGTCAATTTCGCGAAGATTTACGCGTAAAAAGAACCGTAATGGCCCACGATTTAGAGTTTTTTCCATTTGATTCTGAAGAGATAGGTAAACCTAAAGCGATGACGAAATTACTGAAATTTTTAGGATTAAAAAGTGCAGCGCTTTCTTCACCCATTGTGCAACAGAATTCTTCTGATATTTTATCACGTTTTACTAATCCTAATGACGTGCTAACTTATTTGCAGGATATAAGAAGATTGGAATGGGTAAGTGAATAGTTTAAAATTAATTGTGAGCTAGCATTCAATCGCTTTTTGGGTAATAAATCGTTTTCTGCGCTCCATACCAAATTTAAAAAATTGCCACTTATCTCGGAAATTAACAAAATTACCATTTGCTAAAGTAAAGGCCAGATAATTAATAAAATTAATATGTCCGAAAATAAAAAGGTTTCTTAAATAAAATCGTTGCCGCATTAGCTCTATTGGTTGTATACCAAGTTCGCCCACACGCGAGTTAATATAATAAAATGCTTTTTCAGTACGTAGCATTAAATGCTGCAGCATGTCTAAATCTAGTTTTAAAAAATCGTCATTAGTAAACCAATTATTACCATGTAAGCGATATAAACCTAAGGGTTTTTTTATAGCAACAACGTCGCCCATTGCTGCAGCCCAAATTTGTAAAGGGAAGTCTGCATCAATTCTGGTTAAAAAAGGATCCATAGGAAGGACTTTTTTAAGAAATTTTCTATTAAAACTTAAAAAGGACGTAGGCGGAAGTAGAGTTTCGCTTGTCTTATAAAGCAGCTTGCTTAAGTTGCCCTCTGGAAGTTGTTTAGGAAAGACTTCGCCAATATTGAGATTTTTATCGGCATAATGCCCTTGGTTATAGATAAGAAAAGCATGTGGATTGGTAGTTGCTGCTTCAGCTACATGGCGTAATTTATCTTCAAAAAAAATGTCATCAGAATCTAAAAAGCAAATCCAATCACCCTGAGAAAGTTGAAAGCCTGCATTAAAAGCGTAGCCTTGTCCTCTATTTGCTGGTAGGAAGAGTGTCGTGATTTTATCTTGCTTTTGGTAAGCTTCAATAACACGTCTAGACTGATCAGTTGAGGCATCATCAACAATAATAATTTCAAAATCAGTAAATTCTTTTTGTGTTAAAACACTTTGTATGGCATCAGGAATGAATCTAGCATAGTTATAATTATCAATTATTACGCTGATAAAAGGTTTGCGCATCATTTATCCTCTGTAATACAAGCATCTATGTTGTTGTATGAACCCACAGCCATCTATCACTCTGACAAAACCGCTAATTTGAAATACCGTGGCTTGACCACGGTATCCATACCCATGCCACGTCCTAATGGATACCGCGGTCAAGCCGCGGTAATACGGTATTTATTTTTAATTAAGCTCATCTTTACTTCCTTGAGCTCGAGACATTATTTATTCCTCTTGCCCGAAATACATTAATTCCTTTAACTCGAAATACCGTGGCTTGACCACGGTATCCATACCCATGCCACGTCCTAATGGATACCGCGGTCAAGCCGCGGTAATACGGTATTTATTTTTAATTGAGCTCATCTTTACTTCCTTGAGCTCGAGACATTACTTTGTCCCCTTGCCCGAAATACATTAATTCCTTTAACTCGAAATACCGTGGCTTGACCACGGTATCCATACCCATGCCACATCCTAATGGATACCGCGGTCAAGCCGCGGTAATACGGTATTTCTTTTTAATTGAGCTCATCTTTACTTCCTTGAGCTCGAGACATTACTTAGTCCCCTTGCGCGAAATACTATTAATTCCTTTAACTCGAAATACCGTGGCTTGACCACGGTATCCATGCCCATGCCACGTCCTAATGGATACCGCGGTCAAGCCGCGGTAATGCGGCATTTCTTTTTATTTAAGCTCGTCTTTACTTCCTTGAGTTCGAGACATTACTTAGTCCCCTTGCGCGAAATACTATTAATTCCTTTAACTCGAAATACCGTGGCTTGACCACGGTATCCATGCTTATCTTCAATCCTGTTAGAATACCTTAATCAAGCCGCGGTAATGCAGCATTAAGGATGTTATATAACCATTTAATCCTGACTTTATGTTAATAAGCTAAGGCAAGTTGCTAACACTTGCTCAGAGATATTAGGTGTATTTTTTTGTTGTTCGTGTTCGGCACGTAGATCAACCCATTCTTTAAAGGATAACTTTTTCCATTCTTCATTAAGTATATCTTTTATCGTTTGGATAGGGTTTAAAGTAGGGTAGATAGTTAACCCGACTCTTAATTCTTTTAATTTATTACTAATCCACTCCGTTTCAAAATTATAAGGTAGAGTAAACTGCACAATTCCAGCGCTTAAGCCTGCCTCAGCGACTACCGTATTGCCATGATGAATAAGGTAGGAAGATGAAGCGATTGTTGGTAAAAGTGCTTCAATGTCGTCAAGAATCTGCATATGCCTTGATTCAAGAAACAGGCGGAGTGGTTGCGGGATATCAGGAATAAAAAAAATGCCTGGGATTTCTAGCTCCGTTAAGCCAATAATAATTTCTTCGATATTAGGATAAGTCATTTCCAAATAAGCAAAAAAATAGGGTTCTTGTATTTGGGTTGTTATGGGTTTAGAGAATTCATTAAATACCCCAAATTTTTGCTCTTTACTGCGAAATAGCAAATAAGGGTCAAATAAAGGTAAATGAGCAATAAACGCATCTTCTGATTTAAGAAGTGCATCAAAATTAGCTGGCGATGCTTTGTTGCGCCGCTGTTGTACTTGATGCATATTTTCTAGCATCGCCTGGGTAGTTGTTAGGGGTGCTGTGTCTGGACGCAGGCGCGGAAAATCAGGCAAATTAACAGGAGGTAAGCTAAATCCATCGGTAACCTGCACCAAGGGTATTTTTTCATAAGCAGCTAAACAAGCCACTGGTGCACAATCGGCAATTAGTAACTGCGGCTTTAATAAATTGAATAAATGTTCCCAGCATTTAGTTAAACAATAAAGGGTTTTAGAATGATTAAAGCCTAATAAAGCTAACCTATCTGCAAAGCCACCAATTTTATTTAGTTTTTTTGACTTATGCAGAATAGGTGTGGGTGCAGAAGGCGCTTGCAAAAATGGTGCATCAAAGCTTGGTAAGTTTGGAAGATTGACGCCTACTAAATAGGCGTCATGGTTGTGCTTTAATAATTCTTTTTGCAAATAAAAAAAATTTTTTAAAAAAGATGTATTGCGTTCATATTCCCAAGCTAAAACAACAGTAGCCATGTGCTTATATAACCTTTACTAACTATGGAATTGGGGTGCTTGTCTCATATGGATATCCTCTAGCGCGAGTAAATCCATAGAAGGAAGTACCATGTCTTCTCTATGTCTTCTAATAAGTGACTTAGTATCAGCAAAGTAATAACGCAAACCTAATGAGGCATATCTTAAATTGTGATCTCCTGCTCTAAAATCGGCTAACACAGATAATCCTGGTAATACAGCAAGCCCTGGTTGAAATTCAAACCCTACTTGCCCTGCTGAGCGCTCTTTTGCAATAGCGCCACCTATGTTTAAATCAAGATTGGGCATGACATACCAATGCGCATCGAGTTCGGCATATCCTGAGCTTTGGTCTCTTCCATGACAATGTGCGCTAATGCCGCCACCTTCGGCTCTAATCGTCAACGTATTAAAATATCCTTCGCCATGCGCGGCATACAGGTATTGCTCTAATCGATGGAAATCCGTGTAATCTACGCGCGGCCCTAAAAGACCATAAGCAGGATTTCGCCAAAATAAAATACCTTCAACTGACGTCAGACTTTGATGGTTAACACCCCCTTTTAATCCTTCTATTTGCAAACCTAGCGAGTGTGTTAAAGGAAGATCGCCTGCTAATCTGCCAAAGCCACCCCATTTGCCATTATTATCATGCTTAAAAGAGTAGTTTTTGATACGTCTATTTTTTAAATACAATGCCGAGCCTTCTATCCAAGCATTGACTCTAGATATGGCAGGTAGGCTTAAAGGTTCTGGAGGCAGAACAGGTTCTGACATAGCCTGCGCAGAGGACGCTGAAACTAACAACAAGGGTACTTTTAGCTTGTTTAAAACATAATTAATCGATGGTGAAATATAACGCTTTTTAGCACTTTTCTTATCAATTGCAATGAGTTTACCTTGCGGCATGAAATAAGAAATTTGAATTTGCGCTAAAAAAGACAGATCAAAAGTAGCATTTTTTATAAACGCCGTTATTTTATTCTGCATCTCAGCGAGTAAATTACTTTCATTAGATGTTCGTAATACAAAATGAATAATACGTTGCTCACTGTTGAAGTAACAGCCGGTAATCAGTTTAGGGTAATGAAGGCGGACTTCTCTAGCTACATGAAGAAGGGCGGTTGCACGAGTTAGTATGCCTGTTGGATCGAGTAATATTTCGTCACATTGCAGGCCCTTTATCATGTCCTCTAAGGAGGTCGCCTTTTCAAATTTCAATGAAGCAGTTAATTTTACCTTTAAATTAAAATGGTATTCATTTTTTATAAATTGGGTAATCTCGTCTGCCGTATGAGCATCCTTTGCATACGCTATCGGGCGCCCTTTAACTAAGCCGCAAAAAAAAATTTTATTTTTTATCTGATTTAGAGATAATTGATTTGTTGAATCCCTTCGCATCTATTTTCCTTTTAAGTCTAATATGGCTAGGTGTAATTCTTAATTATTAAAATAAATAGGCTCTTTAATAGCATTTTTAAAAGTTGCCTTAAAATAATCAACCGTTTTATTTAAACCCGTATGAAAAACTACCCTAGGATACCAATTAAGAACTTTTTTCGCTAGCTCAATATCAGGGCATCGCCTTCTAGGATCATCTTGTAGTTGAGGTTTAAAAACAATATTTTCTTCTAAGCTTAATAAACGATTAATTATCGTTGCTAAATTAATAATACTAATTTCTTCTGGATTACCTAAATTTATTGGCCCTAAAAAATGGTCATCAGTATTCATCACTTTATAGAGGCCTTCAACTATATCAGATACATAGCAAAATGAGCGAGTTTGTGTTCCTGTTCCATAAATGGTTAAAGGATTATTATTTAAAGCTTGCCAGATAAAATTAGAAATCACTCGACCATCATCTTGGCGCATCTGTGGCCCATAAACATTAAATAAGCGAATAATTTTTATAGGCAGTTTATAGACTCTATGGTAATCGAAAAATAAGGCTTCAGCAGCGCGCTTGCCTTCATTATAACAAGCTCTAGGTCCTATGGGGTTAACATTGCCAAAGTAATCTTCTAACTGCGGGTGAAATTGTGGATCGCCATAAACTTCGCTGGTTGAGGCCTGTAAAATCTTAGCAGAATTATTTCTTGCCAATTCTAACATGTTCATTGAGCCGTAAATGTTAGTTTTGAATGTTTGTATTGAATTATTTAAGTAATAATGAGGGGCGGCAGGGCAAGCTAAATTGTATATTTCTTTAATATTTGTAAGATTTATTGGGCAAGTGATATCGTGCTTGATGAACTTAAATTGCGGGTAATGTTTTAATGAAATAATATTATCGATTAAGCCTGACGATAAATCATCGATACAGAGAACAGCGTGTTGCTTTTCTAACAAATAGCGACATAAGTGCGAGCCTATAAATCCTGCTCCACCCGTTACAACAGTCCATCTTGTAGCATTTTGCATTTTCAATCCTAGAAATCAGGCTAAACAAACGGCTCTTCTCGTCAAGAGAAGAAGTATACTAATGTCGAAATAGCAATAGAATTCTGAATTTTACTTAAATTAAAAAAATTTTCTACTTTTACTTTAATATAAAGCACAATCTTCAATACATTTTGGTAAATTACCAGCTTAAGGACTTAGAGGAAAGTGAATGATTATAAAGGTTATTTGCTATTGATTTTATTATATTTTTTATCAAATTAGGGTTATAAATAAACGCTGAATTTATGCAAATTACTTATCATGGTATATAATTTACAAGCTTGGCAATAAGAAGTTCGCCTAGTTTTTTTAAAGCTTCATTTAAAGAATCCGGAAGGGAGTAATGCCGGATAATAACTAAAACGTTAAAGGATGCTATTATGAAAAAACTATTAATCGCGTTTCTTGTTGTTTCATCTGCTTTGACAATGACTGCATGTGGTTTTGGCACTACTCCTGACTACTACAGTGCACCAACTGTCTATAAATAAATTATTGGCCTTAATATAATTTATTAACCTTATAGAAAGTTAGAAGTAGCTTTAGTAAAACCTGGGTTCCGGCCCTTTGGGCCTGCACCCAGGCTACATTTACTGAATAGCTTTGCTTTAACTGGTTATTGACTGTTCTCTAGGTTGGCATCCATGGTAATTTCTGCCTTCATTAATTTAGAAACTGGACAACCTTCTTTTGCTTGTTGTGCCACTTTATTAAATACATCTTGAGAGGCATTAGGAATTCGCGCTGTTACTTCTAAGTGAATTGCAGGAATGGAGAATCCGCCTTCGGATTTTTCTAATGAAACGGTTGCTGTGGTTTTAATGCTTTCAGCTTTTAAGCCTTGTTGTTCAAGTTGCGCAGAAAAGGCCATTGAAAAGCAACCTGCATGCGCTGCTGCAATCAATTCTTCAGGATTTGTGCCTTGCCCACTTTCAAAACGAGTTGAAAATGAATATTGGGTCTGATTAAGGATGCCGCTTTCTGTGGAAACAGTTCCTTTGCCATCTTTTAATCCCCCTTGCCACTGTGCTGAGCCATGACGTTTCATATCTTTCCTTTAGTTAATTAAAACGCCTATCTTAAACTGATTTAAAGGACTATGTAATAGCAATTAATAGATCTAAGCAAAGGCTTCAGAAAAATAACGCTCTACCCAATCTTCACCCAGATAAGTAAAACAATCCTCAAGAAAATCAGCGAGTTCATCAGGCGATACTTCATGCGCTTGACCAATGGGTTCTACATCATGATGAAAAAATTGGCCAAAATAAAGTTGGCAAAATGCTTGGTAATCACGAGTATGTAAAATAAAGGCATGCCATAATGTATCTAAGGGTAATAAAGGCCCAAATAGAAAGGTATGGCGATTGTCTGATTTTCGCTGCAACGTAAGCCACATCCAAGCTAGCAAATCTCTAAATAGTTGGTGGGCTTGTTGCTCAGAAAAAGTAGGGTAATGATGGCAAAAATAATGAACTACTTGCTGATTTTTATACTGCAGCAACTCATCTAAAGAGGTGAGTTTCATTGAAAACCACAACAAGCTTTTCGCCAATTAGCATTATTGGTTACATAGCGGACAATGCGGCATATTTTTTCTTGTTTAGACATGTTTCTCTCCTGGTAGTTAAGTTAATGAACGGCAAGTTGAACTTACGTTAATTAAATAGCTTTAATTCTAACCACTAATTTCACCAGTAAATGAAAGATAAAGCAATCCTTATTTAAATGTTAATAACAATTTATAATAAAATTTAAATTTTATAGTTGAAGGTATCATGTTTAAAAAATTAATCCTTGCGTTAACGCCTTTAGTATTGGCTCTACCCTTAGCTATGGATGTCTATGTTCCTGCTATTCCTCATATCACTGAATTGTTCAAGACAACCGACACACGCATGTTACAGACGCTCAATTGGTTTATGCTGAGTGCTGGATTAATGCAATTAGTAATCGGTCCAATTTCGGATCAGTTTGGTCGGCGTTTGGTCGTGCTATGGATGATTGTTTTTTTTGCTATTGGCTCACTTTGCTGTGGTTTGGCTAACAGTGTAGAAGTGTTGCTTTTCTGGCGTATTATTCAAGCGCTAGGATCGTGTGGCATGATGGTCATTAGTTTTGCGATTGTTCGCGATTTGTATATGGATGAAAAGAGCGCGCGCGCTTATAGTTTTTTAAATGGTATGATTTCATTTTCCCCAATCTTTGCTACCTTTATCGGCAGTTACCTTGATTATTATTTTGGGTGGGCCTTTACTTTC
Source organism: Legionella beliardensis (assembly GCF_900452395.1). NCBI lineage: Bacteria > Pseudomonadati > Pseudomonadota > Gammaproteobacteria > Legionellales > Legionellaceae > Legionella > Legionella beliardensis. Next base: position 781,779 of record NZ_UGNV01000001.1, read on the forward strand.
TGGAGCTTATTACTCGTGGCCATATGCGCGTTATTTACCATGGGTGTTTGGCTTGACGAAACACTGCCTGTTACTAAACGAACTCCCTTATCCAGCAAACTTGCTAAGCAGTATTGGTTAGTCTTTCGTAATCGTGATTTTACCATTTTTAATATTGCTTCCTCATTTGGCCATTCTTATTTATATTTATTCTGCGCGCTTTCACCTTATTTAATTATTCGCTGTTTAGGTATTGCGCAAACCCAGTATGGATTTTATTTTTGCTTTATGGGTATTTCACTATTATTAGGCAGTTTTCTTAGCGGGCTAATTGTTGAGCGCTTAGGTATCGTGAAAACCTGTTTGTTAGGTTATTTAATTACGCTTGTGGGTGGCATTTGGATGACTGCTTGGTATATCTTTTATGGGCTGAGTGTCTATAATTTTATTTATCCTATGTTATTAATAGGAACAGGTGGCACCTTTTGTATGGGGGCAGGGGCAGGTGGCGCGATGGCCCCTTTTGATGAATCAAAAGGAGCAGCTGCAGCGGCCATTGGCGCATCTCGATTTTTAGTTGCAGGGCTTGCCGGTTATTTTCTAATTAACAAAACCGTCAGCTCAACATTACCTTTAGCGCTTCCTGCTATAGTTTTTAGTTGTATTGGTTTGATTTCTTTGTCATTTGTAGTAAGGCGTATGTCGCCACAATTAGTTGTTAATTATAATAGGTAAAATTTATTATTCTAATAATAATAATCGATTTTACTTATTTTGTTAGTTTCACTACAGTTAAATAGATTAATAAATTTACGAAAGGAGAAAAACATGCTTACTGTAGGTCAACCATTTCCACACTTTAACTTAAAAGCAACGGTCAGCAATGACATGCATAGTGCATTTACTACAATTACCAATGAAAGCTATCCGGGCAAGTGGCTTGTAGTCTTTTTCTGGCCAAAGGATTTTACTTTCGTATGTCCTACTGAAATTTCTGCATTTGGTAAATTAAATTCAGAATTTAGTGATAGGGATGCGCAAGTACTTGGTGCAAGCACTGACAGCGAGTTTGTGCACTTAGCTTGGCGTAATCAACATTCAGACTTAAATAATTTACCATTCCCTATGCTTGCTGATGTTAAGCGTGAATTAACGCAAAGCTTAGGTATTTTAGACCCACATGAAGGTGTTGCGCAGCGTGCTACATTTATTGTTGATCCCGAGGGAATCACACGCTTTGTGATGGTGACTGATTTAAATGTTGGCCGTAATCCAGAAGAAGTGTTACGAGTGCTTGATGCTCTACAAACAGATGAGCTATGCCCTTGTAATTGGAAAAAAGGCGAAGAGACTATTCATGTTTGATTTAAGGAAATAAATCTATGTTAGAGCAAATTAAAGAGAAATTACCTGAATTAGCTAAAGATGCTCGCATAAATCTAGGTAAAGCGCTGGATGTAAATCAAACAGATGGGCTTAGTGTCCAGCAGATAATAGGTAGTGCGTTAGCTGTGGCTTACCATATAGGTAATCCTACCTTAACTGAAGCTTTAGAGACTGAGTTTGAGGTTGAGCAATCATTATGTGATGCGGCTAAGCTCGCTGCAAGCTTAATGGCGATGACCAATATCTATTATCGTTTTATTCATTATAGTGAGCAGCCAGAATTAAGTCATGTTCCTGCTGGGTTACGTATGCAAGGTATGATGAATCCTGGAACTGATAAGTCTACTTTTGAGGCCATGTCACTGGCTGTGTCTATTTTAAATGGGTGCAGCGCATGCATTAGTGCACATTGCCGTAACTTAAAAGAGCATGGCTTCTCAGCGCAAGCTTTAGCACGTATTGGCCGGATTGCTGCGGTTATTCATAGTGTAAATGTCAGTTTAGGTTTATAAGCTATCAATAGATGCTATCCCATACTTAGTTCATGCTAAGTATGGGATGCTTTTTTAAGCCAATTTTTATGATGTTGATTTTTTAGAATCGGACTGTTTATTATTGATAACGCCACAACCTATGCGCGCGCCACCACCCCCCAACGGTGGATTATCCGTGTAATTATCGCCACCCGCATGAATCATAACCGCTAAACCGGCTAGCTCACTTGTTTTTAATCGTGGAGCCAGTAGCGGTGTATTGGCGTTACCGCCTTCTATAACAAATAAAGCCGGCAAGTCGCCTAAATGACCTTGTGCATAAGGGCCAAGATGTTTTTTAGTATTTTGTGGATCGTAATGCCCACCAGCATCCATACCAGCATCACCACAATTTGCATATTGATGAAGATGAAAACCATGTGCCCCAACCGGTAGATGGTTTAAATTAGGCTTAATTAATAAACCATACTTCGTATCAGTAAATACAATGTTACCAAGAGGTGTTTTATTATTATCAGTACCATAAATAGTTGTGCTAACTTCACCAGCAAAATTAACTGTTGTATAAAATAATGAAGAAAGTAAAAGGCTAGTTGTTTTTTTCATAATTTCCCTATTAGACTAATTAGATTAGTTAGTTGAATAATTTTAACATTTTTTAAAGAGTAGATACCACTAGGTCAATGTTTTTAACATAATAAGAATAAGTTTCATCACTTAAGATCAATGATAATCAGATTGGATGAGTTATGGTTGTCGGGAAAAAAGTAAATTATGCGCTAAGTCTTACTTTGTTATTTTGGGCTTCAGCGTTTGTTGGTATTCGGTTTGGATTAGCGAGTTATACACCAGGCGCGCTCGCGCTATTGCGGTTTCTTATTGCCTCATTCTGTATGGCCATTATTTATTTAAGGTTACCCAATAAAATTAAAATGCCTTGGCTTACCCGTATACAATTACTAGTGATTGGTGTAGGGGCAATTGGTATCTATAATCTTTGTTTAAATATAGGTGAGCTAACTGTTTCAGCAGGGGTTGCAAGTTTTATCATTGGTGTTAATCCGGTGATAACACTTCTTTTATCTATTTTCTTATTTAAAGAACGTACTAATTTCATTGTTTGGTTAGGCGTCATTTTAAGCTTGGTAGGGTTATTATTAATTGCAAGCAGTGAACATCTGAGTGCTTATCAACCTGGATTATTTGTTATCCTTATTTCTACGTTAATGAGCTCTATGTATAACCTTACGCAAAAATATTATTTACGCACCTATCATCCTATTGTTGTAACCTCTTGGATAATGTGGGGTGGAAACTTGTTTTTATTATTTTTCCTTCCTGATTTAAGCCAAGAATTTTTTGCCGCTAGTTTACAAGCCACGTTGGCTGTAATTTACATGGGTATTTTTCCAGCTGCAGTAGCTTATGTACTTTGGTGCTATGTACTTACCCATATGCCAGCGTCTAGAGCATCGCTTTATATTTATTTTTTACCCCTGATCTCAACGGCATTAGGTTTTCTTTTATTAGGTGAAACCACATCCTTTATGGCTTTGCTTGGAGGAGTACTAGCATTAATAGGAGCAGTCATTGCTAAACAAGCACACTTAGGTTTAGTTAAGACGTCCATGAATGCCCAAGCCTCATCGCTAATCAAATAATTTTAAATTAAACTAGTAAAATTATTCAAAGGAATTAAGCGACTTCCTAAGGTACTTTATATTAAAATTAATTTATTTAAAATTAATAGCTAGTTTCTAAGCAGGCTATAAAATGTCATGATCGTACTTATGGGTAAGTTTTCTTAAAATAGCCAGCACTCGCTAAGCGATAGCTTGTAATCAAGTGATTAAGATTTAGGTGATTATTACATGGAATTAAAAATTGACAATACGCCGTTTAAGGCGTTGTTTCAGCCTCTAGATTTAGGGTTTACCCAATTAAAAAATAGATTATTAATGGGCTCAATGCATACGGGCTTAGAAGAAGACAAAGAAGGCCTACAGCGCTTAGCTGCTTTTTATCGTGAGCGCGCATTAGGTGGGGCAGGATTAATAGTCACCGGCGGTATAGCGCCTAATCGTGCAGGTAGGCTTGCTCCCTTTGCTGCTAAACTAACACAGAAAAAAGAACAACAACGTCATGAGTTAGTGACGCAGGTTGTTCATGAGGCAGATGGAAAAATTGCTTTGCAAATCCTGCATTCAGGTCGATATGGTTATCATCCTTTTATTGTGGCACCAAGTTCAATTAAATCACCCATAAGTCCTTTTACCCCTTGGCATATGAGTAAGCGGCGCATTAGAAAGACAATAGAGCATTTTGGCCGCTGCGCTAAATTAGCACAAGCAGCCGGTTATGATGGTGTGGAAATCATGGGCAGTGAAGGTTATTTAATTAATCAATTTATTGTAACTCATACTAATAAGCGCCAAGATGAATGGGGTGGAAGCTTTGCTAATCGAATTAAATTTCCTATCGCTGTGGTCAAGCACATTCGCGAGGTGGTTGGTGAACATTTTATTATTATTTACCGCCTTTCTATGCTGGATTTAATCGCCGATGGCAGCAGCTGGGAAGAAGTAATTCATTTAGCAAAAGCGATTGAGGAGGCGGGGGCGACCCTTATCAATACCGGTATTGGTTGGCATGAAGCACGCATTCCTACTATTGCAACCATGGTACCACCTGCAGCATTTACCGCAATAACCAAACATTTAAAGCCAGAAATTACCATTCCTATTATTACTTCTAATCGTATAAACACGCCAGAAATAGCTAATGGTTTGTTAGAAGAGGGTGTGGCTGATATGGTATCAATGGCACGGCCTTTTTTAGCTGATCCACGTTTTGCTGAAAAAGCTAAATTAGGTGAAAGTAGCGCCATCAACGTATGTATTGCTTGTAATCAAGCTTGCCTGGATCGAGTTTTTGTTAATAAAACGGCTTCTTGTTTAGTCAATCCACAAGCATGTAATGAAACAGAATTAGTCTATCAAGCAGCTGATCGACCCAAGAAAATAGCGGTGGTAGGCGCAGGTCCTGCGGGTCTTGCTTTTGCAGCCGTTGCCGCTGAGCGGGGTCATTTAGTGACCGTATTTGAAAAAAAGGCAAGCTTAGGTGGGCAATTTAACTTAGCTAGGAAAATACCAGGAAAGGAAGACTTCCAGCATACTATTAATTATTTTACTTATCAGTTAAAAAAGTTTGAAGTAGCTATTCAATTAAATACCATAGCTGATATTGAAATGCTCAAAGGTTTCGATGACATTGTCTTAGCCACTGGCATTAAACCACGAATACCGACTATCCCTGGCATTGATCATGAAAAGGTTATGGTATATGTCGATGTCATTGAGGGCAGGAAAGTCCCAGGTCAACGTGTCGCTGTGATTGGCGCAGGCGGTATTGGCTTTGATGTTGCCGAATGGTTAACTCATGACCCGAAAGACTCTACTTTAGACCAATTTTATGAGGAGTGGGGCATTGATATCAGCGGTACTCATCGTGGCGGTGTACAACCACCGGTCTTAGAAAAAAGCCCACGGGAAGTATTTTTATTACAGCGTAAGAAAGAAAAAATGGGGAAACGGTTAGGAAAAACCACAGGGTGGATACATCGGTTAAGTCTTAAGCATAAACAGGTTAAGATGCTCTCAGGCGTTGAGTATGAGCGTATTGATGACGAAGGGTTGCATATACGTGTTGATAATCAGCCTAAACTCTTAGCTGTTGATTCTGTTATTATTTGTGCCGGTCAAGAAGAATTACGTGATTTATTTGAGCCCTTACGGGAGCGGGGACAAGCTGTTCATTTAATAGGAGGTGCATTTAAAGCACTTGAATTAGACGCACGCCATGCCATTGATCAAGCCTGTCGCTTAGCTGCTTTGCTTTAAATCCATCTAATTATTTGTACCGGAGTTTAGGTGATGGATTCAACATCGATAGAAGAAAGACTGCAAGCGATTGAAACTCGGCTCGACCGCTTAGAAAGCTATTTAAAGCAAGCAGAAGTTAATCGCCAAACACCTTGGCATGACAATACAGCGACTGAGCGTGCTGCAAGCAGTAAGCCCAAAAAATCCATTGAATTAAGGCAGGGAAATTGGCTTGGTTTTATTGCTATTATTTGTTTTGTACTTGCTGGTGGTTTTATTGTTAAGTTATCGCTTGAGGCAGGCTGGTTAACACCAATAAGGCAAATAAGCTTCGCTTATTTACTGGGTATTCTCTTAATTGCTAGCGGGTTATTGATTATGAAACGTGATCAAGCTTACGCGAGCTTATTACCAGCAGCAGGTATTATTGTACTTTACTTAACAACATTTGGTGCTCATCGCCTTTACTTTCTTCTAACTTTTTCTACAGCCCTGCTTACCCTTATTGTAATTTCCGGCATTAGCATTTGGTTATATATTAAACTCAGACGAGACTTTTATTCCATCACAGCCTCGTTAGGTACGTATCTTGCCCCTGTTGTACTTAGCTTAAATACTAAAAGTGTGTTTTCACTTTATTATTTTTTATGTGCCTCAGTGGCGTTTGCTGTGATGTCATGGCTGCTTAAGTCACGTTTACTGACTTTAGTTTCGGCCTATTTTGCGATTTTAATGACAGGGTTGGTTGGATTTAACCTTCTGCAAGATAGATTAATTGTGATTATGTTGGCTTTGCAGTTTTTTATTTTTGCGCTGGGAACTTATTTTTATTCTTATAAACTTAAACAAAGCTTAACCGAGCGAGAGGCGTTTGGTTTTTTTCCTATTTTAATACTTTTCTATTTTATGGAGTATTTTTATATTGATAGCGCTTTTCCAGGTTTTGCGCCCTGGATTTCAATTGGATTTGCTTTAGTCCTTCTTAGCCTTTATCTTTTAACAAAAAAACAATTTACAGGTCAGGCGGTAGCAAGTCAGTCTGTTATTTTTGCTTTTACTGCCGTCGTTTTTTTCCATGCAGTGTATATAGAACTTTTAACAATTGATTCGCGACCCTGGCTTTTTGTATTGCTTTTAATTGCTTTAACGTTTAGTCCAATTAAAGCACCGGCAAAAAACCGCTTATCTTTTCTCATACCAAAATTAGGGGCTTTCATAATTTTAGTGATTGAGTATTTAAGTATATTAAATCATCTTTTTAATGAACCTACTTATTACTGGATTTTAGTTTCGCTCAGTGCTTTTTTAAGCCTATGGTTTCTAATTATTTGGCGATTTCAGGAAGCTTATTTTCAAGAGCAATATGGGTTCTTATTGTTAGCGGCAGTGCATTTTCTTGGATTGACAGCGTTCTATCAACTTCTTACTAATTCACTTGCAGTATCTGCTGCTTGGTTGTTTTATGCGGTGGCTGTTATTGGTTATGCTTATTGGTTTAAAGATAAAGTCATGGCTAAGTCAGCATTGTTAATTTTAAGCATTGCTGCAGGTAAAGCTCTATTATATGACGCCGCCTCTACGCCGACAGTCATTCGCATTTTATGCTTATTGCTTACAGGTGGTGTACTTTATGGCTGTGGTTACTTGCTTAAAAAAATTACAAATTGGAAATAAGGATCTTTCATAATATAAGAATATCAGTATAATCCTTGGTCTTTTAATTATCCTTACACATCAGATTGAATAAATTTTAAAATTAATAGGTTTTAAGGTATTTTCTGCTATAATAGCTACCAGTTTGGTTTTAAATAATACATTTATTGTTGACATTTTATTTCCTGCTTTTTGAAAAATCGTGCAACCTACTGTTTATTTTGATATTATACTGAGCAGTTTTTACATTGCTTAAACCATTTAAGCTACAGCTACATCATTTGGAAGATTTATGACAAACAACTTAGCAAACTTCGCCGCGCTAAATTTATCAGCTCCTTTACTAAAAGCGCTAGAAGAGATGAAATTTCAAACTCCCTCACCGGTTCAAGAGCAAACAATTCCTTGGATGTTAGAGGGGCGTGATATTATTGCCCAGGCACAAACAGGTACAGGCAAAACAGCAGCCTTTGCGCTACCTATATTAGAGCGTTTAGTGCCTAACTCGAACGCAACGCAAGCTTTAATACTTGCACCTACACGTGAATTAGCAATTCAGGTTGCTGAGCAATTTAAGGTGCTAAGCAAGTATCAGCATCTGGTAGTCTCTGTTTTATGTGGTGGCCAAGATTATTCTCGCCAATTAAAGCAACTTCGCGAAGGTGCGCAAGTTGTTGTAGGTACGCCTGGAAGAATTTTAGATCATATTGACCGAGGCACCTTAAAGTTACATCAGTTAACTACATTTGTACTTGATGAAGCTGACGAAATGCTACAAATGGGTTTTATTGATGATATAGAACTAATTTTTTCAAAATTACCTAAAGAAAAGCAAATTGCTTTATTTTCAGCAACAATGCCGCATCGTATTCGCCAAATTGCAACGAATTATTTAGTTAATCCTGTTAACATAGAAATTCGCTCAGAAACCGCTACCGTAAAAAGTATTGAACAGCGCTTTCTGTTTGCATCACCGGCCCAAAAACCAGATGCTCTACTGCGCATTTTAGCGGTCGAAGAATATCAAGGGGTTATTGTTTTTGTTCGTACTAAAAGTGCTACGGAAGAAGTAGCAGACACGTTACAAAAGCAAGGATATCGCGCTATGGCAATTCATGGTGATATCACCCAGGCGCTACGTGAAAAAATTATAGCCCAATTTAGACAAGGTGCTATTGATATATTAGTAGCAACCGACGTTGCTGCGCGTGGCTTGGATGTTGAAAGGGTGACGCATGTCATTAATTATGATGTGCCTCATGATAGTGAAACCTACGTTCATCGCATTGGTCGTACTGGTCGAGCAGGACGAAGTGGGACGACGATTTTATTTGTTAATCCGCGAGAGTCGCGTATTTTAAATAATATTGAACGGCATACACGCCAGCGCATAGAGAAAATAACTGTTCCTGATAATTATACTATTCAGCAAGCAAAACAAGAGCGCTTTTTAACAAGCATTCAACAGCGTCTTAATAGCGATTATTTACCTGCTTATCGTAAGATTATTGCTACCTTTTTAGAGCAAAACCCAGAAGTATCAGCCATAGACGTAGCTGCTATTCTTGCCTTATTAGCAAACAATGATAAACCATGGCAGTGTGAACTACCGAAACAAGTTATTAAAACTACTAAAGAAACCCGTAAAAAAGATCGTTTTGAAGTAAAATCATCTAAAGACAGCTTTGAGCGCTCTAATAAAAAAGCTAAACGGCCTAATCGTAATGAATCGTTCTCTAGGCAATTTGAGGACATGCCGCAAGAATTATTTCGCTTAGAAGTAGGGCGTGTGCATGGTGTGAAGCCAGGAAACATCGTTGGTGCTATTGCTAATGAAGCAGGACTACAAAGTCGCTTTATTACAGGCCTTAAAATTCATGATGATCATTCCACAGTCAGATTACCGAAAGGGATGCCAAAAGAAGTTTTTCAAGATTTAAATAAAGCTTGGGTTTGTGGCCGTCAATTAAAATTAAGCCTTGTCAACTCTAATTAAGATAAGCTTGGTAGCAATGGGTTGAAATTTATTTGGATAACCACGGCTCTACGTAGTATCTATTAAACGTAGCCTGGGTGCAGGCCCAAAGGGCCGGAACCCGGGTTTCACTTTGTTTCACCCAGGCTACATTTACTTACATGACCTGAAAATACTGTGGCTTGACCACGTATCCATATTCACCTGCTGGACCGATGAATATTGCAATTAAGCTGTTTATAACTTGTTTAATGGCGGGCTGTGTAATTACTATAAATTACTGTGGCTCCTAGAGCTATTATTGCTGCGCCACCAAAAAAGCTGTAGCCGTTAAAAACAGATGTTTTTTCTTGTTGAGTTAATTTTTTTAAGTTAGCGTCTAATTGGCTGGCAAGCGTTGTAAATGGGTTAGCAGGATCTAATTCGGCAACGAGTTTTGGTATGTATTTATTGCGAATTTTTTCGGTGATGAAGTAGATTGTTTCTGGAGCTTGGGTATCCATAAATTGGGTTGTAGTTTGAGCAAGTGCTTCAGCCACTGCTGCTGTAAATTTTTCTGCATCTTGCTTTTTCCACGCTTTAAGACCAAATGTGTGTATGCCAGTGTATCTATCTGTTTGCCTGTTAAGCTTATTTTCCTGAAAATGCTGAATGGCTGCTTGTAGCTCTTTGGGTGTAATAACGAAAAGGAACCTTTGGTAAAAGGTATGTAAGAAATCTAATTCAAAGTCGGTCATGGTGTACTTTCCTTAGTTTTATTTAAATAAACGCCATTTTTTATTATATCTTTAAGTTTTCCTTAAGTAAGCGCTGATAAAATTAATAATATTCAGTTCCTTTAGGAAGGTAAAATGGCTAAACGCTTATACGAAGTCTTGCAAGTAAATGAACAAGCCTCGCAAGAGGAAATTAAATTAGCTTATCGCAAGCTAGCATTGCGCTATCATCCAGATAAGAACCCTGATAATAAATTGGAAGCTACGGAAAAATTTAAAGCGATTGCTGCGGCCTATGAAATTTTAGGTGATAAAGATAAACGTCAAGAATATGATCTAGGCCAGCGTGATGAGCAAGGTAATAAGGTAAGCGCTAATGAGGATTATCAACAAGAGTCAGGATTTTCCTATACACCGCCGCGCCCCAAACCAACTGCTAAGCAAGAAAAAGAGAAAGATAAAGATTATGTGCCGCAAAGACCGACCTATGCGCAGCCACACTATCAACCACAACCTACTTGTCAATTTCATTTTTTTAAACCTCAGCCTGCTTTTTATTATTTTTTTAATTCACATGATGCAGCCAAGACGTTTCAATCAATTCATAGAGTAGCTAGAGCACCGGTATATATTTATGTAACACCTTCACCACTTGAACAATTATTCAATGAAATTAATTCGTTTAAGTCTCAGCAAAGAGCTGGGCGGGAAACTTATACTTCCTATGAGCGTAAACGCGAGCATCCTCACGTTTCTGTTAAAACTAATTATGCGCCAGCAATGGAGCATATTATTGACCGCTTAATTGCTAGCATGATTTTATTAGAAATGGTCAATTCCCGTGTTCCTGCTGCTAATCCTATTTTAAGGGCTAAGCTCTGAAGTATTAATTAAAGCTTAATAGCCTTTATTAAGCTTTAATTTCTAATCTAAATCCTTAACTAAAATTATATTGTGTTGCACTTACTTAAACCTACTTGCTAGCTAAATCATCTCATCTTATTCAATTGCTTATAGCCAAATCCAATTAATTAAAAATTTTTAAATTGCTTATATGAGAATTTTTGTACTATAATCTGCCTCGTTTTTGATTTAATTATTAAGGACTTACTAATGAAAGCTTTCGTGACGGTGTGTGTCCTAGTTTTTTCAACATTCATTAACGCTAGTCAATTAAATAATATCGTTGTCTTTGGGGATAGTTTGTCGGATAACGGTAATTTATATGAACACATGCATCATCTTATCCCACAAAATCCTCCCTATTATGATGGCCGTTTTTCCAATGGTCCGGTTTGGATAGAGCAGCTTGTTAGCTCTTATTTCCCCAACAACGTTGCTTCGCATTTATCTGATCATGCTTTTGGAGGTGCGGCTATTGCTGAAAATTCATCGGATGATGAGATATTATTTACCTTAAATCGGGAAATTAATACTTATTTACTCGGGCGGCAAAATAAGGCAGATCCTAAGAGCTTATATGTGGTATGGATCGGTGGTAATAATTATTTAGCACTGCCTGAAAACGAAGAACATACGAATACCGTAGTCACTCAAGGCATTGCTGCTGGTGTAGAACGTTTGGTTAAAGCAGGCGCACGCCATATTTTAGTCCTAAATTTACCAGATTTAGGCCAAACGCCGGCAGCACGCGCATTGCAGGTTGAAGCAAAATTGACGAGGTTGTCTAAGCATCATAATGAGCTTTTAGTAAAAGCTATTCATGGCCTTAAAAGAAAATATTCTAAAGTTCAGTGGCTTTATTTTGATGCTTATAAGATATTTAATAAATTTCTATCATCAGCAGCAGATTATGGTTTTACTAATACATTGAATAGTTGTTACGATGTGTCAGTTGATAAGCCTTCTATAAATGCTACGGTGTTGATGGCAGCTAAGGCCAGTAAAATCCAGGATGACAGTTGTGAGGGCTATGTGTTTTTTGATCCAGTACACCCGACAACGATGGCACATCAACTAATAGCACAGGAAGTTCATGCTATACTTGATGCAGCTCATATTCAGTTTAGTGATTAAGACTGAGAAGCAAGTATCACATGCTAGATTGCTTCACCTTCACACGGTGAAGGTTCGCAATGACGACTTTTCTAAATAGTATGTGATACAAAGCAAATTCCCTTAAACTCAATTGCCCGTCTTTGCGAGCAAAGCGAGCAAGCCAGGTTGGGTGTTGTAAACAGCATTGCTCTGGATTGCTTCACCTTTACACTGTAAAGGTTCGCAATGACGAGGTGTTTAGCAAGCACCCCAGAATTGTCTGTCTTTGCGAGCAAAGCGAAGCAAGCCAGGTTGGGTGTTGTAAGCAGCATTGCCCTAGATTGCTTCACCTCTGTCTTTGTAAAGGCTCGCAACGACTTATTTCCTCGAGAGCAAGTTTCACCATTTTGGTAGAATTCTATCTAACCATTTTGGTAAATACCAATTAAGAGGCTTAAGTAGGGCCATGGTAGCTGGTACTAAAAGCGTGCGTATTAAAAAGGCATCAACAAAGATAGCTACTGCAATACCGAGCCCAAATTGCTTAACCATTAAAACATCAGCAACCATAAACGAACCACAAAGGAATATGACTATAATCGCGGCGCTAGTAATGATTTTACTGCTTTTCTCTATACCAAAAACAATACTCTTTTGATTATCGCCTGTGCGCTCATAATATTCTTTAATACGTGTGAGCAAGAAGACTTCATAATCCATAGAAAATCCAAAAAGAGCGCAAAAGATAATAACTAACAAGCTAATATCTAAAATCCCTTGCGGATCAAAATTAAGCCATTGATGAAAATGCCCTTCTTGAAATATAAAGACTAAGACGCCATAGCTTGCACATAAGCTAACTATATTCATTAAAATGGCTTTGAAGGGTAAAAAGATAGAGCGCAGTAAAATCAATAAGACTAAATAGGTTAAAGCCATAATCCATAAAAGCGCATATGGAAAAATTTGATAAATCTTATTTAAAACGTCTTCATTTTTAACAGGTTCACCGGTTAATTGAAAGTTAAGCCCCTTAGGTGGCTTAAGCTCGCGCAGCTCAGCAATAAGGTTTTTAGTTTCTTTCGAGTCATCACCATATTTACTGACTATTCTTATAATCGTTACATTTTTTGCAGTCGTTGTCGCTAATAAATTTTTAACAGCCTCCGTTTTAAGGCTACGTTCAGTATTGTATAGCGTTTGATATTGTGATCGCGTTATGTCGCTTTTGGTGCTTACAATGCTATTTACTTGTTTGATTAAAGGGTTTTTTTTAAGTTGTTCTACTAAGTCATATAACTTACCAATATTGGCTTTGGAGAGAATTCTTTCATTGGGACTGGTCACAACCAATAAAATAGGTGTTAATTCGTGCTCATTAAATTTATCGATATAGGTATTAAAAAACGCTCTGCCTTCAGCTTGCTTAGGTAAAATACGAAAATCAGAAATACCAAATTTGGCGTTTAAAAAAGGGTAGCCAAGCAGTAGTAAAAAACTTAAAGTTAAGAGAAAGAATATCAACGGTCGTTTCACAACCTTAGTAGCCAGCCATCGCCAAGCAAGGGATACCTTTTCTTTCTTGGAAAAGCGCACCGATAAAGAATTAACACGCTCTCTTAAAATAGCAAGAATAGCTGGTAAAAGGATAAGGGCTATCAGTACCGCCACGAAGACGGCAGCCAATCCCCCGACGCCTACTGAAAATAAAATATTGACTGGAAAAAAAAGCAGGGCACTAAGGCTAATGAAAACAGCTAATCCACTGAAAAATACAGCTTTACCTGCCGTTGCAATTGTGGTCGCAATCACCCGGCGCATCGTTTTATTTCTCTTTAATTCATCACGAAAGCGGCTAATAATGAAGAGACAATAATCAAGGCATAAGCATAAGCCTAATAACAAGGCAATATTAATAGTAAATATCGACAGAGTATAATGCTGGCCAATAAAATATAATAAAGAAAGAATAATGACAGCACATCCTCCCCCTAAAATAATAGGAATAAAAGCAGCTATTAACGAGCCAAACACTAAAATTAAAGTAATAATTGAGACGGGAGCCGCAATTAAATCAGCTTTAAAAAGATCTTTTTGGGTCTGCTTATGAATTCCTTCTTCAAAAACTGCCTCTCCACCGAGCTCCATGGTCATATTAGGTGGCGTTTTTATCGTATCTTTTAATTCTTGCACTAATTCCTTGGTCATAGGTTCTTTATTATCAAAGAAAATAACGGCATAGGCGGTATGTTTATCCTTAGAAATTTGTTTTTTATTGGCATCAGGAAGAATAATTTGATGTTTAATGGGAAAATCTTTTAAATCTGCCAATGATTTTTTAATCGCATTAATAAAGCGGTTCTCGGTAGCTACCCAATTTTTATGGGTGTAAATGACTAAAATTTGATTAGGGCTTAAGCCCAGTGCATTATTAATATAGGTTTCTGTCTTTGCGCTATTTGAGGTGGTATCGATAAAACCGGTTGATTTAAAAGGTGTCATAATTGTTGGCAGATAAGGCACACAAAGGATAAGTGAAATGATCCATAGCCAGACAATGTGTATGCGGGCTCGGTAGATAAATTTGCCAAAACGAAAAAAAAGCGAATCTTCTTGCATGCGTATCCCTGATCCCTTTTTTTTTATCTTATTGTCTAAGTATAGAGCATCATTCTTAAATATAGCTATTTGAAAATGTTATAAATTATTGGTGATGCGTTTAGTGGTAAGCGGTAATAAATAAAAAAGAAGAGGGATTTCTAAATAGCTATGAAACATAGACACGATACTATACACCTGTTTCCAGAGGTAAAAGTTGTAAAAGAAGCCTACGCCAAATAAGATAAAAAAGGTCAGCAAAAATTTATTAATGGTTAATTTCTGTGGGCCTAATTTTGGCAAGATTAAAATGACATAGTAATAATGAATCAATTGCAGATAGACCGCGGAGGCAAAAAAAGCAACGGTATACGGGGAAATATCACTAGGGCGTAAATAATGCATGATATAGGCGAGTCTGTCTGCAGGGGCGAAGTAAGACCAATCTAGGGATAAAAATAAAGCTAAAGTAAAGACTAAGATGGGGTTTAAGACAAAGACAATCCATGCTTTATGCTTAGCCTGTGAAGCCGCTAAAAACCCCCAAGGCGTTAAATTATGAAAAAAAGCGAGCGCTAAAAAAAGTAATATTGGGTTAATAATAAAAGCGATAGCAAAAGCCAAAATAATCAAGCCATGACTGATTTTAACTTTAAAATAGAAGGTTATTAATAATAAACCAAAGATAACTGCAAATTCTATGATTAAAAGATAATCAATTGGTTTAATTAAATTAATTATTTTTAGAAAAACTAAAGCAGTTAATAAAAAAAGCATAGAAATAACTAGTTGTTTCGGTATTTTATCGACTATATTTTTACGAATATAAAGTAATTCATAAGTAATATGGGTTAATCCAAATAAACTTAATGATAAAAAATATGAGCTTAAAGGAAACGTAGATGCTAAGAGAATAAATAGCAGCGGGAAGGGAAATCGTATGGATATGTATTTCATGAGTATTATCGTCGCCTTACTCGTAGCCATTATCTTTGAATTAATTGCTTTTTTTATTCTGCTTCGACCCCCATTAACCTCTTTTGAAACATTTTTATGGTTATTAACAATTATAGGTTTAAATTGCGTAACCATACCAATAGCACAGTTAATTTATAGCTACTTAATTAATTTAGGCACCCTGACAAGTTGGTTTATAACCGAACTAATCATTATTTTTTTTGAAGGATTCTTTATAAATAAGATTATGAGGATTAACTTCAAAAAAGCAGCGTTATATTCCATAGTATTAAATACTACGTCAATCATTAGTGGAGAAATACTGTGCTGGCTAGAATTACTACCTTGGTGCTTTTAATCTTTACTGTGGCGAAAAGTTATGCCGATTTAATTATCACACCGCGGCCAGCCTATGAAGCTATTTATTCTACCAAAGGGGCTACCTTAATTACTTTGTCAATTGTAGGGGTAGGTCTAATTATTTTACTTATTGTTTTTTTTATCAGGAGGAAATAACGACTATAAATTTGTTGCAACAACTACTTCTAATCAACTAAGGAAATAATCATGAAATATGCTGTGACCTTTTGTGCATTAGATCGTGAAACGGGTAGTAATTATTTTTGGCATAGTTGTCTTCTTTTGTCTAAATGGCAGGAGGGTGGCGGCAAAATGGAAGTAGTTGATCAATGGGGGTTTTATGGTGTACCTACTACTATGCCGAATTCATTATTAAAAAAAGTAAAAATAAGCCTAGGTTTAGATATCGATTTATACGGTAATCATGGGATGTTGCTTCATGAGCCAATGCGCACATTGGATTTAGGTTACGGCTTGCATGGCGCGACATTTGAATTAACCCAAGAGCAATTTAACTTACTACAACTACGCTGCCAAACAATGGCTGATGAACAAAATCAAGCCATTGCTGAGGTGATGAGCCAACAGCCTTTATTAGCAAAAGAGAAAGAAAAATCAAGAACTTATCCTTACGAAGACTGGTCTGCGCAGATTTATCAATTTGAAAAAGCAAAGGCACAGAAGGCGGGACGTGAGCCAAGATTAAAGCCCTTTGAACTCAATTTATCATTTACGTTATGGGGGCCTGCGGTAAAACAGTCTTATACGTGTAAATCGCAAGTTATTTCACTCTTAACCGGTATTCTAACTAATCAGCAGATTAATCGTTTAACTGAAAATGGCAAACACCCTACCATCCCGCGCTACAGTGGTCCTTTAGAACCCATTTTTTTACATAGCACAGGGCCGCTACGTCAACATAAAAAACAGTCTGGTAAAGTAGTCTATTATCGCTCTATGGAAGATGCCGACGTCAAGCTCTATTGGACTCTTCCACCACAGGATATGGATGCTTTATCGCAAGAAACAAACGAGCAGCTGCAGATATCTGAAGACTATCGCAATGAGGCTAAGTTAGTTATTCGCCAGTTACAGTGTTTAGAATGGTTATTTAGAAATGCTGTATTACCTAGTCAATATCAAGCTTATCAGACGAGTTTAATTAAGCAGATAACTGATTATTACGATGTTTTTTCTCAAGTTAGGAAAATTAATTCAGAGCCGGCCATAGAAAAAAATTGGACAAACTATTTTTATTTTTTAAACTCAATGCCAAGAAACCAGGGAGAACGTTTCCTTTTAAAAAATATTCAGCAGGCTAAATTATTTATTAATACGCTTTATATGGCTGCAGTGGATAATTGGAAAATTGACCTTAATTGTCCTATGGAGAATTCTGAATTAATAACCGAACAGCTTTCTGATGCTACTGGTGATGTTAGTAGTTATGCTAATCCAATAGAGGCTGTAACAGCTTATTTAAGCACCGAGGATAAGCAAGAGCTTTGCGCGATTATAGGCCGCACGTACGCTCATCCAGACACGGAATATGATGAGGATAGTGATACTGACGTAGGCATAGCTGATTCATGCATAGTAAGGTAGCGCGCTAGGTAGATGGTAAGGTAGGTTGGGCTAAACGGAGTGCAGCCCAACAATAAAAAGCCCTTTTTTATAGCCCTTATTATGCAGAATTATATTCATAAAGATTATTTTGCGCTCAAATTTGATATTTTTAATACATTTTCTTAAACTAAGATCAGATCACCTACTAAAGTATTCCTATGCATATTACTTTAAATCTTACCAAAGAAGGGAAAATTGAATTATCTTTGGAGACAGATTGCTATCAGCCTAATCCAAAGTGGGCAATAGATTGGATACAAAAAAATATGGCTTCTATTTATAATGGCTCGGGGCCTGGGTTTTCCTATATTGAAGGTTCAGTTACGATTGTTAACGGCGAACAGATTAAATCTTTCTTAGATGTCCTAGTTAGTGAAGGACAAAATCACCAAATTTCTACACGGGCAATTGATCAATCATTGTACTGCTCCTCATTTGCCATCGCGACAGTGGAACAGGCGAAAAACCTACGTGCTAGTATTCATAATTTTTTAGTAAATAAAATTACCGATGATGACTTCCAAAGCTTACAAGAGCAAACAAAAGCATTAAGACCTACAGATTTAAGTGCTAAGGAACAATTTATTAATGCTCATAATAAATACTGTAGCCAAAGTATACGTCTTTTTGGACAAGGCTTTAGTAAATCTAGTTATGAAAACTCTAATTTAAAGGAAATCGTTAAGGATGCTATAAATCAAAAGAGTTCATGCAGGGCTGTTTTCATGGATTTAGGATGGATGAAGCCTGATGGCTCACTAGCTGCAACTGCGCCTCAGGATGTATTAAAAGCTTATCAGGATAACATACCTGATGTAGAGGAGCCGTTAAGGCCTTGAGGCATTGTTGCGTGGATAAGTTAAAACGTAGCTCAGGCGCAGGCCCATAGGGCCGAAACCTGGGTTTCACTTCGTTTCACCCAGGTTACAAGGTCGTTTTGATCGCTTCTATCCACGCAACAATACTACGTGGAGATGACAAACAAATTTCACCTTCTTCATAATGCCTTAAATGATTTAGCAATATCAGCGGTTAGGCGGTTTAAATTAGTATTCATACTTTTAACAAGCGCATCGATGGTGATAGGGGGAGGTGTAGTTAATTTTAATTGATAATAAACATTATATTTTTTAATTAATTGTTCACCATGAGAAATTAAATATTCTGCCCGTAATACACTATCGCCATTGTAATTAATTTCAAACTGAAAGATATCTATTTGAATATGATAACTAGGTTTGAATTTAGTATCCCACGGATACCTTTCAATGACGGCATTTGGCAATAATGTTGTTAAGTTAGCTTCAATAACGCGTCCTATGTTTTTGTCTAACGACTCTGCCCAACGATGGTATTCTTCTAATTTAACTTTATAAGGGGTGTAATGAATCATTAATTGTGGTTTTTCTGTGTACTCAGGTACCTGAATTTCATCAATACCTATTTGAATAGCATTGCTAGCTATTTTATTAGGTTTAGGCGGTATAGGATTTAAAAGATAAAATTCTGATTCCTTTGAGCTGCCACAAGAAATTAAAAATAATCCTAATAAGATAATACTAAATTGTTTAAGGCTCACTGTTTACCTCTTAATATTGACTCAGGATGGCGTGATAAATAATCGCTTAAGTTTTGAAAGGAATTAGCAGCATCAGCAATTTCTTTCATAGAACGATTAAAATAAGTAATGGCAGGTGGAAAATAGGCGTCAAAATTGTCTGCTAATTGATTAAAGCTATTAGCCATTTCGCGTGTCGAATTAAGCGTTTCCCGTACTGCTGGCGAGCGTACTAATTTTGTGATTTCTTCAATCATAATCTGTGCAGCTTTTAAAGCATCATCAATACTGGTAATTTTTTCTTTCGTGTTTCGTGTAGGAAAGATAGGGTAGCCACGAAAATATTGTGCTTGATAATTAAGAGGCTTTACTTTTGTCTTAACTAGTTCAATGTCAGATACGCCAGTTAAGAAATTTGGTTTAGAAATATCTGCAACAAAGCCATTTCTAATTAATAACTCCACTGGATTTTGCGCAAAAGCTAGGCTTTTCTCGACAAAAAACTCAACATAAACCGGAATTTCAACTTTATTTTTTATCTTATTTTCAGTAATTTCAATCAATGATACTTCACCAATTTTTACTCCGCGATAAGTTACAGGCGCCGTAGTACTTAAACCTTTTAAAGATCCTTTAAAAAACATAACAAAGGTTTGAACTTTAGCTTGCGTATATTGTTCGTAAAAAAATAAGCCGCCTAAGAACATTAAAATCAACCCACCAACTACAAATATACCGACTAATGTATAAAAAGGTTCATGACGCATTAATTTATCCTTAAACTAACCTTATTTAATTAAAAATAGAGAGAAATCTTAATAACGCACTAACGACAGCAATCCACAGGGCACCGCGAGTAAGAATGCGAGATACGGCAGTTCGCAGCGGTATATGGATGATAGCTGCTTGATAATAGTAATAACCGCTTGTCAAACTCACAAGCGTGCCAAATAATAGTGTTTTAATGGAGCCAATCATTAAATCCGTGATGGTGACGGCATGAGTAATATGATTCATGTATTCATGATGGTTCATATTAAAATAGTAATGAAAAGTGTAAAAGAGGCCTAGTAGGGATGTGGTGAGAGTGTATGCATATAAAAGTAAGGCAGTCATATTTGTACCAATAATTATTGGTAAAATGTAATTAAGAATAATTTCATTCCGGCCATGACGAAGTTTAGTAATTTTGACGCGTGCAATAATTAAATTTAGTGAGGTTTGTACACATAAAATTAAGCCAATGAGTAGGGGTAATAAGTCGCGGGCTAACATGGTTTGTGAAATGGGTAGGGCTTTTGAACTTAAGTTAAAATTTTCTAAAAGAAAATAAATATTAAGCCCTAAGGTACTTGCTAATAAGAGGCTCATTAGCATAAGAGGGATGGCAATTGCTGTCCCTGAATTATAAAGTATTTTTAAAATATTAATCCAAGCAATTGATGAAGAACCGAATAGTACTGTTCCAGCGCTATGACTAACATGTCCAATAAAAGCAAAAAAGAGAATAAATGAATGAAAAAATCGACTCGTATTTCTTCCTATTGCGTAAAAAAAATTCATTCACTATCCCTGTATGATTTTTTACTAAATAAATTATGAATGGCTAATTAGAAGAATATCAAAGGTTAGTGAATAGGTTAATTATTTTTAACCTTTAACACATAAAATTTGTTTTAAAGTAAATAGTATTTCAACTAAATCTTCTTGAGATTTCATAACCGCTGCAATATCCTTATAGGCGGCAGGACTTTCATCCAATATGTGCTTATCTTTACGACATTCAACCCGTTGGGTAGCAGTTTTATGCTCTGATAAACTTATCCTCTTTTTAGCTTGGTGTCGTGACATGACACGGCCAGCCCCATGACTGCAGCTCGTGAAGCTAGCTTCATTGCCTAAGCCTCGCACAATAAATGATTTAGCGCCCATGCTGCCTGGAATGATACCTAGTTCATTTTTTTTAGCAGATACAGCGCCTTTACGAGTAATATAAACTTGCTTGCCAAAATGCCTTTCTTCAGAAACATAGTTATGATGACAATTCACTACATGTAAATCAGCCTGAATTGGTCTATCTAAAAATTTAGCCACTGTATCTGCTAATAATTGCATCATGATATCTCTGTTACACCTAGCGTAGGTTTGCGCCCAATTAACGGCCATGAAATAATCATTAAAATGTTTGGTACCCTTAGTAAAATAGGCTAAATTCCTATCAGGAAGCTGACCTAGTTGGTCTTGCATATCAAGTTTGGCTAACTCAATAAAATAAGTGCCAATGGCATTGCCTATACCTCGTGAACCACTATGCAGCATTAACCACAGCTGTTGATGTTCATCTAAACAGAGTTCAATAAAATGGTTACCGCCACCTAGTGTGCCAAGCTGACTGACATGGTTTAAATGAGTTTTGGCCTTTTTAGCAATTATTAGAGGATGTTTTTCTATTAACTGCTTATAGCCTTGATTTAATTGCTGCTTCCAAGTAGAAATAGCCAATTTAGGAAGGGTTGCCTCTGTCCACTTATCAAAGCCTACGGGTATTGCTTGCTCAATAGCTAGGCGTAGTTTATATAAATTATCCGGCAAATCTTTGGCAAACAAATTAGTTCGCATGGCTATCATCCCACACCCAATGTCAACACCTACTGCCGCAGGAATAACGGCATTTTTTGTTGGTATAACCGAGCCTACTGTAGCGCCAATGCCTAAATGTACATCAGGCATCACAGCGATATGCTTATAAATAATAGGTAGAGAGGCTATATTATTAATTTGTTGTTTAGCATTCTCATCAAAAAGAACATGTCTTGTCCATGCTTTTACTTTTTCCGAGAGTTGTAAATAGTGAGTCATTATTGCATGCCCGCAGTAAATTTCTTAAAGGTCTAATAAGTAATAATAGCAAAGTATTTTACCATAGACTTCTAGTAGACCTTAGTTAAGGTGGGTTAGCTTAAAATAGGAAAAGACGCATTACGTGGGTTTCTAAAATCTGGAAAAGAAGCATGCATGTGTGCGATTTTCCAAGCATGATCTTCTTCATCTATGCAGATAGTGATTCTTAAATGTTCTAAGATGTAATGTTGGCCATCAATCCATAATTTTGCTGAACAATTAGCGCTTGCCCAAAATGCATGCTCCGTTGTGGGATTAAAATTAATAATATCAATTTCACTTTGCTCAGATTGACTCCAAGCACGAATTAGTTGCGTTTCAAGTGCCTTTAACCCATAGCGATATTCATCAATACCTGTGCCCCATAAGGTTGCATTTTGGGTAAATAAGCTAAGTAGATAAGGTAAATCACGGTTTTTATAACCAGCACAGAAGTTTTTAAACAGTTTCTCACTGGTGGTAGTCGCGTTTGCTTGATAAGGAAATTCTTGTTTATACATTTTTTTTCTCTATATGAGTTTCCATTCAGTTAAGAATGGAAACTCATCTTATAATTAACCTTTGTGGCCACCTTTGCCTTGTTGGCCTTGACCATGTTGAAATTGGCCTTGTTGACCTTGTTTTTGCTGACCTTGTTGGCCATGTTTTTGTTGGCCTTGGTTTTGTTGGCCTTGTTGACCTTGGTTTTGTCTTTGACCTTGTTGGTTTTGACCTTGTTGACCTTGATTTCTATTGTCCATAATATATCTCCTAGGTTAGTTATAAAAGTATAAAAAGACAGTTTTAAGTTAGGCTAGTTAATTATTCTTATCTTGATTTGGCCTGTTTAGATTCGCCTCTTGCTTTTTCGGCTTTAGAATGCATACCTTTAGCGGCTTTTTGAGGATGGGCATTGTTTTCTTTGCGGGTTTTAGCTGCTTTTTTTGCGCCTGCAGATGTACCTGGCATATAATTCTCCTTTGTTTAATTAAAGTTCTTATACAACCAATATTCCGCGTGCTTCTAAAAATAGCTCAACAAAATTTAGTAAGAAATGACAACAGCTAAAGGCATTTTGTTAAGCTTAAGTTATATTCATAACTTGTTAATGTATGGTAAGCTCACATTTAAATTCTGTCAAATTAGTCAATAGCCCGATACTTAATTTACAGAAGTTTTTAGTTAATAAGTCCTTGTTTGTACGTAATCATTTCTCATAAAAAAAATTTTAATTTTTTTAAATTTCCTACTTTTTTATTAAATTAGAAATAAATTACGCTAAATTTAGCGATGCTTATCTCTATGATTAGGGTGGCTAACTAAGCGATTAGTAAAAGTAATTGCTAACGCTGAAACAACCAAGGTTAAATGAATAATGACTTGCCACATTACAGCATTATTACTTTGTTTGGTTGGATCGATAAAGGTGCGCAGTAAATGAATAGAAGAAATACCAATCAATGCCACAGCTAATTTAACTTTCATAGCGCCTGCATCAAGGTGATCGAGCCACTCAGGTTGATCAGGATGAGATTGTAAATTTAAATCAGCAATAAACGTATCATAACCGCCCATAATAACCATGATTAATAAATTGGCAAGCATGACGACATCGATCAAATCTAATACGCCAAGCATAATTTGCGTATCATTAAAGCCACGAATATTTATAATTAAATGAAACAACTCATTAATAAATCGATAAGCATACGCCCCTAAAATAAAGATAAGCCCAACATACAATGGTGCTTGTAGCCAACGACTAAAAAAGATAATTCTACTAAGTGCGATTTTTACGATATTCATTTAAAGCTAAACCTGTGCGGGTCAAAATGGGTATCTTATGTTAGTTAATTAATTGAAGCAAACAGATTAATAACAGAGTACACTGTTTTTATTATTTGCGGTTCGTTTAATAAATTTGCCCTTGTCGCTAAAGCGCTGGTGAGCGTAATAGAGGGCTAGCTACTCAATAATCATTTGTCTTAGTATTAAAATTTATTTATGAACCTGCCAAAGTGAATCAACAAAATATTTTTTTGAGTCAAAAAAATTCTTGATGATAGAAAAACCATTCTCCTGCGCAAAGTCAGAAATTTGAGACAGTAAGTATTTGTATGAAAATTCTAAATGTATCGGTTCAAATTCATTAAAATGAAATGCGCGGTCTAGGTCTTTAATAAAGATTGTTTGTTCTTGTGAACTTATAAGATAACTTTCCATAGCGCCTGAATAAACATTATACGGGGCATAATGATAAAATAATTCTGGTTTAAAATTAGCACCTAGTTCTCTATTTAAACGATGTAATAAATTATAATTAAATTTTCGGGTAATCCCATCGCTGTCATTGTAGGCTCGTAATAAGATATCGATATCTTTACGTAAATCAAAGCCAATTAAAAAATAATCCCCATCGTTTAAATCTTGCCAAATTTCACGTAAAAAGGATTGGGTGTTCTCAGGACTAAAATTACCAATGCTTGATCCTAAAAATAATAATAAATTTTTACGCACAGACTGGGTGTTTAACCATCTTAGCCCCTTAAAATAATCTGAATTTAAGGCAATTAATTTTAAGTTAGGGAGATCGTGATTAAATTTTTTTACAATTTGATTGAGATATTTACGAGAAATATCAATTGTAAAATAAGTGAATTCGAGAGAATCTTGCAAAAATTGCTCAATAAGTATGCGGCTCTTAATTCCTTCTCCTGGGCCTAGTTCTATAAGATTGAAGCCTTGCTGGCCAAGTAGTTGTGACAATTCACCTTTATAGTTTCTTAAAATTTCTAATTCGCAGTTTGTTAAATAATAATCAGGATGGCGAGTTATCAGATTAAATAATTCACTGCCTTTCTCATCATAAAAATACTTAGATGAAATAAACTTATTGCTACTTGTTAAACCCGTTAATATGTCTGCTAAAAAAGTATTTCTACTGTCTTCAAGTGACGGTGGATAATCTAAGGTAGTTATTTTTAAATTTTCATTCATGGAATGCTCCTTTTCCTCAACAGTCCCTAGCTAAACGGATGCCACTAAACTGCCATCGTTTTTCTGGTTGATAGAAATTACGATAAGTTTTTCGAATATGTGCTTGTGGCGTTATGCAACAACCGCCCCGCAAGACATATTGGTTATTCATAAACTTACCGTTATATTCGCCTATCGAACCCGCAAAGGGTTTATATTGAGGATAAGCTGAGTAAGGGCTTGCTGTCCATTCCCAAAGATCGCCAAAAAATTGGCTTACGCCATGTGCTTTATTTGGCGCGGTGACAGGTTGGGGGTGGTATATACCTTGCTCTAAAAAATTACCTGTCAATAAAAGCTGATTATGAGTTACAAAATATTCCCACTCTTCCTCGGTTGGTAAGCGACAGCATTGCCATCTTGCATAAGCATCAGCCTCAAAATAACTAATATGAGCAACAGGGTCGCCAAGATTGAGTGGTCTTAAACCTAATAAGGAAAACTCATACCAAAGGTTATCCATAAAAACCCAATAAAGCGGCTGAGTAATGGCATTATTTTGCACCCATGTCCAACCATCAGATAACCATAAAACAGGATTTTTATACCCACCTGCTAAAATAAAATCCAAATATTCGCCATTGGTCACAAGCCTATTAGCAATAGCGTAATCAGCAACTAATTTTTGATGGCTAGGCAACTCATTATCAAAGCAAAAACTTTGACCTTGATAGCCCATTGTAAAGACACTGCCTGCTACTTCTGTAAAGGTCATTGGCAGATTTGCGCTACTTAATTTAAATGAATTTTTAGGCTTAAAATAAGTTGTGGGTTCACTATGTAGGGAAAAATTATACTTAATATCCATCAGTAATAACTCTTGATGTTGCTGTTCATGCGCTAAACCTAAGGAAATTAAAGAATGTATTTTTTTTAAATCATTATAAGTTGCTTGGTTGATGACATTTAAAATAAGGTTATCGACATGCTGTCGATAACTATAGATTTCCTCAACCGCGGGTCTTGATAGTAAGCCGCGATTACAACGAGGGTAAGGATTATTAATACCTAAATAATAAGAGTTAAATAAATGATGGTATGACGGATTAAAGGCTTGGTAATTTTTAAGATTAGCAAGGATAAATGTTTCAAAAAACCAAGTCGTATGAGCAAGATGCCATTTTGGTGGACTAACATCTGGCATGCCTTGAATAACATAATCTTCAATGATGAGTGAATGACAAAGCGATTCAGTTTGCTGGCGTACAGATTGGAAAAAATGAGCAAGCTCATCCCTATCAATTTCTTCAGTGTAATCAATTTTCTGATTTAATTGCACGATTTTTCCTATTTATCTGGTTAGGCCATTTAAAGGAGCTTTATACCTATCTAAAATTATTTGCTCTTTTTAATGAGTATAGGTGTAATTTTAGATTTAATTTAAATACCAGATAGGCAGCAGTAAATTTAAGTTAAACTTTTTAAATTTAGCTATTGCATTAGTCAGGCTATTGATTTTTAATTATTAACGGTGCCTAAAGGGAATTAATTGTAGATGGCATTACTTAACGTGAGCTCACTATAAAAAATAGGTATTATTTTTTTATATTGAACTGCTGCAAGGTCTATACTAATGATGGTAGCAAACTAAGAATAAGGACAAGGAGGGTGTAATGGCAGACCATAATTCAAGTAATAACGTAGCTATTGTTGCAATAGTAGTCATTGTAGTTATTATTGGCGTAATTCTTTATTATGTTTTAGGTGATCATCCTAACACTATCAATACCACAACTACACCCGCACCAGGAAATAACACAATTAATGTTGAAACACCTAGTACTACTGTGCCTGCATCGGATACTTCTGTAAACACTACAACAACGACAACGACTGGTACACCAGATACGACAGGTAATGGAGCGGCTGGAACTGGCACAGGAACAGGAACTACGGGCACGAGCACGACTGGTACTGGAACCACTGGTACAGGCGCTGGAACTACCGGAACTGGAACTACTGGTACTGGCACCAATCAATAATCGGCTCTGGGTTTAAATTATGGAACAATAAGAAGAACCTAGGTTCTTCTTATTGTTAAGTAAGATACTTGGCTGTTAATTTTAGCTGAGCCTTTATTGAGCAGAATTAGAAGTGCCTGTTGTATCCGAGGTGTTAGATGAATTAGTAGCAGAATTATCATTTGTTTGCTTATCTAATTTCTTTTGAATTGCTTGTGCATCTTTTAAATGTTTAACTAAATGTTTACGCGTGCTAGTTAAATGCTCTTTAAGTTTTTTATTGCCAGCATTTGGTATTAAAGTATTATCAAATAATTGAATTGCGGCATTATGATCGTTAACCATTGCATCAATATAAGCTTTATTAAGTGCTGCGCCTGATAAAGGATTTAAAGTAGCTAATTCATTTTCACCATGCTGTTTTAAACTATTCGCGGTATCATTTTGAACCGGTGCACCAATTTTACGGCTAAGCTTTAAGGTTTCTTTTAAATTCTTATTGTGCTCTTTAGAAAGCATTTTTGCATAGCTTGCTACAGACGAATTAACACCTTTCTTTTTAGACACAAGATCTGCTGCTGAAATTTCATTTTGATTTAATACCACAAGAACAGCTAATATTTGACCATCCATTTGGTTTTTTTGTGTATTATTATTTTGTGCGCCAGTTGTATTAGTTTGCTGATTAGTAGTACTCGTACTTTGATTAGTGCTGCTGGTGTTTTGCGTATCGGCTGCAAAGACAGTGGGAAGAGAAAAAGTAGAGCATAATACTAACGTAATTAACTTCAGTTTCATGTTAAATTCCTTTTGAGTTGTAATAACAGATTGACTGTATAGCATAAATGGAATAATTGATCTATGGCTAAAGATAATTAGTCTTTTCGTATTTTAACTAAGAGTAATTAACTGCCATAGCCGCAATTATTTGTTAATTTTTTAGATTTAAGAATAGTTGAGATTAAAACAAATCATTTATCTTCCTGTGCAATGAATAAGGCTTCCTAGATTTTCACTTGGTGAAGGTTCGCCATGACACTGCAACTTAGCAAGCATGCAAGAAGGCTAGTTGCTATTTTCCTAATTCTTTTAAGAATATTGAGATGGTTTGTTGCTGAAGGTAGATAATTTAAATTATAGTAATAAAACTATTAGAGCACTAAATACACGAAATATGGTTAGTTAGTTTAAATTACTTTCATTAAGGGTAACAAAGTGAAATGCTTATCATGGAAAGATATTATCGTAGCAGGACTTATATTCACTTCTCCTATTGCGTTAACCCAAGAAGCCAATGTAGACAATGAAATTGATTTACAGGGTATAAAATTAAGTCAATTAGAGCCTATCCCAAGTTTAGAAACCATTGAACCCAACGCCGATGGGCAGGATAGCGCTTATACCGTTGAACAGCTTAATTTGCACAATATGAATGTATTGCACGAGGATAGAATAAGTCTCTCTCTTGCTATGGCATTAACTCAAGCAGCTAATGTAGAAAATGAAATTGAGCCGCAGGGTATAAAATTAAGCCAATTAGAGCCTATCCCAAGTTTAAAAACGATTAAACCCAAAGCAGACCTTGATAGTCAATTTACTAGTACCTTTACATTTAAGCAGCTTAATTGGAATAGTAATAATGTGTTGCGCGGCGATAGAGCGACTACCTCTTTTTATTTACCGGTTCCAATCCAATGGCAGTTTAAAGAGGCTAAATTAAACTTAGTAATTTCTCATTCGCCACTACTATTGCCTATATCTAACCTTAATCTAGAGCTAAATGATAAGCCTGTGTCTTCTTTAGCTTTAACGCAAGAAAATACGAACTCTACACCTTGGACTATTCCTTTACCTATTGATGCCTTTAAGCAAGATTGGATTTCTTTAAACCTAATTGGTTTTCTTCGCGTTTCAGATGATCCCTGTAAAGATTATGACAACCCTAGTAATTGGGCCTTAATCTCACCAGACTCAACCCTAACCCTATCCTATAAGATTAATGCGTTTAAGCCTAATTTAGCTAATCTACCTTATCCTTTTATTGACAAAAATTTACTGTCGTCTGCGTCATCTTTACTTGTTTTACCGTCTGATCCTTCCTTCAGTGAACTGGTAGCTGCATTAAAAATAGCTCGAGCTTTCGGTGCTCAGTTAGGACTAAATCAAATGAATCTAACAGCAAAGCTAGCGAACACAGTCAGCGAAGGAGAAAAAGCAAAGAATAACCTTATTTTTGTAGGCAAGAGTGAGCAATTTTCTTACCTAGATGCAAATT
The DNA here is from genome assembly GCF_900452395.1 of Legionella beliardensis. Taxonomy (NCBI): domain Bacteria; kingdom Pseudomonadati; phylum Pseudomonadota; class Gammaproteobacteria; order Legionellales; family Legionellaceae; genus Legionella; species Legionella beliardensis. Next base: position 811,112 of record NZ_UGNV01000001.1, read on the forward strand.
TTACAAAAAACGCGATTATCAATGACCAGGCAAAAAATGGATTACCTAGTGATTTAGGGATTATTCGTCTGCTTGTTTCACCATGGAATCCAATACGTGGGCTATTAACAATTACTGGTAATTCTGATTTGGCTGTTATAAAGGCTGCGAATTCTTTTGCTACACCTCAATCTAGGCTTCTTTTACAAGGCCAGTCAGTTTTAGTGACTGAAAATTCATTGCCTAAGACATTTAATGAGCAAGTAGTGAATACAGCGCCCATATCTTTAAAAGATTTGGGTTATCAAGATCAAACCGTATTAGGATTGGGCCACAATAGCTTATCTTATACGTTTACCCTTCCTAATAACCAAGTACCTAAGAACATCATTTTAAATACTTTGTTAAGCCATTCTGTGTTTGATTATAAAGATCGCTCCATGCTGACTGTATCTGTGAATGATGTTAAACAAGCCTCACTGATATTAGTACCGCTAAATGAACAAGACTCTAGATGGAAAGTCCAGATTTCTGGTGATGCATTAAGGCCAGGAAAAAATACACTAAGTTATAGTTTTGATTTACATGTCCCACAGGAAGGTTGTGCAACTCGTTATTATTATCAAGCCTGGGGCGTTATACATGGCGAAACAACGCTACAAGCAAGTTTTAATGAAGAGCTGCCTCATATTACTTTAAATCAGTTTCCTATGACAGTTGGTAAAGGGACGCTCGTTATTTTGCCACAAAAATTTACTGGTCTTAAAATCGGAGAATTAATAAACTTTTTCTTAAAATTAGGGCAATCTCTGGGAGTAGAGTCTCAGGCAATTGAAGTTGCTAGCTCAAATGAGGTAACAGAAGACAAACTTAGAGAAGTTAACACCATTATTATTGGAACCGCGGAAAATAATCCTTGGGTAGCGAAAGTAATGAATAATGCACCGATAAAAATCCAACAAGGAAAAATAAGTGTTGCTAGTCAAAATGCTAATCTTGCTATTTCCGCGCTAGAGTCCTTAGGTGTCGTTGAGTTAATCGATTCACCGTGGAATAAAAATCATAATACTCTATTAATTACAGGCACAGATAATAATGCTGTAAGCCAAGCTATGAATTTATTAGTGGATAATCAGGTTAAATCCACATTACGTGGTAACGTTGCAACGATAGACCAACAGGGCAGTATCGCTACTTATGAAACGCGGTTGGATGTGCAAAATGAAGCTAAGTCATCAGCCAATTCAAGTACACCATCGTTAAATAAAATAGGTGGTTTTGCTTCTTATGCTTATCAAAATATTGTCTATATCGTAATTATCATCTTCTTAATTATTGTTATTATTCTAGCAATTGTGGGCTTTTTCTTAAGGCGTCGCACAAACTAAGGACATAGGTCTATGGTTAGCATATAAGGTATTGCTATGGCAAAAGCACATCGTGCAAAAGGTTTGCTGATAATTGGCGTAATTATTAAAAGCCTAGTAATTGAGTTTACTGCCTATATACCTATTCTTTTTGCAGCACAAGGCCCTGATAAAACAGCAAAAGCGCCTTCTGTTCCGGCCGTTGTTATTAAAGCTCAACTGGGTAAATATTACGAGCTTAAAAAATTAGACGCAAAAGAGGCTAAAAAGCTGCTTGAAATTATTTTGCAAGAAGATCCGCAAAATATACAGGCAAATAAAGAAATGGGCTACGTTCTTTTGGAAGAGAATAAACTCAACGAGGCTAAAAATTATTTCAACAAAGTTTTAAAGATTAATCCAGACGATAAAGTTATTGTAAGCCAGATTAGATATATTGATGCGCGCATACACGCAAGTATCATAACCGCTACAATAAATGCAGCTGCTAATAAAAGCCCTACAAATGCTATCACCGTAACCGCGCAAAATCCTATGGATAAATATTTTGAATTAAAGAAAAGTCGCCCAGAGGAAGCCTTTAAATTATTAAAAGAAATTTTGCGAGATAATCCCAATAACGAGATGGCTAATGCAGAAATGGGATATCAATTACTCAATCAAAAGCGTACCGAATTGGCGTTAGATTATTTCAAACTTGTTTTAAAAATTAATCCAAAAAATAACGTAATTCGAGAGCAAATTAAGAGCATGCAAACCACCGAACAAGGTACAGCAACTGGTGCGGTGCAACAGGCTAAATCCATGCCGCAATTGCCAGAAGACGAGCGATTATTAAATGAGTACTATAATTTACGTAAAACCAATCCTAAACGAGCCTTGCAGCTTCTATATAAATTGGTTTTCCGCTATCCACATAAAGTAGTCGCCCAGCGCGAACTTGCTTATTTATTATTAAAAGAGAAAAAATTAGAACTCGCTCTTTACCGCTTCTATATTATAGAAAGGCTATTACCTAAGGATTATGAGATTAAAATGCAAATTGGTTATATACTGGATAATTTAGGTAGAAAGCCACAAGCTTATAAATACTTTTCTAGTGCAACCTATACCTCTGATCCTGAATTAAAATTAAAAGCTAATCGTGCCATGACTAGCTTATCGGGGCTACAAACCAAAATTATTTCTAAACCTTGGTTCGCTGACGTTTATTATGCGCCAATTTACCTTTCGCGCTTTAATTTAGGTATTTTTCCGAGCCAAGTACGATTAGGTCGAACCTTTGGCGAGCGTAGTCAAGGTGAGGTTTATGCAATTAATCGTACGACCTGGGATAGTAAATCAGGTCAGCGCGATCAAAATCAGCTGCCACAAATCTTTGAGGATAATGTTTCGATAACCGCGTTAGGTATACGTTATTCACCTTTTCAGAAGCTGCCAAATTTAAGGTTATATATTGAAGGCGGTAGAGCTTACGATCTAATTGCACGAGAGCCTAATCCTAATCGCCGTTATCGAAATGATTTAAGGGGCGGTTTACTTTACGGCGCTATTTGGGGCGCTCCTCATGATTATGTCAATACCTGGACATTTCCTTTTAAGGAAGTTGGCAACGCTTATTTAGATATATCTTATTTTTCTAGGTACGATGATAACATCATTGGTTACGGTAGTATTCGAGAGGGATTGCGAGTTTTAGAGTTTCTCACTGCTGAGCTTAATATCTATTTAAGAGGAAGGGGGGGACTTGATAAAAACAAAGAGTTTTATAATAACTTTGTTGAATATGGTCCTGGTATCGAGTTTATTCCCAATAATCGTTATAACTTGTCTTTTCGTTTTGAATATTTAAACGGTTATTATATAAAAGTTAATAGCCCTTCTCCTAATCCTTATGGGCCACGCTATCATAATAAGTTAACAACGGCTGAATTATACATTTATTTTTGAGTGGAGCGATGGAATTACATTTAATCATGTGGTGGCTACTGATGGCAGTAGCAATTTTAATACTTCTATCCTCATTAGATGAATTCTATTTTGATGTTGTTTTTTTTATAAACTCGATATGGAAAAAAATTAAGCAGTTAAGATATCATTATCAGCCTTTAACCCTGGAGCAACTGGATGCAGTTCCTGAGAAAAAAATAGCTATTATGGTGGCTTGCTGGAGTGAGCATTTAGTCATTGAAGACATGTTAAAACATAATATTCCAGCGATTCATTATACCAATTATGACTTCTTTATTGGTGTTTACCCAAATGATCCTCTAACCATTGAAGCTGTAGAGCGAGCAAAAGAGCTTTTTAGTAATGTTATTCCTGTCGTCACAAAACTACCAGGGCCAACTACAAAAGCAGATAACCTTAATAATATTTACCATTTTATTCTTAAGCGTGAGAAAGAAAATAACATTCAGTATGAAATATTTTTGTTTCATGATGCTGAAGATGTTATTCATCCGCTATCACTAAAATTATATAATTATTTAATACCTCGCAAAGATATGGTGCAAATTCCTGTGTTTCCTTTAGAGGTAAGCCACAGTTTTGCTACGCACTGGACTTACAATGATGAATTTGCTGAAAATCATACTAGGACAATGATTGCACGTGAAGTCATAGGAGGTTTAGTTACCTCAGCCGGAGTAGGTACAGGTTTTGCAAGAACTGCGATTGAGCTTCTAAGCAGAGAAAGTAAGGGCTCTCCTTTTAATGTGTCTTCTTTTACAGAAGATTACAGTGTGTCATTACGGATACGCGTATTAAAGCTTAAATCTATTTTTCTTGTACAAAAAATTATTCGTACCCAAACTAGGAAAAGATGGTGGTTTTTTGGTAAATTAGTGCCGAAACCCGTAGCAGAGATGGTTGCTACACGCGCTTTATTCCCCACACGTTATCGCGCTGCAATTCGGCAGCGGGCTCGCTGGGTTATGGGGATTACCTTTCAAGAATGGTATAATACCGGCTGGCCAGGAAATTTAGCAACACGCTATACCCTTTTTCATGATCGCAAAGCGGTTGTTACCCATTTAATTAACTTTATAGCCTATATATTATTTACATACTGGTTAATTTATTTTCTTGTTGATGCAAGGCCTACTTTTACAACCCTCATCAAGACTTATCCCTTCAGTAAGGTAATTATTCTAGCTTGTACATTAATGATGCTTTTTCGTTTATATCAACGAGCGGCAGCGACTTATCGAATTTATGGTTTATTAGCTGCTTTTTTAAGCATACCGCGTTCGATTTATGGTAATTTAATTAATTTTCACGCGCTACTGAGAGCGTACCGAGCATTTTTTTTTACACCTAAAAAAGACAGTAAGTGGGATAAAACTAAAAATACTTTCCCAGGAAAATCAGCTTTAAAAAAATATAAGAAAAAATTAGGTGATTTATTGCTTGAAAATAAAGTAATTACCTCAGACCAACTGCATGAGGCATTAAAAGAGCAACATGCAACTCAAGAGCGATTGGGAAGAATCCTTATTAAGAACTATGGTATAAACCCGGATAAAATAATTCAATTTTTAGCAAATCAATATAATTTAGAGATTGCAGATCCAGAAAAATTCCCTGTACTAAAAAAGGAGCAATTAGAACATGTTTCTCTCGAGCATTATAATTGGTTGATAAGCAATCAGATTTTTCCCATAGCTTATGCTAATAATATTATAACTTTAGCACTCACCGATCCTGCAAATGAGGACAATAGAAGAGAGGCTATAAACCGTTTAAAACCCTGTAATGTAAAATTTGTTTTGATGTCTAATGCTGTTTAAATATTAATTTTAAGGCACCTAGATTATGAAAATCTTTATTGTATTTGGTACTAGACCAGAAGCTATTAAGATGATTCCTGTTATTAAAGAACTAAAAAAAAGAAATTTTGCCCAAATAGAGATATGTATAACGTCGCAGCATACATTTATGTTACAACAAGTTTTATCGCTTTTTGATATTCAGTGTGATTATGATTTAAATATCATGAAATATGATCAAACGATCACAGAAACATTAACATCCGCTTTATCCGGTTTAAATGAGCTATTTCAGAAGCATAAACCAAATAGAGTCTTAGTTCATGGTGACACAACAACGACATTTGCAGGCGCGCTAGCTGCTTTTTATAATCATATCCCTGTCGGCCATGTTGAAGCAGGCATACGAAGCCACAATATTTATTCGCCTTGGCCTGAAGAAATCAATAGAAAACTAGCAGGTACTATTGCCGATTTACATTTTGCGCCTACCTTCCATACAGCAAAAAATTTATTATTAGAAGGGGTCAAGGAAAGTCATATCTATATTACTGGCAATACGGTGGTTGATATCTTATTAGAAACCAAGAAAATAATCGCTAAACGTAGGATGAAAAAACAATTAGATGAGAAATTTTCCTACCTCGATCCACGTAAAAAATTATTATTAATTACGGTGCATAGGCGCGAAATTTTTGGTAAATCTTTTGCAGCAATTTGCAAAGCATTGGCAGCAATAGCAAAATTCAACGATGTACAGTTGATTTTTCCAGTTCATTTAAATCCCCATGTTCAAGCGCCCGTTAAAAAATATTTATCTAATATTAAAAATATTTTTTTAATTGAGCCACAGGATTATTTCTCAATGCTTTATTTAATGCAGCGTTGTTACGTGGTATTAACAGACTCAGGAGGCATCCAAGAAGAAGCGCCTGCCTTTAATAAACCTTTAATTGTAATGCGCGAAATAACAGAAAGAGTGGAAGGCTTGTCAGCAGGTGTTGCCAAATTAGTAGGTGTAAGAAAAGAAGGTATTGTGAAAGCAACTCAAGAGATTTTAGAAGATAGAAAAATTTATGAGGCAATGGCGCGCGTAAGTAATCCCTATGGCGATGGCAAAGCAGCGCAAAGAATTGCTGATGTTATTGTTAACAGTCATAATATGGGTTTTTTAAATCAATTTTAAAAAACGTGTTTAATATAACTAATAGGAATAATATGCCATTAGCTTTAAAAGTATTCTCTTTTATGATTTTTTTTGTGAGTGCTTCTTTAAGTGCTACTACTATCAATGCTAGCGATAACTTGCATTTAGATTGGCTAGATACAAAGGTTGCTCCGGGTGAGAATTTTTACCGCTATGCAAACGGTACTTGGCAAAAGAATAATCCTATACCACCTGATTACTCAAGTTGGAGTACGTTTAATAGTTTGCAACAACAAATCCAGGATAAAATTCATGACATGCTAATTAAAGCGGCTGCTAATAAGCAGGCCGTTTCTGGAAGCATTGAGCAGAAAATTGGTGATTTTTATTACAGTGGTATGGATGAAGATGCAATTAATAAATTAGGCGTGACACCACTGCAATCTTTTTTAGATCGTATTAATAGTATTCAAAGCTATGCTGATTTACAAACCGTGATAACCGAATTACAGCTAATCGGGGTCGATGCCTTGTTTGGTTTTGGCAGCATGACAGATTATAAAAATAGCAAGCGTATGATTGGGGTTGCTATGCAAGGCGGATTAGGCTTACCTGACAGGGATTATTATCTTAGCGATGATCCTAAGTTTAAAGCAATTCGTGATACTTATCTTAAACATATTACTCGTGTATTTGAGTTAGCAGGTGATAATCAAGCAACTGCCAAGCATGAAGCATCTGTCGTTATGGTAATAGAAACAGCTTTGGCAAAGGTTTCTATGTCGCAGGTTAAACAACGCGATATAAAAGCCACATTTAACATCATGGATCGCAAGCAGTTAGAACAACTCACCCCTAATTTCTCTTGGCCAACTTATTTCGCTGCTATTGGTCTGGCTCATATCAAATCAATTAATGTCGGCATGCCTGATTTCTTTAAAGAAATGAGTAAAATGTTACAGGTTACCAGCCTCGAAGACTGGAAAATATATTTACGCTGGCACCTTTATGATGCATTTGCGTCTTATTTAGCAAAACCGTGGGTTGATGAAAATTTTAATATGGTTACTGCTTTATCAGGCGCACAGCAGCTGTTGCCACGCTGGAAAAGGGTTGTTAATACGGAAAATAGCCTGCTAGGTTTTGCAATTGGTAAATTGTATGTAGAAAAGTATTTTTCTCAAAAAGAAAAACAGACAGTGTTAGCTATTTTACATAATATTCGTCAAGCATTGCAGCTCGATTTAAAAACCCTTAGTTGGATGACGCCAGCCACGAGACAAGCTGCTCTAAAAAAACTTGCCTTAATGGAAGAGCGGGTTGGCTACCCAGATAAATGGCGTGATTATTCTAAGTTAAAAATTGATAGAGGCCCTTATGTATTAAATATTATCCGCGCTAATCAATTTTTAATTAAGCGCGATTTAAATAAAATTGATAAACCAGTAGATAGGGATGAATGGGGCATGACGCCACAAACAATTAATGCCTACTATGATCCTTCTATGAATAATATCAATATTCCTGCAGGCATCTTACAACCACCGTTTTTTGATCCTAATGCACCAGAGGCAGTTAATTATGGTTCCATTGGCTTTGTTATTGGACATGAAATAACCCATGGTTTTGATGATCAGGGTGCTCAATTTGATGGTCATGGTAATTTAGAAAATTGGTGGGCTAAAGAGGATTGGGCACGGTTTCATCAGGCAACGGAATGTATTGTCAAACAATATTCAGGCTATAAAGTAGATGGTTTGGCCATACAAGGAAATCTCGTAGTAGGCGAGGCAACTGCGGATTTAGGTGGGGTGTTATTAGCCTATCTTGCTTTTCATCATTCGCAAGCGTATAAGCAGGCTAAAACAATTGACGGCTTTACCCCCGATCAGCAGTTCTTTCTAGGCGTTGCCCACGTTTGGGCAAGTAACATAAGGCCAGAGCAATTACGCAATGCCATAACGCTTGATCCACACCCGCCAGCAGCTTATCGGGTCAATGGTACGCTAGCCAATATTCCACAATTTGCAGCAGCATTTGGTATTAAGAAACCGAGCCCCATGATTAATGATGAGCGCTGCGTTATTTGGTAATCACCTTGTTGTGTGGATACAATAAGTGATCAAAACGACCTTGTAGCCTGGGTGAAACGCAGTGAAACCCGGGTTCCGGCCCTTTGGGCCTGCGCCTGAGCTACATTTTAATTTATCTACGCAACAATAACCATTAGTAATTGCCTGTCGATTAGTTAGATTAAACACTAAATCATGTTTAATCTAAGGTAATCAAAAATAGGAAAAATCGTTATTACGAGCCTCATCGGCGAAGGTTTAAAAGGGCAGCTAACAAATTGGTTAAATTGGCCTTAAAGCAAATGAACGTTTTTAGTACTAATTAAAGTTATTTTACGATAAACTATGCTTTTTTTATTAACAGCTTAATTGTTGTAAATGAAAATTCACTTAAAATATTATTATAATATAGTTGATTAGAATAATTTTTAATTAGGTAAAAAATGAGCTATACGATTTCAACATTCTATAAATTCACCCCTCTCCCCGCTTATGAAACGATGAAAGAACCGTTACTCATGGCTATGAAGGACAAGGATATTCGGGGCACAATTATTTTAGCTGCCGAAGGGGTCAATGGTACATTTTGTGGCAGTGTTGAGGCAGTCGATTATTTAGAAAATTATTTAAGAAGTTATGCTAATTTAAGCGATTTATCGTTTCGTAGAACCTTTGATGATTTAAATCCTTTTGATAAAGCGAAAGTAAAATTACGTAAAGAAATTGTGACGCTAGGGGCACCTGAAGTGAACCCGGTAGAGCTTACAGGTACTCATTTAAACCCTGACGAATGGAATGAATTATTAGCTGATCCTAATGTGGTTGTTATTGACACTAGAAATGACTATGAGGTAAAGCTAGGTACGTTTAAGGGTGCAATAAACCCTGAGACTGAAAACTTTAGAGATTTCCCTGACTATGTTGCCAAACATTTAATCGACAAAAAAGATAAAAAAATTGCCATGTGTTGCACTGGTGGTATTCGTTGTGAAAAATCAACGTCGTATTTAAAAAAACTAGGTTTTGAACAGGTTTACCAATTACAAGGCGGTATTTTAAATTATCTTGAAACTGTTCCTGTTGAAAAATCGAAATGGGAAGGGCATTGCTTTGTATTTGATGAACGCGTTGCGCTTGATCATGGCTTAAAGAGCTTAGCGAAGGGGTCAATTGATTCAGAGTGGAAAAATAAAAATAGAAAGAAAGCCTAAAGCTTGGCGGAAAGCGTTGATCACCCAAAAATCTTTAAAACTTAATTTAACTTAAAGATCTTTATTAAGAAATAGCATTAATTAAAGAAAGTGCAGATTCCTTTATTAACGTATCTATGATATGACCAAACTTGTTGAAAAGGGTTTGTTTATTGTTAATTTAATTAGTTCGTGCTAGTATTTTTTCTGATGAAGACATCTATTATCAAGCTAATTAAATGCTTTCTTGTCTGCGGCTTAGCGCTACTTTTGTGTAAGCCCATGTTGTTCTATATGAGCAATCAAGGCTCTGCCACGACGCAATACACGCAAGCAACCGAATGCCCGACTCGGGCTGCAATTAATGCTGTCTGCCAATCATCAACTTATTATACAGCGATAGAAAATGAATTAGGTTTTATGCCTTATCTATTCGTTGGGCTTGGGTTATTATTTTTTACACTAACTAAGTTCTCTTCATGTGCTCCTATTGAACGGCCTTTTAAGCCACCAATTTAAATCCTCTAGTTTAAAAAATTTTCTTTTTCCTAATCATAAGGTTTAGGCTGCTTTGTTTTTGGCAGCGGCTTAAGGCTTAATTATTTGATTAGGGATTGTTAATGGTAGGTATGCTTATGGCTGCCTAACTAATTGATGAGGATTCTATGAAAACGATTAGATATTTATTAAGCTTCATTGGGCTTATGTGTATTGCTCAATCTACGTGGGCTTTAGGTTTTAGTTCGTCAAACCCTGAAACCTTAATGCATTTTATTCAGAATAATAATCCATTGGTTTACCTAAGTGCCTTTTTTGGACTTGGTTTATTACTTGCATTCACACCTTGTGTTTTACCTATGGTGCCTATCTTATCAGGCATTATCGTTGGCCAGCGTTCTCTTTCATCGGCAAGAGCTTGGCGATTGTCTTTAGCTTATGTAATTGGTATGGCTGTAACGTACGCAGTAGCGGGTATGTTAGCGGCCTATTTAGGTAATACCTTACAAACACTGATGCAACGCCCTCTAATTATTGGCGCTTTTAGTGGTTTATTTGTCGTGATGGCTTTGACCATGCTAGGGCTGTTTGAATTAAGAGTACCTGCCTTTCTTAATGGACGATTAACCCCTGTAAATCAAAATAATCGCAGTTTTCTCTCGGTTGCTTTGATGGGTGTGATGTCAACCTTGATTGTTTCTCCTTGTGTCACAGCACCTTTAATTGGTGTCTTAACTTACATTGGGCAAAATGGGCAGGTACTAAAGGGTGGGTTAATTCTCTTTATTATGGCGCTAGGTATGGGCATGCCTTTACTGTTAGTCGGGGCTGGGTATGGCTCTTTTTTGCCTAAAACGGGTCCTTGGATGGTTAAAATAAAACAGTTTTTTGGCATTTTGATGTTAGGGATTGCCATATGGATGTTATCTAGAGTCGTCCCTGAGCCGATCGTTAATGTCTTATGGGCTTTACTGCTTGTTTTGGCTAGTTTTTATTTAGGCCTTTTTCAAACTAAATCATCACTAGGGGAGCGAGCGATGCAAGCGTTAGGCCTGCTTGCATTAATAGGAAGTGGGGCGATGCTGTATGAGTCTCAATCTACTTTTCTGAAATCACCTACCATTGTAGAGGCTACGCAAGCTCCATTTATCAAAGTGGACACGTTACAAGCCATTGAAGAGCATTTAACGCGGGCAAAACAAGAAAATAAGCCAGTGTTTCTTGAATTTTATGCAACTTGGTGTAGTGACTGTCAAGGCATGGAAACTAAGGTATTTAATCAGCCCGAGGTGATTAAAGCTATGTCTGGTTTAGTGAATATAAAAGTCAATATAAGCACTGATACGCCGGAAGCACGTAAAATTAAAAAGAGGTTTGCCATTTATGGTTTACCTGAAATGATCTTTTTTGATGCTAAAGGTAAAGAGCAAAGCCAATTAACGGCCGCTGGCTATTTAGATAAATCACAGCTGCTCGCTTTATTACATAGGGCTGTATAAATTACGCCATTGCGAGCCGGCATTGTTGCGTGGATAAACTAAAAACGTAGCCTGGGTGAAACAAAGTGAAACCCGGGTTTCGGCCCTACGGGCCTGCACCCAGGCTACATTTACTACGCTACATAGTCAGCTTTGCTTTAAAGCCGCCATTTGATTTTAATCCCCATTTGCTCCTCTTTGCGAAGCAATCCAAAACGATGCTTTATTATAAATCGTAGGTGGATTGCTTCACTTTGTTCGCAATGACATCAATTTTTATGCTTTGCACTAAAGAAAAATTTAACGCTTGCTAGAGGTCTACTATTTAAGCTGTTGCAAATAAAACAATAGTTTTTTAAGATGCTCGACTATAAATTATTAATTATTACTCCTAGTTGAATTGAATTCTATAATAGATAATCTAAAAGCGTTTAATGTTTATATTAATGGAGGAAGCTCGCGCGCTTTAAAGAAAGAATTAAAGTATTACAATAATAATCTTGATGAATTAAAAATTAATTTCCATAAAACTATTATTGCTCATGATGAAGACGTACTAGAGCAAGTTCAGGCTCTATTAACTAATTTAAATATTCCTAAAGCCCAATGGCCGCGTTATATCAAGCAAAAAAATATCTACCAGTTTTTAGAAAAATTAAATAGACGCGGATTTATACAAATTGTATATATTTTGCAGTTAATTGATGAGAAAACGCAATTTAGTCGTATAAAGCTTGCGGGTCTTAGCTTTGGTGCCTTATCTCTTGGTGTTGGTTCACTCTTTATACCCGAGCTAAAAGGCTTAAGAATTGCCTTGCAATCCTTTATTTTATCAGTATTTAGCCTGCCTGTTTTAAGCTTAATTTCTAAAACAATTTCAACGGCTTATTATTTATATACTAATCATTCTGATAAGAAAAAAACATCTGCAAGCCGCTGGCAAGATAATGCTTTTATTTTAGCAGGCTTTGCCGTAAATGTGATTGGATACCTTATTTGGATTATTCTGGCAGGTTCCGTAACACCTCTTATGGCGGCGCTCTTTTTGTTTGCTTCTTTTTTAAATGTAGCTAAAGAAATTATTTCGCTAGGGCAATATGCCATCAAATATAAAAATAGAGAGCCCATTCCTACCACCGATAACTTAAATATTTACCGTACTTACGTGCGCAATGAGTATAATTATTTTAGACAGCGTAATGCAGTGTTTATTGAGCTGGTAGCCGCAGTATTATTAGTTGGTGTAATGGCCATTGGCTCGTTTGTACCTGGTGGGGCTGTAGTTACCATTTGTACGCTTTTAGCAATAGCAGCCATTGCTTTAGTGAAAAAATTTTTGCTAGCTAGAAATGAGAAAATAATTAGGGAGCGTTTGCAATCGCAATTAGAACATGTCAAGGAAGTTGAGGATAAATTAAAAGCAGCGCCCCAATTAAATAAACAACCAGCCGATGACTTAGATTTAGATACTTATATTGTGCCTGAGAATGAATCAGAGCCTAAGCCAGGCCGTTCATCCGCCGTCTCTACAACGAATTATTTACTGGTAAAAAAAGTAAGGTTTCTGCTGTGGCGAAGTCCAAAGCCAGACTGTGTTGCAATACCTCTGCAGGTGTTAAGCCCGCCTACACCGCGTAGTTAATTAGTTAAAGTCGTTTGTTTCAATTTGATATAAACGCTATGAAAGCGTTTATATCACTAAATGAATGTTATTTCGTAACATGTGAAACTTTAAAGGCCAGGATTTTTGCGATGTACTTCTTGATCATCTACATCTAAATTATCTTGAGGTTTTGGAGCGTCTTTTTTAGGCTCTTCTTTAGCCTGTTGTAATTGTTCTTTTTTTAATATAGTATTGAGTCGCGCTAAGCCTTGCTGGAGCTTGTCATTTGCTGGCTGGTTCTTGTCATTAGCGGACTTTTCTAAATCTTCTTCTACTTGCTTTTTAATGTCTGCAAGATTTGCGCCTTCATACATTTTGCCTGAGCCACAAGAAAACACATAATAACCTGAGGGTTTTCTATTTTGATCAACTTCACACACTAAGAATTCTTTAGGAGGTTGGCCTTCTGCTTGTTGCTTAAAAAAGTCTTTTGCTTCGTCGCGCGAGTTAAAAACTAAGGTGCCATCTGGTTCAACCTTATCCTTGCCATGTTGTTTTGTGAAAGCCTCAACGATTTCTGCCCAATGTTTATTGTCAGATTTACTGGCAAACCTTGCTTTTTCTTGCGCATCTTCATCTTCATCTTCATCTTCATCTGACCCAAATAAATTGGTTGGCTCTGGAGTAGAATCCTCATTCATTTTTTGAAATCTTTCCCGCTCTAAGCGCTCCTCTTCCTCTCTTTTTTGCTGTGCTAAGTCCTCTTGCTCTTTTTTCTTCTTAATTTCAGTCTTAGTATCCATAGTAAATCTCGCTTACATAAAATAGTGTTTTTATATTATACAATATGCGTTAAAATTTTAAAAGGGCTAGTATAGGGTTCAAGAACATGGCTTAAATAACGTTTGCTTCTAGCCTCACCTAAGCTTTCCTTGTAAACTAGCGCTTAAATTAATTATTGCTCAAAATGATATGTTAGAAGTTAATCAAATTAATGCAACTTTATATGATTTAAATGAACGAACACAAGCACTTCGGGGGTATCTTTGACTTCGAAAGCAAACGTGAACGTTTAGAAGAAGTGGTTCGCGAATTAGAATCAGCAGCAGTGTGGAGTAATCCAGAACTTGCGCAAGCACTAGGTCGGGAGCGCGCCGAATTAGAATCGGTCGTTAATCAATTAGAGTTTTTAACTAAAAATATTCAAGATTTAATGGAGCTTTTTGAGCTTGCTCGCGCTGAAGAAGATGATGAAGCCATCAGTGATGTTGCTGATGAATTAGACGCCTTGGAAAGGCAAGTAGCAAATTTAGAATTTCGCCGCATGTTTTCAGGTAAAATGGATAATGCTAATGCTTACCTTGATATCCAATCAGGATCAGGGGGGACTGAAGCCCAAGATTGGGCAGAAATGTTACTGCGCATGTATTTGCGTTGGGGCGAGCACCATGGTTTTACGATGGAATTAATAGAATGCTCGCCAGGTGAAGTAGCCGGTATTAAGAGTGCAACCATTTATATCGTAGGTGAGCATGCTTATGGCTGGCTGCGTACCGAAACTGGCGTGCATCGCTTAGTGCGTAAGTCGCCTTTTGATTCTGGTAATAGACGCCATACCTCGTTTGCTGCTGTGTTTGTGTCACCTGAAGTGGATGATGACATTGATATTGAAATCAATCCTGCTGATTTACGCATTGATACGTATCGTGCTTCAGGCGCAGGGGGCCAGCATGTTAACCGTACTGACTCAGCTGTGCGAATAACGCATATGCCTTCAGGCATTGTTGTGCAGTGTCAAACGGATAGAAGTCAGCATAAAAATAAAGACAGCGCAATGAAACAACTGCGCGCTAAGCTTTATGAAATGGAATTACAGAAAAAAAATGCAGAGCAGCAAGCGCTTGAAGCGACAAAATCAGATATTGGTTGGGGCTCACAAATTCGCTCGTATGTCTTAGATCAATCGCGCATAAAAGACTTAAGAACCGGGGTCGAAACGAGTAATACCCAAGCTGTATTAGATGGGGATCTTGATAAATTTATAGAAGCCAGTTTGAAAGCCGGTATAGGGGCAGTAGCATGACAGAAACAATATTAGATGAAAGTGAAGTTTATTTAATTCGTAAGCAAAAATTGGCTGATTTACGCGAGCAAGGTTTTAATTTTCCTAATGATTTCCGGCGCAAATACTTTGCTGCTAATTTAATGGACCAATACAAAGACTGTGAAAAAGAAGAGTTAGCAAGCCTTGCAATTAAGGTTGCTATCGCAGGTCGTATTGTTTTACGGCGTATTATGGGTAAAGCGAGTTTTTTTCACCTGCAAGATGTATCAGGGCGTATGCAAGTATATATTCGGCAAAATGATTTACCCGAACTTTACGAGCAATTTAAGGAATGGGATTTAGGCGATATCGTTGGCGTAACCGGTGAATTGTTTAAAACAAATACGGGTGAACTAAGCGTGCATGCCGACAATATTGTGTTATTAACGAAATCATTAAGGCCTTTACCTGATAAATTTCATGGGCTATCGGATCAAGAAATGCGTTATCGTAAGCGCTATGTCGATTTGATTGCCAACGAGGAATCGAGACACACCTTTTTAATTCGTTCACAATTAATTAAAGCATTTCGTCAATACATGGACGGTCATCAGTTTCTAGAAGTAGAGACACCCATGATGCATCCAATTCCAGGCGGCGCCTTAGCACGTCCTTTTGTCACGCATCATAATAGCCTAAATATGGACATGTTTTTGCGAATTGCGCCTGAGTTATATTTAAAACGTCTGGTAGTTGGTGGGTTTGAGCGGGTTTATGAAATCAATCGTAATTTTCGTAATGAAGGGATTTCAACACGTCATAATCCTGAATTCACCATGGTTGAATTTTATCAAGCTTATGCTGATTACAACGATTTAATGGATTTTACGCAAGATTTACTACAATACTTATGCGATGTGGTTTTAGGTACTCGAAAAATTAATTACCAAGATCAAGAAATTAATTTTAGCGATCCTTTTGCACGCTTAAGCGTTAAAGAAGCTATTTTACGCTACCATCCTAATATAGTGGCTGCCCAACTAGAGTCAGAAGAAGCATGCAAGGCCATCTTAGAGCAGTTACAATTGCCTTATAAGCCGAGTGATGGCTTGGGTAAATTACAGATGATTCTTTTTGAAGAAACAGTTGAGCATTTATTGATTCAGCCAACGTTTATTACTGGCTACCCAACTGAAGTGTCGCCCTTGGCAAGACGTAATGACGAAGACCCAACCATTACTGATCGGTTTGAATTTTTTATTGCAGGCCGTGAAATAGCGAATGGTTTTTCAGAGCTTAATGATGCTGACGATCAAGCTGGTCGCTTCCAAAAACAAGTTGCTGAAAAGGAAGCAGGCGATCTAGAGGCTATGCACTTTGATTATGACTATATTGAAGCGCTTGAGTACGGTTTGCCACCAACTGCAGGTGAAGGCATAGGAATTGATAGATTAGTGATGCTTTTTACAAACTCGCCCTCTATTCGTGATGTTATTTTATTTCCCCATTTACGTCATGCAGGCCATGCTGGTTAAGTAAAAAGTGTACCAGGCTAAGACATCATGTATTAGCCTGGAAGTCATAATGACCGTATTATTTAAAATAATTTAAAACGTGATTGCCAAAGTTGAGAATAAAATTAGTCTGACTTGTATTAACATTATGCAGTACAATTTTTTTAAACCCAAGCGCTATGTATTCTTCTAATTGGTGAATATGTTGTTTAGGAGAGGCTGAAATAGTGACATAGTCATATAGCTGCTCGGGTTGAATTAACGCGGCCGCTTGTTCAAATTGTTCAGGTGTTCTTAATTCAGACAACATACTACTGCCAAAAATATTACTTTTCCATTGTTCAAAAGCACCTTTTAAGGCTGCGTCTTGTGAATGGTCATAAGACAATTGTACTTTTAAAATCATTGGCTTATTTTGGCCCCCATTTTTTTGCCAACTTGCAACAACGGCTTTTACTTGTTCAATAGGTTGAGACACAGTGACTAAACCATCTGCCCAAGAAGCTAGCCAGGCTGCTGTTTCAGGTGTGATAGCCGCACCAAATAAGGGGAGCGTATTATTTCTGGGCTGGGTATAAAGTGTTGCCTCCTCAATCGTTAATAAGCCTTTGTGAGTCACTGTTTCACCACGCCAAAGTGCTTTAATAATCGTTGCAGCTTCTTTAAGTCTCGCATTTCTTTCATGTTTGTTTGGCCAATGCTGTCCTGTAATGGCTTCATTCAGCGCCTGACCGCTACCAACACATAACCAGAAGCGTTCTGGAAACATCATATCGATAGTCGCTGCCGCTTGCGCAACCATGGCTGGGTGGTAACGGAAAGTTGGGCAATTGATTAAACCATATTCAAAAGATGTCTGGCTCATGGCAGCACCAAGCCATGCCCAAGAAAATGCCGAATTACCTTGTTTCCTATTCCAGGGATGGAAGTGGTCAGAAGAAAAAGCAAAATCAAAACCGGCTTTTTCTGCTTGTTTAACATAATCGAGTAGCTCGGTAGGGGAAAATTGTTCATGAGAAACATGATAGCCAAATTTTATTTTATCCATTCGTTTAATTTGCTCCTGCTACTATATTATTGATGTGATGGCTTAGGTCTAATTATTAGCTTAAATAATTATTAATTTACGTGGTTATATTTCCTAGAAAACCGTAATGTAGCCTGGGTGAAACGAAGTGAAACCCGGGTTACGGTCCTTTGGCCCTGCACCCAGGCTACATTTTAATTATCTTCCTCTTACTTTGGCTCGAGTACTTTTAAGCATTAATGTCGAATTTCTGCTATTTCTTCACTGGTAAAAGCTAATCGGTTATCTTTTAACGTGACATGGATGGTGTCACCTGAAGTAAACTCGCCAGTTAACAAGGCTTGTGCTAGTGGATTTTCTAGTTCTTGCTGAATGGTGCGCTTAAGAGGCCTTGCGCCATAGACAGGATCAAATCCCGCTTCTCCTAAGTACGCAAGTGCTGTGAGCTCAACGTCTAGATGGATATTGAGTTGTTGCAAACGCTGTTGTAGGTTACTAATTTGAATACCTGCAATTGTGGTAATTTGTTCTTGCGTAAGCGGATGAAACACAACCGTATCATCAATTCGATTAATGAACTCAGGACGAAAGTGTTGAGTAACAATACCCATAACTGCTTCCTTAAGTTGATCATAGGTTACTTTAGACGCCATATCTTGAATCAAGTGTGAGCCTAAATTAGAAGTCATCACGATGACTGTATTGCGAAAATCAACGGTACGGCCCTGGCCATCTGTTAAGCGGCCATCATCCATGACTTGCAGTAAAATATTAAAAACATCCGTATGTGCTTTCTCAATTTCATCAAGCAAAATCACTGAATAAGGCCTGCGTCTGACGGCTTCTGTTAGATAGCCGCCTTCTTCATAACCCACATAGCCAGGGGGTGCACCTATTAAACGAGCGACAGAATGTTTTTCCATAAATTCAGACATATCAATACGTACCATCGCCTCAGTCGTGTCAAATAAAAATGCCGCTAAGGCTTTACAAAGCTCGGTTTTACCAACCCCCGTTGGCCCTAAAAAGAGGAAAGAACCGATGGGTCGGTTAGGGTCAGAAAGACCTGCTCGTGAACGTCGAATCGCATTAGCAACCACATCCACTGCTTCATTCTGACCAATTAAACGCTTATGCAGTGCTTCTTCCATATGCAAGAGTTTTTCTTTTTCACCTTCAAGCATTTTAGCTACAGGGATGCCTGTCCATTTAGAAACCACGTCCGCAATTTCTTCTTCGGTGACTTTATTGCGAACTAAGCGGTGCTCGGTGTTATCTTCTTGTTCATTCACTTGCAGGAGTTGTTTTTCAAGCTCAGGAATACGACCATATTGTAATTCAGACATTCTTGCTAAATCACCAGCACGCCTTGCAGTATCTAATTCTACTTTAGCCTGCTCTAGTGCTTCTTTAATATGAGTTGCACCTTGTAAGGTTGCTTTTTCTGCTTTCCAAACTTCTTCTAAATCAGTGTAATTTTTTTCTAATTCATCAATACTGTGCTGTAAATCTTGTAATCGTTTTTTAGACGCTTCATCATTTTCTTTCTTTAATGCTTCGCGTTCTATCTTTAATTGAATTAAGCGGCGCTCAAGTTTATCTAAACTTTCAGGTTTGGAATCAATTTCCATACGAATTAAGCTTGCTGCCTCATCAATTAAGTCAATTGCTTTATCAGGAAGCTGTCTATCACTAATATAACGGTGTGACAGCGTCGCTGCCGCAATAATGGCGGGATCGGTAATTTCAACGCCATGATGAACTTCATAACGTTCTTTTAAGCCACGCAAAATAGCAATCGTATCTTCTACTGAAGGTTCATCAACTAACACCTTTTGGAAACGACGCTCAAGGGCTGCGTCTTTTTCAATGTATTGGCGGTATTCATCAAGTGTAGTCGCACCAATACAATGTAATTCACCCCGCGCTAATGCAGGTTTTAGCATGTTTCCAGCATCCATTGCACCTTCGGCTTTACCCGCGCCAACCATCGTATGTAATTCATCAATAAATAAAATAATTTGACCTTCTTGTTTACTTAAATCTTTTAAAACGGCTTTTAAGCGCTCTTCAAATTCACCGCGAAATTTGGCGCCAGCAATGAGTGCACCCATATCAAGTGAAAGTAGACGTTTATTCTTTAAGCCTTCTGGCACTTCGCCATTGATAATACGTTGAGCAAGACCTTCTACAATCGCTGTTTTACCAACACCTGGTTCACCAATGAGAACAGGGTTGTTTTTAGTACGTCGCTGCAATACTTGAATGGTTCTACGAATTTCATCATCACGGCCAATAACCGGGTCAAGCTTGCCTTGCTCGGCGCGCTCTGTTAAATCGAGGGTATATTTTTCTAATGCTTGGCGTTGATCTTCGGCATTAGGATCATTAACTGCGTCTCCGCCGCGTACATCATTAATCGCCTTTTCTATCGCTTCTTTTGTTGCGCCTGCTTGCTTAAGCAAGCGTTCCAGATTGCCATCTTCGCTTATGGCAGCTAATAAAAACAGTTCACTGGAAATATAAGCGTCTTTGCGCTGCTGCGATAATTTATCAGTTAAATTAAGCAAGCGATTTAGGGCGTTTGAAATATGAATGTCACCGCCTGTGCCTGTAACTTTAGGCAAGCGTTCAAGCGCTTGATCAAGGGATGTACGTAATTGGGCAATATTGATGCCTGCTTTAGTTAGCAAAGGCCTGGTACTGCCGCCTTGTTGATCAAGTAATGCTTTTAAAACATGTTCAGGCTCAATGAAACTATTATCCCTGCCTAGTGCTAAAGACTGGGCATCTGCAAGAGCCATTTGAAATTTTGAGGTAAGTTTATCCATTCGCATTTGTAACCTCTCTATCAGGACTTATTTATGCTTGCTTGCATAAGTTAAGTCTGGTTAAATACCGACCTTCATCTATAAGTACTAGTCCAAAGGTGTTAATCACAGTCTTACTGCCGTAAAATAAGGGCTGAAATCTAAAAAACAAGTAGTGTAGCGGTATATTATGAATAATTTTCCTAACCAACAGTCTGATTCACAAGCGCTATTAAATCAAATCATACTTGAGTATATGCGTGACCAAAAACGTAAGCGCCGTTGGCGTTGGGTATTTCGTTTTCTTATTGTTCTGCTAATCATTATGGCCTATTTTAAATTAAATGGCCTATTTGAAGATGAGAAAGATACGCTAGATAAAGCCCATGCAGGCTTAATCGATTTGGATGGCACGATAGAGCGGGAAGGTTCTGGAAGCGCTGAAAATTTTGTTAAAGGATTAGATAGAGCGTATAAAAGCAAATCTCTACAAGCGCTAATTGTTCGTATTAATAGCCCTGGCGGCAGTCCTGTGCAAGCAGATTATATGTATAATGCGTTGCATTATTATCATTCTAAATACCCTAACGTTAAAATATATGCAGTCTGTGTGGATGTTTGCGCGTCTGCTGCTTATTATGTTGCTGCCGCCGCAGATGAGATTTATGCTAATGAATCAAGTATAGTAGGCTCAATAGGGGTGATTTATAATGGTTTTGGCTTTGTAGATACCATGCAAAAATTAGGTGTTTCTCGTCGCTTACAAACAGCAGGTAATTATAAAGGCTTTTTAGATCCATTCTCTCCCGTGACGCCAGAACAACAGCAATTATTGCAAACAATGTTAAATGAGGTCCATCAGCAATTTATTAATCGAGTTAAAGAAGGGCGGGGTTCTCGTTTAGTGATTGATAATCAAACGTTTTCTGGTCTTTTTTGGACTGGAAAGCAAGCTAAAGCACGCGGACTTATTGATGGCTTTGCCAGCAGTGGGCAATTGGCGCGCGATGTTTTAAAAGCTACTATTGTCATCGATTACACCCATAAACAAAGTGTCTTTGAAAAGGTTAGCCGCAACGTCGGCACAGCCATTGCAGATGAATTACCGAAAGCGCTAGGTTTAAATTCTGGTATTAAGGAATAGGCATTATTAATTGCTATTTAAATTGATGTAGCCTGGGTGCAGGCCCAAAGGGCCGAAACCCGGGTTTCACTCTACTGGCTTAAGTGCCCCATCGCTGGATACCGCGGTCAAGCCGCGGTAATTCGTTTTTTTCTTTGGTTTCTTTTCATTTTCTCGAAATACTGTGGCTTGACCACGGTATCCACTTACTGTCTACTGATTTAAAGATAAGCCTTATTGAAGTTGCCGCCAGGATTGTCTGCCATAAGCTTGTTGTCCTGGATTTTCTGTTACCTTTTGCGTACCACCACTGGTGCCTGTTAAGTATTTGTATTCAAGTTGCCCTGCATTTAAGATAGGTAAACCCCCGATAAGACCTGTTTCTGATTTTAGTCCACTAACTGATACCGTAATTTGTTGTCCATTTTGAATAATACTTGCGGAATCAGCAGTAGTAAATCGGCTATCTTGATTTAAGTCAAAGACATTATAATTAAGTCGGCTGCCAGTTGTTGCATCCAGTTCCATCAACCAGCTATCGCCACCAAAACTACATGGGTCATCGCTAGGAATGATGGTGTTAAAAATAATCTTGCCATTTAAGTAAAATAAATTAGAAATAACCCGTTCGCCTTGTGCTTGGCCATTGACTACTAAATCAATATACCAGCCGCGCTGGGTACTCCCTACAGCATTATTACTGGTAATACGTATATTATTTTGCTCATCAAGAATAGTTTGTTGTTGCAATACAGAACGACCAGTTATAGCGGTGGTTTGAGTATCACGTAACGCATAAACGCTTTGAATGGTATTATCTGTTTTATCTGCTGTTTCTAAGAACTTACCGGTGCCAATATAGATTTGTAGTGCGCCTGAGGTAAAATTTAACCTTGATACAGCAGGTTTAGAGGTAATAGGCTGGCGTACACCGCTGGCGTTGGTAGCCACAAAAAATGGTGATGGCTTATTCGTTGTGGCGGTTTTATAACTAAAGTCCCACTGGTTAGGATCACTAGATCTAATATCTATTTTCCACAGATTGCCATATAAATCGCCTGCATAAATATAATCAGCAATGTAATTATTATCAATATCAACGACGACCGGTGTAGACATACCATTAGGACGCCCAGAGGCAGTTGGATCAGCAGATAAGCCAGTCTGGGTATCAAATTTTTTAATTAATGTGCCATTGGCGATATCAACAACATAAATAACGGCATTTCCCGTCGTGCTGGTTCGGTTGTCAACAAAAGTATTATTGTAACCATTGCCAAATATAGCAGCCCATTTCCCATTGGCTAATCTGACAATCGATGCCTGGGAATAGGAGTATCCCATGTCTATATCATCTTGGTCAGTGAATTCCCAAAGTACTAGATTTGCGGCATTTGATTCGTTAAAGAGAGTTGGGTTAGTAATATCTAGTGCATACATACCTTGTCCACCACCATTTAACGAACCTACTAAAGCAGTACGCCAAGTATTATTAATTAAGACATCAGAAGCATTTATTGAGCCATCTACATAGTAGCGGTGGGTATAATTAGGATTAGTTAATTGATTAAGGTTAGAAAAGACACTTGATGGAACGTAGGCAAAAAGTTCATTGCCGTTGTTAGCATCCAATGCATGC
The DNA here is from genome assembly GCF_900452395.1 of Legionella beliardensis. Taxonomy (NCBI): domain Bacteria; kingdom Pseudomonadati; phylum Pseudomonadota; class Gammaproteobacteria; order Legionellales; family Legionellaceae; genus Legionella; species Legionella beliardensis. The sequence goes on from NZ_UGNV01000001.1 coordinate 834,373, forward strand.
AACATGCCATCATTAGCACCAACATAAATCACAGCTGCACGCTCAGCATTGTTTGTTTTAAAGGTGCTGTAGGGGATAGAATTTTCAGCAGCAGTGCCAGTCCAGGTGTCTGGGTAAGTTTGTTCAGGCCCTTTAATTAATAATGGGGCTGAATCAATAATATCACCTAATGGCCCGCCGCGATTACGAAACGTTCCGCCATTTTGTATTTCTCTAGAGCGATCGCCGCGAATAAAATTAAGTCTATTATTGCCTAAATTATCATTATTATTCGTGGCTGGATTATTATTTAAGGCGTTTACTTGCGCTAGATCAATATCATTGACACCGGGTGAGGCTGCATTTGTTGGCCATCTAAAAGGTATTCCTTTTTTCTGCGATGGTTTATAAGTAATAACATTGCGGCCCGTATTAAAGTTTTGCAACTTCAATCGTTCAGCAGCATCCCAGGTGTAACCTGAGGTAAGAACATTGCCATTTGTTGGGTCAAGCGCTAAAGCTAGTAAGCGACCACTCCAGTCTTTCGTGCGGAAAGTGGCTTGATAAAGAAAGGTGCCTGAGGATAAAACACCACTATTTAAAGTAGCTGAGGTAAATGTACCAGACTGATCAACAATATTTTGGAATACTTTGGCGAGTTGGGTAAATAAATTACTAGCATTGGTAATTAGAAAATAATTATCCGGTGAGCCACTGTTCGTTGAATCATATTCAATAGCAGCATCTGGAATATTATTGTTATTAAGATCATTAAATCCCCCCCATTTAGCTGCATACCATAAAGGCGAGTTAAAAAAGATGGCAGAGGGAACATTACTTGGTGTAAAGGTTCGACTTGTTAATATGGGCAGTGCTGTTTTATCGTTCCATCCTTGCCCAGGTAGTTTGCCAGGTGGGGTGTCGAGAAAGTAATCCACATCGCTTGTTGCCGCTGTGTCTCTATCCCTTACTTCAAGGTAAACGCCATCTTGTGTCGTTCCGGAAATGACATAGCCTAGGTGTTGATTAATACCCCCTGCAGCGTAAACACTATCAGTTGTGATAGTCAATGTATTATTGGGATTAACAACAACGGTGTATTTAACAATAGCATCCATATCAAAATCCGCACCTTGCTGCAAATCAGCAAAATTAACGCGAAATACGCCGCCTGTCGCTGTCAATGATTCAATGTAAAAGTCTATTATTTCATTCGTAGGCTGGTAAGCGCCTTGGGTGTTATTGATACTTAAACCCGCGACTGATTTAGCAAAAGGGACGATTCTTATTGTATTATTTCCCACTTTAAACTTAATTTCAGGTTGTGGTGAGGCTAAGGCTACGGAAAAAGTTTTAGCATTTTGTTTTCCTGTTACACTATTTAAATCATTTAGCCAGGCATAAGTAGCCACACTCCCAAGATAATAGCTACCTTCCGAATTAGTTTCCTGAGGCGCTAAACCTCTTACATTAGCAAAACTACTGACTACTTTAGGTGTAGGTGAGCCATCAGCATTTGAGCCGGATTGGCCAATGAAGGCCAAAATACTAGCAAAACCTTCATTGCTAAAGATACTTTGGGCTAACGAACTTACATTAAGCGACGGTGTTAAGTCGCCAGAGAAAGAATTAAAGGAGCTGCCCGGCAGTTGGTCGCTGTCATAATTTGGCTGATCACTGATAATAAGCAGATTAGCTTTAGAGCAAGAGGGGTAAGTCGCGTAGGGATTTTGCCAATTGGGCTTTGCTAAACCCAGGGTAACATCAGGGCCAGTACTGTAGTTAAATGCCGTCGTAGGGCCACTTTTTCCAGCAAAATAACGTACCGCTTCATACAGCATTTCTGCTAATGGATTACCCCACATTTCACACTCACCATTGACAATATTCCTTGTTGTTATAAAGCCACACGTATAATTATAATTGGTATCAAACCCGGTAACCGTAAGTTTATTTATAGTAGAAATAATGCCATTGACCGTTGTAAATTGGCCCGTATTTAAATTAATTTCATCCCTAATACTTGAAATATTCTTGCGCAAAACCCCGCCAGCTAAATTATTTTTATAAGAGCCAGTTAATAAGCCAAATAACATGGAATCATTTTCGCCAAATTGCTGTAGTAGACCTACGGGTTTATAGCTACCACTGGGATAAGCTACACAATTACTTTCAAGCCCAATGGCATTATCACAAACTTTAACCCGGACGACATAATCAGTAATATTTGATAAAAGTGGGCCGTTACCGCCATTTACGGCACGACTTCCAGCCACGGGAAGCTCAATACTTACCCATTCCCAAATTCGATAAGGTTGATTTAAAGAGACCCGTAAAAGCGGGTAGCTAGGTGAACTATTACGCAATGTCGTATTGGCAAACAGGTGATAATTTGTGCTAGTAGGCGCAGCAAAAGGGGTATACTCACTAATGTTATAACCATCTACAAGCGCTGATCGGTATTCTTTTCCCCAACTATGACCATCTTGTGGAATATAGGTACGCTCTAATATCGTTTGAGTCGTTGTATCGCTAACGCGATAGCCCCCATAGAGAACTTTGCGAATGGCATCTAAGCGCGCTGTGGTAAGATAGTTTAAAAAATTCCCACTCCATTGGCCGGGGCATTTTTTAGTCGCAGTCACGCTAACGGGATAGAAATAAAGCTGTGAACTATTATAGCTGTAGCATTTATAGCTGTCGAAATAACCATAATAATCAAAACTTGGATTAAAAACGGTATTAACCTGACCATCATTATTTAAATCGGATGCATCATTATAGGCTTCAAAATAAAGTTTATGGTCACGGCTTAATACGAGCATGGTTAATGGGGCAACGGCATCAGTCAGAAATAAAGGGGTTTGGGAAATATTTAAAGGGGCAGCATGACTATTAGAATGAATTAATAGTAGATTAAATGCTAAAAATAGACTGGGCAGTGAGCGCTTCATTAAAATCTCCTTGCCACAGTGGTTTGTAAAATACTAACTGTTTCATTGTTAGCGCCAACCCCGCGCGCAGTAATACGATAGTAATGAACACCGCCTCCTGCTTTATAGTTACCTAATTCAGGGGAGTCTGGGACAAATTGTAAATATTCAATAATATAGCGGGGTGCAGTAGCAACATTGCGTAACTGACTGCCATAGGCCACTGAATTACTCGACCACCAAGAAGCAGTTTGGCTAGAGAGATTTGTATTATTGTAAAATTGGCGTACGCAAGGAGAGGTTTGACAATTTGCTGCAATGGCAGGTTGTCTAGTTTGCGCTAATAACCAACCTTCGCCAGCATTTAAAGCAGATTCAGCAGCGCGGAAAGACATTTCTTTATCTTGTAAATTAGCAGACATTTTTTCTTGCATATGACTTACTTGCACAGAACCTATTGCTAGAATCGAAATAATGAGCAATAAAATAAGTGCTACTGCAAGTGTTGCCCCGTATTGCTTGCTCATACTGGTAACCCTCGATTACGTAAGGTTATAAAGGTTATCCACTCACGCCTTATTTTTCTGTCAGTCGGTGTTGCTGTTGCGCTATTAAAGGTGTAGGGTCTCGCTTTATCAGCGACATTTTCTGTTGTAGCTAGCAATAAATTAATTTGTACACTAATGACATTATTCCAATTATTACCGCTGTTTACTTGAGCTGCCGTTTGGTAAGCATTGACGGTATTATCATTATCAGTATCTACCCCATAGGTAACGTGTAGCTCTTCTACACCTTCTGCTATTTCTTCTTCATTGCCATTGGCGTCAAGTCGTACTAGCGCTAATATAGGTTGATTTTGATTATTGACTCTGCCAGTATTTTTTACATAAAAAGCGTAGTAAATGAAACGCATGACTTGAGCATTAGCTAAATAAGAAGTACTTAAGTTATTGGACGTATTGACACCAGTAGGGTGGGTAATCGATGTGTCTCCGGTACCTGTACCAGCCACGAATATATCTCCTAATACACAATTTGTAATAATAAGTGGCATGCCGCTTTGCGCGCCTAAGCCTGAAAAAACACTAATAGGGCTACTGACTTGCGTCATGTCTGTACTAAGATGTACGCTATTAGAAGCCATGCGGATTTCAATCACATCACTAGTACTTAGTGGTTGCTTAGCACTAATATTAGTTGGCAGAGACGGAGAAAAAGAGGCACCATTGCCATCAAAGCCTTGTAATGGTTTGTCATAATTTAACATTGTTGATGCATTTGAGACCAAATTTGTCAATGCTAATTGTTTTTGATTAGTGCATCCTTGAAAGCCGGCCATACGGATTTCCCGGGATAAAATATAGTTTGCATAGCGGCCATTTTCTTGCAATCTGGCTAATGCCTCTTGAACCGTAAAGGTTGCTTTATTACTTAAATAAACAGCGCCAACACCTGCAATTAACAATGTGCCGATAGTTGACGCGATTAAAAATTCAAGGATAGTAAATCCTGCTATCCTCTTCATAGTTCAACCTCCATTCTTAGGCAGGTTAAATCCACATTAGTATTGCCGCTGCAACCTGTTCCTAACGCGCCGGTACGATCATTATCCCAAAATATGGTAATAGTGAAGCGGTCACCATTCCGAGTCACAGTCCCTCGGCCTGATGGCAAAGATTGAGCATTTTCCGTATTCCATTGATAAATATCGCGCTGCGCAATCTGCGAGCTTGTACAGGTTGTACAACTTGTAGCGGATCCAGTTCCTACAATACTATTATAGGAGCCCGCCTTAACACCTGCATAATTTGATTGCATGCGATCAATAATATTATTGATTTGAGAAATTGCTGTGGAGCGGAGTTGTGCTGAATGGTTATCGCGCACGGCGCGCGCTTGTAGCGCTGCAATTCCTAAAAGGCCAACCGCGAGAATCACTGCACTGATTAATATTTCAAGCAAACTAAATCCATGCTGTTTGCTTTTTTTTACCATCATAATAACTCATGCATTAACTAGGTGTAAAAATAAATGCAAAAAATGTACCGAAATGCTTCCGTTTCAATTACGAAGCCTATAATTTAGCAACAGAAAAACAACGCTTTGACTTAATTAATTAAAATGAGCTAAAAAAATTGGCATTTACTAAAAATGTATGTATCCTGAAATAACTCAGGGCTTTATAAAAGGAATTCCCAAAATTTGCATGTTTATGATTTCTAAGCTAGATACTTATCTAACAAAACCTAAAACACTCATTATCCCCCAATAATTTAAATTAGGTAATTTTATGCCACATAATTCATTTTATATATGTAAATTAGAGCCATCTAAATTAACATTTTTAGATAAAAATTTTGAGCAAGTTGACTCCCGTGAGCTAAATGGTTTATTTGCTTATGTCCTGTATAAAGACGTTAATTTAATCATGATAGGTAGATTAAAGGATAATTATGCAAGCTATCATGCTGGCATAAATTTAATACAAAAAGGATTAAAAGAACAATTAAGAAAGCGGGTAGATAATCCTCAAAATATTTGCTTCTCTTCACATGATCCTGATTCAGGCGGCGAAATACTTTTATTAGATGGAAAAGTTGTCGTTTGGAATTTTAAAAGCCAGTATTCTCAACCACATCAAGAGTTACATGACGATAGTCCCAACTTAAAACAGCAAGTTTGTGAAGCCGGCTTTCCTCCGGAGCGCTTTATTAATATTAAAGAAACTGAAGCTTTTGAAGTCACTAATTTAAGAACCTATTTTTCGCCTGATGGTCAATATAAAGAAAAGCCGCAGGAAACGGCTGATCTAATTTGCGCAATGTTTGACTTACCTAAGCAGCAAAGCCCTGTATCTGCGTCGCCATTAAAAGCTAAATACAAGGATGCTTTTACTGAGGTTACACCATCTAGCTGCGGCGCTTCTTTTTTTAGGAGGAACTCAAAGAGTAATCCTGCGCTATCTGTTGCTTTAAGTCCTGGCCCACACTCATTTCGTTAATATTAACGATTAACAATAGGGGCTAGGGTTTGTAGTATCGATTTAAATATTTTGGGTGTTCCAGCAATGACATCACCCTGATCAAAATAATTTTCACCGCCTTGTAAATCACTCACTAGACCGCCTGCTTCTTTTACTAAAAGTGAAGCTGCGGCAATATCCCATGGGCGCAAACCAAACTCCCAAAAGCCATCTAAACGGCCACAAGCCACATAGGCTAGATCAAGCGCTGCTGATCCTGTTCTGCGAACGCCTGCACATTTACTAGCCATTGCTTCAAAAGTAGGTAAATAACGTTGAGTTAATAAGACATTACGAAATGGCACACCCGTCCCAAGCAGGGCCGCATTTAATAAGGTTTGTTTAGATACTCTTATACGCCTATCATTTAATTGCGCACCACAACCACGGCTTGCTGAGAAACATTCATGCCTTATAGGGTCATAAACAACGCCATGCTCGATGCGATTTCTTACTTTTACAGCAATAGACACAGCTACAAAGGGAAATCCATGTAAATAATTAGTAGTTCCATCTAAGGGGTCAATAATCCAGACCGTCTCTGCTTTGTCATTAAATACCCCACTTTCTTCAGCTAAAATACCATGTTCAGGGTAGGCTTTATGAATGGTTTTAATAATAGCTTGCTCAGCTTTCACATCGACCTCACTAAAGTACTCATTTGAATCTTTAGCACTGACTTTAATTCTATCGACTAACTCTGCGTGACGTAGAATAATTTCACCTGCTTGACGGGCAGCATTAACAGCAATATTTAATAAAGGTTGCATGCGTTGCTCTTAGAAGACAAAATCAGTTATTCTAACATGTTTTTTTATTTAAGACAGTTGTTATAAAATTTAAACGGTAATAAATTAATTAAAACAGACTGTGTTAATTAAGGGTCTTTTAGGCTCAGCAGGGCTTTGCTTAAGTTAATCTGGCAAAATTAGCCTATCTTTATAAATTACAATAGGTTTTTCACTAAATTATTATGAATTTTAACTCGATACGTATTGTACTTGTTGCGACCTCTCATCCTGGTAATATCGGTTCGGCAGCTAGGGCCATGAAAACGATGGGCTTTAGCCGGCTCTACTTAGTCTCACCAAAAATTTTTCCTGATTTAAAGGCCTTTGAGATGGCAGCAGGGGCAGATGATGTATTAGAGCAATGCATTGTAACTTCTTCATTAAGGGAGGCTTTACAAGGCTGCCAACTGGTGATTGGTACAAGTGCAAGGCCACGAGGTATTGACCTGCCAGGTTTAATACCAAAAGATTGTGCCAAGCTTATTGCTGAGCATGCAGATAATATTGAAGTAGCGCTGGTTTTTGGACGAGAGCATGCAGGCTTAACTAATGAAGAATTATTACAGTGTCATTATCATGTTACCATTCCTAGTAATCCTGATTATAGCTCTCTAAATTTAGCCCAAGCCGTTCAAGTTATAACCTATGAGTTAAGAATGCATTTGTTGGCAACTACGATAAAAGTTAACCATAATCAAGATAAGCTAGCTACTGTAGATGAGGTAGAGCAATTTTACACACACTTAACCGATGTTTTATTAGAGGTTAATTTTTTAAAACCAGATAATCCTCGTCGTTTACAGGAACGTTTAAGGCGATTATTTAATCGAGTAGGCTTAGAGCAAATGGAAGTCAATATCTTACGTGGTATTCTTACTTATACTCAAAAAGCACTGCAAAGACATAAGGGAAACAAGCTCAGTGAAGACTGAAAAATTACCAATTTACTTTGACTATATGGCAACTACACCAGTTGATCCGCATGTAGCTAAGAAAATGATGAATTTTCTGAGCTTAGATGGCGTATTTGGTAATCCAACCTCAATGACGCATATTTATGGCAAAATGGCCGCTAGAGCCGTAGAACAAGCGCGCTTACAAATTGCTGAGGCAGTCTTTGCCGAGCCCAAAGAAATTATTTTTACCTCTGGCGCCACAGAGGCAAATAATCTAGCTATTATTGGCGCTGCCCAATTTTATCAGCGCAAAGGTAAACATCTTATCACCATGACAACTGAACATAAGGCCGTTCTTGATAGTTTTGCTTACTTAGAGAAAGAAGGATTTGCAGTTACTTATTTAAAGCCAAAAAGTGATGGCCTGTTAGATTTGGATAAGCTAAAACAGGCAATACGAGATGACACAATCTTAGTGTCAATTATGCATGTAAATAATGAAATTGGGGTCATACAAGATATTATGAGTATTGGTCATTTGCTTCGCGGCCAAGGCATTATCTTTCATGTTGATGCCGCCCAAAGCGCCGGTAAGCTTCCTATTAATTTGCAAACGTTACCCGTTGATTTAATGGCTTTTTCGGCACATAAAAATTATGGGCCTAAAGGCGTAGGTGCTTTATATATACGTCATCGCCCTCATCGTATTCGCATTCGGCCACGTACTTTTGGTGGTGCGCATGAAAGTGGTTTGCGTGCAGGTACTTTAGCTACACATCAAATAGTAGGCATGGGAGAAGCATTTGCTTTAGCAGAATTAAATCGCATTGAAGAGCAAGATAGATTATTAAGGTTAAGACAGAAACTTTGGGATGGCATAAAAAACTTAACCGGTATTAAGTTAAATGGCCATGCTAGGCAACGAATAGCAGGTAATCTTAATCTAACATTTTCAGGTATACATGGTGAATCTCTATTGTTATCGTTGCGGGAGCTCGCGGTTTCTACCACGTCTGCCTGTGCCTCTGCAAGCTTACAGCCTTCTTACGTTTTAAAGGAGCTTGGCTTAAGTGATGAAGCAGCTTATAGCTCAATTCGTTTATCAGTAGGCCGTTTTACTACTGATGAAGAGATCAATCAGTCTATTAAAATTATTAATGAGCAAATTAACCGTTTGCATGAAATATCACCATTATGAATTATAATGAACTTGTAGAACGTTATTTTTTTCAACCAAAGCATGTTGGTAAATTAGACTGCCTACTACCTAATATTATCTGTTGTAACCTAAGTGATGCGACTAGAAATAATTATTTTAATCTATTTCTAGCTTACAATAGCTTAGGCCGAATTGATAAAGTATGTTTTAAAGCATATGGTAGTCCTTACTTAATTGCCGCATTAGAGTGGGTTTGTGAGCAGCTAGAAGGTAGTTTTATTAAGGCTCATCCACAATTAACTTATAGAATGTTAGTAGAGCGTTTGGAGATTCCTAATCATTCTTATCCAATAGCAATATTGGTTGAAAAAGGCTATAACGATATTATCAATGCAGTAAAAAACAAGCTTACCGAGGAAAGACATGAATGAGGTTGTAAATTATACGAGCAGTCGGGAAACGGGTGTGGCTTTAACTGAAGCTGCAAAGCGTCACATACTCGCGTATCTTAGGCAGGAACCTACGAGCCAGGGCGTACGTTTTTCCGTTAAAAAAACAGGTTGTTCAGGCCTGTCGTATGTAGTGGACTATGTTGTTAATCCCCATGAGACTGATATTGCCCTACCTTTAAATGAGCAATATCAAATTTGGATTGACAAAGCCAGCTATCCTTTCTTAAAAGGCATGAAAATCGACTATGTACAACAGGGACTCAATTACAAATTTATCTTTGATAACCCTAATCAAACCGGTCAGTGTGGTTGTGGTGAAAGCTTTACAGTAGAGACTAAATAGTTTTTAAGTCGGCTTAAGCTGTGCTGTAAAATTGCCTATCTGTACCAAAGTTTGCTCTGTTTGATTAGATGGCAGAGCACTAACCTTGCTTTTTTTGTTAAAAAATTATACAATACCATTTTTTCTAACTATTCTTAAATGTAAATTTTTATGCTTAAGTAATTTAAGAAGACAACATTTTGCATAATTTATGCAAAAAAGCTTGATAAATACTCCATTTTTTCTTAAGCTTCCCTTAATAAATGAATATCATTAAAACAATATTTACATAGTTTGTTATATTTGGTAGTATATGAATCACGGTGTTCTGTTTGTGATTAACAGAATAGAGTTAACTTAAATAAGTTTAATTATTTTAGGCATATGGAGAGAGGTAATGAATGCAGTAATGCAGGACATTGAGCAAGTCAATGAAGCATTGACTCAACAAGTGATAAATGCAGTAAAGGGATATTTAAATTCGGTAGGTAGTAAAGATGCAAACTTAAATCTCTACCAACTAATTGTAGAGGAAGTTGAGGCACCTTTATTCCGGACTGTTATGGAATTAACTCGTTATAACCAATCTAAAGCAGCTCGTGTGTTAGGCGTTAGTCGCGGCACATTGCGTACTAAATTAAAACGTTACTTCGATGACGAATTTATTGGTACTCGCGGTTAAAACTAGTTTTTTATCGAGCTATTTGTTAGGATTAAAGCAAGCTGGTCAGGCAATCGCTCTTTTTTAATAAAAGGGAGGAAAGTCCGGGCTCCATAGGGTAAAGTGCCAGGTAACGCCTGGGAGGCGTAAGCCTACGGATAGTGCCACAGAAAATATACCGCCTTTTTTAAGGTAAGGGTGAAATGGTGTGGTAAGAGCGCACCGCGCAACTGGCAACAGTTGTGGCAGGGAAAACCCCACTTGGAGCAAGACCAAATAGGAACCCATTCTCATTTTATATGAGTACACATGACCCGTGTGGGGTTCGGGTAGGTCGCTTGAGGCATATGGTGACGTATGTCCTAGATAAATGATTGTCCACGACAGAACCCGGCTTATCGGCCAGCTTGCTTTAAAATTAGTACAAGCCTCAGCTTTTCGCTTAAGGATTTAGCTCTGCAGGTACTCTATATACGCTATTTTTAAGATCTTATATTACCTACCTTGATATTTTACACCGCCACTCTTGGGATAACTCTTGATTTTATTGCTAGTGAGACTTACTATCGACCATCTCTAATCTTGGAGAGCTTTGGTTATGATGTTGTGTATTGATGTTGGTAATTCTCATATTTATGGTGGCGTTTTCATTGAAGAAAATTTACAGCTTCGCTTTCGGCATACCTCAAAAGTAAGTGCCTCTGATGAGTTAGGAATTTTTTTAAAAACAGTTTTGCGTGAAAACCAATGTTCACCTGAAGAAATTAGTGAAATTGCCATTTGCTCCGTAGTCCCGCAAATTGATTACTCACTACGTGCAGCCTGCATCAAATATTTTTCTATAGAGCCTTTTGTTTTACAAGCAGGGGTTAAGACAGGTTTAAATATTAAATACCGCAACCCTATTGAAGTTGGTGCTGATAGAATAGCCAATGCCATTGCCGCTGTACAAACTTATCCAGGTCATAATATTATTGTCATTGATTTTGGCACAGCGACCACTTTTTGCGCCATTACTGCACAGAAAGCGTACTTAGGTGGCGCTATTTTACCCGGTGTGCGATTATCTGTAGATGCGCTTTCTACCAATACTGCTAGGCTCTCAGCGGTTGAAATAGTTAAAACAGAGCAAGCACTGGGTAGATCAACTGCTGAAAGTATTCAATCAGGCGTTTATTTTGGGGTGCTTGGTGCTTGCCGTGAGCTTCTAACCAAAATTAAAGAAGAGGCTTTTCCAAGGCAAGATGTTATTGTCTTAGCGACAGGTGGTTTTGCTTCTTTATTCGAGCAGCAAGATATTTATCATCATTTAGTTCCCGACTTAGTACTGCAAGGTATTCGCCAAGCCACGATTATGAATCGTTAAATTTAAAATGTATCATTGCTATTCAAAATGGAAGCTTAATATTCATTTATAAGTTTCCGTTCTACTTTTTATGTTGCGAGTATAAATTTCAGTAGGCTTAACGCTAGAAAATTAAATTCCTATAGTGTATAAAAGTGGAGTAAACTATAAAAAAAGTGGAGAATTGTGGGTAAATTACCATTTACCCACATTACTAATTATGTTTCGTGGAATCAATACGATCACGTTAGATGCAAAAGGGCGTTTTATGGTGCCTGTGCGCTATCGTGACGTATTGTGTGCTGAGGGAAGTGCATCATTGGTAATTACTATTGATACGGAGGAACTCTGTCTCCTCGCCTATCCGCTAGCACAATGGCAAATTATCGAAAAAAAATTACAGAATTTACCTAGTTTTGATAGTGTAGCGCGTCGAATTCAGCGTTTATTAATTGGGCATGCTACTGATGTAGAACTAGATAGTAGTGGACGCATATTATTACCTTGCGTGCTGCGTGAATATGCTAAGTTAGATAAACACATGGTTACTATTGGCCAGGGTAATAGATTTGAAATATGGAATGAAATGTTGTGGCAGCAAAAGCGTGAGCATTGGTTGGCTGAAAAAGCATTGCAATTAGATAGTTTACCAGAGGAAATGAAGAATTTTTCTTTATAATGGGAAAATATCATGTCGCATCAGTCGGTGTTGCTGCAAGAATCAATTGATGGATTAGCGATTAAAGCTAATGGTGTTTATATTGATGGTACGTTTGGTCGTGGCGGCCATAGTAAAGCTATCTTGGCACGCCTATCTACTCAAGGCCGGCTAATTGCTATTGATAAAGACTCACAGGCTATTGAGTTTGCAAAAATACATTTCAGTAATGACCCACGTTTTCAAATTTTCCAAGGATCCTTTGCCGAGTTGCTTGATTTTGCTAAGCAAGCAAATGTTTATCAGCAAGTAGATGGTATTTTACTAGATTTAGGTGTTTCATCGCCGCAATTAGATGATGCCACGCGCGGATTTAGTTTTATGCAGGCAGGACCTCTAGATATGCGTATGAATAGGCATCAATCATTAGATGCTGCCAGTTACATTAATCACGCAAAATTAGAAGATATGGCAAAGATATTTTGGGAATATGGTGAAGAGCGTTTTGCACGACGTATTGCACGAGCGATTGTTGAGGCTCGGGCAAATTCACCCATTTTGACAACAACTGCTCTGGCTGAAATCATTAAGCAAGCTAACCCTAAATGGGAAAAGCATAAACATCCAGCAACACGTATTTTTCAAGCCATTCGAATTCATATTAATAATGAACTAGATGAACTTAAAACAGGTCTTAAAAGCGCATTTGATGTGTTAGCACCAAGTGGGCGTTTAGCTGTCATTAGCTTCCATTCGTTAGAGGATAGAATTGTTAAACAATTCATGCGTGATATGGAAGTTGGCGAGCAATTGCCTTTTGATGTGCCAATACGAGCGGAAGAAATAAAAAAGTGTTTTAAGCGGATTGGAAAAGCAATTAAGCCCCAAGAAGAGGAAGTGAGACAGAATGTTCGATCACGCAGTGCTATCCTTAGAATAGGAGAAAAACTTGTATGAACGCTGCAGCAAGAATAATTAATCAAAGTACATTATTTAACGGTCAATTATTTGCGATGCGTCTTTCTAAGCAGCTTTGGATAATATTAATTTTAATGCTCTTCGTGCTGTTAAGTTCTTTAGCTGTTGTTTATGCAACGAATGAATACCGTACAAATTTTAGTGAATTACAAAAGCTTGAGCTGCAAGCACATCACCTGCAATTACAGTGGGGACAACTATTGCTTGAGCAAGCAAGTCTGGCCACGCCTGCACGTGTAGAAGCACTTGCAACGCAAAAGTTGCAAATGAGGCTGCCAGCCGATACCCAAACGTTTGTGTTGCAAGCCCGATGAAAAAAAAAGGCCACCAATTACGATTAGCTGTTGTATCCGCTTTTTTTATCATGCTACTTGGTGTTTTGGTCTGGCGAATGTTGGATTTAACTGTATTACATCGCCAGTTTTTAAAAGGGCAGGGGGATGCGCGTAGTTTACGCATTCAAGATATTCCTGCTTATCGAGGGATGATTACCGATAGACAAGGTACACCCCTTGCGGTGAGCACGCCTGTGCAATCAGTTTGGGTAAATCCCAAAGAATTTTCACCGACCAAAGAACAGTTAAGCAGATTAGCGCAGCTCCTAGGTGTCTCTGCAAAAACGCTTCTTGCGCGTGTAAAACAAGTAAATTCACGTGAGTTTTTCTATTTACAGCGCCAGTTACCTCCTAATTTAGCTAAGAAAATTGAATTATTAAAAATTCCAGGTGTTAATTTTCAACAAGAGTTTAAGCGCTATTACCCAGAAGCAGACAGTACTGCTCAGCTCGTTGGGTTTACTAATATCGATGATGTTGGCATAGAAGGATTAGAACTAGCTTATCAGGATTGGTTAATGGGTGTACCCGGTAAGAAACGCGTTGTCAAAGACAAAATGGGGCGCATTATTGAAGAATTAGGGGTCATTAAAGAACCTCGTCCAGGGCATGACTTAGTATTAAGTATTGATAGGCGAATTCAATATTTAGCGTATCATGAATTACAAAACACCTTAGAAAAATTTGCTGCTAAATCAGGTTCAGTGGTCGTATTAGATACAGAGACGGGTGAAATTTTAGCAGCTGCTAATTCCCCTTCATTTAATCCTAACGCACGCGCCCGTTATACTCGAGATAGCTATCGCAATAAAGCGCTTACCGATACCTTTGAGCCAGGTTCTGTTATCAAGCCATTCAGTATAGCCAGTGCATTAGGTAGCGGGTTAGTTAAGCCTGAAACTATTATTGATACCAGACCAAGTTGGATGATAGTGCATGGGCATACTATTCGCGATGTTCATAATTATGGTGTTTTAAATGTCACTGGTGTGTTACAGCATTCGAGTAATGTTGGCGTGTCTAAAATGATTTTATTAAGTCCTCCTGAGCAATTCATAGGGTTACTGCAACGTAGCGGCTTTGGTCAACGTACTGAGAGTAGTTATCCTGGTGAAAGTGATGGCAGTGTGGCAAAAATTAAGGCTGCCAATCCTTTTGTTTTAGCAACCTTAAGCTTTGGTTATGGTTTGTCTGTCACCGCCTTGCAACTCGCTAAAGGCTATATGATTTTTGCAAACGGTGGTAAATTATTACCAATTACGTTATTGCATAAAGAGGCACCCGAAGCTGCCGAACAAGTTATTGATGAAAAAACAGCACACCAAGTATTGGCCATGCTAGAAGCTGTTTTGGGTAATGAAGGAACAGGAAAATTAGCGCGTATACCCGGCTATCGCGTTGCTGGAAAAACAGGTACGGCGCGGATAGCAGGTAAAAAAGGATATCAGGAGAATAAGCATATTGCGAGCTTTGTGGGCATCGCTCCTGTTTCCAAGCCAAGACTTATTGTTGTGGTAGTAATTCACGAGCCTACCCGTACTAGTTATTATGGCGCAGCAGTCGCAGCGCCTCTTTTTGCGCAGGTTATGTCAGGTTCATTGCGTATTTTAAATATTCCTCCCGATAAGACAACAGGTTAATCCTATGAAATTAGATACGCTGCTCAAGCCCTGGGTTAAAAATAATGTACCCGAATTAGACATTTTAGAGTTACACAATGATAGTCGCAAAATTGCTCAAGGTTCTTTATTTTGCGCTTATCCCGGTACTGCTACTGATGGACGTTTATACATTGAACAAGCTATAAAAGCAGGGGCTGTTGCTATTCTTTATGACTCAATCAATTTTGCTACTCCTACGTCATCGACCAGTGCTAAATTCATTGCATTACCGAATTTAGCCGAGCATTTAGCCGCCATTGCCAGTAGGTTTTATGAAGAGCCTAGCAAAAAATTACATACCACAGGTATTACCGGCACAAATGGTAAAACAACCATTGCTTATCAATTAGCACAAGCTCATCAACGCTTAGGCGAAAAAGCAGCTTACATTGGTACTATTGGTCAAGGTAATGTTACTGCTTTACAACCACTAAATAATACAACCCCAGATGGCCTTTGCTTGCAAAGCCTTTTTAATGAGTATGTGCTTGAAAATATAAAACACGTCTGCATGGAAGTTTCTTCACACGCTTTAGCGCAGCAGCGCGTAGATGCGATTAATTTTGAGCAAGCAATTTTTACTAATTTAACCTTAGATCACCTCGATTATCATCAAACGATGGAGGCTTATGCTACAGCGAAAGCCAAATTATTTACGTATCCCTCTTTAAAATCAGCAATTGTAAATTACGATGATGCTTATTCAGAGCGTATGCTTATAAATTTACCTCCTTCATGTAAACTCATCACTTATGGTTTGCAAAAGGGTAGCGATATACAAGCAATAGATTGGCAGGTCACTATGAAAGGAACGACCCTGCATGTCGCTTCGGCTCTAGGAAACGCAGAGCTAAGCATTAATGCTTTAGGTTATTTTAATATTTATAATGCGCTGGCCGTTTTTTCTAGCTTATTAGCTTGGGAATATCCTCTAGAGCAAGTTGTAGAAACCATGAAACAGCTTGCACCTGCGCCAGGTCGAATGGAAATAGTGACACAAAACCCGTGTGTAGTAGTTGATTATGCGCATACGCCAGATGCACTTGAAAATGTATTAAAGACATTAACTCACGTCAAAGAAGGACGGTTAATCACGGTATTTGGCTGTGGTGGGGATAGAGATAAGTCTAAACGGCCTATGATGGGTGATATAGCAACGCGCTATGCAGATATTGCGATTGTTACGAGCGACAACCCACGCACCGAAGATCCAGACGAGATCATTTGCGAGATTAAGCAAGGAATAGTAGCAACTACGACACCTATTCATCACATCACGGATAGAAAAGCTGCGATAGAAAAAGCAATCAGTATGGCAGGTAGTAAGGATATTGTCTTAATTGCAGGTAAAGGCCATGAGGATTATCAACAAATTGGTCAGGTAAAGTACCCATTTTCTGATCAAGCCATCGTAAGGGAATTAGTGGGTTCTCTGTGTAAGGTCAGTGAAATTTAGCTAAATTTTCTTAGCGCGAGCAGGCATTGTTGTGTGGATAAAATAAAACGCAGATACTGTCTTTAAAAGCAAGCAAAATTTCATTAAAGGTTTTTTATTTTTTAAGACAGCATCAACTTGGTTTATCTAACTTAAGTCCGAAATACCGTGGCTTGACCACGGTATCCATACTCTGAGTGCCACTTCACTGGATACCGCAGACACGACGCGGTAATTCGGTTGTAATTTATTTTATACTAAATAAACATAGCCTGGGGGCAGGCCCATGGAAGTCAGCCTAAGCAAATATTTCTCTTAGAACCATAGAAAATAATATGTTTAGAGTACTTACGGTCTCGCAGCAGAGGTAAGTTTGCTCCCTTTTTAAACGTGGTTGTGCATGGATGCACAACATCGAGCCGCATGGATGGTTTCGGCGCTTTCAAAAAGGGAGCAAATTTACCTCTGCCGGCCTCTACCTTGACTCTTGGGCGCTTAGCCTGACGGCTATAGGGTGCAGGCCCAAAGGGCCGGAACCCGGGTCAGGTTTCACGTTGTTTTACCCAGGCTACACGGTCGTTTTGAACACTTATTCTATCCACGCAATAATGCCGCGCGAGCTTACCTTAAGGTAACCCTAATAATGCTTTTAAAAATGCATCTTCTGGTGCTTGTTGCGCCCGAAAGTCATGGCGATACTGATGTGCTTTCCGTAATTGTAGAAAACTTTCTGTTTTGTCTAGTGCTGTTTTTAGAGACTTAGTTTCATTGACTGGATTAAAAAGGCTCAAGATATAATCCTGCCAGCGTTGTGAAGAGTGATAGTTGGAGGATTGGGCAACAGGTAATGCCGCATACGTGGGCTCTGGTAAGTTTAAAGAGTGATGAATCTTTTGACTAATTAAAATGACTGCGTTGTATTTTGCTTCAATTGTATGACCAGCAATATGAGGTGTGCACAGGCAAGCAAAGTTAACAATATCTGGATTAATAGTCGGCTCATGAGAAAAAACATCCGCACAATAAAAAATCGGTGTAGCTAATTTTAACAGTGCCTCTTCATTAACAATCCCACCGCGAGAGGCGTTAATAATCGCAGTATTTGGTTTTAATTGTGACAATATTGGCTCAGCTATTAAATTTCTACTTGGGTAAGGCAAATCGTCATGTAGATTAGCATGGATACAAATTAGGTCACACTGAGCCAGCTCCTTTAAGGAGGCACTCTGAAAAGTATTATCACGTTGGCTTTTAGGTGGATCGTAAGCAGTTATTTTAAAATTTAAGGCACGTAAACGTGCAGCAACTTT
This sequence comes from Legionella beliardensis, assembly GCF_900452395.1. NCBI lineage: Bacteria > Pseudomonadati > Pseudomonadota > Gammaproteobacteria > Legionellales > Legionellaceae > Legionella > Legionella beliardensis. The sequence goes on from NZ_UGNV01000001.1 coordinate 852,313, forward strand.
AGAGCCTACTGCGCCTAAGCCAATGATCCCTGCATTTTGACCAGTCACACCATGATAGGTTTGTAAATAAGCAACGGATGCAAGTACATAATCCGCAACAGCGTGAGCATTACTTCCTTTAGCATCGAAGAGTTGAATCTTTTTATCTTTAAGAAAAAGCTCATCAATGTGATCAGTGCCGCTGCTTGCTGTGGCTACATAGCGTAGTGAATGACCACTTAATAATTCTTTAGTGACTTTAAGTGTTGAGCGGCATACAAGAATATCTTGCCCAGCTAAGTGTGTACTTACGTCATTAAGATGATGATAAAGCGTCAGTTTAAACGGTGGGGGAAATGCTTCAATTAAACCTGGTAGCGAGGCATCAGCTAAGATATTCATAAATTAAACAGGCTGCTAAGAGCCGCTAAAGACCAATTAATAGGCGCAGAGATAATCCAATTTAAAACCCCGGTCAATAACAATAGTAAAATAATGAAAAAACCATAGGGCTCAAGTTTTTGATATTGAATTGCATGGCGTAAAGGCAATAAACTAGCCACGATACGGCTGCCATCTAAGGGCGGGACTGGAATTAAATTTAGAAAGGCTAAAAGCAAATTAATAACAATGCCTGCTTTAGCTGCCAAAATAACAAATAAAGCAATGGTTGACGTTTGTGGGCCAAGCGATATACCTAGCTTGAACATACCTGCCCAAAAAATGGCCATTAGGAAATTGATTAAAGGGCCTGCGCCAGTAACTAATATCACATCCCGTCTGGGGTTACGAAGCTGAGTTGCATTGATTGGTACAGGTTTCGCCCAGCCAAATACAAAGTTAAAATTACTTAAAGCGAGCGTAAGAATAGGAACAATAATAGTGCCGATTAGCTCAACATGCTGCAGGGGATTAAAGCTTACTCGCCCTAATGCTTTTGCAGTTGTATCGCCGAGTCGATAAGCTACCCACGCATGCGCAGCCTCATGAAGGGTAATTGCAAATAAAACGGGAATAATCCAAACTGCAATCTGCTGTATGATCGTTAATTCTGGCATTAGATTAACGCACTAAAAACAAATGAACATTCTAACTGCACTTTAAAAATATAGCTAGTATTTCAAACACTGGTCTTATATTATACGCACAATTAAGACGAATCATTAATAAATAGGCGTTTAGTTTTGGAAAAAGTTAAAATAAGTTTTTTTTTATTGCTTTTCTCCGGAGTATTATTTGTTATAGGTATCAACAAAGTACCTGTTATTGATCGCGACGAAGCGCATTTTGCTCAAGCAAGTAAGCAAATGATGCAAACAGGTAATTATTTTCAAATCCGTTTTCAAGATAGAACGAGGTTTCAAAAGCCACCCGGTATTAATTGGTTACAAGCAGCGAGTGTGCAATCCTTAAGTCATGCAGAGACTAATCAAATCTGGCCCTATCGAATTCCTTCGGCCTTAGGCGCTTTTTTGTCAGTTTTACTTACTTATCTCTTTGCGAGCCGCTTTGTGGGCGGAGCGGCAGCCGCTCTTGCTGCCGGCCTTTTAGCATCTACTTTACTGCTGGTTGTAGAAGCTCATATGGCTGTTATTGATGCAATGTTACTATGCTCTGTTGTCTTAATGCAGGGCGCTTTATGGATAATCTATCAGTCATCCTATGAACAAAAAAAAATCGCTTGGTTTTGGCCATTTTGTTTTTGGGTAGCCATGGCGTTTGGTGTTGCTTTAAAAGGAGTAACGCCATTAATAGGTATATTAACTGTCTTAACATTATACGTGATGGAGAAACGTAGAGATTGGCTAACACAATTAAAGGTTTATCAGGGATTAATTTTGTTTATAGGTTTAACCCTAGTTTGGCTCCTATTGGTTAATCAAGCAGAACATAGTAACTATTTATTACAAATGGTTAATAAAGATTTATTACCAAAATTAAAAGGTGGGCATGAATCGCATGGCAAGCCTCCCTTGTTTCATTTAGCTATCTTGCCAATAACGTTTTGGCCCGCTTCTTTATTTCTCTGGCTTGGCGGCGTTTATGCTTGGAAGAATCGCCATGATAAGATTATTAAGTTTTTGTTAGCGTGGTTAGTGCCCTCCTGGGTGTTCTTTGAGTGCATGCCTACTAAGTTACCACAGTATGTATTACCTTTATTTCCTGCTCTGGCAATTGTATGTGCTTTAGCAATTAGACAACAGCTAGCGATGCTGCCAAGTAAATGGCATCGTTTTTTACAATATCTGTGGACTATCTTATCAGTAGGTTTCGGCTGTGCTTTAATGTTAGCTGCTTATTGGGTCAATCAAGAGCCAAATTTAAGCAGTTTAATGATAAGTACTATTATCATTGTATTTTCAGGAATTGCTGTTTTTTTCAGTAGACAAGGTCAGTTTAAATATAGCCTTGCTGCTATTTTTGCCTTAGCGGCTCTCACATATCCGCTTATTTTTAATCAATTATTGCCTTCATTAAAGCCAATTTGGTTAACGAGCAATCTTACCCAATACATTGATAGAACTAAACTCAGTAGCCAGCAACCTTTACTCGCCGTAGGTTTTGACGAGCCTAGCTTAGTTTTTAATCTCGATACCACCTTAGTTCGTTTTGTTGATATCTCTACTGCGGCAGAACAGCTACGGATTAATCCTAAACAATTAGCTGTATTTGATAATAAATCATTACAAGCCTGGTCTAATCGTCCTAATAATATAAAAATTTTAGCTCAAGTACGTGGGTTTAATTATAGTAAAGGGCGCTGGATAAAATTATTTCTTATAGGTCAGGAGGAGAAACAAAGAGATGGCGCCGTTTAATCGATTAATATTAGTGATGACAAGGCCTTGGGTTATTTTGGCTTACGTATTAATGATCACTGTATTATTTTTATATGTAGATAAACCATTGGCTGACTACTTAGCATTTTTGAATTTTCGCGTTAATTTTATATTTCTTAATTTTTTTACTAAGCTTGGGCTAGGTATTCTTTATATGACAAGCCTCTTGCTAGCTGCCCTTTTTTTTCGCTATAAGCGCAATTCTCTTTGGGAAGCGCGTATGTGGTTTCTTTGGTTATGTGTCGTCTTAAGTGGCATTGCTTGTGGTATTTTAAAAGTTTTATTAGGTCGTGCGCGGCCTGATATGTGGTTTCATGGGAAATATTATGGCTTTTATTGGCTGCAAGCAAAAGCGCCTTTTTGGTCTTTTCCTTCTGGTCATACAACAACAGTCATGGCTATCGCCTTTGGATTATGTGTTCTTTTTCCGCGTTATTTTTATATTTTTATACTCAGTGGATTTTCGATAGCGATATCACGCGTTTTATTGGTTCATCATTATTTTAGTGATGTCTTAACGGCAACTTATTTAGCCTTGCTTGTGGTAGGTTTATTGCTCTGGTTTTTACGTAAAAAATCTTGGCTGGAACCTGCTTGGCGAGATACGTTATACTAGTGATTATTTTAACTCTGGAAGGATGTTTTGAGTAACTTAATTTATTTATCCATTATCATACCTGTTTATAATGAAGCTGATAATGTAGCGCATCTATATCAGGAAATTGCTGCTGCTTTACCTGCAGAGCAATTTACGTTTGAGGTGATATTTGTTGATGATGGGAGTACTGATGAAACTGTCAGTCGGCTCCAATCTTTGGCGCGAGAAAATCCTCTATTGCGTTTGGTTTGTCATAAACGCAATTATGGTCAAAGTGCTGCCTTAGTCAGTGGTGCTCGTGCAGCAAAATACCCTATGTTAGTTACATTAGATGGCGATGGTCAAAATGATCCCGCGGACATTCCCCGTCTTTTCACTTACTTATCCAATACTAAGACTGTTGTTTTAGGTAATCGAAAAAAGCGAGATGATAATTATATACGTAAAATGTCTTCCCTAGTTGGTAATAAAGTAAGGCAATCCTTGCTCCATGATCAGTGTCCTGATACGGGCTGTAGTCTTAAACTGTTTCCGCGGGATGCATTTTTAAGTTTGCCGCATTTTAATCATTTACATCGCTTCTTACCGGCTTTATTTAAGCGCGCCGGTTATACATTAGTTAATGTGCCAGTGAATCATCGGCCCCGTTGGCACGGTGTATCTAAATATGGCGTAATGAATAGGTTATTTGTTGGTATTCATGATTTAATTGGTGTACGTTGGCTTTTAAAACGTCCCTGCGCTCCGGAGATTTCTGAATGAATAAAGATTATATTTGGCTGATCATTGGTTTAATTGGCCAAGGCATCTTTTCAGCACGCTTTATCGTACAATGGTTAGTAAGTGAGCGAGAAAAGCGCAGTGTTATTCCTGTTGCTTTTTGGTATTTAAGCCTTTTAGGCGGAATAACACTATTTATGTATGCAGTCTATAAACGAGATCCGGTTTTCATTGTTGGCCAATTCAGCGGTGTCTTTATTTATTCACGCAATTTATACTTAATTACCAGAGAACGTGCATCGCGATTGCACAGAAGTTCAGCATCTGCTTAATGCCAATCTAAACAATCTGGATTAAGCTGTTTGGCTTTTCTGCGTATTACAATGTATAAGCGCTTGGCCTGCGACAATTTTTTTATTCTTTTTATCCTTAATCCAGCGTATGTCATTGGTTTTAAACTGCTTAATTAATGCTTCAGCCCAAGAGGGTATAGTCTCACCTTCCCATAATATAAGCGCATGACCTGAAGGCGATTGCAGTGCTTGATTGATTACATACAGATACGGTTGTGCTGACTTAAATTGTAATTGCATATTACCCAGCAGCCAGTGTGAATCTGACATAAGGGAGTCAATTTGCTCGAGATTATTCTTATGACTATTGGCAATCTCGATGATAGGTATGGATTTTCGCTTATTATGTCCATAGTAACTTCGATAACTTAAAATTACTAAAAAAATAAGCTGAACCAATAGACAAAAGACGAGAAAGCGCTTTGTATAGCTGGTTAAATGACTGTTAGGTTTTAAGTGACTAAACAGCAAAAGAGGACTTAGAAATAAGATAGGAATAAGCCAGCGCATCTCAAAATTACGTATACCAGCTGTCAAAATAATTAATGCTAAGATTGGGAAGTAAATAAAATGATAGTGTAAGAGTAAATCAGTTGCCGCTGTTTTTTTGTAGGAAAAAGCTAGAGGGAAAAAGAAATAAGAGCTAATTAAAACAGGCATTATAAAAAAGATACTTGCACCTAACAGATTTATAAAGCCATCAAACAGGGTTTTTTGCTGCGGCGTTAACTTATAAGTAGAATATAGGCCAACTTGATAATGATGCATAAGCCAATGGCCGTAAGGGAAGATAATAATAAGTATGCAGGCAATAGTAATTAAAATACGCCAATTTACTAATTTTAAACGGTATTCTTTTTGAATAACCGTACTGATTAAAAAAATAACTAGAAATATTAAGTAATTAAATTTAGATAAAAACCCAAGGCCAATAACGATACCTAAGCGTATATACCAATTATTAATGGATTTAGTAGGCGTAATAAACCAATACCAAGTCATGCACGCGGTTAAAAGCGCTAATATTGAATGGGTATTATCTTTTAGTAAGTCCATGCTAATAGAGCTTATTAAAACCCAGGCTGCTGTAGCGCTTAAGGCAAGCGATTTATTAGGGCAATAATACCTACAAATTAAATGATAATAGTAAAGACAACCTAGCAATAAAGTATATTTAAGTAGTGCCAAGCTAATTAAATTTATGCCCAAAACTTGAAAAAGACAGTATTGCAGCCAAGAATAAAGAGGAGGCTGGTTTGGGTAACCTGAAAGCAGTTGCTGGGCCCAAATGACTTGTTCTGCTTCATCTAGCTCTAATAAAGAACTCCTTAAATAGAGTCGAGCTAATAAGGCTGTGAGAAAAAAAAGTAAAAAGAAAAGTTGGGTATTATTAAATAAATAATTTTTAACTTGCAGTGGTAATTTAGTCATTTTTAATTAATTTATTCTTATTTTAACTGAAAGCAAAAAGGTTGTTTTTTTTAGTCATTACTTTAATCTATAAATGAACAGGACGTGTGTACTCCATCAACGCTAGTAAGGATACAATAATGAATAGCCTTAATCAAAGCCTAGCAGATGTTATAAAGACTTATACTGATTATGATTTTTCTAATCAGTCCTACCATATTAAGCAGTTAACGGCTGAAGAAAAGCAAAAAATTGAAGTGCAGCTTATTACGATTTTTTCGCAATTTTTAACTGAGAAAGGTGTTCAAGACGAGCAAATTAATCATCAACGTCGTATTTTACTTGCTCTTTTTCATCCCGATAAATCTCCTTATTTTTCTCCTGAAGTGCGTTGGCTAGAGTGTGCTTTGAGTAATGGCGCTGATAATGGTGGATTTTGCTTTAGGCTTATCGATAATTGTGCTGATGAGCTAAAACAGCCAGCATCTACTGAGGAAGATTTTGTTTTCGAGTCTAAAACGTTTAACACCTTTTATATTGATGACTTAATTGCTCGACTTGAGAAAAAAAGAGAGTTGGCAAAGACGCTAACCCAGCGTGCGCTAATAGATAGCACCATTACTTTATTACAAAAAATAAAGTGCTGCCAAACTATGACAGATAGCATTGATCCTAGTTGGCTAAAAATTTTTCTTAGCTCATTACCTTATATGACCAGTGGTTTTTGTATAGGTTTATATCTTGAGGAGCTTTCTTTACTGTATGCTGCTTTATATGTAGTTGCTCAAAGTGGCAGCTGGCTTAAAAAATCTGATGTAAAAATTTTGCAGTATTTAGGCAATGTAGCGTATGAATTTAGCCGAGCAATCTCTAATGCAGCGACGACTTTAACGTTTTATTTTATTAGTATGAATTTTGCAGCTATTAATACCACTTATTACCTTGGTATTGAAGCCTGTTCAAAGGTTTATCAGCTCATCGATTCTGTTATTTCATCTAAGGCTACTACTAATCCAGCCAATGCTCACTCCCAATCTTTAATTTTAGCGCCACAATATTTTTTACCCGGTAAATTCATTTTTGAAACGTTAGAATTAAAATTAATGGCTTTGAAGTTAGAGCAATATCAAGAGCAACAAAAGCAGCAATATTTTGCTTCTTGGCGCAAAGGTTGTAAAAAAAGTAAACTTATCGAGCAGGCATTGCAACAATTTAAAGAAATTGATGTAAAGTCTTTGCCAACCGAACAAAAATTAGCTGAAGCTGAAGTCATTATTAATAGATTAGCTAGCCAACCCTATTTTAAAGAAAATAGAAGTAAGGCGCAGGAAACAATGGAAGCAGTAAAGGTTATTATACGATCTTTAAGTAGCAATTTTAACAAAAATCAAAACGAGCAGCCTAGGGTAGTAGATGAAGATTATATCGCAGTCGATGGTACTTTTTTTATCTAACCACATCAAAGATTAAAGGCCGTGCAAGCGTTATTTGTTAAATAATGATTAAATATTGTCATCCTGATGCGGTATTGTTGCGTGGATAAACTAAGCTGCCTATGGCTTTAATCCATTTGCTCGTCTTTGCGAGCGAAGCGAAGCAATCTAGGGCGGGTGTTGTAAATAGTACCGTTCTGGATTGCTTCACCTTTTACTTCGTAAAGGTTCGCAATGACGGGGTGTTTTGATCATTTAGTTATCCATGCAACAATGCTTTCCGTGTAGGCGCGAATCCATACTCAATATTCGCACCCCGCTACTTTGAGGCATGGATCGCCTCTAAATTCAAAAAATTAACCAAAGATCGGCTGAATATCAGATAATAGACATCTTTTAACAAGATTATTTGTTATTCATGTAAATTTTATTAATAATACTCCCTAGGTTGATAGTGTGAGTAAATAATGATCATTGCAGTTTTTGGTGCTGGTTATGTTGGTTTAGTGTCTGCTGCCTGCTTTGCTAAGCTTGGTCATCAAGTCATATGTGCAGATATAAATACTAAACGTATAGAAATGTTGCAAAAAGGTGTTTGTCCTATCTATGAAGAAGGCTTAGATAAGCTAGTGCAAGAGCAATTAGCCTGTGCAAATTTAATGTTTACCACGGATTTAATTGATGCCGTGCAATCCAGCCAAGTATTTATTATCGCTACTGGAACACCGAGTCTAGCTGATGGTAGTGCCGATTTATCACAAGTATTTTCAGTGGCAGACTTAGTGGCAGAGCATGTGCAAAATGATGCTTTATTAATAACGAAGTCAACTGTGCCTGTTGGCACAGGCGATAGCATTGAAAATTTAGTGAAGAAAAAATTAGCTAGTGCTAAAAAAACTATCAAGATTGATGTTGCCTCTAATCCAGAATTCCTGCGTGAGGGTTGTGCAATTGATGATTTTTTAAATGCTGACCGAATTATTGTAGGCGGTGATAAACGCTGCATGCCGCTGCTAAAAAAACTGTATCAACCTTTAATCGAACAGGGCGTCCCTTTTTTAACGATGAATAGAACTTCAGCTGAATTAACCAAATATTCAGCAAATGCTATGCTCGCGTGCCGTATTAGTTTTATGAATCAAGTCAGTCAATTAGCCCAAGAATTTAATGCTGACATTGATGATATCCGTGAAGGCATGGCACTTGACCCACGCATTGGCCCTTATTTTCTACAAGCAGGCATTGGCTATGGCGGTTCATGTTTTCCCAAAGATGTTCGTGCGCTAGCGCAATCAGCTAAATCTATAGGTCTAGATACTTCATTTTTAGAGGCTATCGATAAGGTTAATGAATTACAAAAAAATTGGTTATTCAAACAAGTTGCTAAGCATTTTAAACAAAAGTTACAAGGCTTAAAAATTGGGTTTTGGGGGTTATCTTTTAAACCTGGTACAGATGATTTGCGTGAAGCAAGCAGCTTAGTTGCTATTTCTGCTTTTTTGGATGCGGGAGCAAAGATCATAGCCTTTGATCCTGTTGCTGTAACTTGTGCGCAGCAATTATTTAAACCGCAAGATGATATCGTCTGGTGTCAGACTATGGATGAGGTTTTTGAGTTTAATCTAGATGTATTAATTATTGCCACTGAATGGCCTCATTTTAAAAATTATTCCTTATCTAATTTACGTAATAAATTGCAGGGAGCGCCCCTATTTGATGGACGTAACTGTTTTTCATTAGTAGCAGTGCAAGAAGCAGGGATAGCTTACTATTATTCTGTTGGTCGGCCTGTTATTTCAAAACAAGAAAGCATGGAGCTTGTTGGTTATGCAAATTAAAAAAGCTGTTTTTCCAGTAGCAGGCCTTGGTACACGCTTTTTACCAGCAACCAAAGCAAACCCAAAAGAGATGCTGCCTATTGTTGATAAACCATTAATTCAGTATGCAGTAGAAGAGGCTGTGCAAGCAGGTATTACCCATATGATTTTTATTACCAGCTCAACTAAGCGCTCAATTGAAGATCATTTTGATAAGCATTTTGAATTAGAAGCACGCTTGGAGGAAGAGGGAAAAGAAGTCTTATTAGAATTAGTGAAAAATGTTTCGCCTACTAATATTCAATTTACGTACGTGCGGCAAAATCAACCGCTAGGCTTAGGGCATGCTATTCTTTGTGCTGAGCATGTGGTTGGTAATGAGCCTTTTGCGGTATTGTTAGCAGACGATTTAATTGATGAATCAAAGCTGCCTTGCTTGTCTGCCATGACTGAGCATTTTAACTCGCATGCGCATTCTATTTTTGCCGTACAACAAGTACCGTGGGAAAATGTTCATCAATATGGGGTTGTTAGGCTAAGTGATACCAGCGGTGATTATGCCCAAGTACAAGCCATGGTTGAAAAACCAAGTGTTGAAAAAGCACCTTCAAATTATGTTGCCGTGGGGCGCTATATTTTTACAGCAGGTATTTTTTCTTCTCTTAAAACCATTAAAGCCGATCATCGCGGCGAAATTCAGTTAACCGATGCGATTCAGCACTTACTAAATTACGAAGCAGTGACTACTTATCACTTCCGTGGTAAGCGTTATGATTGCGGTTCTAAATTAGGTTATTTACAAGCGGCAGTTGAATTTGGATTACGCCATGCTGAAATTGGTAGTGAATTTTCTATGTATTTAAATGAGCTTTTAACTTAAGAAATGCTACTAAAAATTAGTCTTTAAGAATATAATGCGTGCTCTTTGAAAAATATGTAAGCAATTGATATCTTTATGAAAAAAAATATTGAGCTAACTAATGAAGAGCGAGTGAAATTAAAACTTAAAAATGCTTTACACTATGTTTTAAGTATGTGCGAATGGGGTGCCTCAAATAAAGTTAAAGATGTAAAAAAAACAAATGCCTGGAACTCATTTCTTGAAGAGCGTTACAATTTTTATGGTAAATTTTTTAAAACTAACAATTTGCCCTTGCTTGAACGTAAAGGGACATTTAATTCTGGTATTAATAACAACCACTTGGTTTATTTCTTTAATAAAAAATGGAATTACCGTGCCAATTTAATTCAATCAAAAGGCAACCCCTTCCACTTAAAGCTAAATGCTCGTGTCGATGGGGTATCACCACTAGAGGATAGCCAATTTGATTTGAGTCTAGAGAAACTTACCTTACTTGGGGCAGCGATGTTAACTATGGTAAGGAGACAAGGAAATTGTGGTGATAGATCAGCTTTATTAGCTAAATATCTTTGGGAAAACAACGCTGACATTACCAGGATAGAATTAACAGGTACTTCAACCTTTGATCATGGGTTTGTCATTGTCAACCGCGCTGCCAATAGCAATCTAGCAAATCCAGATGAATGGGGGCCTGCCTGGATTGTGGATTCATGGTATGAGGATGAGGGTTTAATTTTTCCAGCATCTGAGTTTAGAGCTAAAATTAAAGACATTAAAGACTTTGTAATAGAGCAATATGATAAATTGTTTCCAAAAGGAATTTTGGGTACGCCACCTCTTAGAGGTGCGCAAGAAGAAATCTTAACAGTTACCTGTGAAATTAACTTATCTTCTGATCATTTTGATAAATACCCTACGTATTCACGTGATCCATTTTACCCGGTTGAATACTATTATAGAATCGGTAATGAATATCCTCTTGATTTCCGAGATAAGATGATGGATGACTTACAAGCTCATAAAGAAAAATTTGAAGATTGTCTAACCGAAATTAAAATGCGTTAAGCTTTAAAAAATTAAACGATTACTTTGAAGGGTTGTGTTTGTTTAAACTATAGTTAAAGTACAAGTTTAGAAGTGATGTTGATTTTGGTACTTAACAGTCCGTTTAAATTATTCGATAAAGAATAAAATGCTTCCCAACTTGAATTGGATATATACCTCTGGCAAGATGCTTGTTGATTTGGATTTCCAGCGAGGAAGTATGAAAATTCTTGTTGCAATAAAACGTGTTATTGATCCCTACGTCAAGATAAGGATAAAACCAGATCACACTGGGGTTGAAACACAAAATGTAAAAATGTCAATAAATCCTTTTGATGAAATTGCTCTAGAAGAAGCAATTCGCTTGCGAGAGCAAAATATTGCTTCTGAAGTCATTGCTGTTACCATTGGCAACGATTTGGCGCAAGAAACCTTAAGACATGCGTTAGCATTAGGAGCAGATAGGGCAATTCTTATTAAGAGTGAAAAGGCTTACTGCAGTTTAAACATCGCTAAAATTTTACAAACGATCGTAAATCAAGAGCAGCCTGAATTAGTATTAATGGGTAAGCAAACGATTGATGGCGATAATAACCAAACACCGCAAATGCTAGCGGCACTTCTTAATTGGTCACAAGCAACGTATGCCTCGAAAATTTTAATTGAAGGCAAATCGCTTACGGTAACGCGTGAAATAGATGGTGGTTTAGAAACATTAACCATGAATTTACCTGCCGTGGTAAGTACTGATTTACGCTTAAATGAACCTAGATACGCAAGCCTACCTAATATTATGAAAGCAAAACGCAAGCCTTTAGATATTCTAGAGGTGGACAGTTTGCAATTAGATTTAAAAGACCATATTCAAATACTTTCTGTGAAACCTCCTTCAGCACGTACAGCGGGCGTGATCCTTGATTCAGTCAAGACACTTGTTGAAAAATTAAATGAAGCCAAAGCGCTTTGAAGGAGAAAAAATGAGTGTTTTAGTCATTGTAGAACATGATAATCAAAAAATGCATCCCTCAACTCGTAGTACCTTTGCTGCGGCATTAGGTCTAGACGAACACCCGGTATTATTAGTCATAGGCTATCAATGCAGGCAAGTAGCTAATGAGGCAGCCACGTTAGCTGGCGCAAGTGCAGTCTTATTGGTGGATAATCAATGTTATGAACATCAGCTAGCAGAAAATACCAGTAAGCTTGTGTTATCATTAGCAGAAAATTACCAAGCCATATTAGCCCCATCAACGACGTTTGGTAAAAATTTAATGCCTCGGATTGCTGCTCAATTGGATGTGGCACAAGTGTCAGATGTTATTCGCATTATTGATGAAGATACCTTTGAGCATTCTATTTATGCCGGTAATGCCATCGAGGCCGTCAAAGTACTTGATGCTAAAAAAGTGTTAACCATTCGCACGACAGCTTTTGAAAGCGTTTCAGCAACGCAAGAGCCATGCTGCATTGAAGTAATCGAAAATGCTATTGATGAAACTAACACAACATTCGTTAAACAGGAATTAAGCAAGTCCGTTAGACCTGATCTGACTAGTGCTAAAATTGTTGTTTCAGGCGGTCGGGGTTTGCAAAACGCAGAAAAATTTAAACTGATTGAAGAACTAGCAGATGCTTTAGGCGCTGCTGTAGGTGCGTCAAGAGCAGCGGTTGATGCCGGATATGTTCTCAATGATTGCCAGGTTGGGCAGACAGGTAAAATTGTCGCCCCTGATTTATACATCGCTATAGGAATTTCAGGGGCTGTACAGCATTTAGCTGGTATGAAGGATTCAAAGATCATTGTTGCTATTAACAAAGATGCTGATGCTCCTATATTTCAAATTGCGACCTATGGTTTAGTGGGCGATTTATTTGAATTAGTTCCAGAATTGATTGAGCAATTGAAGCAACATTAGGAGATATTATGATTGTTGGTGTGCCTAAAGAAATCAAACCGCAAGAAAATCGGGTTGGTTTAGTTCCTGCAAGTGTTAGAGAGATTGTTCGAGCTGGGTGTTCAGTGTTTGTGGAAAAAGGAGCGGGCCTTGGTATTGGCATTAGTGATGCAGATTATCAAGCAGCAGGCGCTGAAATTCTTGATACGGCTGATGAAGTATTTGCTAAGGCAGAATTGATTGTTAAAGTTAAAGAGCCGCAGCCTATTGAATGTAAACGCTTAAGAGAAGGTCAAACCCTATTCACTTATTTACATCTAGCGCCAGATCCACAACAAGCACGTTTATTAAAAGAATCAGGCGTGACCGCCATAGCTTATGAAACTGTGACTCAAGACGACGGTGGGTTACCCTTGTTAACACCTATGTCACAAGTTGCAGGCCGTATGTCAATTCAAGCGGGTGCTCACTGCCTTGAAATGGCTCAAGGCGGTAGTGGGGTGTTATTAGGTGGCGTGCCAGGGGTAGCTGCTGCAAATGTAGTTGTCATTGGCGGTGGGGTGGTTGGCACCAATGCAGTGCGTATGGCTATGGGTATGGAGGCACGGGTTATTGTATTAGACAAATCGCTGCCTCGTTTAAGAGAATTAGATTTTCAATTTGGTGCTAAATTAAATACCATTTATGCGACCTCTGATGCCCTTGAGCATTATGTGACTTCAGCTGATTTAGTAATTGGTGCGGTCTTAGTTCATGGAGCAGCAGCACCTAAATTAGTCACGCGTTCCATGCTAAAGGCAATGCGTCCAGGCTCCGTTGTTGTCGATGTGGCGATTGACCAAGGTGGTTGCTTTGAAACAAGCCGTGTGACTACTCATCAAGAACCTACCTATGTTGTCGATGGCGTTGTCCATTATTGTGTAGCGAATATGCCCGGCGCTGTACCCCGTACGTCTACCTTTGCTTTAAATAATGCGACTTTGCCGTTTGTAATGAATTTAGTGACTAAAGGTATTAAATCAGCCTTATCAGATGATCCACATTTATTAAATGGTTTAAATGTTCATAAGGGTATGATTACTTATGAAGCCGTGGCTTTGGATTTAGGTTATGATTATATTCCGGCTATGAATGCATTAAAAAGCTAGCGTAATCTAATGGGACTGTGGTGTTAGGTTCCTTACCTAGGCAGCAATAATGCCTAGGTAAAATGATAAATGAAGCGAATTTGAAGCACTTAAAATAAATCTTCCTGCTCCTGCTGTTGCTCTGGCACTCCTGCAACATTTGGCATACTGGCGACACCTTCCTCTGTTGGCACATCTTGTTCTTTAAAATATTCTATAATGCTATTACTTTGATCTTGCCTAGCTAATAAGCCTGTTTTTGGATCAATACGCACGGCTACAACATTTTTAGGCTGCGGCAATGCTTTCTCAGGTATTTCTTGTAGAGCAACTTTCATAAAATCAATCCACATAGGTAATGCCAGGCTTGCTGCATATTCATGCAACGATTGTGGATTATCGTAACCAACCCAAGTTGTTACTACGATATCGGGTGTAAAGCCTGCAAACCAGGCATCAACTTGCTCGTTAGTTGTTCCCGTTTTTCCAGCAATATCTTGACGATTAAGTATACTGGCAGCGTGAGCAGTTCCATGCTGAACAACACCCTTTAAAGCAGAGGACATCAGAAATGCAATATCAGCAGGGATAACCCGTGGCGCCAGTAAAGAGGGATCAATAGTGTTCTCTTGCCCATCACACTCTGGGCAAACCTTGGCGGGGCTGGCTTGTAGTAACAGTTTTCCTTCATTATCCGTAATATGATCAATTAAATAAGGCTCAACTTTATAGCCGCCGTTAGCAAAAACTGCATAGGCTGTCGTTAACTCCATAGGACTTACTGATAAAGTACCTAACGCTAATGATAAAGCCTTTGGTAACTTCTCTTTATGAAAACCAAAGCGGGAGACGTAATCAATGGTATAATTGAAGCCTAAGTCATCTAGTACCCGAATAGAAACCATGTTACGTGAGCGTACCAGTGCTTCTTTAAGACGCGTTGGGCCATTAAATGTTAAATTGTCATTGTGTGGGCGCCACAACGTTGGCTGGCTTGGATCATCTACGACAATCGGCGCATCATTGACTAAGGTTGCTAGTGTATAGCCTTTATCTAAGGCTGCGGCATAGATAAAGGGTTTAAAGCTAGAACCAGGTTGTCTATTAGATTGGGTGGCTCGATTAAACTTACTTTTATCAAAATTAAAGCCTCCAACTAAGGCTTCAAGCGCGCCGTTGTTGGGATTTAATGCGATTAAAGCCGCTTCAACTTCAGGAAGTTGACTTAAAATCCAAGTGTCTTGTTGCTGCTTGACATAAACAATATCACCTGCTTTAAGAATTTGCTTAGCACTGGTTGGCTGTTTACCAACCCAACCTTTTTTAAGAGCAGGCCTTGCCCAAGACATGCCTTCCCACCCTAACGTAAAGTGTTGATTAGTGCGTGTTAATGCTTGCGCTTCCTTGTTATCAACAGCAAGGATAATTGCTGGCTCTAAACCATTAAAAGCTGGGTATTGAAGGAGGTGTTTGCTCAATGATTCAGGTGACTTATCTTTTATGACTAAGTTACCTACAGGGCCGCGATAACCATGCCGATGATCATAATTGATTAAATGCTCTGCTACCGCTTGATTAGCAGTTAATTGTAATGGTGCTTTAACAGTTGTGTAAACGTTATAGCCTTTTGTATAAGCGGCAGGCCCAAAGTGATTATAGAGCGATTGACGAATCATTTCTGCCACATAAGGTGCTGGCACTTCAACATTTGCACCATGGTATTTAGCCGTAATAGGTTGGCTAATGGCTTCTTTATACTGCTCTTCCGTAATGTATTTTTCTTCAAATAAGCGCTCTAACACATGATCACGCCGCTTACGTGCAGCCCCAGGATTTACAATAGGATTTTGGGTAGAGGGAGCCTGCGGTAGGCCCGCAATCATAGCTAATTCAGCTAAATTAAGTTCTTTTAAAGGTTTGCCATAATATACGCTGGCTGCTGCACCTACACCGTAAGCGCGATTACCGAGATAAATTTTATTAAGATAAAGTTCAAGGATTTTTTCTTTACTTAGTTCGCGGTCAATTTTAATCGCTAGCAAAATTTCATTGAATTTACGTAAAAAGGTTTTTTTGCGGCTTAGGAAAAAATTACGTGCAACTTGCATGGTAATCGTACTGCCGCCTTGCGATTTAGTTCCAGTTTGAATCATACGCAACGTAGCGCGGCCTAGACCAAAAATATCAACCCCAGAGTGCTCAAAGAAGCGTTGATCTTCGGTTGCTAGCAGCGCATAAACTAGCATTTTAGGAATTTCATCATACATGAGTGGAATGCGTTTTTTTTCACCATATTCTTGAATCAATTTTCCATCTTGGGTATAAATTCTTAAGGGAACTTGTAAGTGGACAGTATTAAGAGATTCAACATCAGGTAATTGGCTTTCTAAATATAAATAGAGGAAGCTTACCCCAATGATAAGAAGAAAAAAAAGGCTAAGTAGCGACCATAAACTATGTCGCCAAAAATAAATCGCTTTTTTCATATTAGAAATAATGTAAATTTGCACTTAAATTTATTGAACTTGCGATTATAACGCTATTTGACCTAACTTTGCGAACGATACTAAGCATAATTATTTAAAAATAACTTAGTTTTAGCAGGTAAGCCTCATTTAAGAGGCCTAGTTTTGGTAATCTTTAAGAAATTAGTTCTAAAATTACTCGATAGTACCAGTACCTGAGCCGCCAGGATTTAAGGAAGAGGAACCTACGCTAGAATCATTATTTTGTGAACCTGTGTCGTTAGTTCGCTCAAATATACGAGTATTAGGAAAGAAACCATGAAAAGATGAACGCCCACCTAGCAGTAGATTAGGCATTAAAATAGGGGGAGTTGTTGTTCTAGTTGCCTTAAGTTGTCTATTTTCTTCTTGTAGCGTTGCAATAGTATTTGCAGATTTAAGATTTGATTCTTGCGAACTAGTCAGTTGCTGTTTTGTTTCTTGTAATTCAACTTGTTTAGTCTCAAGCTGATGTTGTAAAAGTGAGCTTTCTTTTTGCAATTTAGCAATAATTTGTTCCAATTTATTATATTGTTCTTGGGAAAAATTGAGCTGATCTTTAGTTTCCCGTAATTCAGATTGGCAAACTTGAAGTTGTTGCTGAAAGTACTCATTTTCTTGTTTTAGCTTATCAATGATTTGTTTAGATTCAAGGTATTGTGTTTGTGCGGCAAGAAGTTGTATTTTTGCTTCTTTTAAATCACTGCTTTGATTTTCAAGTTGCTGTTGTAATTGAATTAATACTTTTTGTAGGCCAGCAATTGTTTGTTTGGCATCATTGTATTGTTCCTCTAGAAAAGCTAACTGCTTTTTCATTTCGGGTAGTTGGGATGAACTGAGCTCTGTTTCAAGTTGTTGTTGTAGTTGTGCAATAAGTTCTTCTTGTTGTTTCTTAATTTCTTCCAGTTCTTTTATCCGCTCTTCAAGCAATGGCTTAAGCATAATGCTTTGATGTTCATCGATAATTGTTTCAACATAGTAAGCAACTTCTTTACTTGTTTTAGCACTAATATTATTTACTAAATAATCAGTTAGCGTTTTCCCCATAACGGAAAGTACACGTGATACTGTCCAACTTCTAGTACTAATAAAGCGTTGTGCTGTCGTCTCAATATTATTATACTTTAGTTGTACCTCGGTTGATTTAGTGATATCTAGTAACTCAAATAAAGTCATTAGAAAATTATTGAGGATCTCTTTGATTAGTAATGTTTCTTCTTCTGTTAAGGGTGTTGTTTTTGCTACCAGCGGCTTTACTGTGTTTATCACGTAGACAATATAATTTAAGACTGTGTTTCGGGTTTCATATTTAATTGCTTTTTGAATAAGGTCAGTTAGTTCCTCTACTATTTGTGGGTAAGGCTTAGCTAAAATTTCTTCAGTATTGTAAGAGTCTGACGTTTGACTTTCAGCATAACGTATAATAACTCGGCCTAATTTAGTGATAAATTCCTGTAAGCGTGACATAAAAGCTCCTTTCACGTAATTTAAAGAGTAGTTTCCATAGTTACCAACTATATTTAATCCGGGCTGCAAGTGCAAGCTTTGAACAGTTTAATGAGTTAAGAATTAATGTGCTCTTTTAAAAATCTTACATACATTCAATTAAATAGTATGTTAAAAAAACAGTAAAATTGACATTTGTTTTTGAATAAAAACCCTAATAAAGATTTATTTTTTATAGGGCTTAAGCTAGCATGCTATATATACATATGGAGATGGTAACATTGTTTAATTTTAATACTAAATGTCCTCCTGTTTTAGGAATAGATATAAGCTCAACGTCTATTAAAATTGTTGAAATATCTGGAAGAGCAGGTCATCGTATTGTTGAAGGGTATGGCTATCAGATGTTGCCGCCTAGTGCTGTTGAAGGGCATACCATTAAAGATATTGATATTGTCAGTCAAACGATAAAAAATGTGATTGAGCGTAGCCGCTTAAAGAGTAAAGTTGCTGTATTGTCTGTGCCCGATTCACTGGTAATCAGTAAAGTTGTGCAGATTAATGAAGGATTGAATGACTCGGAAATTGAAGAATTAGTCATTATGGAAGCAGATAAATTTATTCCATTTCCAATTGAAGAAATTAATATTGATTTTGAAATTATAGGTCATTCCGCCAGGAATACGGCCATGTTGAATGTACTGATTGTGGCATCACGTTCTGAAAATGTGACTACCCGTATAGAAGCAGCAACAAGAGCAGGTTTACAAGTTAAAATCATGGATGTAGAGTCTTTTGCAGTAGAAAGGGTGTGTCATATCTTATTAGAGCATTTACTTCCCCAAAGCGTAAATAAAATTATTGCGGTTATTGATATTGGCGCATTGTTTGCCAATTTATATGTGTTACGCAATAATGAAATTATCTTCACACGGGAAGAGGAATTTGGCGGCAGCCACCTTACTAATGCTATTGAGCATCATTATAATATCTCACATGAAGAGGCTTTACGAATTGAGGCTCAACAACCTTTACCAGCAGATTATCATGAGGAAATTATTATCCCCTTCATAGAAACATTAACCTTACACGTAAAACGTGCTTTACAATTTTTTTATTCTACAAGTAATTACACTACTGTTGACCAAATCATTTTAACAGGTGGGGTAACTAAATTGCCTAACTTAGTGCAAGCAATTGAACAAGAAATAAAAATACCTACTCTTGCGGCTAATCCTTTTAGCTATTTAAATTTAGGAAGAAAAATAAACGCTGAATACATTGCTAATGATGCTCCGTTTCTCATGATTTCTTGTGGATTAGCTTTAAGGAATATTGGTAAATCGCTATGACTGATATTAACCTATTACCTTGGCGAGAACGAAGGCGCGAGCAGGAAAAGAAAAAATTTCTGACCCTATTATTAGGTGCTACGTTTATCGGCATCGGTATTGTTATGCTTATAAATTATTATGTGCATGATTTAATTAATATTCAAACAGCAAGAAATCAGCGCCTACAAGATGAAATTAACACATTTAACCGACAAATTATCGAGATAAAGCAACTTAAAGAGGTTAGAGCGGGTTTAATTTCGCGCATGAAAATAATTCAAGGCCTACAAGCGAGGCGGACTTTAACGGTCTATTTATTTGATGAGTTAATTAAAGTAGTTCCAGACGGGATTTATCTAACCCAGGTTACAAGAGAAGGTGATAAAGTCACGCTACAAGGTTATTCGGAATCAAATACGAATGTTTCTATCTTAATGCGTAATATTGAACGAAGTCCCTGGATTAAAGAGCCTGTATTAACGGAAATTAAAAAAAGCAAAGAAGCAACGACAGCTGTAAATAATGAATTTATTCTAAGCTTTGTTCTTAAACCAAAAAATGCGCCATGATGAATAATTTTAACTTAAGTGAATTAACAATAGAAAACGCTGGTCAATGGCCATTAGTCGTTAAATATTTAGCAGCAGCGATACTTGCAGCTGCTATTATTGCTTTTGGCTATTTTTTGTTAATCAAGCCTAACCTCGCTACACGCGACAGCCTTTTAGCACAAGAAACAACCTTAAAAGAGGAATTTGAACGAAAACAACAATTAGCGGCTAATTTATTTGCTTATAGAAATCAGCTACAAGAAATGAATAAACGATTTGGTGCGCTATTAAAGCAGCTACCTGCAGAAAATGAAATGCCAGGCTTACTGGAGGATATTTCAAAAACGGGTATAGCCAGTGGATTAACATTTGATAGATTTGCGCCTCAGCCTGAAGTAAAGCACGATTTTTATATTGAACTACCTATTAATATCGTTGTTGTAGGTAATTACCACCAATTGGCGGTGTTTATTAGTCGTATTATCCAAATGAGCCGAATTGTTACCTTACATGATTTTGAATTAAAGCCTCAGATGGATGAAAAGCAAAAAAAGCCTATCGGTGATTTATTGGTCATGCAATTAACAGCAAAAATTTACAGATATAAGACTAAATGAATAAACTAGGATGTTTGATTTTATTATTGATTTTAATATTGACAGCTTGTTCATCTCCTCAGGACGATGATTTAGGACAATATATTGAGCAGGTTAAGGCGAAAAAAGCACGTCCAATTGAGCCTTTACCTACATTTGTGGTACCCAAAAAATTTATTTATCCTGAAAATGATAATCGTCGTAGTCCATTTAAACAGAAAGAAGTAGTCGTTGCGGTACCTGATCAATTAGCGCCGGACACGAAACGGCCAAAACAACGTTTAGAGCAATTTCCACTTGATGCTTTAAAATTTGTTGGTACATTAGAACAAGGTTCTATCACGTGGGGTTTGATTAGCCTACCTAACGGCGAGATTGTGCGCGTCAGGCCAGGCGATTACATGGGAAAAAATTTTGGTCGCATACTGCGTATTACGGATACGGTCCTTGTCCTTGAAGAAACTATTCGGGCTGCAGGGAAGTGGCAGAAAAAACAAACCATCTTTAATTTAAATGCAGGGAAATAGGAGTTGCGTTTTGCATAGAATCATTTTAGTAGTTGCATTGCTTATTTGTTTTTGCAATCCCTTATTAGCTCAAGACAATACATTAGTTGGCTTAAAAGTAACGCCCTTGCCAAACGAACGAGTGAAAATAAATTTTATCTTTGCAAAGCCAATCACAACCTTACCAACTAGCTTTATTACACAAAAGCCTGCACGCTTAGTTCTTGATTTTGCCAATGTCACCAACCAACTTGACGACACTGTGGTTTCTAAAAAAATTAATTTAGGTGCATTAAGTGATTATACTATTTTAGCAGTGGATAACCGTTTGCGTGCTGTTTTTAATTTATCAACATTAGCTATCTATTCAGGTTATGTGGCGGGTAAGGTTTATACGCTGACCTTGAGTGGTAAAACACCGCAAGTGTTTGAGCAGCGTAAGGAAGTATTTATTACAAATAGGCCGGTTAAAGCGCATTTTACGATTAATAATATTGATTTTCGTGGTACAGGTAAGCAAGCTGGTCGAGCGATTATTGATGTGTCTAGCAGCAGTGTTCCCGTTGAAGTAAGCCAAACAGGCAGGGAAGTGGTTATTAATTTTATTAGTACTCGCGTTCCTGGTCGCCTAATGAAGCGCTATGATGTTGCTGATTTTCAAAGCCCAGCCCAACTCATGACGCTGCGTCAAGTTGGCAAAAATGCCCGGCTCGTGATTAAAAGTAAAGGCGATTATGGTCATTTTGCTTATCAAGTCAATAAACAACTTTTTGTGGATATTTTTCCTCTGACTGCAGAGGAAATTAGGCAGGCTAAGTTAAGAAAGCAAGTTTATACAGGCAAATCGCTATCGTTAAACTTCCAAGACATCTCTATTCGTGCTGTATTGCAGTTATTAGCTGATTTTAGTGGTTTTAACATCATTGTTAGCAATGCTGTTGAAGGTAAAATTACGCTGCGTTTACATGATGTGCCTTGGGATCAAGCGCTAGATATTATTCTTAAAACCAATAATCTAGATAAGAGACAAACGGGTAATATTATATTCGTAGCGCCGGCTAAAGAGTTATTAGATAGAGAAAAAGCAGAACTTAAATCACAGCAAGAGGTTGTTAATTTAGTCCCATTGCGCTCGGAGTTGTTGCAGTTAAATTTTGCTAAAGCTGCAGATATAGCTACCCTTTTAAAAGATAAAAATACTTCCCTTTTATCAAAAAGAGGCTCAGTAAGCGTTGATGAGCGCACTAATATGATTTGGATTCAAGATGTTGGTGAGCAAATTGAACGTGTTCGTGAGCTGATTAAACAATTGGATATTCCAGTTAAGCAGGTGCAAATTGAGGCGCGTATTGTGAACGTAACTCGGGAAGCCATTAAAGATTTAGGCGTTCGTTTTGGTGTTTCTCGCCCCCCTCATTTAAGTGGAACATTAGAGGGCGCAAATCAGTTAGCCGCAGGCGTGCCACCAGCCGAGATAATTCCATTAGCTGATCGCTTAAATGTCGATTTGGCCGCACCTGCCGCTAATCCAGCGTCTATTGGAATTGCTTTAGCTAAACTTGGTGATGATGTTTTACTAGATTTAGAGCTATCAGCGTTAGAGAGTGAAGATAAGGCCGACATTATTGCTAGTCCACGTTTAATGACGACTAATCAACAATCAGCTATGATTGAGTCAGGTGAAGAAATTCCTTATCAAGAGGCGACTTCCAGTGGAGCTACAGCTGTAGCCTTTAAAAAAGCAGTGCTTAGCTTGAAAGTAACGCCACAAATTACCCCGGATAATAAGATTCTGATGGACTTACAGATTAATCAAGACGCACCATCAGGTCGTTTGGTTAATGGTGTACCTGCTATTTTAACTAAGCAAATACAAACGAATGTTTTAGTAAACAATGGCCAAACAGTCGTATTAGGTGGTATTTACAGACAAGATAAAAATAATACCATTAATCGAGTGCCTTTTTTAGGCGAATTACCAGGGCTTGGTATCTTATTTCGTAATAAACACTCTAGAATTAGAAATGAGGAGTTGCTCATTTTCATTACTCCAAGGATAATAACGGATAATTTATCGATTATGACAGTGAATGGACAGGGTGTTGGTTTGGACAAATTTGGCAAGCCAATAGCTGTATATAAATAAACTTCTTGAATAATTAATAAGAAATTAATAATAATTTGCAATTTTAATCGGAATGTACATCTACTTTTTTGTATACTTAGTGGTTAAATCATAATTTAATAAGAGATGCGCCTAAAGTTTTGGAGGAAAAGCAAAGTTCGGGCGGTTGTATGTCAATGTCAGCTTTAGGTATTACGTTAATCAAAAAGAATTGTTAAGGCAATTCTATCTTAGCAAAGAGGTATGTGATCAAAAATGAGCATAGTTAAAGTACGCAATATTTTCTTAATTGGGCCTATGGGAGCAGGAAAAAGCACTATTGGCCGTACTTTGGCAAAAGAGCTCAAATTAGAGTTCTTTGATTCTGACGAAGTAATTGAAGAACGTGCAGGAGCCGATATTTCCTGGATATTTGATATTGAAGGGGAAGACGGTTTTCGACGACGTGAACAGAAAGTAATCGATGAGTTAACGCAAAAGACAAATATTGTCCTCGCTACCGGTGGTGGTGTGGTAATGACACCTGAGAACCGTAATGCTTTGGCTGGTCGAGGAACAGTTATTTATTTAAAAACATCATTGCAGCAGCAATTTGAGCGCACCAAACGTGACACGAAAAGGCCTTTGCTACAAACAGACGATCTAGAAGGACGTTTAGAAATGTTGCGTGATGAGCGCGAACCCTATTATGAAGAGTTAGCTGATATTAGCTTTGAAACGGATAAACTAACTGTTAAAGCAGTTGCTAATAATATTATTAAATATATTTATGGCGAGCTCTGAGTTGCTTTATCAATTAAAGGTTAATTTACTACAACATGATTACCCTATTTTAATAGGAACTAACTTTTTAAAAGATAATGAATTATTGCCTGCTTATGTTAAATCTAAGCAAGTGATGATCATTACCAATCAAACGATTGCGCCTTTGTATTTAGAAGGTCTACAACGCTTGTTTGCCGATAAGCAATGTGATTGTGTCATTCTTGCTGATGGTGAAGAATATAAAAATCAACAAAGCCTTTTTCAGATATTTGACACACTAATCGAAAAAAAGCATCATCGCGACACGACTATCATTGCATTAGGTGGTGGGGTAATTGGTGATATTGCGGGATTTGCGGCATCTGCGTATCAGCGTGGCGTTGACTTTATTCAAGTTCCTACGACATTGCTAGCTCAGGTTGATGCATCAGTAGGTGGAAAAACTGCTATTAATCATCCACAAGGTAAAAATATGATTGGCAGTTTTTATCAACCAAATGCCGTAGTTATTGACGTTGCTGTTTTAAATACGCTACCTATACGAGAATTTCGGGCAGGCTTTGCTGAAGTCATTAAATATGCCATTTTAGAAGGCGGGGATTTTTTTTCTAATGTAAGGCATGCTTTAAAAAAAGGCTTGTCCAGAAACTCGCCTGAACTTGCTGAGATTATTTATCAGTGCTGCCAAATCAAAGCAAATTATGTGCAAAAGGATGAACGTGAATCAGGCCTTAGAGCCTTACTAAATTTAGGCCATACCATAGGGCATGCCTTAGAAGCTTATACACAGTATAAGCGCTGGCTGCATGGCGAAGCAGTAGGTATAGGTTTATATTGTGCTGCTTTATTATCTCATCAGCTAGGGGAGTTAAGCTTGCAGGCTGTGGAAGAAATAGACGAGTTATTAACATTAGCGAATTTACCTAGACGAATACCAAAAGATATTAATCTGGAGCATTTACAAATGTTGTTAGCAACAGACAAAAAAATTAAGAATAATACGTTGCGCTTTATTGTGATTAAAGGAATTGGCAATTGCTCTCTTGCAACTAACATTAATGGATTAATGATTCAACAAGTGATGGTTAGCGCAGTTGAGGGAGAATAACGATATGTTATCTAGTTCCAATGCAGCTATATCACCTACTGAATCAGTCAATACGTTACTATATAAGCCTAATAACTGGCTTGCCAAGATTAATTTTATTAATCATCTCATATTATTTAATGATTTGATGATTGTTGTCATGGCTGAACAAGGTGGCGGAAAAACAGCGTTCATCCAATTATTACAAGAGGGTTTAAGTGCCGAAATAAGTGCCTATACTGTCGATGCTAAAGTTCCTTTAGCAGAAGCGCAGACCTTAACACAAATTGAGAAGTTTTGTCATTTACCGGCTAGTTCTGAGCCGCAATTAAGTGATTTAGTCGAAAAAATCAATACGCTTAAAAAACATATCTTAATCATTATTGATAATGCACATTGCCTAAGGGAAGATTTTTTAAAAAACTTGCTGCATGAAGTGAAAAAATATAGAAATAATTTTTTCCATGTTTGCTTAGCATCCGATTTTTCGCTTAATCCCCTTTTAAATGTATTGCATGGCGATACATTTAAAGACTTAATTCACACGATTGATTTGGGTCTGTTAAGCAAGCAAGAGACTAAAGAATATTTATTGAAAAAATTACCTGTCTCTACCAAAGGGTTAAATAAACAGTTAACCGATAAAATTTTAAATGAATTTTATGATTTAACCAGTGGTTGTATTGCTCAAATTAATACACATTTGGCTTCTTTCTTTAATTTAAATAAGACAAATTACTCATTTTTAACTAAGCGTTTACCGGTTATTACAAGTTTATTTTTACTGCTTTTAGCTATGACTTATTTAGGCCAGGCAAAGATTAAATCTAATTCCCCAGCAGCAAGTTATGCTGACTTGACTAAGGGAAATGGTACTATAAAAAGTAATCTAATCAGACATAATGATATAAAATTAGATAGTAAGCTGCTTGCTATCCCTATTAATCATGAACAAGAAAGTTTGCCACTCCAGGAAGAAAGGACAAAAACTGTAACTGCAACGGCGCTTGACCAGCACCATCAAGAGTTCGTAACTGTTAATGAAAGCACAATAGCCAGTGCTATTTTCCCAGAAGAAATCGCTGAAACGGTATTAGAATCATCTTTATTGGCAATAGATGAGGTTTTTAAGCAATCTAATTTGGCAAAAACCACAGCCGAGCAGCAATTAGAAAATTTTTATACTATCCAACTATTAGCAGGAGCTGATAAAGAAGGTTTAAATCACTTTCTAAGGAAGCAGCCCATTCAAGGGACAACAATAAATCACCTAAAACGACGAGGTAAAGATTGGTTTGTTCTGACTTTGGGTGAATATAGTCAATCTAATCAAGCCAAAATTGCCTTACAACAGTTACCGCCTGAGCTTAGGAAACTAAAACCATGGGTTAGAGCGTTACCTAGAAAGTAGGAGATAAAAATGGGTACCGTGGTTAAGATCAAAGCGCGGTACGTTGGGCTAAACGCAGTGCAGCCCAACAAGATTCAGAATAACCTACCAGAGCTGCTTTGGTTTAATAACAATCTATTAAGGCTTAAATGAAGCCTGGTTGCAGGTTAATTCATCGGTTACTTCGTTACCATAATTTGCCATTAATTTTTCTAGCTCCTTTTTATTACACTCTGCTGTTAATTTTTCTAACTCCTCTTTTTTTTCTTGAAAATTATCTTTAAAGGTTAGATGTGCATTATCTAAAATAAGGGTTTGCTTAGGAAGCACGCCAGAAAATATAGTGACTTTATGTGTCGTATGATTAAAAATAATACTTTTAGTTTGTAAAGTGTCGTCCAGCGCAAGTTGATTGTAATTATCGTGATAACTGGCAGTAATTTTTATATTTTGTGAGGATAGATAAGCTGCTATAGCATCAAACAAACGTTGCTCCCCACCAATTAGGATTGCTTCATAAGTATCCACTGGTAGCGGGCTATCTTTTAAATAACCCATTATCTCTTTAAAATCATCATTAAGCAGATTTCTTGGGCCGGAAGGTAAAATATATTCTATGCTATTAAAATGTCCAAAAAAATAGGTGGTATTCGATTTCGAGTAGATAATAAAAATACAGCAACTACATACGTCTCGTGTTTCTGAGCTAACGCCATTTAAAATTTTATACGCTGGAAAACTAATCACTTCTATTTCTTGAAAATTTTTTCTTTCCGATTCGTATTTTTCGAGAGCGTTATTTCGTAAGCTTCGAATGCTGATGGTTGAGCTTAAGTCAGTTTTCTTAAACATCTTATGACTACTTTATAATATATGTGTCCTAGTTTAAGCCACAAAGCTTAAGATTATATTAAATATATTTAATTAGGAATCAGCTGTATTCTATCTCGGCGATGGTTTCTTAAAGCTTTAAGCCAGCTGAAATAGCCATAGCTAGCCATGATTGTGTAGATAAGCATTAACAAAACATGAAAGGGAATGTGCTTTTGTAAGTATAAATACGCATAAAGCGCATCAGTAATAAACCAAATTAGCCAAGTTGTTATAATTTTATGACACATAAGCCATTGGCCTGCCAAACTTAGAGCCGTTGTTAGCGCATCAAGCGCTGCTACGTTCGAGTTAGTGAACGCCGTTAAAATGAAAAAGATAATCATAAAAAGCGCTAAAATTGCTATACCTAGCGTAAACCATTGCTTCTCTTTTAAGACAAGAATAGGTTTATTAGTGCTGGTAATGGGGCGCTGCCATTGGAGCCAACCATAGCAAGTCGTGATAAAGTAAAATGATTCTAAGAGCATGTCAGAATAAATGCCCTTTTGCCAGTAAAGCCAACCATTTAAGCTTGTAGCCACCAGACTGATTAGCCAACCGCGGCTATTTAAACGAATAAAATAATAAGTAGCTAAAAATGAGGTCAATGCACCAACAATATCTAAGAACATCACTAAATCCCTACGCCGGCATGACCCGAACAGGTTCAATGGGTATAATCTCAGCCCACAGTTGGGCACCCCGCAAAATGAAATAGTTCTCTTTCGAAACTTCAAGATCATAGCAATTACTTTGTAAATAGATACTTTTAGGCACAGTATTTGATTGCTACGATATAATTTAAGCGCTTAATTTAACAAAAGAGCAATGGTATATGCAACCCGTTGCTGTGCCATTAAAAGGTATAAAATTTGCTAGAATTACTGAGCTTTAATAAAATAAATTAATGCATTTGAGCGCCATATGAAAATTTTACTATTTCTGATAGGCTTATATTAAGCAGAAGTCCTAAGGGAGATTAGAATGTATAAAAGGGTAATGTTTGCTACGGATTTTGATGAAGTAGGTATTAAGGCCGCACAAAAAGCTAAAAAAATTGCTGATGAGAATGGGGCTGATTTATTACTTGTTCATGTAGTAGAACCTATTCCAGCTTATGCTTATCCAGGGTTTGCTGGTTTTGCGGAAGTAGAGATTTCTATTCGTGAGCAAGCAGAAAAAGAATTGGCATCGCTTGCGCAGATGTTAGGTATTGATGCAGCACATTGTATGATTGAATATGGCTCTACCAAAAATGAAATTCTGCGGGTTGCCAAAGAAAAAAATATTGATCTCATTGTAACAGGTAGCCATGGAAAGCATGGGCTTTCTTTATTACTAGGCTCAACAGCAAATGCAATTTTGCATGGCGCAGAGTGCGATGTGTTAATTGTAAGGCCTGTTCTTGATAAGAAATAAGCTTAGCATCACCCACTAAGCTTTATACGTCATTGCAAGCTCCTTCGGCTTTCTTCTACGCAACAATGCCTACTTGCAAAGACGAGCAAATGGCTGCATTAAGACAAAACAAATGTCGCCTGGGTGCAGGTCCGCAGGACCTAAACCCGGGTTTCACTTCGTTTCACCCAGGCTAAAAGGTCGTTTTAATCACTTATTCTATCCACGCAACAAGGCCAAAACTTAGTGAGCGATGCTATATTATCCCGCATAAGCGGGAGTTTAAAATCTTAATATAAAGTTAAAACTAATCCATTAATAATGCATCAACCTTGGCGGCGCAGATAAAATCATTCATGGTGAGGCCTTTTAAGGCATGGGTCATAAAACTAACATGGCAATAATTATACCCAACTTCTAAATCAGGGTGATGGTTTTCTAAATTAGCAATCCAAGCTAGCGCATTAACAAAGGCCATCGTTTCATAAAAATTATGAAATTTAAACGAGCGTTTAATGACCTTGCTATCAGCCGAAACTTGCCAATTATTGTTAAGTTGGGGCATTAAATGCTTAACTTGTTGGTCATTTAAGGCCTCCCCAATGCCTTCACAAGATTGACAATGTTTTTGACGTAATTCGCTACTCATAAAAATATCCTCATGTTGCAAGACAAGCTGCTAGATTATTAAGAAATCGAGTATTATGTTCCGGCATACCAATACTAACGCGTA
The DNA here is from genome assembly GCF_900452395.1 of Legionella beliardensis. Taxonomy (NCBI): domain Bacteria; kingdom Pseudomonadati; phylum Pseudomonadota; class Gammaproteobacteria; order Legionellales; family Legionellaceae; genus Legionella; species Legionella beliardensis. Next base: position 881,699 of record NZ_UGNV01000001.1, read on the forward strand.
GGTGATTAGGAAGGGCATAAGCATTAAGTGGGCGCACTATAATACCTTTTTCGAGCAATTGCTGGTAGAGTGTTAAACCATCTTTACCGCAATCAAAGGTAATAAAATTACACGCAGAAGGTAATGAGCTAAGGTTTAGGGCATTTAAACCCTGCTGCATTTGTTTTAATCCCGCTGCATTTAAGTCAATTGTGTCTGCAAGAAATTGTTCATCTTCTAGCGCTGCATAACCACCTGCTAAAGCGGCTTGGTTGACTGAAAAAGGCAGTTGTACCTTATGTAATAAATTAATAATATCTGGATGGGCGATGGCATACCCTAATCTTAAGCCTGCAAGACCATACGCTTTGGAGAAGGTTCGGGTGACCACTAAATTAGAAAACTGCTCAAGTAAGCTCAGTGAGGTTCGCTCGTGCGGCTCATAAGCGTATTCATAATAAGCCTCATCAATGACTACTAAGGTTGAATCCGGTACATTTTTTAGTAAGTAATGAATTTTCTCTAGTGGAATAAGCAGGCCAGTAGGATTATTTGGATTAGCTAAAAAGATGATGGCGGTATTTTCATTAGCCATTTTTACCATAGCCTCTATGTCAACTTCCCAATTAGGCAATAAAGGACTTGAACGTACAGGTATACTTAAGATTTGTGCCTGAATACTATAAGTAATAAAAGCCTGATCGTGCGTTAACATATGCTTATTGGTGTGTAGGCCAAAAATAGTAAGTAGTAAGGAAAATAATAGGTCTGAGCCATTACTTAATGCTAAATTGCTTTCAGAAACACCTAATTTTGCACTTAATTTTTTCTTAATAGGGTGATTTGCGGCGTCAGGATAGGTAGCGATTTTTAAGTGATTTAATTTATTAATAGCAGCATTTACTTTAAAACTACAGCCTAATGGGTTCTCATTACTGGCAAGTTTAATAATGTCTGTTATTCCCTGTTCGTGACTGAGTTCCTCGACTGACTTTCCCGGCACATAAGGGTTGAGATTTCTAATACCGATATGGGGCAGCTGTTGATAATCACAAGGCAACGTTCTCTCCTTAATAGTGCGGTTATCCCAAAAATCTTAGTAAGTTAGTCATATTACTTAAGAAATACCACAAAGTGAATGCTCTGTTTAAAATTAAACATTGCCTCTACCGGATGAAAAGATTATCCTAAGCCGGCAATTCAAACCTCAAAAATGGATTATTTTATGCAGCGCGGATTTTCTTTAATCGAAGTGCTTATTTCTTTATTTATAATGAGCACCACTGTTTTATCTCTCTTAAATCAACAACTACACAGCTACTTAGTAAGCCACCAATTAGTTATTCATGGGGATTCGTTAAATAAAGTAATTAACTTAAAAGAGCAGTGTATGGCAGAGGCGCTGTTGCACTGACGTCTTAAATGGCACTTATGCAACGAGGCGTGAGCTTAATTGAACTACTCATTAGCCTTACTTTATCGTGTTTATTGCTAGGGATGTTGATGCAATTTTATTTAAACAGTAAGCAGCATTATTTGAGCACGCAAAAAAAATTTGCACAAAATAGTGATGTGCAGTTAGTCAGTCAACTACTACGTGACAGCATTAGGAGTGCAGGCTTTACCCCTTGCCTTAGTATTAATTACTTAACTATGCAAGATAGGCGTAATGAACAATCAGCGCTTATAGCTATCGAGACAAAAGGTAGTGGCAGTAATCACTTAATTGTGAGGCGCATGAGCGATGACTTTTTTTTAATCACTAAACAACTTGATGCAAAGCATTTATTAATTGCCAATAAAACATTAACACCTGGCGAAGTTGTGGCAATTACTGACTGCTTTCATGGTGAAATTCAGGAAATAGAAGCAGTTAAGGTTATTTCGTCCGGTTTATTAATCACTTTAAAAAAACCACTTCTTTTTGACTATGCCTCGCCTGGTTACATAGGCGCATGGCTAGAGGAGCAATTTTTTATGCAAGCTCGGAAGCAGAGTATTAACAAGCTTTTTTACAAGGTAAGTCATGCAGAGCAATTGACAACGGCTATTAGCTCTTTTGCTGTAAAAATATTAAAAAATAAAGATTATCAAGAAGTTGTTATTAAGTTAGGTCTAGAAGACCGGGTGATTAGCTTAAATACCAGAGTGCGTATGCCTTGAAGCAGCAGGGAATCATATTATTAACGACCGTCATTTTCTTAAGTATTATTATGTTGCTAGTAGTGGCGCAAGCTCAACTCGTTGCTTTACATACCAAAGCACTTAATTACCACACAAAGCGTGCTTATGTCTTGCAATCTTTAGAAAAACTAGCCTATCGCTTGATGAGTGAGCAACTGACAAAGCAGCAAACGTGTTGCTTAGCTAAGGAACTTAATCCAAACGAAGTAATTAATCTATTAAAAAAACAGCAAGAAGGCTGCTTTATAAGCGATGATAAATTAACTTATATTTATCTAAAAGAATATTTAGGCCAATTTAATTGCTTGCACTCTACAGTAAATGGGCACATCTATAGTACCAAGCATTGGCGACTGACTATTGCAGCACTTACCTCTCCACACCCCTTTGTCCTACAACTACGTTTTGCGACTCTAGCCCCCTTCAGTCCTGAAATCTGTAAATCGACCTTAATGATTTCCCCGGGTATTTTAAGCTGGCGTTATTTAACCTAATTGCTGTATAATGGACGAATTTTTATTAAAATGCACTTATTATGTTCAAATTAATTAGAAATAGTTTCCTTTATTTAATCGTTTTTTCGTTTTACATGGTGCAGGCCACTGCCAATTCAGATGTCGTATCGTTGTTTCCTATAGAACATTATGATCAAAAAATAACTTCTTGGATTAAACCGACTGACCCTAATTATAATAAACCGCTGTTAAGCAAAGAAATCCAAGAGCAGCGTTTAAAGGAATTCTTTGAGCATTATTTTGGTACGATGTCGCCCTGGAGTGCAAGCTTTGTTAATCGTCTATTAGAGCAATCTGCGCCTTATAACCTCAAAGCGCTAGAAGAAAGTTTATTAAATGAATTTAATAATGAAGGTAAAAGTGATCATGCTATTGGTTATGGTGAGAACTTTAGGCCTTATTCTAAACAATGGATAAGAAAAATTGCGCAAAATATTGATTTAAATCAATTGGATAATTTAACTTATCAAAGTACTAACAGAGCTATTGCCATAGATAATTTATATGCACGAGCCCTACCAACTCATGATGTTTATTTTTATCATTATAAAATCCCGGGGCAGGGCTATCCTTTTGATAACTTACAAGAGTCAGCACTTTGGGCAGGAACACCTGTGTATATTTTGGCCCAGACTAACGATAAGGCTTGGTCTTTAGTATTGACACCTGACTACATCGCTTGGGTTGATAGTAAAGGTATTGCGCGTACTAATAATAATTTTGTGCAACAGTGGAAAAAGGCAGCGCAAGCGAATATGGCTGCCATTATTCGCCCGCAAACCAGTCTATTAAATCAGCAAGGGCAGTTATTATTAACAGCTTATGTTGGTGCGGTTTTTCCTGCGAGCAGGCAACAGAATACCATTCATTTATTAGTTCCTACTGCTAATAGCCAACACCAGGCATTAATAAATAACGTAGATGTCTCAACGCAGCAAGCCGTATTAATGCCTTTTGCTGCAACGCCCCACCATTTTGCACGTGTTATGCGCCATTTAATTGGCCGTCCTTATGGCTGGGGTGGCGCTTATTTTTATAATGATTGCTCTGCCGAATTAAAAAGCTTATTTACCCCATTTGGCATTTGGCTGCCCAGGCATTCTTCCCAACAAGTGCACGTAGGCCAACAAGTCGACATATCATCAGCAAGCGCAAAACAGCGCGTTGATTTTTTATTAGAACACGGCAAGCCGTTTGTAACTATAATCTATATTGGCGGCCATGTTGTGTTGTACCTTGGAAAATTTTTAAATCCCAACAACCCATCTGCACCAATGGCTATGACTTATCAAAACCTATGGGGTTTAACGCCACGCGCAAGCGACAAACGTGAGGTCGTCGGCGGTTCGGTGTTCTTTCCAATGCTATTGGAGTACCCTGAAGACTCAAGCCTAATCTCGCAAGCTGATAAGTCTTATTTTCAAATTGCTTATTTAGATGAAACGCCTAATTTATTGCATGAATTCAATAGTATTGATATAAAATCATTAATGTCCCCAGTAAATAACTAAAATCATGAGCGGGATTATTTTAAGGCTTATATACTTTTAAATTATGAGTAAATTCATGAGGAATTACGAGTTTTATGGGCCTATAATTAACGTGAGCTTGATATAAATGCTATACGAGCCTTTATATCGCAAAGCGAACATTATCTCGTAAATTAAGAGCATTTGTACGGGATCCAGATTAAACAGGTCAGTTCGCTTGTAAGGGTTAAAAGTCGAACTTACCTTAGTCAGGGATAAACTATGAATCGTGAACAATTGGCTGAATTTCAATATTGGCCGCATTTGATCACGCTGGTTATTGTTGCCTTATCTTTTTTAGGCTACCGTTATTTTGCTTATTACGACACGCGATCAGACGATTCTTACGTATCCGCCAATGTGATTAATATGGCCTCATTAGTCTCAGGTCCTGTTAGTACGCTCTATGTCCAAGAAAACCAAAACGTAAAAAAAGGCGATAAGCTGATTGAAATTGATCCTAGGCCCTATTTATATGCCTTAAATAAGGCAAAAGCTGATCTAAATTTAGCAAAGATTCGTTATGCAAATGAGAAATTAGCTATCCAAGTCGCTGAAGAAAAATTAAAACAAAACCAAGCTTTTTTAAGTTTAAGTCAAGATCACTTAAACCGCTATCGTAAGTTAGTCAAGCAAGGTGATTTGGCAGAAATACAATTAATTGATGTGATAGCCAGGATACGCGAGCAGGAAGCCGATGTATTAGCTGCAACGCATAATCTTAAAATAGCTCGGCAAAATTTTGATGACAATGAAATCAAAAAGGCACAAGCCGTTTATGATAAGGCCCTTTATTTATATGAACACACGACGGTTGTGGCGCCAACCGATGGGCTAATTACCAATTTTAATCTGCGTGTTGGTCAATACATTAAAACCGGCGAATGGTTATTTGCGCTTATTGATACCAAACAATGGTGGGTAGAAACACGCTATCGGGAAACAGCAATTCGTCTAATTAAACCAGGCGATAAGGCAAAAATCTGGTTGGATATGTATCCAGGAAAAACATTTTATGGCCATGTTAAAAGCATTGGCTGGGGTATTAATCGGGTACAGTCTAAGGGCGCGCCTTCGTCGTTAGTTTATATGGAGGCTACCGAAGATTGGATTCGGATTGCGCAGCGCTTTCCAGTGCGTATTTATATTGATAATGTTAGTCCTGATTATCCATTGCGTATTGGTGCTAGTGCAACCACGGTAACCTATCGTGATTAACATGCCTATCATGCCTGTTCTAAAAAGTTTCTTACCTAAAACCTTAGAAAATCGTGCGGCGTTACGTACAGCAGTTGGGGTTGTATTGGCCATTGTCATTTCTTTTGCTCTGCATATTGAGAAACCCTACTGGGCTGGCATGACAGTTGCGCTTATTGCGAATATTTATACAGGAAATATCATTGATAAAGCGATTATGCGTTTGCTTGGTACCTTTATTGGTGTCTGGTTTGGTTTTTATCTTACTCATTTTGTCGTTAATAGTTTGTTACTTTATATCGTCGTTAATTTTTTTATTATTGCAGCGGCAGTCTATTATTATAATTTTAATAAGTATGCCTATGCTTATTTGTTAGGAGGGATCGGGGCTTTCTTTGTGGTTGGACAATTAGCAATGAATCCGCAGGAAGCATTCCTGGTGGCAGTATGGCGTCCCGTTGAAATTGGCATAGGTGTGGTTGTTTCTGCCATGGTGGCCTTATTTATTTTTCCTAATGATATTGGCAAAAATATTGGCAAAGAGATAACAGATTTATTTAGTTCTATGGATGTATTACTAAAAAAATTAAATATTGCCTTTTCTAATCCTAAGCCCGATTTAAATTTAATTTTAAAACAAGACAATATAAAGATTAGAAAAAAAATACGCAAAGCATCAGAGCTAATAAGCTCTACCCACAGAGAAGTCAGTGTTGATAAGGCGAAAATAGACAAGTTTCGTCTTCTTGTTGCCGCATTTATTAATTTAAGTCAATCAATCAGTTATTTTAGATCAATAATTGAACTGGATGAAAAAACAAAAAACCCTATATTCGTTGATTTAGCTGATGAATTATTTGCAAACGCTCGGCAAGATCTTTCTACCATACTAGAAGCTTTCTTAAGAGAAGAAACCAAAATAACCTTAAGTTTGCCAAATTTAATGGCTGATTTAACTAAATTGCCACCTTTAACGACCAAGGACGAGCTAGCGCTTATCCATTTTTTTCGCCAGCTTAATACAGTTTTACTTGATTTACAAAAAGCTCTGTTAGGTGAAAAAAAGCTAAATAAGTCTGAAAAAATAATTAACGCCGAGCAGCAATTACGTAATGATCCAGATGTACTGATTCATAGTGTAAAAGTTGGTTTAACTGCGCTACTGGCTTTAGCTTTTTGGATAATTAGTGATTGGCCGGGTGGCTTAACTGGGATTATTAGTAGCATTATTATTTCGGTGAAAAAGAATTTATTTGAGATGAAAAATGCTAGCATTTTGCGTTTTTTAGGCGCTTTAATTGGGGGAGGGCTGACGCTTCTTATTATAGCTTGGTTAAATTTAAATTTTTACCTTCTTATCCTTATACTCTTTTTTGCTGCGTGGGGATTTAGCTATGTTGCTTTTAAGTCAACGGCTTATTCTTATCTAGGTTTGCAGGCGAATGTCGCGGTCATTATAACATTGGCGCAAGCAGGCGGCCCGCCAATTGATATCGCAGCTCCCATGGAACGTTTAGCGGGTGTGATCATTGGTATTGTTGCGAGTTTTATTATTGGTAATTTAGTTTGGCGTACGGATTTGTTAGTTATGCTACAAAGGCAGCTTACTAAATTAAAATATTATCTCTTTCGTAATAGTGTCACCTTATTAACTGCGCGCAGTCGTGGTGTTTTATATGATTTAGATAGTTCATTTTGGTTAGGTCGTGGTCTTTTAGATACCTTAGATCATGAATCCCTAAGCATGGCTAAACAGGCAAAACTTACTGAAGCGAGTGATAGATATAAGTCATTAATCTTATTATATTTTTCATTAAAAAATATTCTCATTGCTATTGATCAAGATGAGGCAGAGCAAACAGCTTTGCAATTTGCAATTAACTTAAAAGCCATGGAGCAGCAGGTAGCGGCCTTATTTGCAAGCGCAACACCCTCTAATCTCGATGAGACACATTTAGAGTTAGAAACATTACTCAAGGCAGTCTTAAGTGCAGGCGAGTATTTTTCTACTGCCCAGGAAAATTTAGCAGCTTATCTATATGCTTTAATTCGACTCGTTGAGCTCAGAAAAGATTTAATCTCATAATCCGTGTTAGTTTAAGCCAATTAAAGCTATGTCTATAGCTTTAATTCCATTCTGCTAGGCCTTGAGCTCTTTGTAACCAATTTGAGCTAGGATACGGAAAAGCAGCATCAATAACATGTAATGTATAGGCATGCCTAGATTGATTTGATAAATTGGCATTACTTCTATGGGGTAGCCGGCCATGCAATAAAATGACACTGCCTTGTTTTACTTCTAACGGTGTACAATCTTCTTCTTGCCAGATTAAGCGATGATAATTTTCAAAATAAATCGTGTTATCCTTACGAATCATGCGCATACTAAGTGGTGTGGTACATGGGCTTGGAATAACTTGTAAGCAGCCATTATTAATGGTCGCATCTTCAAGTGCAAACCAAAACCCTAAAATTTCACTATTTTCAGCGTGTAAAAAACTACTGTCCTGATGTAAATTAACTTCAGCGCCAATATTGGGCTGTTTAAAAATATACATGGATTGCAGCAGGCTAGGTTTTTGAAAACCTAATTGATGGCAAATATTTTTTAACCGCAAATCGTAAGAATATTTGCGGAAAACAGGATCAAGTTCATGCAGCGCATGGCCTATTTTATTTAATGATTTTTCTAAAGGCTGTTTCATGTTGCCTGCCTCATCAAATGAATCAGGCTCAAAAAAGAAATGGATTTTATCACCTGAGTCTAAAAAATACTCCGTACGAACATGTTCATTGGTTTGCGTTGAAAAAATAGTGAAGGGGATTTCATGTTGCTGATTGACTAAGAGCCAGTGAATACGTTCTATAAGCTCTTCGCAGGTTGTAGGAGGAAAAAAGTTATCAATAACTAGGTAACCATTATCTTGAAAATATTCAATTTGAGGAGCTGTTAAATCCATTGTAAGGCCTCATGAATGACAAAGTACCCTATCATAATGAGCTAATTTACTTTTAGCAACAGCAGCTTAAACGATTTAAATTGTCCTTTTTTTAATCTGAATTTCGTACAAATAATACGCATTTATGGGCTCGCTTAACTAGCTTATGCTACAATGCTGCTTAATTAGTTTGTTGTTAGCCTAATGATGCGTAAAGTAGATGTAATTATTGTTGGCGCTGGGGCTGCCGGAATGATGTGTGGCATTGAGGCAGGCGCTCGCGGTCGAGACGTTTTAATTCTTGATAAAAGCAATAAGCCTGGTAAGAAAATCCTCATGTCTGGCGGTGGACGTTGTAATTTTACTAATCTTTATGCAAGTCCTGAGCAATTTATTTCGCATAATCCCCATTTTTGTAAGTCAGCACTTAGTCGCTATACCCAGTGGGATTTTATTGAATTAGTCAAACGTCATAAGATTGCTTTTTATGAAAAAACAGCGGGCCAATTGTTTTGTGAAGAGAAGTCACAATTAATCGTTGACATGTTATTAGCAGAATGTCGAAAAAATCAGGTAACGATTAAGTTAAATCAAAATATCACGGCAATAACCAAAAAAGATAATCAATTTATTGTCAAATGCCAAGATAATACCTATCAATGTCAATCACTAGTAATTGCCAGTGGGGGTTTATCTATTCCAACGTTAGGTGCCAGTCCGTTTGGTTATCAAGTGGCTACCCAATTTGGTTTGCATGTTTACCCAACCCGGGCAGGACTTGTGCCTTTTACTTTGCATGAACAGGATAAAGCGTATTTAGCGGAACTTACCGGCATTGCGATTGAGGCATTAGTGCAATGTAATAGCACGTCTTTTCAAGAAAATGTGCTCTTTACTCATCGGGGTTTAAGTGGGCCCGCTGTCTTACAAATTTCTTCGTATTGGCTGCCAGGACAAGCCATTCATGTTAAATTTTTACCGCAAATTGATTTATACGAGACCCTCTTACAAGCGCAACACCATTCACCCGATAGTTTTTTAAGGACGGTTTTAGCTAAGTATGCTGCTAAGCGGGTGGTGGATGTATTTTATGACGCTTCTTTGTTAGAAAAACCGCTCAAACAATTTAACCATAAGCAACTAAAGGCCCTCGCCCAAACCCTACAAGATTGGTCAATAAAGCCTAATGCCACTGAAGGGTATCGAACTGCCGAAGTCACCTTAGGCGGTGTTAATTGCAATGAGATTTCCTCCCAAACGTTAGAAGCGAAAAAAGTACCTGGCCTTTATTTTATTGGCGAAGTATTAGATGTGACAGGCTGGTTAGGCGGTTATAATTTTCAATGGGCTTGGTCATCAGGCTGGGCTGCAGGGCAAGTGGTGTAGAGTTATACGAGCTTATCCATAAATTGCTACGCTTTATCTATCGCCTTCTCCGTGCAGTAGGGCATTGTTGCATAGAAAACCAAGTATGTAACCTGGGCGAAACAAAGTGAAACCCGGGTTCCGGCCCTTTGGGCCTGCGCCTGAGCTACATTTATTAGATGGCGAGCGGTAGGGTATGTGTACGTGATGCTCGTATTTATCATTGCTATCTCCATGCAGGCGGAACTCCATGCCAACGCTAGGCATGGGCTTTCGTTTACACAGGAATGACAGAATTTATCAAGTAAAACAAATAAATTTGTCCTAAAAATGATCAATTTAATAATCTATTAATAATCAAATTGTATAATTGGAGGAAATCTTAATGCATTTTGTATACAAGGTGCTTTTTTAAGCTGTGAGGATTTGAGATGGCTGGTTTATATGATGAGTTTATTCAGGAAGAGGTTGTTTTAGAAGAGGGCAAGATTGTTTTCGATAACGAAAAAGATAGGAAACAATTTGATAAATATCTTGAAGAATTAGGTAGATATAAAAATTTTGGACAACTAGAAGCTGATTCAGATAACTTACTTGGTTGGCAAAACTGGCAGCACCATTTTCGTAATTTATATAAGTTAATAGTTAATGATGCTTTTGTGGCATTGGGAAGGCCAGTCCCTGCAGGCATGGAAGTATATTTTGCTGGATCATTGGCAAGAGCTCAAGCTACCCCTTTTAGTGATTTAGATGCCTTTGTTCTTCTTGAAGACGAAGCTGATATTGATGATGTGAAACACGTATTTCAAGGAATAAATAATTTATGTCAGCGTATTTTTTATGAAAAAAATCAATGCTATCCCGATCCTATTGGCATGAATCCAGGAGTTCTTACCGGTACACCTGATACGTTATTTGATTTATTGGATGGAGGAGAAGTAGCGGATGTGCCGGTAACTACTCGTTCAATCATGTCTTCACTTCCTATATTTGGAAACTTTGAGCTAGGAAATATATTAAAAGACAAAATTAGACAAAGCGACTTAGCAACACATTTTACTCCTATAAATCTTTATAAGAAAGCCATTAAAGATTATAAAGCTCCCGAAAATGGCTTAGCCACTATCAACATTAAATCTCACATACTTAGACCTATCGATTTTATCTTTATGGGCTTGCGTGAGGAGTTTGATTTATATAGCGAAGATGGCTCACATCTTTCTGTGCCCGGAACTATAAGACTACTGAGAGCAAAATTAAATAATAACGAGATAGATCTATCCAACGAAGATGAAGATGCGATTAATTTTATAGTGAAGACATACTATCAAGCTATAGAAAAACGCTGTCAGTTACATGGAGAGCATAAAGCAGAGCATGATACTATGCCTCGTGACGAGGCAGAAGAAATGCTTGCAAGGGTAGAGGCTTTAAGGCAAATGGCTGTAAGGCGAAGAACAAATTTATTAACACAGCAGGCTTCAGCTAATGAGCCTAAATTAGTTGATTTAGGACCTGTTGAAACAGAGAGCTTTTGGGTTAAGCACCAAAATAAATTAAAAGCAGCTGCCACCGCGGTTCTCATACTAGCTGGCGGATTCTTAGGTACCTTTTTAATTCCTATTCCAGGTGTTGGCAGTGTGATTGGCGGCGTTGTCGGTGGTGCAATTGGTACGGGCACAGGCTTAGGCCTTAGTTTAACCGGCTTGGGTTTTCTTGAATTATTTAAGAAAAATCCAGTCAAAGGGACGGCCTTATCGACTATCGGTAGCGCAGGCTTAGGCGCAGGTATTGGTGCCATTCTAGGCACTGTGGCTTTCCCAGGTATAGGAACAGCCATAGGAGCAGCAATTGGTGCTGGAGTTGGATTATCTGCAGGCTTAGCGGTGAGTGGCTTAGCGAACTTTGTGCTTAAAAATCCTAAAACAGCAACAGCGCTTACCACAGCAGGCAGTGCAGGTTTAGGTGCTGGCGTAGGTGCTCTGTTAGGTACGCTGGTTTTTCCAGGCGTAGGTACATTAATAGGATTAGCGATTGGTGCCGGTGTTGGTGCGTCTGCTAGTTTGTTTGCTACCGGTATTTATAATGCTGTGACTAAATATCCTATCTCAGGTGTGGCAATGACTGCGCTGGGTAGCTTCGGTATAGGCGCGTTTTTGGGTACCTTAGTTTTACCAGGCATAGGAACTGCGATTGGCGCGGCCATTGGTTTGAGCGTAACATTACTTACCGCAGGTGTGGCAAAGGCTGTACAAATTTATAGGCGGCCTACTCATCCTGAGGATTATATGCCGCCGGTAAGCACTATACCTTCGGCTTCTAATAATAAAGGCCCAATTAGCCTGGTTCAAGGTCTTAATGTTAGTCCGCCAGTTGAATATGATGTTAACTCGGAAGCAATAATAGAAGATCAGTCTAAATCTTCATCACTTGCAGCTGAACACCATAGTACTGACGAGGACGAAGTACGTGAGGGTATATCTATTACTCCAGTAGGAAGCCCAACCTAAGGCAAAAGAATCGAATCTTCATCACGTATTTGCTAATAGAACTGTTAGCTCCTGCTTTGGCTGGAGCTTTACTTAAATAGAGTAATTGTTATAAAGAGGCAGAATAATATTTAATTGGCTCATCATCAACATTTTCAAGCTTGCTTTGCCGGTCAAGGGCTACTTCTCTGAATTTATCTACTGTTTTCAGCATAATATCTAATTCTTCTGCGGAAACATGCTCAAATAAAGAAATATCGTCAGACTCTTTGCCTGCCTCAATATGTAGCTTCAACCTTAGGTCTAATGTTTGATTGTATACAGACTCTATGGCATCTATGTCTTCTAAAGCTAAAAAGTTATGTTGACGTAACGCGGTTATAATTTCGGTGATTGAGTAAAGTGTCTTATCTTCATGAAATAAATTAAATTCAGTAGCCAAACCCATCAGAATAAAATTAATAGGCCGTAGGAGATGAGATTTAACATTAACTATGTCATCCTCGCCAGGTGCAGGAAATTCTTCTATAGCTAACCTATAAAACTCCTTAGCAGAACAGAAGCCTTCTACGTCTTGCTCAAATTTTCCCCAGTCCTTCCTATCTGAGTGGCCTTTAATTTTTGTTATTATTTCTTCTCGAAGCGGGGTAGGGCCAGTAAAAATAGGTTTTGATTTTAATATTTCAATTGTTGCTATCTTAGGATCACTAACATCGCCATCTCGTATTTTATTATATAATGTGCCAGCTGTACCAATTATACTCGTTGGATTTATTCCCATAGGATCAGGTCTTAGTTGTCCGGTTTCTAAGGAAATGCGCTGACATAAGTGATTAATAGCTGTAAAAACCTCTTGAACTTGGTTAATATCTGCCTCTTCTTTAACAAGCACAAACGCATCTAAATCACTGTAGGGAGTAGCTTGGTTTTGTGCTAGAGAACCACTAAAGTATACTTCCATGCCCTCAGGGCGCTTAATGCCATAGGCTATAAAAGCATCAGTAATCATATCATTGTAAATTTCGCTTAAACCCTGAGCCCAAATTTCTGACGGTGTAAGTATGGAAGATGGCTCATGAATCGCTGCTTTAACTTCTTCAGTAAGAAGACTTAAACTATTCTTATATTTATCAAGTTTTTCTTGGTCAGCCTGAGCGAAGGGCAAAGGTTCCATTTCTATTTGTTCTCGTTCTGCTTGGCGACGATATAAATTAACAGCTTCTTTTCTCTTAATTTGTTGCGGTAAATTTTCCATAGACTTCGCTAAATTTTTTAGCTTACGGTCGGTAAAGAATCCGATACTTATACCTCCACTTGCCATGAAGCCACCACCAACTATTAAGCCGACTCCGGCAACAGCGCCAAAGCCTAATGTTCCTACAAGACATAAAATCCCTGCTGTTATCATGAGTGCGCCTAGTATTGTCATACTAACACCCAACATTTTCCAACCTATTGACGGGCGTGCTCGGACTTTATTTATTAAACTTTGATAGTCCTTTAACTTAGATGGTCTTTCTTCAGGTTTTGTGTAAAGTAAGTCATTCGTCATCGACAATACTTTAGACAATGACTCAAATGAGGCGCCTTCCTTACGAAGTGCTTGCACCTGTCTTAAGATTGATTCTATTGCTTTGTGAATTTGAAAGTCAGTGATTAAACCTTTAGTGTAATTTAAATCATTCAAAAAACCGTAATATCGTTGCGCAGCTAAGTTTTCTTTAGTTAATTTTTTTTGTAACTGTGGCGATGGGATAATAATTTGGCCAAAGGCTGCATCATCACCAAAACGTGTTGTTTTACCTTCATTTTTAGCTAACTCTAAAAGCTCTTGATGCCTTTTATTATTAAGTATAATAAGGTTTTCATATAGGCTTTTTGAATAGTCTATTAATTCTGGCTTGATAGCCAATTTTTTTACGGTATCTGGCTCAGGTGAAGCGGTGTATAATGGTGCTGTTTCTTGTTCTGAAGCAGTATATTCTATTCCATCATGTAAATAAGTATAACCTACTAGTTCATCACCAGCTGCAATTGGTATATTAAATAGGCTATTTCTACTTTTAACTAAGTTAATATTATTTGAACAAGGCCCGTCAAAGGCATCTTTAAATGGATCATGGCGATTATAAGTTACTTCCTGATTGAAAGACAATTGCTCTATTTGATTATTATTTTTACGTTTAATGGCAATGCCTGTATCACCAATACCAAAACCCGAACACCACAACTGGCCGTCTTTTTCATACGTAACAGCCACAGCCATGGTAAATTCAGCATCACTAGCGTATTCCGCCCTTAATTCATAAATTTTATCAATAAAATTACTAGTAACTTCATTAGCATTAGCATCGCCAATTTCTAAATCCTTGGCGTAGTCATCGATTAATGTCGTAACGTAATCGGTAATAAATTGATGAGTTTTTTGTGTCGCGCCAAGGAAAAAGCCATCAACGACAATCTGAAAGGGTAATCCTTTATCAGTATAACCCATGACTATTTTATCATCAGAGGGTTTTGACTTAGTAACAATTTCACCATCAACCACACTCTCAAAGCAGCTACCTGCTTGCAAGGTAGAATGCCTATCATCGATAAAGGTTCTTCTTGTAGTGATAGGTGTTTGACTACGTTCACATTGCTGAATAATGTATACCATACTAGGTTAGTCATAATAGCTAGGGGATAATATAATTATACGCTTTGACTATTAAGCAAAAATTAAGGGTATTGCCTGCAGAAACCTAATTGATAGTTATAGGTGCACAGCTAAACGTTAAAGAATATTGCTTCTCTTTATAATCTATAAAGAGAAGCAGATAGCATTTTAGTTGTTAGAGCTTGGTTTTGAAGTTAAACCGTCTGTTTTTTTACCGCAACATTTAATGCCATCAGTAGTCACGCATGAGCATTGTCCTTTTGGGATGCCTGCGCAAGAAGATTGGCAGCGGCTAGCGTTGTGGCCTTGTGATGTATTAGCCAAAATGATAGGGCTAAATGCAAAGACAGCGCTACTTAAAAGTACAGAATGGATTAACGTCGTTTTCATATTAACTCTCCTTGTTGTGTTATGAAAAACAAATTCCTCTATAGTATAGCGCTATTCACTAAATTTTCTGGTGCAATTAACAAAAAGTGAGCACAGTAATATAGTTCCGTAATGTAACCAGCTAACTAAAGCAGCCAGCATAGAAAACATGTTTAAAAAATAAAAAATGAGTTACCATACGAAAACTTAAACGATGATGCAAAATTTGTAAAACTTAAGCTACACCATTTTAATTTAAAAAGCTCTTCTCTATAATTAGATTTTTCAAGTTTTTAAGCTTGAAAAATTGATTCATGAGCATAAATCAAGGAATGCTTGAGTAATGGATTATCATGCAGCAAGAAATTTTACCTTTAACCAGTTTGCGCTTTGTCGCGGCTTTTTACGTTTTTCTATTTCATATACATTTGCGTTGGCCCTTAGTTAGCTCAGCTAGCCCTATTGCAACGTTTTTCAACCACGGCGCTTGCGGGATGAGTATCTTTTTTATCTTATCAGGCGTGGTCTTAGGCTATCGTTTTAATAAGGGGGTAAAGAATTATTATGATTATGCGTTTAGCCGCCTAACTCGTATTTACCCAATTTATTTGTTAGCCGCTTTATTGATGCTACCCTGGCTTTTTTCATCAATGCAGCACTATCAATCTCATATTGAAATTAGATATATCTTTATTATTCTGATTAACCTTTTTTTACTGCAAGCTTGGTTACCGCAATTATTTACTTATTGGAATGATAACGGAAGTTGGTCAATTTCAGTTGAAGCTTTTTTTTATGTGTGTTTCCCCTTTGCTATTAATCGCTTTAAAGACTTATCGAATCGACATTTATTTTTTTTAGCTACCCTTTTTTATTTCTTAGCCGCTATACCTGGGCTAGCAATTATCTTATTTAACAACAATCAAAGTTTTGTTATCTTCTATTCAATACCTATTTTTAGATTATCTGAGTTTATTTTAGGTATGCTTGGGGGGTTATGGTTATCTAGAGGCAATACCTTACAAAAGCCAGCGCTTTATACACTGATTTCGTTTCTCTGTATTTATCTATTCTTAACGCTTGGTTATACCGTTGAATTTCAATTTATAACTGAAAACTGGCTACTTACTCCGCTTATTTTATTATTAATAATAAGCTTAGCGTCTTTGCAAAAAGGGACACTTTATCGATTTTTTTGTAATCGGCTGTTTGTGTATTTAGGGCATATAAGCTATTCATTTTACTCCTTTCAGGGACTCGTTAATTCAACCTTATTTAATAATTATCCTTATTTAGTAAACAAATTTCCTCCTCTAGCTCATTCTTATCTGCTGGGGCTACTTGCTTTTCTTATTCTTACGGTCATTTCTATATTTTTTTATCACTTAATAGAAGTAAAATTTAGGCATTTTCTTTACAAGAAATTAAAAGGAAAAGCGGTAGAGCCCCATTCAATTATGGCAATGGAACCGATAATAACTACTTAGCTTCCTTCATGCGCTAAAGATATGTTAGCTGCTAGTACGAGAAATTTGAATTTGGAGGATGAATGAAATTACATGAGTTGCGACAGTTATTAATAGAATATGATGAAACTACGTATTTACGCAAATACCTTCTTGGCAATCATGAACGTGCTCAAAAATTTAGGCAATATCTAGAAGAATATAAAAATAAACCAGGGAATTATGAGCTAATTGCTTCTGATATTTTTACTCTGCTAAACAAGGTTCCTGAAATAACTGCGGCAAACAGTAATTTGCAACTTATACAATCAATAAGAAGTAAACTTCAAGACAATTATTTTTTTGAGATTTACACTGCTTTCCATAATAAAGGCCTTATTAATAAAACTAATTTTGAGCTTATTTACGGTCTTTCCCAAAAGGGACGGTTAGTTTTGTATAATTTATTTTGTAGTATTTCAATAGAGCAAATTTATTTAAATTCAGAAGGTCTGGAGAAAGTTTTATTATTACTTTCTCATCCTTTTTTTAGTTACTATCAAGCAGCTGAGGATTGTTTAAGATTTTTGCATAATCGAAATTATTTAACCTCAGTTGCACTAGACTTACTCTTAAATAAAAAAGAAGATTTACCTGAGCTTTTAAAAATATTAAAAGCTCTTGATGACAATAGAATTTTAAATGATATTTGTTTAAAATATTTGAATTTACCTGGACTACCTTATTACATTTCAGATCTGATTTCCTTGCTAAATCAAGCTAATATGGATATTACACAAGAACTCTTTCAAGCAATATGTAGAAGTAATATTAGGTATATTTTGATACCTATTTTAGCCATTCTAATTGCTGCAGAAAACTATGAATTGAAGATTGAGAAGATTATTATGCTTTTGCAGCGGGATTTTTCATTTCTATATGATAAACTGTCTTTATTGCAGTTACTGCATGAAAATCACATGCTTGATAACAATACATTCGATTTTGTTTTTAACAATAATGTCTTTTATTTCGAAAAAATACTAGAAATTTTAACTAGAAGGTTTTTAGTAAAAACAAACCAAGAATTATTAAATAAATTTATAAATAAAGAGCTTGATTGTTGTCAAATTTATCCAGCCATTAGTTATTTAAATGATGCCAATTTGCTCGACCAAAAGTCATTTAATGAATGCATTAAATTAATTTTACTTACACCCACTTATGATCCATTTGGATTAAATGTATTTAGTTTATTTAAATTATTTGAAAACGCTAATTTTTACATTACTAGAGAAAAATTAGATACTTTGTTTTCTTTGTCTAACACCAATATATGTCGATTATATCGAGTAACATTAAACCTTATCA
The DNA here is from genome assembly GCF_900452395.1 of Legionella beliardensis. NCBI lineage: Bacteria > Pseudomonadati > Pseudomonadota > Gammaproteobacteria > Legionellales > Legionellaceae > Legionella > Legionella beliardensis. The sequence continues at coordinate 899,740 of NZ_UGNV01000001.1, forward strand.
CTCATCAGCTCCTCAATCAAGATTCATTTGAAAAAGCATTTCAACGAGTAACGGCAAAATTACCGTCGGTGTCAGAATCTGAAGTAATAAAAAAGAGTAGAAAGCAAACAGGCCTTTTGCGTTCGGAAATCATATTAGATAATAAGAATCACTTTTTTACAGATCACGATAAACAATATGAAAAGGGGGGATTTGGTAAAGTTAAAAAAGGATTTAATTCATTAACTTCAGATGAAGCATTCTGTGGCATTAAAAAGCTGAAAGAACCATTGCCCGATAACGCTCAAAAGGAGGCAATTCGTGAAGTTAAATATAACCATTTGCTCGGCCGGCCGGCATTTTATTATTCTAGAAAAGGCGCTACTAGCGTTTTAACTCAATGGCAACGAGACAAAGGTTTGCATCTTTATAGCCGAGATAATGAGTTACTTCAAATACCTCTGGGCAACAGATTAAGGTGCCTTAGCGCGGCCTTAGCCGAGCTTAATATTTTACATCGTAATCATCGTGTGCATGGTGATATTAAATGTCAAAATTTAGTTCTTAATTTAAAAAAATTATCACTAAAGTTAATTGATTTTGGTAGTGCTCATAAAGTAGGATCCGCGAAAATGTTTGCCCGAACTCGAGCGTATAAAGATCCTTATTTTTCTGGTGATCATTTCAGTAAAGATCTCTATGCCATGGGTCTAGTAGTCATGTATTTGTTTCCTGAAGTATATACAATCACTTTTGATAAAGATAAGACAAGCGCATCACTTGTTAATAAACCTAATTTCACCGTACCTGAACGCGCAATTATTAATTTAGTAAATTCGATGATGCATTCTAATATTAATGTAAGATGTACAAGTGAAGATGCCTTAGACTACTGTAATAAGTTACTCGCTAATTTTAATAAGCTTAATCTATTTATGTTAGAGACAATAACAAATTCAAGCCTCCACTATGATAAGCTTACGGTTGAACAGGCATTGCGTGTCTAAGCTAAATGATAACTAGTTTGAACTGGGCGTTTATTCGCCCGGTTAAGCTGTTTCGTTATAATTTTAGCAAGCTCTACATAACCTTCGTAACTGGGATGTAAGCGGTCAGGAAGTAATTTTTGCCAATCTGCTAAGGCATAAAAAGCACCACCTACATCAAGGACCTGACACTTAGGACAGATAGGCCTTTTTTGCAGCAATAATTTATTAACAGTTTGATTACGCTCGAAATAATCATCACTGCGAGGTAACAGGGTGCTGATGTAAATTTTTGCGTTGCGATTTTTAGTATGAAGACCCTTAGCAATTTGAATAATATTATTGACTGTTTCTTGTGGCGGGATTCGATCATTAGTGCCAATGAGTAAAAAATAAGCATCTGTTATAGGTATTTGGTTAATACGTTTTAATACATCTTGCGTTGTATCACCGCCTTCGCCATCATGCTCAAAGCCAAAGGTGTCTGTGTGACTTCCTTTAAAATCATAAGGCAAGCCTTGATCGCGCATAAGGCAACGTAAAAATCGACCATTTCTTACCCAAGTGAGGCTATCGCCTATAGTATCTATTGTTTGATTAAACTCAGATTTTTTATTAGTTTGAAATGAGGCAAGGTAATAAATACCAGGAGAGGGTAAATCTTTTTCAACCCAACTTATTAAATAGGAGGCTTCTGGGTCAGGAACAGGAATACGCTCATTAATTCGAAAAAACCATAGATCTTTCCCATCAGTTATACCGTATAATTCATCCAAACTAAAGGGAGGAATTCTACTAGCTAACTCAAGTGTTATTGTGTTTTCCGTCACTTTTTGAAAATAAATTGTTCCTAAATCTTCTTTAAATGTCATTAATGGGTCAAAAATGAGTTGGCAAGATGTGGTAGATTGTGCACTAGACATTCCTAAAAGATTTATCATTAGGGTTATGAGAATTAAATTTCTTTTTAAGAATTTCTTAAGTAAATAATAAACCTTCAATTTTCCACCTTCAAATTTCAGATTAAAAGTTATCCCTAGACTAGATTCATGGCTTTGCTGCCGAACCCAGGGTAATCTATATTTTTTTTAATAAAAAATCCATATCGTTTAAAAGCCTCTGCAAATAATATGTAAATTTAATGAGGGATAAAAATTAATCTATTTGCTCAATATATAATGTAAGTTACGCAACATAGCGGGTTACTTTTATGCAGGATAAGTTTGAATTAGGCGAAAGTGATACAGGCCATATGTCTAGGGCTTTGGATAATTACCTTGATTTAGTACCAAAAACTAAATCAGGCGCGATTGATTTAACTAAAGCATCGCGGATTGCAGAAGGTGGGACACATCTACTTTATCGATTTCCAGATGCACCTTATGTTATTAAATTAATGAAACAAAACCCCAACGCTCAAGAACTTAAAGAGCTAGAAAAAAAATATGCTGTGTTATATATGTGTTTTGATCAAGATGGAAAACAACGCTGTATTCGAGAACAACACCTGACTCTTCCAGTTAAGCTACCTGGCAAAGATACCTATCCTGCCGCTTTATCCATCGTGCCGTATGAAAACTGTTTTAAATCCAAAATAAAATTCGATTTTAAAATAGAACCTGCCGAACTTGACCCATACTTAATCGATCATCATGAAGGGTTGTTTGCTCAAGCAAATAAAACACTTATTCATAAAGATGACTCTGAATCTGGTTTTAATTTGAAGGATTATAAAGTCATTGATGAACGAATTGGTGCAATTTTGCAACGTCTAGACAGTGATCCTAAGCTTCAAGAGGCCATGATTGAATTCCTAAATCATTACCGTGAATTTTACCAACAGACAAACATCATCTTAGACGCTATGGGATTTGAAAATATTCTCTTTTTTAAAGATGAAAGTGGTGATTGGCAATTTAAAATAGGGAGCGCTATTAAGCATGATACTGGCGCATATACCAACGAATTATTTGCGACGCTAAATGCTGATAGCGAAGTGAATTTGCAGGAGTTTTTTAATTTTACGCATGCGTATTTTTCACCAGCAAACATTAGGGCTGTGAATGCCTGTGCCATGAAATTAGGTTTAGAGCCTGTTATTCATGATGTTATAATCGATACGAAAGATTTAGTTAAAATATCGCAACAGTTATCCCTAGCAGAGCGCATGCTTGCCTATGCAAAGCATGGTGATTTTACCAAAATGCATACAATACTTGAGGAAAATAAAGATAAACTTAACTTTAACCTTAAAGATTTTTGGGCCTATCCACTTATAGCTGATGAGTATATTAAACATGGACGACCAGCAAGAGAATTTAGTAATTACCTAAAAATCGTTAGCCAATTACCTGTTAATTTACCTGAAAATGAGGAGCAGGCACAACAAATACAGGATGTAAAAATGGCAATTGTCGATCGGAAAACCGTGCATGATAAAAAAACCAGGCTTCATGAGGAGCTTAAAGCGATACTCCCAAAATTTAGCATTTGGGCATCACTAAATGAAGAAAAAGAGTCCAAAAATGAAGACATCACGCCTCATTTTAAAAATTATTGATGGTTTATTTTCATGCATGCGCTCTTTAGCCTAGTCAAAAAAGTCACTTTGCCCATGGCAATGTCTTGCATACTACCAGCTATCGCAATACCTCTGAGACTTCTGACAAGCCGGTTTAAAATATCCTGTGATTTGGTTATAAATGACGCTAAGTAAATAGTTTATTAAAGGATAATTTATTATACTATTTATTTTAAGCGCTAAGGCCTAAACTAATTCTTACTGTACATTAAGCTATTAGTTAATTTCTATTTTCAGGATGATCAAAAATGAAATCATTTATTGAGCAAGCTCAGTTTTATGCCGAATATCATCAAAAGCCTATTACTTTTTATACTCATATTATCGGTGTACCGCTTATCATTTTTTCCTTGATGATTTTTTTTAGCTTTTTTCATATCGTCGTTCCAGGGGTTATGGATATTAGAATATCTGATGTCCTCACGGCCTTTATTCTTATTTACTATGTTATTTTAAACTGGCGTTTGGGTCTTATCGTAACGCCGATTTTTATTTTCATGGTATGGATTGCGGATTTGATAGGGTGGTCTGGGCCTACCAAAGAGGCATTATGGACTTTTGTTGTTTTTTTTGTTTTAGGTTGGGTTTTACAGTTAATTGGCCATGTTATTGAAGGTAAGCGCCCAGCATTGGTTGATAATTTTTGGTCAACACTCACCGCGCCACTCTATTTAACCGCTGAATTATTTTTTAAAATGGGACGAATGCAAGACCTTAAAGCGCAAATTCATACTGAAGAAAATTTACCTTATAACACCCATGATTTAGATAAAAAAATTGACTAATGCAAAATGTATAGATAGTGAATATCCTTCTACTCGTTAAGCTTAACTAATGAACTATACTCTTTATAATTTCATTGGAATAGAAAGCAGATCATGGCTAGCCGAGAATCTGATGTACACGACAGAATTAGGCAATTGCGCCAATGTGGCAGGCATTGGGGTGAAGATGTTAATTTAGGTGCTGATAGTAGTAGGGTTGGACCTGATGCCTGGTATGAAACAGCCGTATTAGGTACGGTTGGCTTAAACGGTAACAACCCAGGTGAAGGGCCTGGGGTAATCATAAGAGATATAGAACATAAAGATATAGACATGTTGTGGACAGCAGGCTTAATTGGTTGTATGGGTCTGGCGATTACAGGCAGAGATGCAGAGGGCCGCTTAGATGTTTTTTTTAGCCATGCCAGGCAATATGATAAGACAACGGCTACAACAGATGCAGCAAATCCTATCCATTTAGCAAAAGAGTTCGTAGATTCTCATGATGGAGTACGTGTTTTTTGGGGAACTGATTTTTTTGTTGGTCATGATGTTAGTACGGCTCAGGTTAATCGCCATAAGGCTCAACAGAAATTAAGTAATGACTTAGGATGTTGGGTTCGAGAAAGTGATTGTGTGCCTGCCAGTGAGTTAGTTTTTCTGCCAAAATTAGGGCTCCTAAAGCAGGGGAAGCCAGCAGAAGTACAAGCCGAATTAGCTACTGATCCAGATTTAGCGCATAAGGTTGAATTTTCAAATAGCAAGCGCTTAAGCAAGTTTATGCCTGATCCAGACATTAGTGGCAGGATTGAATTGCAATTAGCTGAATTAAGAATGCAGCGAAATGCACGTCTTAGGTTATATCATCAAGATGGCTTACGGGATAATAAAATTTTTGTTTTACAAAAAGTGTTGGATGCTTATCAGGTAGGAAATATTGATGTATTAAGGCATTATGCTATTCATGCCAAAGAAAAAACATCGCCTTTTGCCGATCCTAGTGGCGTGAATGTTTGGCACGCTAAAGAAGAAAGTAAGACAGCGCAATTAGTGCAAGAAGCATTTGCAGATGCTCATACTAAAACTTATGCCATGGGCGAAAAAGGCTGCGGGCTTAAAAGCGATGGGAGTAATATTCATAATTTTAAGGAATTTAAAGAATTAGACGAGGAAAGAGGTCTTAGGCTCTGAAGATTAAATGCTGCTCTATTTTTTAATTTAAATACAGATTCCCTTTGACAATAATATCAATTTTGCCATATAAGCCTTATTAATCCGTTTAGAGAAACTGTCCCTTGATATTAATATTTATTGCCATCAGGCCAATGTTCGGTATGGATTCCCGTCTACACGGGAAGGCATTGTTGCGTAGATAGAATAAGTGATCAAAACGATGTAGCCTGGGTGAAACGAAGTGAAACCCGGGTTTAGGCCCTAGTTCTGGTTATATTATTTCGATGTTGAGCTTAAGGCACAAAAAAAAGAAGAGGGTTTAGAAATAGACAAAAATTCTATTTATTATCAAGCTGTTTTTGAGTCAGCTGTAATTTTTAAAGTAAAAGGGATGGTTAAATCCTTGTTCAATAGTTGGGTGATCCATGTTAAACAGCTATACCCTGACTATTTATTTCAGGCAGAAGATGAGGTTTTAGTCGACGATTTAGTCATAGCCTTGGCCAAAGGTTTGGAATTAATATGGCGAAATAAGAGCAAAACTAAACAGACTATGTGTGATTTGTCTGTAGACTCGGTTTTAATTGCGGCGTCTACTGCTTTAAACTCACATTGGTATCAAGAATATGTTTTTAAACACACTCATCATTATAAAGAACTCTATTTTCTTAAGACCATTATTCAATACTTAAAAATTGATGCAATTGCTGTTAAAAAAATTGAAACACTTTATAAGTATATGATGAGTAAAGAGAGAGCTATTGTAGAAGAAGCGTGTACTAAACATGAAAAAATTATTGATTTAAATCAATTTAAGAAAAGCAAGCAAACTGATTCTAGTTTTAAACAAAATATGGTTGATTATTTAGAATCAATTTATTTTGAAAAAAATTTTCATATATTTGGTGAAATTCTTAAAAATAAATATACTATCGTGTTAGCAGATTTCTTTACTGCAGATGAAGTAAAACAGCTTTTTGAATATGTTAATCAAAACTTTTTAGCTCATTAAATTACATCGTAGGGATTTTTACTAGGATTAAGCCATGCATTTATCTTCTCCAAATAAAGCACTTTACGCAGGTGTTTTAGGTACTGTTTTACAATGGTATGACTTTGCTCTTTTTGGCTATTTTGCACCAATTATTGCAACAACTTATTTTCCTAATGATGACAGATTTGCCGCTCTTTTGAGTGCATTTGGCATTTTTGCCGTAGGGTATTTGTTAGCACCACTTGGCTCACTATTATTTGGTTATATTGGTGATCGCTTTGGTCGAAAACGGGCTTTAACTATTAGTATTTTAGCAATGGCTATTCCAACTGCGCTGATTAGCCTTGTGCCTTCCTATGAAGCCATTGGCTTGGCCGCACCTATTCTCATTACCTTATTTCGAGTCATACAGGGGTTTGTTGCCAGCTCTGAATTTACCGGTTCTGCTATTTTTTTAGTGGAGCATGCTAAAGAAGGCAACAAAGCATTTTACGGTTGTTTAACAAGTTCTGCTTACAGTGTCGGTTCACTCTTAGCAGGATTGACAGCGTCCTTGTTAACAGCTTCCTTTATGCCTGATTGGGGCTGGCGAATAGGATTTGCTATGGCATTGATTGCGGGCCTGGTTATTTTTTATTTACGATTTAATGTCCAAGAAACACCAGAATATATGCAAATGGTACGTACTAGAAACGTGCGCTTTCCGTTTCTCCTAGCCTTAAAAGAAAATCCCTTAGCCATTATTGGGGTAATAGGGTTAGCGTGGCTTGTGAGTGTTCTAACCTTTGGCACCTATATTTTTACAGCCACTTATTTGCATCGTTATTTTAACATGTCACTCAGTATAGCCACTCTGATTATCACGTTTGCCTTGGCGGTGGACGCAGTCTTAGAGCCTTTTTTTGCCATCTTAGCTGACCGAATTGGTTTTTTAAAGGTGGTATGTTTTGGCTTAATAGCTACTATTTGTTTAAGTCTTCCTATCTTTTTGCTACTCGCTACGGGTCAAGTTAGTTTAATTACACTGAGCATGGCGTTATTGTCTCTTTTAATTGCAATGACTTTTGCACCCTTAAATGCGTATATGATTTCTTTATTTCCGCATCATTATCGCTATAGTGGATTTGGGGTGGCATTTCATATTGGTATTTCATTATTTGGTGGGACAACACCGTTAGCGTTAATGTGGCTAGTTAACCAAACAGGTAATTTGACCTCCCCTGCTTATTATTACATTGCTGCCGCAATCATTGGGTTAGCCTCTTTAAGGCTTTGTGAATACAGCCAAGGCAGGTCAACTAGGTCAAAATCAGCTACACTAGCGCCAGTTATTGAGGATTAAGTATGTTACTTTTCAGTTCAGCTTTAAAACAGCATAAGCTTACGTTTAAGCCCTTAAGTCAGTGTATGGATTATGTTCCCCTTGCCGCTCAATGGGCGGAAGGTGAGTGGGGCTATATTCGTAATATGGGGGTTGAATATCGTACAAGGGTAATGTGTGATCTTAGTCAATATGTTTACATTGGGTTGTTTGCAGAAAAACCTGTCGCTATGTTTGCTCTGTTAGAGCGCAAATTTAGTCCTGACTTAGTTGCAGCTACAGATTGTCCTATCCATGCACGTGAATTAATGTATGTCTATGTGGATAAAAATTACCGGGGTTTTGGGTTTGGTAAACAAATCATTGATGAGGCAAAACAGCTAGCAAAGCAAGCAGGTGCGACGTTAATTTTGCTGGATACTTTAAAGCCTAGTTTGAATCGCTTTTATGAAAAGCAGGGGGCTAGAATAGTGTGTGAAAGTGAGTTATTTTCGCATGCAACGGATGTGTTAAAAATCAGTGTTTAATCAATCTTTGGATTATTTTTTTGATAATCATGGCGCTCTTGATAAGCATATTCTAGTGCTATTAGTCCATACGAAATACACCAATATATTCATGTTCTTCTTCATGTTCTCCTGAAAGGCAAGCATCTAAGGCTTGATTTAGTTGTGATTTTTCATCTGTGCTCTTAGCACTTAATAAATCAGCTAGATTTTCTTTTAAAGTATCAACTGAACTTTCAAGCGCCGAAATAAGCGGTTTATTCTTAATTGATGCAGCTTGTTGACTTGAGATTTCATTGCCTAGCTTTTTAGTTCTATCCTTTAGAGAACTATCACGAGCTAGTAAACTTACCCTTTCTTCTTCTAAAGAAGTTTTTTGAGCTTCTAATGAAGACTTGCGCATGTTATTTTCATTAGCTGAATCATATTCAATGCATTTCTTTTTACTGTCATTAATGGGCCAAAAACTATTTAACAAACTCATAGCAATAGATTTAAAGAAACCAGGATTCTTATCAGCTAAAAACCTATCTAAGCCACTTGGTACTGCTGGAAAAGGATGGGGCGAAGCAAGTTTTTCAATTTCCATTTGGATGTCTGTTATTCGCAAAAACTTAGCGTCTCTTTTTTTACCTATATCTGTGCGTTCATCTTGTAAATTTTTCTGCATATCTTGTAGAGTGGTCAGCTTTTTTGCAATTTCGTCTTGCTCCAACGAATTGTATTCTATTTTATCATTTAAATTTTGTAATAAGTCAATAATATCTGATATACGAATACTTCTTAAGTCATATAAATCATCTAGATCTTTCTCAGCTAGTGCGGCAGGAAACAAAGATATACCATATTTTTTCTCAATGTCTTTTATTGTCTTAAGTGTTGCTTTTATTTTCGATAATATATTTATCTCAGGCACATTGCCTTCGAGTATTAGCTCTTCGATAGTTTTTCCGGAATTAAGTTTTTTTTCATAATCAGACATAGTAATAACCGTAATCTCTTTGTATAAAGATATATCAATAAGATTATAGTTTAAACTAATTGGATTAAGGCAATATTAGGTAAATAAAAAGTTTTAAAAATAGTATGTAAAAACTGCTCCGCCTGCTGAAAATTAATCCAGTGCATCGTATTTTATTTTTTTATAATAATAGAAAACCTGGTTTTTTAATCTCCATAATCAAGATAAAAGTAATCAAATAAGTTATTGATAAAAGAAAAAATAAATAAATTTGGCGCCGTATTTAGGGGCAATGTGCCTTTAAAATTTATTTGTTATTCTTATACCGCGCACTAAGTGGATAAGGTTCTTGTTATCGCCAAGGATCTAAGCTCACATGATAGCTTCGATAGACTACTGTAATCATTTAATCAAGCGCAGGAAGCATTAAAATTAAACAAAGAGCATGCTATTATGGCGCCCTTGTTGAATCACGTTTGTATACTTACTATGACTAATTCTTACCGCATTATTTCTATTGACGATAGCTATCATGACACTGGAAAGGTTTATGTAAAAATTCAAATGGTAGGTAAATCACAAATATTTGCTAGGCCGGTTAGTGAGCTTTATCAAAAAACATGGTTAGAACATTTTTCTTGCGAGGATGTTGCTCATATTGCAGCCCTTTATACGGCAGAGCACACCAAAAATTTAGATTTAATAAAAAAATTTCCTAAAGCAACGCCTGCTACCAAATCAAGTGTCATTGTTGTAGGCATTCTTTTTACCGCTTTGCTTATTTTATCTAATTTGACTGCCTTTAAGCTTGCAACCTTTGCTTCTATTAATTTTCCCGCAGGACTTATCTTTTTTCCATTGACTTATGTTTTTGATGACATTTTGACTGAGGTTTATGGGTTTAAAGTCAGTCGCCGCATTATCTGGATGGCACTGCTTGCAAATACCATTATTTTTATAGGCACCTGGGGCACGATATACCTAAATCCATCACCTTTCTGGCATGATCAAGCAGCTTATGCCACCGTGTATCAAGCAACGTTGCGGGTTTTTATTGCCTCAATGATTGGTTATTTCTTAGGTGAATTTGCTAATTCTACGCTTTTAGCCAAATTAAAAGTATTAACCTCAGGAAAACATTTATGGTTACGAGCCATTACCAGTACAGTCGTTGGCGTTGGCATTGATACTATTTTTTTCACCCACATCGCTTTTTTATTTACCATGCCTTATGGCAATCTTTGGGAAATAATTGCCACTATGTATGCACTTAAAGTAATTTATGAATTTTGTGCACTTCCTATTACATATAAAGTAACTAATTATTTAAAGAGAAAAGACAACATTGATCATTACGACTTTAAAACAAACTTTAATCCATTTTCTTTAGAAGTTTAAAGTCATACGTGACTCTTTAAGCTATTCAAAACCATTAACTATTCAATCTTCTCGCCTGGTGCATCACTTAAAACAAAAATAAAAAATTGACATGTATGATAAAAATACCTCGTTTAATATTTTTAATTTTGATACAAATTATAGTAACAGTGATAATGAATACAGAGCTTATGCTTAAATTTTAGATGCCTTGATTATTCTTTAACGACGGTTTGATAAAAGGAATTAACCATGTACAACCTGATTTCCCAAATTAGAATTATAATTTTATTAGCGATTTTTATTTTAGGGCCAGCTGCTTACGCTCGCACATTTCAAACCAGTGATAATCGATTTATTGGCTACACGGATATAGGGCAGGGTAGACCCATTGTGCTTATACACGCTTTTCCTACTGACAGGCGGCTATGGGAACTGGCTACCCAAGACCTGGAAGATGCTCTGCAAGGCAGTAATGGGTTGCGAATTATAAGTCTAGATTTATGGGGATTTGGCCAGTCTTCTTCTGCAAATGGGCAAGCCATTACGATGGTCGATTACGCGCGTGAAGTAAATGAATTACTTAATCATCTCCAGATTCAACAGGCAGTCATTGGTGGTGAATCAATGGGAGGATATATTACGCTTGCTTTTCTTGCATCCTTTCCCGAAAAAGTAGAAGGGTTAATTCTATCTAATACCCAATCCATTGCCGACAGTCTAGAGGCAAAAGCCAATCGTGAAGCCACGGCTAAAGATGTCTTAGAGCATGGTACGGAGAATTTAATCAATGGCTTTATGTCTAAGGCACTTTCTCCTACTGCCTCTGAAAAAACAAAACTGTTTTTAAAGCACATTCTAGAGAGGCAAGATAAAATGGCCATTGCTTCAGCATTACGCGGTATGGCGCTACGCCCTGATACGTCAGATATACTCACTAATTCTCCTATACCCATTCTCATTTTATCTGGCGAGAAAGACGTACTGATTTCACCGCAACAAAGCGAGAATATGCATAAGCTAGCTAAACACAGCAAATTAGTGCTTATCCCAGATGCGGGTCATCTTGCAAGTTTAGAACAGCCAAAACAATGGATGCAGGCAGTTGTTGCTATGTTCTCTTATAAATAGCTTCAGTAATCATAGCAAACCTTCAAATTAGGGAAGAAGAGATTGTGATATTAAAATTACTGATTCACACGTTTATAACAATAATAATTATGGCGTTATTTCTTTTTATACCTGTGGGTACTATTAATTGGCCAAGTGCCTGGGTTTTTCTGTTTCTGCAAGGAGGTTTTGGCTTAAGTATTGGTTTTTGGCTAGCTAAACATGACCCAGAATTGTTAAAAGAAAGGCTATCCTTTGTGATTCAACGCGGCCAAAAAAAATGGGACAAGGTTGTGATGATTATCTTCTCAATCTTGCAAATCACATGGCTGCCTTTTATATCATTTGATGTGGCTCGATCACAGATAGAGTTAGTTCCCGTGTTTGTCAAAGTATTGGCAGCTATTTTATTGATTATTTCATTTTATATTTTTTATTTGGTATTTAAAGAAAACAGTTATGCTTCTCCTGTGGTAAAAATTCAGAAAGCGCGTGAGCATAGAATCATTACGACAGGCCCTTATCAATATGTTCGGCATCCTATGTATAGTGGCGCCATACTCTATTTTATTGGTATACCATTGTTGCTTGGCTCTTGGTATGGATTATTATTTACTTTATTTCTAACCCTTCTTTTAGTCATTCGTGCTTCATTTGAGGAAAAAGCGCTGATAGAAGAGTTTGCAAATAATTATAGGGAGTATGCTAAGCGAGTTCAGTATCGGTTTATTCCTTTAATTTATTAGCAGTACATTGGGGTTAGAAACTCATTGGCAACATTGCTTACTGGTAGGTGCTGCATAGGGAAATCAGGATGAAAATATTATTAACTGGCTCGATAGGGCGGTTGGGTAGAGAAATTGCAAAATTCCTAAATGTTGCTGATAATAAAATCGCTTTGCATGGTAGAAATTTAAATCGCTTAAATACACTCGCCAAAACCTTAGATAAAAGCCAGATTTTAACTGTTGCTCGTGATTTAACGCAGCCTGAAGCGGCTGAATCCATTATAGAAGAGGTCATTCATCATTTTAAAGGCTTAGATGTTTTAATTAATAACGCGGCTTGTTTTAATTTTGGCAATCTTATAGACATGCCCCCTCATAGTTTAAAAGATACCCTGCAAACTAACCTAGTGTCTCTAATTATGCTCACCAGATTCGCCTTGCCCTACTTGATTGCTAGTAAGCGCGGTCTAATAATTAATATTGCTTCTGTAGCAGGGCGAGAGTATATACCTGGTGCTGCGACTTATTGTGCGACCAAACATGGTATTTTTGGGTTTGCTGGATCATTATTTGAAGAAGTAAGGGATAAGGGCGTTAGAGTTTGTACCATTGGTCCGGGACAGCTTACCGTATCTGATTTAAATGAAGACAATACAATACCACCTAAAGAGCTAGCGCAGCTTGTACATTTTCTTATTCATTATCCGGGCAAGAAAAGTTTTCCCCGTGAGATTATAGTTTCTGCTAGCTAATGCTTACTGCCGCCTTATTTTTCCGTAAATTCTGCCAGTGAGGCTTTTACATACTGACTATTATCTTTAAATGCTAAAGCCAAATCAGCAGACTTATCCTCATGATTTGCTAAGATTGCTTTCCAGGCGATTGCCCTTAATTGCTCGTTAGCATGAGTTAGCGCAATTTTCCGTACAAGTTCTAGGCTGCTTTTATCTCCTAATTTTATTGCGACATCAATTAAAGTGCGTACTTGTGTCAAACGGTCAAGACCGCCTAAGATTAATCTAGCTTTTTCTCCATTTTCTTGCTCAAGCAATTCAAATTCATATTGGCGACGTTTAGCAGGGTATGTTTTCGGTAAAATTAAATTCAATGACACTGTAATGGACTCTGGGGGATACTGAATATGGGCATCAGAACTGCCATAGTAATACATGACTTTGCCTTGGGTTAGATAGCTTTCTTCCTTAAATTGCAAATTAACTTCTTCACCAGGGATGCCTTTTACTGAATCATAATCGTACTTATAAATTCGTGTTTTATAACCAGGCCCAAAGTAATTAACGGTAAAAAAATCAAAATTATGATCGTGAGGTTCAAAGTAAGAAAAAATTTTCGCCTGATTACGATCAGAGGTAGGCATCCAAATCACGGCTCTTATCACATAGCCATCCCCTTTATGCAGCATAATAGTTGAAGGCTTGAATTGATTGTCTAGTTGAAAGTTTTCAAAATTCTTTAATTCATGACTTAATTGTTTTGCCAAAAACGTTTTATTAAGGGCTAACTGCGCTAATTTTTTGGCAATAATTGCAAAGTACTCCGGTTTATAGTTTGAAGATTTCAAGGCAGTGATGATTGGATTGTTATCAATAAATTTAACGAATGCTGCTAATGAAATGGGTGTTTTTACTTTAGGATTGAGTGTTTCCGTCATGCTGACTCCCCATTATCGATTCCAACGTTTTTTGTGCAGCTCGCCGTATTTCTGGATCACAGTCTTCAAAAGCAATTTTTTTTAATAAAGGCAGTGTGTGTTTATTATTAATTTTATAGTAGTATTTTATTGCCTCCCAGCGAACATTTGCATCATAATTTGATAAAATCAGTTTTTCTAACAGTGATTTAATTCGTCTAACTTGCATTGCTTGAAATAGCTCTAACGTTAAGCGAATTCTTGAAGCGCGAACATCAGTACTTATTCTTCGTATAGGATTCAAAGAATCCCTGTCAAATGCCCAGGTAGTTTTAGCTTTTTTATTAGAGTGCACAATAATCAAAGGTGCATTTTGTGAGGCATCATAAAAATCAAGAATTGATGAAAATGCAGGTAAACAGTAAGCTTGGTGTGATGCAAGAAGCAAGTCATTTTCTCGTTTTAAAGGGCTAGGTTTTTCATACAAGCGATTGTGTTGAATGTTGCAATGGTATAAAGGGACTTTCACTTCTTTTTCCGATAAATTCATCACAATTGCATCAACTTCACTTGCTAATAACGCGCTAGACGATGCCTTACAGTGCGTGAAACGCATTAATAAATAGATACCTGGTTGTTGGTAAAGATAGACATTGTTTTCTGCAATCATTTTATCATTAGTCGTTATTTCTATTAGAAAGCTATTGATTAGCGAAATGATATCGTTTCTTTTTAAGTTGTTAAAAACCGTGACCAAATCAAAGAAATTTGTATTGGGCTTATTAAGTGTTTCATAAAGGAGCTGACCGAGTTGATAGAATGTGAGTGAACTCAAATGCAAACCCTCCCGTAATTTATCTGAATATAGCTAAAAAATATTGATATATCCAATTCGCGAAAGAACTTTGAGTTTATTTTATAGATATGCAAGATTCGCGCTGCAATTTATGCAAATTATACTAAAATAAAAATAGAACAAGCTTATGCAGCTTGTATTATATAAAGCCACTGGCCAATTGCAATTTGGGGGTAAAATGAAAAACGAGATGCTTAATGAAATTCAAAATGATACAGAAATTGAATTTGTTGAATTGGATGATGTGTCTATTGCAGGAGCAGATCCAACTCAGATAACGGCACAAGAAGAAGGTCGAGTTCTCGGTTTTGGTTGTATAGATACTGAATAACTAATTTTTAAATTTAAAGAGCACGCTACTAATTTTTCACAACTGGAAAAGTAGTTAGTAGGCTCTTTTTTATTGTAAAAATTTTATAGATTAAGGGCTCATTTTTTTAGCTTTTAACAGGATAATAGTTGTAATTCGAGCTTCCTTATTAATTGCTGGATAGTTTTATCGTGTTTTGCTAATAGGGAAAGAAAAGATTGATTTTCTTCGCCAGATAAAGCCTTTTTGGCTGCCATCAAGAATTTTTTTCTGATTAATAAAGGATTAGAAAATTTAGTCAATGCGCTCTCATCCCACCAGAAATTCAAATTAATATTGACATCGTTTAAGTGTGTGAAGCTATGTAGCCAATAGGCAGGAATAAATAAGAGCTCTCCTTCCTCTAATTTTCCCTCGTAGTAAGCAGCATGTTTGTAGAGAGGAAAGCGGTTATAATCAGGATTTAAGAGATTTACTTGACTGAAATTTCCTAGCTCACTTTCACTGTATAAATGTAGATAGTAGCTTTGTGTGTTTGAAGGCGGGCATAATACAACGCTTTTTGCGCCCTTAATCTGAGCATTCAAATTGTGGCAACCGTTTTGATCGTAATGCAGCCAAGATACAATGTTTTTAGGAGAAATCCATAAGCCGCCACTATGCAAGGTGTTTTTATTTAAAAATGATGGGATTTCGAAGTCTTTGGTTAGCATGTCCAGCTGTTTATTATATTTTTTTTTATCAAAAAGTGATAATTCATCGCCAGCCAGAAAGACATGTTTAAAGTCTTTTACCAGTTTAATAAAATGAACGAGTTTTCCCTCATTAAAGAATTTATTTTTTTCTATATTTTCTTTACCTATCAGACTAAGATCAGGATACAAGTTTGATTTAGAAATATAATAGTGTACTTTAATTTGACCTATGGTTTTGGCAAAATAATCGAGCGACCATAGTTTATAAGCCGGCCAGAAGTTAACCACATTTTTTATAATGACAGGTTTATTAGGCAAAACATAGTGAGTATGAAATATTTCTGGAGTAAGAGCGCTTACCTGATCAATAGTACCAATTTTTTTCATCACAATACCTTTTTAATTGTGAAAATTAATTAAAATTGACCAAGTAAAAGCGCTCTCTAAAAAAACTATCCCTGCAACTTATATTGCTTTATTTTAAAAGTTGCTCTTTAAAAGAGAATAAACAAGTTCTTTTTTCAGGTTTTCCTTGCGCGTCCATCCAATTAGTGATCATCATCAGCGCGCTTGCTGGTTCATTTTTATCTGCATTGTGAGCTTTTGTGAAACTAACAATGGCATCAGCTGTTTCTTGATTATTGAATTTCACATGATGTCTTACTAAAACTTGATCATATCCTGGATAGCTTTTCATAATACGCTCTCCATAAATGATCGCATGCCCTTCAGGAAGGATTGTTTGTTTATCTTTATCCCAAGTCCAACCTTTTTCTTTTAGTGATTGACTAAAGAGTTGCTGGCACTCGGCAGAGGAGCCGTTGCTTATTAACTCAAAATCCATAATTTTTGTTTGAGCATCAGTTCTAGAGGATGTTGCAGTAGAACTATCAGTTGTGGTAGAGCCATTCGTTGTAGTAGAGCCATTCGTTGTAGTAGAGCTATTAGTGGTGCTAGAACCATCCGTTGGGGAAGAACCCGTAGTTGTGGCAGAACTATTCGTTGTAGTAGAGCTATTCGTTACTGAATCATCATTACTTACTGAATCGGCAGCATAGGCTAGGTTCACTAGTAAAATAGAAGCTAGCACGGTAGTTATCTTCTTGGTCATCTCTCTCTCCCTGGTTGAGCCTTTGCTAATTGACTCCTTAATATCATCACTTTAAATTAAAGTAACTAATTAAAATTTAGCACCTAGTTGAGCTCTCTGCAATTTAACTTAAATTTTAACTGTTTCTTAATAGGTATAAGACCTAATGTTGGGCTCATAATCTAATATTTTATCAAGTCAAAAAACATCCAATCTTTCCGATTTAGGAAGGTGTAACTGGATCTTTAAAAGTACCTAACATCCCTTGGTAAAAGAAGTGATTACTCACTGCAATATCGCCTGAATAGGGATAATCAAAACTTAAAGCGATCGCTAAATTAAAGCCTAAAACAATCGAAAAAAACAATAATGGGGTGATATGTAAAAAATTGGTTTCTCCGCGAATTAAGCCTAATATAACCACGAGAAAAATTGAACCGATGATAAGTGCTGAATTTAATTTATCGGGGATAATACTATGTAGGCGAGCCAGCCTATTTCTTCTGGTTTCTAAAACCGTTTCAAGGTTCCTTACAGCTTGTGTGTAATAGATTCGTTCTAATGTTGTGCGGGGTTCAAATGATTGTAAAATTGTAATTAAATGATGAAGTGCTGCCCAAGCCGCAGAGCTTTCTTTTCCTTGGGTTAACATAGCCCATTCTTGAGTTCTTGCTATAATAGTGTAATTGTAAATACCATTCATAATTTTTGTTTTTACAGGCGCTGGAAAGACATGAATATCACGCATCATTGCGGCTAAAGCATCCGCTTCTTTTGCTACTTCATCTTGCGTTTTTAATAAATAATTCCAAGTATTGATAATTATGAAAGCGAGCAATACCGAGAAGCCAGCACTTAGGATGCTAATTAAGGAATTAGATAAGGCTCGGTGATCTTTATCTATGGGAAAGGTAATTAAGCGCGTTGAAATGAAGGCTGCTAGGTAAGTTAAAACAGTAAGAATCAGTATATATAATAGCGCCAACTGCCAAAAGGAGAGTGTATTAATTAATTCACGAACCATCCTGATTCCTATTATTAGCTTCCTAATTATTTTAACTAGTTTAGTGTAAAATAAAGTTTTATTGCAAAAAATCGTATTGACGGCTTTTTAATTTCTATTGCGTAAGTCACTAAGTTTTTAAGCCAGCGTAGCCTGGGAGCAGGCCCTTTGGGCCGTATCCCAGGTTTACATTCTACACCTACTCCCCAAACTCACTTTGAACACCATCATATCCCAATTTTCTTGCAATACTCTCTTTTGAACATAATGATGAAACTGGAATAGGGCCACCCTTTAGCTAAAGATACATAACCATGTTTAACAGGGTTAAAATGAAAACCTGGGATACGGCCCAAAGGGCCTACTCCCAGGCTACGCTGGCTGAAAGAGCTAATCATGCTTTAAGTTACGTATTTAAATTCAAATTAGTTTCAATCTATTGTTATCAATAAAATGTAGGTTGGAACACTCGGCCCAACATTTCATATTAACCCTTTGATTGACAAAATAAATTATTACCTTAGAATCGCCATGCCTTTTTATAAGAAGTTTTAAAAATTTTAGTAAGGACATGATGTGCAAATTTCAATTAATAAAAAAAGTAATGATAGTTATTTAAGAGGTAATTTTTTTAAATTATTTTCTTCTAAATTTTCTAATCGAGGAGAGCTAGAATCTTATAATGATAATAGCTCTAGTAGCTTTACTGGAGCTACCTATAGATTTATTGGAGGACAGCTTGTCAAAGAGGAAGCTTCATCTACTTCTACTATTAAGATAACGCTTGAATTCGAGCCAAACGCTGGGGTTGATATTTATAAATTGGAAGATGAAATTAAACAATTCTTAGAGCAAGATTTTAAGCTCTCCGCCTCTGAGTATACCTTAGATGGGATCGCATCTAATACATTGAAATATTAATTAAGTTAATGTAGGCCAAGCCATTTAGCCCAACATTTCATACCCTTGCCCAAAACTCGCGAGCTAATAAAAATTAATTTTTATTAGCTATAATAATGAATTAAGACCGAAAGAAATAATTTATTATGCCAAACTTACTGCGAGAAAAATTATTACAAGAATTAACGAAACTTAAAGTTTCGCCTTCAGATTCGGGTTTAGATAAAGACGGCATAACTATTATTTTACACGAATTTAATAAAGCAAATCCTACCAAACCTCCAATCCGCTTAATAGATAGACAACATATCCTTGATGAAATCAAGAAAGAAATAGCAAAAAATCCTGCAGAGGCTAGAAATCAACAATTTATAGTAAAAATTGACGAACACTATTGTGTGGTTGATCTTGAGATCGATGAACAAGGTAATTTTCAGGCGTTAGTTTTAGATGCTGCTAATGATTTAAGATTTTTAGATTTAGTTGAGGATATTTCTAGCTTAGCGGGGCTTAATAAGCTTTATTTGGTAACAGGGATTACAAGTAAGCACAATATACATAAAGACAGCATAAGTTGCCCTATTTTTGCAATTTCTCATGCTTTAGCTTTAAATGAAACACCTCTTTTTAAGCATCTTGAGCAAGAGCAAGTTAGCAAAACTAAATTTAATGAGCATGCATTTGATGTTAAATGGCATCACATGCCGCCACAGATCATGGTAAATTGTCAATCTAATACACTTTGGGAAAGATATAAACAAGATTATGCAAAAGCGTTTAATTCCCCCAACGATTGTTTCAGAGAATATGATGGTTTTCGCTGGGATATGCAAGCAAGGTCATTTGAGATAGATAAAGAGGGATCTACTAAGTATCAGGGTAATATTATGCCCGCAGTTTTTGAGAAACTGACTGAAAAAGCGAAGCAATTTGTTTTAAGTCAAAAAGACAGTGAATTAGAAAATATTATTAATCCTGTGCCGCCAAACTCCGCTGTTCAAGGGTTGCAAGTCTAATTAATAATTGTATTCTAATTAGCAATCAGAATAGAAATTATCGGTTTAAGTTATACAGTAAAGAAGTGTTGAGGAAAATAAAAGTTGTTTAAATTATAAAATAATACTAAACCCTAATTAAACATTGAGTCATTACTTATGAAAACGACAGGTAAGCAAGCTAATAGGGATATTTACTCCTACAATAACCCAATTTATATTAAAAGTTTTGGCTTAGCCTGTGATAAAATTTATGAAGCAGATTTTACGCGCCTTGAAAAAAATGCAAGATTTGCTCTAAGTTTAGATGATGAATATATGGCTATTTTACAAGCTGGAAAAGCGGCCATTGAGTACGGTGTTGCAGGCTTAATACTTTATATTAATATCTATATAAAAATTTTAGAAAAATCAGTCAATAACGGTGAGTTGGTTGAACAAGAAGTAATAACTCTACTAGGTTATGTAAAGTTTGCCCGCCAAATGCTTGCTAAAAAAGAATCTAAAGCCTTAAAATCTATAGAAATTATTTATGGCGATGATCAGTATACGACTCTCTCTTACTGGGAGGAAAAAGAAGGGCAACTTATGCAATTCTTAAATAAAAACGGTATCGATCTTATCAAAGCAGAATCAGACAAAGTGACAAATTTACTGCTGCAAAAGAGTTTTGTTATGCACTAAATTATCCAATCAACATAAGTTATGTTTGCTTACAAGCAGGCTATTTATACTAATGTAGGTTGGGCCTAGGCCTAACATTTCATCTTATGACGCTATTTTGCATTAGATCGTTACTTTTAAGTGTTGATAAACAATTCCTAGAAACGAATTTCTCTCACGAACAAAGTTTACTCTCACCAAAATAAAAAATTTTTTAGTCAATTAGCCTGGGTGCAGGTTTGTAAGACCGAAACCTGGATTGCACTTTGTTTCACCCAGGCTACAACGTACCTATCGAATATACATGTTTGCTAATACTTCAGATAGTTCGCTTATGTTATTTTCTGGGCTCTTTTTATTCATTTTTTTATTGAAGATTTTCTCATAAGACGTATTAATTTTTTCAAGGCATGTTTTATGGCTAAAAAAATTGTTTCTATATTGCTCTTTACTTAATGAAGTTTTCCGCGCTTTATCCAAAATATCAAGGGCAGAATTCTCGCAACCAATGTCTGATAATTGTGAGGCAATTGCTATAATAACATTTGTCATGTCCTGAGGTTTCTTTGATGTAAATGCCTCATCGGTTTTGGTAAAAGGAATGTAGTTTAATTCCTTCTCTGAAAGTTTACGAGCCTCTTTAAATCCCAGTTTAGAACGGCAAGCTACTAAATGAGCACAGCATTTTTTTGCATCTTGGTAAAGTTCATCCAATGTTATTTGGTTTGTTGCAGAAATCATATTTCTAGTACACCTACTGTATTTTATGGAAAATATTTTTATTGTTAATTCTGTCATTTATTCTGCTTGAAATTCTTAAATTAGCTTGCTTGCAAGCAGGTTTTCAACTCCAGAGCGCTTATAGCTTAATTGAAATTATTTCCCGTTTGCAAGCAAACGGGCTATAGGGCTAACTCAATAGTTATTGTGTGTACTGATATTTTTGAGATATCACAGATTTTGAGGAATGTTCAGCATTATTCTTTCGTGATTTTAAGCGTTGAAAGAAAGTGGTATGAGAAACTTTTTCTAGGGCAGGAGCTGGACTAGAAGAGGTAGCTGGCTTTACCTTGTCTTGAATTTCTGCTTGTGGACTTAATTTTTCTGTTGATGCTACCTTTATATCAGAAAAGCTAGTCAGAATGCGTTGCGCTTGTTCATGCCCTGAATCTGCAGCTGCTTTTCTTAAATCATAAGCTATGTTTGCAAGTTGATTATTTTGTATACTTAAGCTAGATAAATTATTTGCTAATTCAAATAAAAGTTCAGCAAAATTATTGGGATAATCGCCTGACTCTTGAAATAAATGCAGCATTTGAATAGTTAATTTTACTAGTGATTCTTCAATTTCAGTATTATTGTTATTTAAAAGAAGTCTATAGCTGTCTGAAATTAGCAGCTTTAGTGTATCTAATGTAGAGGAAGTGGATATATTATTTGCGGTTGATTGGACTTGCCTATCTTTGAAAAGAGCTAATGTCTCAGCCAATAGATTAATTGCTAGCGTATTTTGTGCTTCTAGAGCAGTTTGGAAGGCATCCTTATTATTCGGTCCTAATTGTTGTATATTTATACCAGGAAGAGATAGTAACGCTTTAGTTATCCTAATGGTACACGGGGTTTTTACCGAATTAGGTAATAAGGTACTGTATTTTTGCGTTAATTCTTTATTAAAAGGAAGAAATTGAATAATCTTTTCGGCAAGCGCTAAATAGTGTTCTTGTAATTTTAAATCGTAACAGTTAGCAATATTCTCTATGCACCAATCTACGATATCTGCGCCTTGACACTTAAAGGTAAGATCAACTTGACCCGAGGTAACCCATTCTTCCATTTTTTTGAAATTAGCTTGGTTAGGATTGCGAGACTGACACCAAGCAGCAATAAAGCTTTTACCACTTTCATTTACAATATTTAAACTTATTCCTTTCATTTTTAGCAAGGCATCAAATATGATGTAATTTCTTTCACAGCCTGCTTTAAAAAAGGCGGTAACCATATCTTGATGATAGACAGTTTGATCTACTTCATGGAGGGGCATAGCTTATCCTTAATGCAAATTAACGAATAGTAGCATATTAGATTTGAGGCTAAAACTGTTGTATGGCATGAAGAAGGGGTTGCACATTGCCAACATTTCTTTTGGCTAAGAAGGTTTTTTTATTTCATGGGTAAGGTGTTTTACCCATGAGTGAATTGAATAGAAGTAACTAGTTTATTACTTAGTCATAATATAACCTAAGATAAATTCTGCAGTTTCTCCTTCGCAGGCTGAGTCAGTGGAGGCAAAGTGAGTTTTATATTTATTAGGGCTCCAGCAGCGATAGAGGGCTGTCGTATTAGCTTGTGGGGTAGTATAAATCCAGCCAAGTGTCCTTTGTCTTTTATAGCCTGCTTTGGCACAAACGCCATCAACACTAATAAGATGATCAGTGGCACCATTCCAATTTGAAATACAATCTTCAATAGCTACCGTGGCAGGTGCTGTTGCACCTACTGGTTTTCGGGTCATGGTGTAGCCTAGGCTTTTTACATAAGTATAACCAGGTGCAGGCACATTAGTGGTCCATAATTCTGTTATGCCATTAACAACTTTTGAAAATCGACTTAGCTCAACCCCAACTTGCGCGCGTTCGCCATTGTTATTAGGAATAGTGTCTGTAGTTAATGTGACATCGCGAAAGACTTGATAGCGTTGGCCAAAGTTACCACCAGGTGGAATATAGAGATAAGCGAGTTGAAATTTTCCGTTTGACCATTGGCGCCCACCTTCCATGCCTTGAATAACAATATAGGCAACAAAGTCACCTGCGTCTGCAGTACGATTCCAAGTATTATTATCGCTTAACAAAAGCGGCTCTTGCATCGTGATAAAGTTCACTCTATCTTGTGAAAACGCAATCTTAGAGCCGCTGGCTCCCGAAGGCGAGGCCATTAATACCATATAATCTTTATCTTTCCACCAAGAGGGTGTGCCCCAAACTGAATACCCGGTTGCCGCACCACCTAAGCCTGGTGAGTCCCATTTGCCATTATTGTATTTAATCCAGGTGCCGCCAACAGGGTCACAATCTTTAGCAGCCCTGGCTACAAAGGTTTTATAATCGGTATTTCTAGTGCAGTAAAGATAATAATAATTAGCGTCTGCAGCTTCTGAACAATCCCCTTCACCAGTGATTCTTCCTGGTATGGGTGGTTGGGTTCCGGTAATAATTTGGCCATCAAGGGCCCATGTTTGACCTTCATCATAGGATTGTACTAGAGCAAAGGATTTATAAGATTGTCCAATATCGTAATTACAAAAGGATTCTGCATGGGTAAATGCATAAAGATGTTGTGGATTTTTAGGGTCACGCTCTACATTGTCAATCCATAAACCGCAATCTGAATAACCATTGGCTACGCGACCAATAACAGGCGTTAAACTTGAGCCTGCGCAAGTTGGGTCCTTGCCAATCATCCGATAACTGGTTTCATTATCTGTAAAACACAGATACGTTCCATTCGTTAATTTAATGGAATTATGGCTGCCATCAATGATATTGTTTGCAGGGCCTAACGTGATATAAGGATGGCCAATTCTAAACTGAAGGTATTTAATATCATCAAGAGCTGCTTGAGTCATTAACGGCATCATAAACAAACATAGCGTAGAAAATAATTTATTTTTTTGCATAGCCTAATATCCCATTTTGTTATCATGTTGTAAGGCACAAAGCTTTTCTAATGTCGTTAAGCTTATTGCTGGTATTGCTTTTTTAAAGCCATTAATCAAAAGCACCTGATCACAATTAAATAAATTTAAGCGTTCACAAATCACTTGCGAAATTAGTGTTGCATTGGGATTGGTATGACTAACATCTCCGGTCGGTGTTTTTTGTAATGACCAAAGCATAAGACCTGGTGCTTTATTATTGGTATTAGCCTTGGTAATCACTTGACGGGATAAAGAGAGGACAGAACAAAGATCATAAACATGCGATGAATCGACTTCAGGAGGAACAGCCACACCTAGATTAACTTGGCCTTTAAAATATTGGTTATAAGCATCTAGAGCGTCAGTAGCATTGTATTGGCTGCCGGCATTATAACTCATAACATTAATCATATTAATGGCAGTTGCTGCTGGCGAACGCATTAAGGGTATCATGATCCCGCGATACGCATTAGCTGGTGGCGACTGTTTCCATGAGCCTTCACCAAAGGCACCATTAGACCAACCAGCTACTGAAATGATAGCGGTTGCAGGCAAGGCTGCTTTTAGTTTAGTAACATAGGATTGAAATGCTGTGTCAATGGCACAGTGTATTTGAGCATCTGCTCCTAGAGCACAGCCAGGGTTAGTTGGTTCAAAGTCTATATCGACACCATCTAGACCAAAATCGGTAACAAAATTAGCAATGGCATCTACATTAAGTTTCGACCAATTTGCTCCGTAAGAAGCACCACCGACTGAGATAAGTATTTTAGTTGTCGGCTGCTTAGCACGCAACGTTGCAATGGCTGTTTTTAAAACAGTGCCGCTGTAATTAAAACCTAAGCCCGTCGTTGTTAAATCAAAGCTTGATTTAGCATAAGAAGCATCAGGCTTCATAAAGGCAAGATTGACCACATTGACAAAAGAGGGAAGGTTGGCAAGGTTAGTTTGAGCGCCATCGGTAATTTGTCCATCTTTAAATAGCGAATCAAAGTAGCCAACGTAAATAGCGTTTGATGTCGTTGCTCGCTTATAAGTTACCGTTAATTCTTTATTAGAAGGAATGGTTACCGTGAGAGGATTAAACGTTGCATCATAACCAAAAAATGATGATTTTAGATTGTAAGTGCCAGTGGGTAAGGTAATCGTTTGGCCTGCAAGATTGATTGTTTGCGTAAAACTGGTATTACCATTGCTAAACGTGATCGGCATCACTGTCGCGGGTGGGTTTTTAAGCGTGATTTTCAGTGCCCCGGTTGCCGTTTGTTGTGTATAGATTAAGTTTTGCGTGACAGTAGTATTTGCTTTAACTGCCGCAGTTTGTGCAGAAGCGCTGTAATACACAGTCCCATTGGTCACTAAACTACCCTGAATGGTGTAGTTTCCTGGTGTAAGATTAGTTAATTGCCAACTAGTGCCCCAATTTAGAGTTTTTTGATTTTTATAATTAGTACCTGTTACATCGACACTGGGAGCAGGTAAGCCTGCTGCAGGCGCTACTGGCAGTGTGATTAATAAAGTGCCTGTTGTTTGGGGTTGAGATGTATAGATAAGTGTTGCTGAGGCTGTGGCATTAGCTACCACATTAGCGGTTAGTGGCTGTGCAGTGTATGTGGAAATACCATCGGTTACATTTGCGCCTTTTATTGTATAAACGCCCGGGGTTAAATTACTAAATGTATAACTCGTATTCCAGTTAATCGTTTGTTCTTTAGAATAGTTACTCCCACTCACAGTGATGACAGGCGCATTTAATGCGTTATTAGGGGATATGGGAAGATTTACAGTTAAGTTACCCACTTGTGCAGGTGGATTATCAATTGCTGCTTTAAAAACAAATGGTCCTGTTGGTCTAGGCGAAGTAGGATTAGCATTGAATTGGATTGTTAGAGGATTTTTACAGTCTGGATCAGGTGCTAGCGAACCTGAATAGGGCGTGCCACCTACTAAAGTGACAGAACTATTAGTCTGATTTGCAACAGTCCAAGCGACCCAAGGATTACCCCAGATATTAGTTGGCATAGGCAAAGCATAGTTAAAATCAAATTCTAAGTTGGTCAATGGGATGGTAAACGATGACGTGTTGCAAATCGTAAATGTTTCAACCCAATTGACATTTTGAACACTTACTTTTACATCAATGGGCGTTAAGGGAGGCGCTAATAAATGTAAATTATTGATAGGTGATTTACTGTTTTTATTTAATTTTACACGTATTTGCTCACCTGGGTTTAATAGTGGCCTTGCTAGGTTCATAAAAGTAATGAGGTAGCGATGCCCTTGAAAATGGGGCAAAGTAGATAAATCATTAGCTTTTAAAATGACTTGTCCTTCGTGCTCTTCAATAGCAACCTGAGTGACTTGCGCTTGCGAATAAAATTCAATACGAGCTTCATTTAAATTAATACTTTTATCAGTGTTATTGAAAATAGTAATGCATTCATTTTGATAACTGATATTGATAGGAATTAGTGTAGATGTTATTAAGGAATTTTTATTAATTTGTGGTGGTTCAACTGCTTGCAATAATTGAGAAAAAAAACATGCGATTAAAACTAAGAATATTTTATATAGAGTCATCATCCCTTCTTAGCACATAAGCTAAACAAATCCATGTTAAATCAGCGTATCATAGTTTTATCTCAGGCAACAGCTTAAGTGAGGAAGTTGGGCCAAGGCCCAACAAGAATCTAAATTATAAAATGTTTATAAAAATTGAGATCATTTGTTGGGTTGCGACCTAACCTACATTTGCTATTTTTACCAACCCCCTTGATAAGGGCGATGTTTCTTAATTTCGCTATTCGTTTCACCGCGATGATAATGAAGTCGCCAGACACTTTCTTTTGCTTTTTTATCCCAAAATGGATGATAATCGATAGCAAAAATGCGCTTAGAAAGATTATTTTGTTGTTGATATAAATTTAAGCCACCACCACCTTTAGAATAAAAAAGAAATGCTGCTCGATAATTCCCTCGACGCATAAGGCCATAAATCGCTAGAGAGGTGCTTAAAAATACAGTCGTTTTATAGGGAAAATTATTATCTGGTGTTTTGGGTTCTTCGTTATCATTCACATTAATACTCCAAGTGAATCAATTAAGGTTATACGCTATTTTATCTATCTATTGATCACATCTCCATCAATTTGATAATCAAATACTAGCAAGTAGCCTGGGAGAAGGGCTGCGCCCGTATCCCAGGTTTTCAATAGTTTTTTCGAAGTCAGGAATTGCTATTTGGGTTGTTAGATAAGAATTGGGGAAAGTGCTTCCCTGAGAGGAGTTTGGTGAGTAGTTGGTGTTAAAAGTAAACTTAGGATACGGGCGTAGCCTTTCTTCTAGGCTTGCCGGCTAAACAAAAAATTTCATGTCGCGGCTGATTTTGTACTGAAAAGAAAGAGATTTGTTTCAATCTACCCTTTAAATTTCAAATTCGCACAACTACACCTTTCTAAAACACTTCAAAAAGATTTTTTTTTAGAACTATTTAAACTCTACTATTTTTATAGTAGATTCTACTAAAAATATAGTAGAGTGTGGATTACTTAGTTTCTGGAGAAAATATGTCATTAAAAAAAGGAGCAAAAACATTGACTCAAGATCGCCTTCTAACCGAGGTAGAACTAGAGTTAATGAATATTATTTGGAGTCTTAATCAGGTAACCATTAAAGATATTGTTTCACACTTGCCCAAAGAAAGGCCTCTAGCTTATACCACTGTGGCGACGGTCGTAAAAGTGCTTGAGCAAAAAGGATTTTTAGGATGCCAAAAAAATAATTATGCCCATGTATTTCATCCTCTTGTTAGCAAGGCTGAGTATGAAAGCACTTGTATTGCTCACATGGTAACCCATGTTTTTGATGGGGAACCTGTGGCATTGGTGCAAAGACTTTTAATGGCCAAAAAGCTCGAAGAAGATGACCTGCAGGCCATTCAAGAAGCACTGAAGCAATTGACTACCTCTACTCAGCAAAAAGAGTCTTAAGCATGTTATTTTTAGAAATTTTATTGAGTATCCATTGCTTACTTTTAGTAAGTTCATGGATTATCGGTGGTCGTTGGCTTGCAAATCAACCGTCTTTTAAGCTCAAATTAACTCGGCTTTTATTAATCAGTTGTGTCATTTCCCCATTAATTGTTCATTGGATAGATACTACTCAAAAGCCTAAATGGCTCCACTATGCATCTATTGATACGTTGCAAGATTACGTACACTCACCTCTCAAGGTTGAGCCTTCGCAAAAAAATTTTAAGTTAGCGACTGCATTTTCAATAGGCCATATGAATTTTATTCAGCTCTTTTGTGTTGTGTTTTGTTTGATCATCCTATTTCGCAGTTATAAAGTAATATTGAGTTTATGGCATTTACGAGCGCTGTTAGCCGAAGCCGTTTCTTATCGAACTTGCGGTAAATTGATTATTAAAGTTTCTCACCGCTGCAATATTCCTTTTTCAGTCGCTTTATTAAATAAAGCTTATATCGTTTTACCAGTATCCTTATTTTCTTCAACCAAGAATGTAAAAATTGCGCTTGCTCATGAAGGTCAGCATCACCGAAATGGTGATTGTTTATGGGCCTATTTTATAGAAATCCTGCGCGTTATCTTTTGGGGTAATCCAGGGGTGACTCGATGGCGTCGTATTTTAAGCGAATTACAAGAATTTTCATGTGATGAAGTACTGGTTGGCCAGCCAAAAATTTCGGCGCATGACTATGGACGCTGTTTGTTTGATGTTGTACAGACAGTGTCTCAATGTTCTATGTCATCTAACCGAGAAATTGCATGCACGGTGGGTATGGCTTTAGGCAAGGACAACAAAGACAGTACTTTTATTATTAGGAGAATTTCAATGTTATCAACTTATCCACTTAATGCATCTAAATCATTTGTGTTAGGCCTAGCCTTTGTGGGGTTTTCTATCTTAGCTCCCATCTGTGTCGCTTATTCAGCTGTAGGAGTATTGACGGGTTCTAAGACAAAAGAAATCGATATCTCTCAAATAGATCCTAAATTACAACTCATTGTAGAGAAAGAAATTAGACAGGCTGTGCAGCAATACCATGCAAAATCAGGGGTTGTTGCAATTGTTAATGTAAAAACGGGCAATCTTATTGCTTTTGCTGAAGTTAGTCATGATAAAAATCAGATTAGCTGGAAATCTCGTATTTTTTCACCGGGCTCCACAATAAAACCTTTTATTGCAGCCGCAGCAATTGATTCTGGACACAGCTCTGAAACCCAAAGCTATACTTGTCATTCACCTTATTCTATCGAAGGAGAAGTATTTAAAGATTACAAAGCTAGCAATGCGCCTATTTCATTAATGCAAGCGATGGCAAACTCAAGTAACGTATGCTTGATTAAGATCTCGCAAGAAACGGGAGCACCTGTAATTCGTAAAAAACTTGCTGAATTTGGTTTTGATATGAACACTTGGTGGCAAGCCAATCAAAGCGATGAATTACAACTTGCCAGAGTTGCAGTGGGTGAAAATATACCAGTTACCGTGGACTCACTAACAAAATCCTATGCCATGCTTGCTAATCAAGGACGTCCATTTAAAGGAAGTGCTACCCCTATTATTTCAGCCACAACAATGAGCTCAATAAATCATATTCTTGTGAACGCTGTAATAAATGGCACCGGAAAACTTGCTGCAATTCCTGGAGTTAGCGTCGCTGGTAAAACAGGAACAGTAGTAGAAAATAGTAATCTTACCAAGGGAAAACATCTTGCCTTGTTTGCTGGGTATGTACCAATTAATACACCACAATATGCCATGGTGGTTGTAATTGAAGACGGTCATGCAAGCAAAAAAGACACAATACTGAATTCAGGAGGAGAATTAGCAGCGCCTGTATTTCGTAGTGTTGCAATAAATAGCATGAAGGCAGCTAATCGCTAAGTAACCTAGGGATACAGCATATTTGCTGTATCCCGCCTTAGTATCAATAGCAGACGTAGGTTGGGCCACTCAGCCTAACATTTACCCCTTCTGCAGTTTTGGATTTCTCACCGATATAGCCATTCGGTATCTCACTTTGTTTAATAAATAGCTACAACCTGAAATATTTTAATCCCATTCCGTTAGGCTTTAAATTGATAGAAAGCCTAGGGGTTGACAAGTATTTGTTGGGCCGAGTAGCAATTTGCGTAGTCTATTTAATATTTAAATGGTATAATTAATTGACAATTTGTATTTCAATTGATTATATGACCTATTTAGTGGCTTTCCAAAAAGCATATACTGATTATGTGACGCAATCTCAAAGGCAGGGTTATACCTTTGGGTGGTTTAGTAGTTTACGTCATAGTCGATCCTTTTACCCTCATATTGAAGATTTGTTTAACGAATTAAAAAAAGCGGATAACTTAGAAGCTCAAAAGGCCATCGTTGAAGGCTATTTAAAATCACCTAAGACTAAGTTTAATAATCATTCCTTTAGTATCTATTTATTAAAATATTTAACAGAGAAATTTCCTAACGAAAGTTGGGAAGAATATTATCCTAAAGATAAACAAATAGCATTTTATACAGGCATTTTGTATCGAGGTACTTTGCAGAGTCCACAAGATGCTCTTAAGAAAGGCATATCTAGTAAAACCTCGCCTAGAATTGAAGAATTTGCCCAGCATACTAGTATGGCTGTAGGCATTTCGACGTCTAAATCAAAAGGTATAGCAGCAAAATATAGAACCTCCACGTTTTCAACAGGAAAGGGTGTTTATTTTGAAACCGGTTATTTATATAAGATAAATTATCGTGGTTTAGGAGGAATTGATATCAATAAGACGCTTGAAGTGCGAAATGACAGTATTACAATGACGATAGGGCAAGATAAACAAGAAGTAAATATAGTCGATACAATTCCCACCGAAGATATTGTAGGCTACTGGGACCAAAAAGACGTCTGGCATGAAAATACTGAATATAAAGAAGAGAAACAACCATCGATAGCGGTTTCCATATTTGCTCGGTTAGAAGCTTTATTTAAGAAACAATCTAGCACTGTCCCTCTTGATATTACGCTTACCGATCAACAATTGACTTCTATTTTAGAAAATCCAACACAACGAAAATTATACGATTTTATTTTAAGGTTGCCTGCTAATCCTAAAAATCCTTCTTTCTCAGCGGCCATAAAAATGTTACATATTATTGGTGGTAATCTAGAACAAAAGACATTTACTGAAGAAGAACGTTTTGCAACTCTAGAGGGAAGATTAGGGGAAATTAGCTTAGAGTTGGCCAGCCAAAATTTACTAAGTGATAATTTCCGCATGAATACTTATAAAAATAAGCTTCAAGGCCCTTTTTATCCCTTAGTTGAAAGCATATGTCAATTTATTGTAAGTACTTCAGCTTATAAAAAAGAAAAGCTCTATACGTTAATGGATAAACTTATAGAATTTCAAAACAACCCGTTATTTGATGACGCTGAGTTTGCAGCGCTCCAAAGCTATTGCCAAACCCTTTTACAAGATCCTAAATTTACCTTTAAAAGGATAAGCCTTTTTGGGCTATTAACATCAAATAGCCAAGATGCAGCAACTCAGTTAAGTCGATTTTTAGAAGGCAGTAAAGGATTGTTGTTGGTGGGTAAGTTAGCCAAAGAAAATGGCAATAATTCTAATATTATAAAAGAATTAAAAGATGCAGTACAAGTAAATAACTATAAGTCGGCTCAAACTATTTTGTCTACATTCCCAGATTCAGTTAACAAAGAGGTAGCCAATAATTTTTTTCAAAGATGTATTAGTGCGCAAGTTGCTACTGATTTTCCGAATAAGAAACTATATCAACCTTTAGTAAATCCTTTTTTAGAATATAACAGCAAACAATATACTTTTGATATCTACCAGTTAAAGAAAATTATGGAAGGGAAGCCTAAAAATAAAGACGTTGGATTTGTCTTTAGTATTGATCAATTTGGTAATATTTTGTTTTCAGAAGATAATGACCTATCTAAGCATGTTAATTTATGTAAGCCTCCGGCAATAGGCGCTGGTGAAGTATTTTTAAAAAATACCGATTCAGGGATTGAGCTTACCTGTATAACGAATCGAAGTGGTTTATATAGGCCTAGCGATGAATTTATTAAACCACTGAAAGATATTTTTAGGAAAGTAGAAATAAATGTTAGGCAGACTATGTTTAGAGATGAGCGACAAAATCAAATCAGTGACTGGGTTCAATCAAGACGTATGTAAGTGAGAAGACCCAAATTAAGTTATCTTAATCAAGTAGATTAAATTTTTCAATTGATGTTGAATACAATAGAGCTATGCTATAAATTAAATCAAATTTTTGAAATTCCTACCGTTTTAAAGCAAACGTAGGTCGGGCGCATCGCCCGACATTTCCTTTGAATATCTTGATTTATTAAGAGTTTCTTTCGCCATGCGAAACGTCATCATTCTTTTATTATTGATGCCATTTTTATATTGCTTGATCACTTTCGCATGATTATGCTCTTGCCAGAGCATGTCAGGCTAAGCGCCCAAGAGTCAAGATTGAGGCAGGCAGAGGTAAATTTGGTCCCTTTTTGGAAGCGCCGAAACCATCCATGCGGCTCGATGTTGTGCATCCATGCACAACAACGTTCCAAAAAGTGCCCAAACTTACCTCTGCTGCGAGACCGTAAGTACGCTAAACATAGTATTTTCTATGGTGCTAAGAGAACTATTTGCTTAACCTGACGGCTATGGGGGAAGCGCCCGACCTACGCTACTTTTTAATATCTTTAATAGCAAGTAGCCTGGGAGGAGGGCGTAGCCCGTATCCCAGGTTTTCAATGGGTTTTTTAAGTCAAGAATTGCTATTTTCCGGGCCAGATAAGTTTTTGATTACTCTATAAATCACGCCATAAAATTGCGGAAATAATTCCCATATCTTGAATTATGCTAATAAGCTCATCTATGGAATTAATAACAACATTATTAACAACTAGCTGATAATTAAGATTATGACCAGCTTGAGTATGAATATAGCCTGCAAATGCTTCACCTCTTAATAAAAAAGTAGAGGCAGTGGCAGGAACTACATAAGTTCCAGTTTTTGCCCGTATATTTCCTGTTGCGCCTTGTAGCGAGGGGTTTGATTGAAAGTCTTTTATAGTCGCTAAAGAACCATCTACTCCTAAGATAGGTAATGCATCAAAAAAAGCCTGATAAACTGGCGAATAGCGCATAATTGCAAGCCATTGGGTTACTGCTATAAGGCTTGCTTTGGTATTGCCCCCGCCACTACCATCAACAAAGAAAAATTGGCTACCTGGGATACCAAATTTATTAATTAATAAGTTTCGCTCAATAACTAGCGCATCAGCCATATTATTTACGCCTTGCGTTAAACCAAAAAGAACAAGCGAGGTGTCCGCACCAATATTGTAACTTACTTTTAAGATGTATTTCGCATACTCAGAAAAAGGAAGAGAGAGTAATTGAGTAATAGGAATATAGGTTCCTGCAGGAGGAGAAGGATTTTGTGTGACTGGGCTTGCATCAATTACAACACCTGCCTCTTTTAGCGCTTCAATAAACACTGTTCTTGCATAATTAGCCGGTTCTACAATACGAAATGTTTGAATTAAAGGATAGGCGTTAGTAAGCGGGGGCACAAAATCAATAGGTAAATTTCCTGCGACTAAACCTTCACATGGCGTTGTGCCAATACAGCTAGGAAGTTCAGGTACTAGGTTGTAAGTTGCTTGCGTGCGTGGTGCTGTCGTTT
Organism: Legionella beliardensis; assembly: GCF_900452395.1. Taxonomy (NCBI): domain Bacteria; kingdom Pseudomonadati; phylum Pseudomonadota; class Gammaproteobacteria; order Legionellales; family Legionellaceae; genus Legionella; species Legionella beliardensis. Next base: position 933,819 of record NZ_UGNV01000001.1, read on the forward strand.
GTAGTGTGGAGCTGACCGTCAATGCCTGAGACTTAGGTCGCCAGTCAACAAGGGCTGGAAAATCTACATTAGAAGGTAGCATTGCAACATCGATGACATCATCATTCACAAAGATAGGTTTTACATCAAACTCATTACGGAAGTTAAACGGTACAAATAAGCGGTCATCAATAATTACTTCACCGGTGACACGCCTAATGCCAAAATCATACACTTTTTTAGCAAGCTCCTTATAACCTGCAAGTGGGTTAGGTGTTGTTAATATGGCATTACCTAACGAGTTAGCTTCATTGTGATCAAAATTTGTATAAGCTATTTGCCCATTAGGTAAATTTCGGCCACCCATCGTAAGATCGCCTGAAGCAGTAAGGATTAAATCGCCATTAAGAAGACCATTATTTAATGTGCCTGAGTAACTAACAGGTGTAACGAATCTAAAGGATTCGCCAACTTGAAGAAGATACTCCCCTACTGAAAAAATTTTTCTAACAGAGCCAATGAAAAACAGATAAGCAGGTTTTAAATTGATTAAAACCTCACCTGTATTTTGATTAACGACACGTAAACCCCATTTAGCATTTTTATAAATTGCTTTATTTAGGATTTGAGCAATTTCAGGTATCTTTCTAAGATGAATGATGTTTTGTGGCGAAGGCAAAGAGCAATAAACAGGATGCTCTAAATTGTGACAAATTTTAGGTGCTATTTCAATTTCTGAAGTGAAAGAGGAGTCATTTATAGCAAGGATAAGATTACAACTTTGCCCAGGATTTAAACTAAAGACTTGCCCACAACTGCCAGGCTTATCAGTTATCTGTGTAATGTTGGAGAGCTTATTAGCTAACCCATTATTAGTTAATAACATGGGCGTATTGTTTATAATTTTAAAAGTCACACGGGTTGGTTCATTATTTATGACGATGGGAGCCGGTTTATTAATGGCTTTAATAATAAATATAGGCTTTCCTGCATAAATTAAATTAGGCAGTAACAAGCTCATTAAAAAACCAATCTTAATTATCTTCAAAGAAATCTCCTGCTATTAATTATGTCTTCCATTGGGTTTATTGCTAGCCATAGCTGTCCCTGGTAAACCACGGCACATTAGGGTAGTACGGCAATTTTTACCAGACTCTAAGCAAATAAAGTTATTTGGAAGGCCATTTGGTGACTTAGTTGTTTTTGTTTTAAGGTATCTGAACCCACTTGCACGGGACTTTTTCCTAAAGTAGCGTTACCAAAATCAATAAATTGGTAACCAATTCCAAAGCGCGTAGTAGGCGTAATATTAATTTCTAGCCCAGTACCGGCACCCCAAGCGAAAGAGTTACTCGTGTGGTTGCGAAAAGGCTCCATAGCGACAGCCTCTTCTATTAATGGTGTTTCCTCATAAGAGAAAGAGCGGTTAAGGCCTAGACCAATATTTGCAGATAAATAAGGATGGATAATAGAGCTATAATCAGATAGCAATTTGCCTGTTAATAAAAAAGCCGTACTCTGGATTTTATAGCGATAGCTAAAATTATCAAATTCAGGTAGTGCAAATTGCCAAACATGCCCACGGGAATTAACAGCAGTATTCCCATAAGCTGCAATTCCTAACTGGTAGGAAAAGTGTTGATTAATTAACTGTTCAAAGCCGACGGCAAAATTGAAGTTGGTAGCTAATTTGTAATCTGATTTAACAGTATAATAATTGCTATCAGGCGGGAGTAATGTAACTGTTTGCGGGCTGCCTATTTTTTGCCAAGCTGCACCAATGCCTACATTAATAAATGGATGATAGTATTTGTCCTTTGTTTCCCCCATCGTACCAGCAATCACTGACAATGAGCTTTGACAGATTAATAATAAACTTAATAGGCTAATTTTTTTATTATTCATCTTGAAAATGATCCTAAATCCTATAGAAGAAGCAAATTATAAATGAAATGAGTTACTTAATGAAACGAATTTATGGAATATCAATTAGCCTGGGAGGAGGGCGTAGCTCGTATCCCAGGTTTTCGATGGGTTTTTTAAGTCAAGAATTGCTATTTAGGTTCTTAGATAAAAATGGGGGAAGTGCTTCCATGAGGGGTTTTGTGAATAGTTTGTGTTAAAGGTAAACCTGGGATACAGGCGCAGCCCTTCACCTAGGCTACGCCGGCTAAGTTGCAAATCTATTAAGTTGGGAATGGCTTTATCTGTTTATCTTATTACTCATCAAGCAAGCTATATTTATTGGGCTTCTGATGACATAAAGATAATTATCTTAAAGTACTTAGTATCAAAGGATGTGGATATTTAGTGTATTATCGGTCTTGGCCTCAAAGCAACAGCTCCTAATCAAAAATAGGTAAGAAAATCAGCTAAGTATAAGCTAGAGGCTAAATATACCTAGCTGTCATTCTTTGTATAAAGCTAATGATGAAGTCTATTCTCGCTCAAGTAACCTAAGGCGCACTTATACGGGATTTAACGACGGATTAATAATCTCTGCTTTAGATAGCTCATATTCTCTATCTGGGTAATGATAATTTATGATATGTGCAAAAATATTATTGGGTAATTTGCGAAATGCATTTGCTTGATCTTTCTCTGAGTGTTTACCAAATTGACATAGCCGTATTTTATTTTGCATTTCCAGTAGATTCTTCAAGTAATCCACTGTCACATGTAAATTCAAGGGAGCTAATTTATCTGAGCTTTTTGAAGTAAATACAATTTGTTCGGGAAATTTTGTATCTGAATGAAACTCCAGACCACATTGTTTAGCCCAATGCCGCATTTCTGATTCAAAAATATTATAATTTTGTTTTCCTTCTGCATAATATTCTTGATACGATGGATTATCTTGAATATTTCTAATGACTAGCTTTTTATCAAAGCGGAGGTAAAAATCAGCATCCATTAAAAATCTACATTCTGTATAGTTTGTACTATATGTTTTTCCATCGAAACTATCCTTACCAAAACACTGTGCCACTAATGTTCTTTTGGCATCTGCATGAGACAGCTCTACCAGCTTAGAAAAAGTGCCTTGACGCTTATCTGTAATATTTTTTCTAACTAATCTCAACAATGACGACAGTGAATTTTCTTCAGCAAATTGCTGCACAGTCAAATCACTCTTTGTATTCATAATCGAGAAACGATTTTCAGTTTTTAATAATTCACTTAAGGGATGAGTATTTTGTTGCTTAAAAGCTGTATATATTGTGTTTAAAGATTCATGAACAGCTTGATAATCGGTAGATGAGTTCATATTTAAAATGTCTTGTATTATCTTCTCTAAAGCTTTTTGGGGGGTAAGAGAAGGCTCAAGGTAGTTTTCTAGAGGATAAAGTAGAGAATGAGATAATTCATCATCATTTACTGTTTGGCTGTCTAAAAATGACGGGTTAAATTGAATGTTAGTGAAAGGCGTAATTTTTTTAACTTCTTGCTCATCTTCCTCACCATTTAAATATTGCGCCAATACACTGATAAAATCCAAACTCACTTGAGGATCTGTAGGTAGACAGTATAGGGCTGTGCAATAAAGAATAATAACCTTATCGGCCTCAAAGCTTCCGTCGGCCTCTAAAGATCGTTGTAATCTAGTAGATTCCAAGAAATCTTCGCCATCGAATTCATCTAAAGTAATAGCTTCTGGTAATGTAACACTTTCTGGTAAAAAATTACTTAAAAACTTGATAAATGCAGTCACTGTCTCATGTTTAGTATAATTAAATTGTTTATCAAGGTTTTCTAAAATGGGTATAATAGGATAACTATAGACCCTGAGGCCATCCTTTTTCCGGTATACATAAGCCTGAACTAATTGTAATTTAATCTTATTATCCTCAAGATAAACTTTTATATTTAATATATTTTTAACTTTCATTAAATAGTATCCTTATACCTTCTCAGTGGTTTCTGAAAAGAAAATCAATCAATATGTAGTTATAATTTTTATAAGAGATAAATGCCAAAGGATCATGCTCTTAAAGAAGCCTTTATATGACTAAATTATAGCCAAGTCAAGGCGCTGCTAATTGTAGAAGTTGTACATGTATTAAGAATAGAGCAAGTAGCCTAGGAGGAGGGCGTAGCCCTTCTCCCAGGCTCCGCCGGTTGAGAGTGGCTTAATTCATTTTGAGTCTTGCTTCTGATAACGCTTTGGGTTGGCCATCGCCGTACAAATAAGAATTAAACAAAACTAAGGCGCTTTCAGTTAAAGCTAGTGCCATTCCAGCCATTCCCAAAACTCTCAACAAAGGACCGGCTTCGCCAGAATCGGTATATGTTTCAAATGCCTCAATTGCCAGCAACATAAATCCAGCTGTAAATTGCACCCCTCCTACTATTTGGCCCATATAAGTGTAAGCCGAATCATCACCTTTATTTCTAAAATACCGGTTACCAAAAAATCCGAAAGCACCAATAACCATACTTCCAATACCGGTGACTATATTTCCTTTAGTCAAAGGCTCACTTGCTTTGCTTAAAGCATAAAGCACTGCGGGTCCTCTAGTAGCAATTTGAGTATTTAGTTTTCTTGAGTTTTCATAAACATCAGGGTTTATCTTACTTGAACCAGCTGGATTATCATCCAATGTTTCTTGCTCCCTCGTCTCTTTTAGCATCACTTGCTCCTTGTTAGCTTTTAGAAAGTATATAATAGTATCGTTTTTGCAACATCGCTGTAAGTCTAAATATGTGGCTTAATGAAATTAATATTGGTTTGTCTTGGAAACTTAACTCATAAATACTATTGCTATTTTCAGCAAGTAGCCTGGGAGGAGGGCGTAGCCCGTATCCCAGGTTTTCAATGGGTTTTTGAAGTCAAGAATTGCTATTTCGGTTATTAGATAAAAATGGGGGAAGTGCTTTCATGAGAGGAGTTTGATGAGCAGTGGGTGTTAAAGGTAAACCTGGGATACGGGCTGCGCCCTTCTCTCAGGCTACACTTGCTTAAGCTAGCTTTAACACAAAGATAGCTTAAAAGTTATCAATTACATAGCAAACTGATTTTGCTTAAATAGGTCAGGATTATCTGCTTTAAACTCATCAATCGCATCTATAAGTGCACGATTAGGTTTTAATACCTTTTCAATGGTCTGGCCTGGCTCCATTTCTTCACGGGTTATAGGAGAGTTTCTGTGTTTTGTTAACCATTCTGTAATTGCTGATTTCTCATAGGAATTACCATCTACAGTAAAGATAACAGGCTCGCTCATAATCTCTTGCGTTATTGGACATAGATAAGCATGTGGTATTTTAACTTCTTTAGGCTTAGCTGCTGGCGAACTAAATAGTCCTACTTGTGAAGCTGGAGAATTGGGTAGGATTCTAGGAGAATTTGAAGAAATTTGGCTAGCTTTAATTGCCATTGCTAAATCAGCTTCATAGTTCCCTGTAGCATAAAAATTTTGACTCATTACAGGAACTACTGGAGCAGGTGCAGCAGCTTGTTTTGGTCGGCGAATTTTTCCTTTGCTTACTAAGTTTAAGCTGCTAGGGTTAGGGCATGTGCCATCAATATCAATACCATCTTTCGCAGAAATATTAGCATTATTGCCAATATTACGTATAGATACTTCATATTGAGACGAAGTAACCTTTGCATTGTTACCTACATCTTTTAAATGCACTGATTCTCTAGCCTGAATCACAATAGAATTTCCTGCTGCATCAGAAGCTTTTACCTTCCCTTGTTTACTTGTTATTTGTGTATGATCACCAATACCACCTACACTTATATCGTCCCGCGCTTCTAATTTACAGCATGTTGCAACATTATTGTCCACATCAATACCATATTGCTGCGAAGTGATAGCACAGCCGTGATCTACACTACGTAGTGAGATAGCATCTCGCACTTGAATGGTTACCTTATCTGCTACGTCTTTAGCTTTAATACCATATTGTTGACTACTGAGCGTTGACCCTACCCCAATATTACCAACTGCAATAGCATCATGTACTTTGATCGTTACACCTTGCCCAATGTTTTCAGCATTAATACCATATTGCTGGCTTGATAATGCACAAAAATCATAAATATCACTAACATTAATTGCATCCCTTACTTCAACAATTGTTCTATATCCTATGTTTTTCGCTTTAAGGCCATATTGCTTACTGACTAATTTACAGTCACTACCTACATTAGTTAGTTCAATTGCATTTCTTACGTTAATAGTAGTTCTATCATCAACATTTGTAGCTGTAATGCCATCATATGTACTAACAATAGTACAATTTTTACCGATAGCATTGGCCTGAATTTCTGCATCTGAAGAAAGATAAACATTGTCGCCAATCTTGCCATTAATAGTGACTTTAAGAGGCATTCTAGGCTCACTGTCAGCACTAGATAAGGAAGAAGTATCGACAATAACTTGTTGATTATCGACAGTCACTGTGCTTCCTTCCACCCGAATTTCATAGCCTTTATAAGTTTTACCATCAATTTTAGCTGTTACCAGTTGTGTAGGTTTTTGAGCAGAAGAACGGCGGTTATTATTAAAAAATGAAAGCATATCTGACGTATCAGCAGCAGTAATCACATATACACCACGGCCGCAGTCTTCAACTTGACCATCAGTAAAGATTCGATTGTTAATATTTACACCACCAATATATCTATTACCAATACAAAGATTGGCCTTAGTATAACTACCATAGCTAACCACGCCACCACCTATACGTACCCCGCTCATAATGACTGAGCCACCGCCTATTACTAAGCCACTAACAGCATTTTTATTTCTTAACTCTTCAGAAATTTGTACAGAAATTTGAGCATTGGAATCAATATTACCTTTAACTGTTAAAGCGCCATCTCGTAAATCAATAACAGCACCTCTACCTACATTGCCTTCAATGACTAAATCGCCGGTATGTGTGATTTTTTCTCCATCGGCAAGCTGCATGATCTGTTTCATAGTTACTTCCTTAATTGTTATTATTTATAATTTTCTATAAATTCATAAATCAGAGCTTAATTAATTTAAGCTCGATGTATAAATAGACTTAGGTAAGGTAAAGTGCAGCAAGAAACGTAAGGCTAACGGCCTTAATTCGAGCTTTTTGTCTATGAACTACTAATAACTTCTAATTTAGGTAAGGAAAATTAGTTAGCGTTCTCAATTTATCCTTAGGGCGCAGGCAATATGCAATATAGCTTTACTTCACGCTTAAAGGCAATGACTAAATTCACCTCAAGTGACTTATTTTATATGGCGTACGTACCGTGCTTAGACAGCAATTCCTACTAAGCGTTTATTTTATAAGCTAATTTAATGAATTTAAATACGGTAAAAAATACCTGCTCGGCATTTTTAAATTAAGTCTTTAAGATAATCGATTGATACCTGAATTAATTCAGACTTAGAAGTTACCCCTATTTTATTTTTTATATCAACAAGATAATGTTCAATTGTACGGCGTGATAATCCCATATGAATCGCCGTGTCATTGGCTGTTTTTCCCTTTACTGTGTGATATAAAACATCAACTTGGCGTGAGCTAAGGGTTTTATTAAAGGCTGCTTTTATACGGTCTTGTACTTGTATAGTTTGTTCGTTCGCTATTGTTTGACTCATAGTTAGACTAAAATCAATTCCAGTCATATGAGAGGGTAAAATAACCTTATTCTCTTCTGCTTTGTCGAGTAAAGATGCAGCTCGCTCTTTAAAATGTGCGGTAAACTGTTTGAATGCATCTAGATTATTAACTATTGCATTAATAGCATCTTGATACCCTACAGGAAATGCAAAACAAATAACTTCATAAAAATTGTTACCTTTAATAATAAAGTCAACGGCTTGATCGCTATTATATTTCTGCATCAAATCATACTTAGCCTGCTGAAATCGTTGGTTGCCATTTGAGATGACATGAAATGCTTCCTTTTTTTCTAATAGGTTTAAAGGGATAGGGGCTGGAACAGGGTAACCTTTTGCTAAATGATACCTTAGCCAATCTTCATTATTGCAAAGTATAATGCAACTTCCGTCCTGGTAATATTTTACATAAACAAACATTGTAAGATGATACTTACTAAATAGTGGAAGACATAATTCTTTGATAATGGGGCTTGTTAGAGGAAAATAATGGTTTTTTGACAGGTTAATAGTATTCATGGTAAATCCATATAAGCAGCTAAGAAAAATTGATTAGGTATCTTAAGCTTCTAATTTTAAATCTTTGATAAACGTTGAAAGGGAGCCAATGATATTTAATAAACGGACATGGCGCCATAGGATTTGTATTGGATTTAGTGGTAGACCATAAGGGCGCAGCCCGTATCCCAGGTTTTCAATGGGTTTTTTGAAGTCAAGCATTGCTATTTGGGTTATTAGATAAGAATGGGGGAAAGTTTAGAGTAACTAATTGATTTAAAGAGTATTAAATGGTGGCCAGAGGTGGAATCGAACCACCGACACAAGGATTTTCAGTCCTTTGCTCTACCGACTGAGCTATCTGGCCCCAAGAGGTTGCTATTAAACTCTGATAATGAATTTGAGTCAAGTGGGAGAAACAATTTTTTTTACATGTTTACTTTTTATAGGCATTGATAATAGATAATTTTTTATCCTTGTGGGATATAACCTGTCGGTTTGTCTGATCCTTCACCAAAAAAGAACTTTTCCATCTCATTTAATAAAAACTCGCGGGCTTTAGGATCAATCAAGCTTAGGCGGTATTCATTAATTAACATTGTTTGATGGGCAAGCCACATTTTCCAGGCTTGTTTAGAGACACGCTGATAAATTCGCTCACCCAGCTCACCTGGAAAGGGAGGTGAGTCTAGGCCTTCTTTTTCTTCATTTAATTTTATGCATAAAACTTGTCTAGTCATAGCTTTCCTCGGTGGTATAGATATTAGGCATCTTTTTGACTGATTTCGTCTCCTGACTAACAGCGCCAAATAAGAAGTCTCATGTAGCTCTCATTTTATCAATATGACAGCAAAATAAATGATACTTTACCTTGATAAAGCATATTGGTCAAAAAAGGATTAGGGTTATAGAGAATAACTAGCGCTAAAATAGGCTATTAATTCTATTAATCTAGGCGGCATTGAACTTGGGCAAGCATAATATGTTGGGATAATAATTGTTCTTGCTCGGCTGTTAAGCTCTCAAATTGCACTGCCGTACGATAGTGGTGGTTGCTTACATATTGGCTATAGACCACAATGGCATTGACAATAATCGGTATCATTTTAGGCTTTGTATAAATAATGAGTTTCAAGAGCGTTTTTTCTTTAATCTTCTGTTTAGAGTGAAATGCCATGCCGCCTAAACTAATATTGACTTTGTGTTTAGGTGTTTTTTCTGCAATAGAAAGGTGACGCATTAAATAGTCAATTTTAGCATTGAGTAAATTTAAGTAATGAGCAATGGCGGGTTCTTTAAGCGCAAGCGATTGCGTAAGTTTTGATAGCTCATAGTCTAGGCTTTGAAAATAGCGCGTTGTTTCTAAATATCGCTGACCACTATGACCTAATAATTCGTCTGTAATCGATTTATCTGAATAGGTCTCTGATTCAATAATTTTATATTCAAAATAAATTTCATCATCAATTCGAAAGTGCTGTCGACGTTCATGTACAGGCATAAATTACTCCATCAATTCCATTTATTATAGAAATAATTTCAATCGTCTAGCCTAATTTTAGCATTCCATTTAAATAAAAATTATAATTAGGCTTAAGTTAACTATAGTCAGATATTTGATTATTGGTAGAAAATATAAGTAAAAATTTTATCTAATTTCTATTTTTTAAGCCTAATTAATTTCTTATTTTTCATTTGAAGTAGTATTAGAGATATTAATATCTTTAATATACGGGCTATTTTCCAGCTGCTCGATGATTTCTAAAGCAATTTTGTTATGAATTTTGCTAAATACGAGCGTAACATTATCATGATCGGTTAATTTACTTGGCTGCACAATTAATTGCTGAACTTCGTTAGCATTTTCACCAATAATTTGTTTAAGTAACTCCATAGACATCAGCCCATGAGTAACCTGAAAATGAAGAACTCGCCGCGTTCGTTTGGCTTCAAATTTATCTTCAAGTGGCTTAACGACTATTAAAATAACAAGAATAATAATAGTTGTAGCAATTCCTGCAAAATAAAGCCCACCACCTATGGCTAACCCAATCCCTGCAACTATCCAAATGCTCGCAGCAGTTGTTAAGCCATATACTATGTTATTGCGTAAAATAATAGCGCCAGCCCCTAAGAAACCAATTCCTGAGACTACTTGGGCTGCAATGCGGGAAGGGTCAAGGATAATGTGTTTATGCTGTGGGCTTAAGATGTCAAAAAAACCAAACGCTGAAATGATCATAATGAGGCAAGAGCCTGTGCACACCAGCATGTGAGTACGCAAACCCATTGCCCAAGATAAGCGCTCTCTTTCTAAGCCAATAATGCATCCTAGAAAAGCTGCTAATAATAAGCGTAAAAGTAACTCAGATGAAGACAGCATAATTATTCCAATTAGCAGTGATGTATAAAGTATAATGAATTTTAATAAAATGCAGGGATTAAGACCGGACTTATTGTTTAGAAAACCTGTATAATACCTTAATTCCTAGAATAAATGAATTTAAGGTATCCTATGAAGTTAATTTTAACTACAATAGATTCGTATCTAATTTAAATAACTACTTAATCATGTTTAAACCGTTACCCTTATACATTGGCTTACGCTACACGCGAGCAAAAAAGAAAAACCATTTTGTATCGTTTATCTCTTTAAGCTCAATGCTTGGTATTGGCATTGGTGTCATGGTATTGATTACGGTGTTGTCGGTTATGAATGGTTTTGATGAGCAAATTCATAAACGATTTTTTGGCATGGCGCCTGAAATTACGATAACAAGCCCTGAAGGCAAAATAAGTAATTGGCAATCCTTAGAAAATCAATTAACTAACTTTCCCAAGGTAAAAGCGATTGCCCCTTTCATAGGTGTGCAAGGGCTTTTGAGTCATGATGGCCAAGTATTGCCTATTGCAGTGACGGGAGTATTACCTGAAAAAGAACAGCAAGTTTCTCATATTAAAGACAAACTATTAGCAGGTGATCTGTCTAATTTACAGCATTTCGGCATCCTTATCGGGCGGGGTTTGGCTGATAAATTAGGCCTGATGATAGGTGATAAAGTGACTATCATGATTCCGCAAGCAACTGTTACACCTGCAGGCATGATACCGCGCTTTAAGCGTTTTACAGTCACGGGGGTGTTTTCAGCAGGTAGTGGTTTTAATTTTGATACCTCCCTTGCCTTTGTAAATCTTACTGATGCCCAGAAATTATTACAAATGGGCAATGACGTGACTGGCTTAAAAATGAAGATTGCCAATATTTATGAAGCGCCTGAAATGTCAAAGCAATTAGGTGATAAATTGGGTGAGGAATATGAAGTTGCTAATTGGACTAATCAGTTTGGCGCTTTCTTTGAAGCAGTAAAAATGGAAAAAACCATGATGTTTCTCATTTTACTCTTAATTATTGCGGTGGCTGCGTTTAATTTAGTGTCTTCATTGGTGATGGTAGTGAATGATAAGCAGTCGGAAATAGCTATTTTACGTACGATTGGTGCCACACCTGGGCATATACTTTGGGTATTTATTGTGCAAGGTATGGTAGTTGGTGCTGTAGGTACACTGATTGGTCTTGTGGGTGGGCTTATTTTAGCAAGTAATGCCACAGCGATTGTTAATGCTATTCAGTCGTTTTTTCATGTTCAAGTGCTTTCGTCAAGTATTTACTTTGTGGATTATTTGCCATCAAAAATCCTTCTTACCGATTTAATAGAAGTATGTGCAATAGCGCTATTGATGAGCTTTGCAGCAACTATTTATCCAGCTTGGCGCGCCTCAAAAACAGTGATTGCGGAGGCATTACATTATGAGTAAGTCTATTTTAAACTGTGTTAACTTAAGTAAAACTTATCATGACGGTGTTAATAAAGTTGAAGTATTAAAAAAGGTTAATTTAACGATCAATCAGGGCGATAGGTTAGCAATTATTGGGCCTTCAGGCTCTGGGAAAAGTACATTATTGCATTTACTTGGTGGGCTTGATAATCCTACCAGTGGTCAAATCTTAATGCAGGATATTGCCTGGCAAGAGTTAAGTGAAAAGCAACGTTGTAAGCTGCGCAATAAGCAGTTGGGCTTTATTTATCAATTTCATCATTTACTGCCTGAATTTACCGCCGTTGAAAATGTAGCGATGTCACTATTATTAGGCAATGCGGCTATTCCAAATGCGCGTGAACAAGCGACAGCCATTTTAAATGACGTAGGCCTTGATCATCGCCTAGATCATAAGCCTGCGCAGTTATCAGGTGGTGAGCGACAACGTGTGGCAATCGCGCGTGCCTTAGTGCACAAGCCGTTCTGCGTGTTGGCTGATGAACCTACAGGTAATTTAGATCAAGCAACAGCCTCAAAAGTATTTGAATTGATGTTAAGTTTAAATAAAAATTTAAACACCGCTTTAGTTATAGTAACGCATGATCAACAATTAGCCGCTAAAATGGATAAAATTCTAACTATTAAAGATGGCATACTGACCTAGTTTTAAGTAAATTGCCAATATGATACCTGTTGCAAGTAGTTGAGTTCTTCAGATGAATTTAGCTTTCCCGCTTCTTCTGCTGTTTCTACTGTATAATCAGAATAAAGGTTTTTATGCTTAGTTAATACCTCTCTTTCTGGGGTGCTAGGTTTATTGGGTTTTCCTGGCTTAGGTTTCGGTATGCTAAAAAAAGTATATTTTTTTTGATAGTCGATTTCATCAGTATAAATAGAATTTTGAAACTGCGCTGAATAGCCATATTCAAGGTATTTATGATTTTTAATTGAGCCATCGGGCCGCGTACTGATATCGATTATGCGCGGGTCCCAAGCATCTACCTCCCATAAGGAGAAGTCATTTTCACCGTCTAAGTGGATTTGTATTTCTAAATAGACATGATCAAATTTACTTGATTCAACAATACGCATTCTTGCACAAGACCCACAATTGTCAATTTCTTTACCAATTTCTACTAGAAGAAAGTCAGCCAATTCATGGCAGTTGCCAAGGCCTACATATTGAATAAGATCATGTCGATACATATAGGCATGTTCATTAGATTGGCTTAGTGGATTTCTAACGTTATTTGAAAAATAGTTGTTTTCTTTGATTTCTCTATGAAATTTTATATAACCGCTTTCTTGGTTTTGAATGGTTATTGTATTTCGGGTGCGTAAAATGGCTTGTTTACATATAGAAACAAATGCTTCTCTTGTTAAGGCTGGCATAGAAATGAGTTGCAAATTAAATTTGCTTAAGAATATACCAAGATGTTGATTAATTAAAACATATTATCAGTTTTGGGCTTAATTGAATCTATGAGTACATATTTTATTCATTGTGTAGAGTAAATTAGTTGACTTGTTTGTTATCTTATTTTACATTCAGTATCTTTTTAATTAAATTTGATCAAAAATGACTAAAGTATTAATCCGGGCCAATATACAAAAAAAGATGGGTAATGAGTTTGAAGCCTATCAAAAAACAATAGAATCTTTTTTAGCCGATCCACATCAACATGGTTTAAATTTTGAAAAACTTGAAGGTGCATTAGGGGCACAGAAAACCTATAGTATTAGGCATAGTAAAAAAAAACGCCTTGTTCTTTGTCCAATTTTGCATAATGGTCAACAAATCTGGGTGGTAACGGATATCCTTCCTAGGCATCAATATGCAAGACTTAGGTCCTTAGATGATGCCGAAAAGACTAGTCTTCTAGCTGCTATGACAGCAGGGTCTTTTGATCAAAACAACGTTAGCGAGCCGGTTATTGAAGTATCGAACAATATAGAATTTTTTAACAATCAGTTTATTTTATTAGATAATAATCAAGTTCAAGTTCGTGATCAGGGCCTATCATCTTTACCATTAATCATTAGTGGTGCGCCCGGCTCTGGAAAAACCAGTGTTTTGTTATCGACTGTTAGAAGCTATGTTAATGATACAAACTATGAAGAACCCTTACCCATTTTAATCATTGCCAAATCAGCACAATTAGTAGAATTTATGCGCGCTGAATGGGCCGTAAGTGCGGAAGCTGCAGGGGTTGATCCAAAGCGTGTTGTATTTAAGACCCCTGAAGAAATATACACTGACAATTTTGGCCAAGCTAGGTTTCGGGGCGAAAATGATTTTGTTTTATGGTATCAAGATTACATCAGCAAACAAAACAAATTAAATTCTAATAAAGATAAAAAGCACGATCTGCTCCCGGGAGCAGAGGAAGCAGCCTTAATCTATCATGAATTTCATACCATGTCAGGTTATGAAACGTTTGAGGATTATGAAAAGGCCATTAACAGCAGTTTTTCATTATTTGCTAAGAAAAGTATGCGTGCTCGGCTTTGGGACGTTTATCAATACTACAGAGAACATCTCAAGACTTGCCAGGAAATTGATTTATCCTTTGAGCCTATTATGCTGCAGGAAAAGTATGAATTTATTGGGCTGGATGAAACCCAAGATTTATCTCGATTGCAAATTAAGTCTTTAGCTAAGTCTACCTCAAGGATGATTTTTAGCATTGGCGATCACCAACGCCTTTTTGGTAGTGAATCAACTATCCCATTTCTTCGTTCTGTTTTTTGGGAACAATTCAAAAAAGATATAACCACCCATAAGGTGTTAAAAGCGTCTTATCGCTGTCCTAAAGCAATTATAGAGGTTGCCAATGGCATTTTACAGCTTAAATACCGAGCCATTGGGGGTACCTCTTTTTTAGATAAAAATGAGCTTGCTTACGTAGAAGCTAATCCCAATCATTCTCAAACAGGTTCTGTGCAGTGGCTAGAACAACAAAAAGAACTTTTGTCTTTAATAGAAGCTAATAAAAACAATGCTCATTTTGTAGTCATTACACCAGCTGAGTTTCTTGATGAGGCAATTGCCTTATTTGGTAAGGAGCGAGTATTTACATCAGCCAACTTTAAAGGATTGCAAGCGAAAAAGGTGCTACTCTATAAGCCTTTATCACAGGAAGGCTTTAAGGCTGCCAGCAGTGCCATTGGTGAGTCATTTGTACTACAAAATCCGCCAGCTGCGATTGCTAAAACGACTACGGGTAGTATTAGGCATAGCACCTTGTTTAATGAGCTGTTTGTCGCAGCAACACGGGCCGAAGAGGACTTACTTGTTTTTCAGCCCTATGAACGTCCCCTGCGCTTAGTTAGTAATCCCTTAAAAACCTATATTTTAGCTAAAAATAGTGGCCAATCGCACACCCAGCCAACTGTTGAATCGTCTAAAGAAGAATGGTTAGCGCATGCTAAGAAGTTAAGAGAACATAACCAACATGCCCAGGCCGAGGCTATTGAAGCCCGTTTTAAAGACCTTGTAGCTGGCGAACACGATCAACTTATCCTACCATTAAGCCAAGCACAGCCACATAAACTCGCACCAACATCTACTAAAGTAGCTGGCTCAAATAAAAAAGCTCGTAAACCGCAACCGCAAACAACCATACCTCCCAAGGAGCAGGTAAAAGTAGTGGCTAGTGGCTATAATCGGCAAAAAAAACAGGATAAAGCGTTTAAAGAAGCAAGTAAGCCCAATAAAAAATTACATCCTGTTGAGGCATTTTTAGCCAATGAAACAGAGGCGCTTGCCCATTTAATCAAGCATAAAGATGCGATCGCCTACGTCTTCCATCTGCGATTAGATACTTTAAATCCCAACTTGCCTACGTTTACACTAATTGATTACCTTGAGCAGCCCATTAATAAAGAAAAGAAAGACAAATTGATTAGTAATTTAATTAGTCAATTAAACATCGTAGCTAGCTGGAAAAATTTATCCAAGGATCAACAGCGCCAGCAAGATGGCCTCATGGCGTTACTTTACTACCAACCGGCTAAGGACTTACCGTTAGCGCTTACTGTACTCAAAGAATTACCAAAGGATTCACCTACTTGGTATTTTATGTGTCATTTTAAGAAAAATAGAGCGACTAGCCTTAATAAAGAAATCGCGCATGGAAAAGTTGAAGCTGTGGTGAGCTTAAAGCAATTGGGGTTAATTAATACGCCTGACACGCAGGGGTTTGTGTCCCTACATATTGCAGCTTATGCAGGGCAAGCCCAGATAGTTGAAGACTTAGTTGTGCAAGGTGCTAATATTAATCAAACGACTCCCTCAAGAGAAACCCCACTTTACATAGCAGCTTATCATGGCTGTGCTGGGGTAGTTAGAGTCCTGGCTAGGCTAGGGGCAGATCTCAACCTAAGAAATAATAAAGGCGCTTCTCCACTGTATGCAGCGGCCCAACGGGGGTGGATCAATGTAGCTAAGGCATTAATTGAACTAGGGGCAGATGTTGATGAAATTTACATGTCAAGTACGCCAGATAAGCTACCTACACTACTCGCGCCACTTCATATCGCAGTCTATGAAGGCCACGCTGAAATGGTTGAAACTTTAATAACGCTAGGGGCGAACATTAACTTAAGCAATGAGCAGGGCTTCACACCACTACACTTGGCAGCCAATGGCGGACGGATTGAGATAATAAACACATTAATTGCACGGGGAGTAGATGTCAATCAAAAGGGTGTCGGGCATGAAACACCACTTTATCTAGCCGCAAGGGCGGGACATGTTGCAGCAGTTAATAGGTTAGTTGCTCTAAAAGCAGATATTAGCTTGGGAGATATCCGTGGTACGACGCCACTTCATATCGCAGCCTATGAGGGGCATATTAAAGTAGTTGAGGCTTTAATTGCGTTAGGGGCAGACATTAACTTAGAAGATCACGAAGGCGCATTGCCCATTCATCATGCAGCTCATCACGGAAGTATTGAAATAGTGAATATCTTAATTAAGTTAAGAACAGACATCAATAAGGCAATTAATCGACAAGAAGCGCCTCTTCATATCGCAGCCACAGTAGGGCACGTACAGGTAATTGAAGCCTTAGTTAAGGCAGGAGCAAACATAAATCAAGTTTATGAAAAAAATAACGCAAGTGCACTGTTTATAGCAGCACAGTATGGTTATCTTGATATAGTAACTTATCTTCTAGCTAACCATGCTTCTTCGTCTATCGCTTGTAAAACAAAGAGTATAACCTTAATGAAAATAGCGCCTACTGAGGAGGCAAAAGCCAGGGCTAAAGAGTTTATTGAAAACAAAGGTCAAACAATTACGTCAGAAGATGAACTGCTTATTTTGCCTGCTGATATTGCGTATATCATGGGTCATACAGAAATAGCACAATGCTTGCAAAATAATATAAATAAAACAGAGAAAACCCTTAATATAAATCATATGTTTTATAGTCAGAAAAAAGATGAAATTAACGAGAGCTTAGAGCTAGAGGCACAGAAGCAGATACCTAGATAGCTAATTATAATATTACCTTATTAGAACCAAGCTTTATAAAGCCTTGGTTCTAACATGAGTAAAGAGGCACTTAATAATCAGCATGACCTGGCGTACGAGGAAAGGGAATGGCATCACGGACATTCGCTATACCTGTGACATAAGTAATTAAGCGTTCAAAGCCTAAACCAAAGCCTGCATGAGGTACTGAGCCATAGCGACGTAAGTCTCTATACCATTGATAATGTTCCTTATCTAACTGGCATTCTTCCATGCGTCTATCAAGAATTTCTAATCGTTCCTCGCGTTGGCTGCCGCCAATGATTTCGCCTATCCCTGGTGCTAAGACATCCATAGCAGCAACGGTTTTACCATCCTCATTTAGGCGCATGTAAAAACCTTTAATGTCTTTCGGATAATCGGTAATAATCACAGGCTTTTTACATAACTCTTCAGCCAAATAACGCTCATGTTCGGATTGTAAATCAAGACCCCAACGTACAGGGTATTCGAAGGCTTTTTGCGCTTTTTCTAATTGAGTGATGGCATCAGTGTAAGTCATTATCTCAAATTCTGATTCAATGATGTTTTCTAAGCGCTCAATGCATCCTGGTGCAATAAATTGATTGAAAAAGGCCATGTCATCTGCACGTTCTTCTAAGACCACTTTACTTAAGTAGCGCAACATGTCTTGGCTGAGGGTGCAAATTGTTTTCAAATCAGCAAAAGCCACTTCCGGTTCAACCATCCAAAATTCAGCTAAATGGCGGCTGGTATTGGAATTTTCAGCTCTAAAGGTGGGGCCAAAAGTATAAACGTTAGACATGGCTAAGCAGTATGCTTCAACATTTAACTGCCCAGATACGGTTAAAAACGTCTCGCGGCCAAAGAAATCTTGCGAAAAATCAATTGAGCCATTTTCTTTTTTAGGTAAGTTCAATAAATCTAAAGTGCTCACGCGAAACATTTCACCTGCGCCTTCACAATCACTTGCCGTAATGATTGGCGTATGAATCCAAAAAAAACCACGTTCATGAAAGAAACGATGAATGGCTTGTGCAAGCGTATGGCGGATACGAGTAACAGCACTAATCGTATTTGTTCTTGGACGCAAATGCGCTACTTCACGTAAAAACTCAAGGGTGTGTTTTTTAGCTTGAATAGGATAGGTTTCAGGGTCGTCAATCCAACCGACCACATTAAGAGAATCAACTTGCACTTCAAATGCTTGCCCTTTACCATGCGAAGCCACTAATTTACCGGTGGCTGTAATTGAACAACCTGTTGTTATTTTTAAAACATCTTGCTGGTAATTAGGTAATTGTTCAGGAACCACTAACTGCAGTGGCGCAAAGCAAGATCCATCATGTAGATTAATAAAAGACAATCCAGCTTTGGAATCCCGTCTTGTTTTTACCCAACCTTGGACAGTGACTGTTTCATCAATGCTTATTTCGCCTTCTAAACATTGTTTTACCGTATAAACATCTGTCATTATGTACTCCGCAATCAAATAGAGGGTATTATAGCTTTGCCTTAATCTTAGTGGATAAAGCTATAGAGTTATGGTGAATTTCATTTAAACAGCACGAAGGCTTTAATGACAAAAAACTTAAGCCTATTTTATTTTTAGGCTTAAAAAAGGGTTTTGTCAGGTAGAAGAAATAATACACTAAATAAAATCAAGAGGGGAACCTATGTGGGTAAAAGTTATATTGATTTTTTCTCTTTTTTCTACATCATTAGGTTACACCATGGACACGGAAGTAAAACTTTATCGACCTTTTGGTGACGTAACGGCACAAGAAGCTTTAGTTGTAAAAGAAACATACCCTGGTGAATGTTGGCAACAATCTGAGCGAATCAAGCGCGAAGACGCTTGGCGCTGTCGTGTACAAAACAAAATATATGATCCTTGTTTTGTAAAACAATTTAGTGCACATAAACAGGCAATTTGTCCACAGTCGCCTTGGAATGGCGCAAGTATTATGCTTAATTTAGTCGTGCCCGTTAATAATAGCCAGCATCTCTCATTGGATGTGTCTAAAACTTATCCTTGGGCAATAGAATTAACTACCGGTGAAAAATGCGAAGCTTCGGATGCTCAAGGAATCTATGATAACATGCCCATACGTTATCATTGCAATAACCAAACGGAGCTCTTAGGAGAACTGCAGCGCTGTAAAACGACCTGGACGATACTACAACGTCATAAAGACAATCAAATCACGATGGCGAGCGTCATTAAAGCGTGGTTTTGATAGAAAGAAACTTTTATCTGTTTTGCAAGGTGTAATTTGCTAAACTTAAATCACTTTAGTTAAGGAAGGAGTTATTTTGCATCATTTAATCGCAAATACTCACCCAACATGGCATGCTATTTTAGAGAAATCATTAGCGTGTATGGACAACGATTACCTAGACCAAATACAGCAGCAGACTGATTGGCTGCCTGGATTAGAGAAACTGTTTGCAGCGTTTAAATGGCCTCTAACCAATATTCAGTATATTTTATTAGGTGAA
Organism: Legionella beliardensis; assembly: GCF_900452395.1. Lineage (NCBI taxonomy): Bacteria > Pseudomonadati > Pseudomonadota > Gammaproteobacteria > Legionellales > Legionellaceae > Legionella > Legionella beliardensis. The sequence continues at coordinate 953,733 of NZ_UGNV01000001.1, forward strand.
TCGCCTTATCCACGTGCAGAGTCAGCAAATGGCTATGCATTTTGGGATAACGCCGTTAACGCGATATGGAGTGCTAAGGGACTGAGTAAGGAAGTTAACCGAGCAACGTCGTTACGCAATTTTATAAAAATGCTTCTCTTAGCTCGCGGCGATCTAAAACCGGATGATTTATCGCAGGACGCTATTGCAAAACTTAATAAAACGCATTATTGCCAAACCGCTCACGATTTATTTTTAACCATGCTGAATAAAGGTTTTTTATTATTAAATGCAACGTTAGTTTTAAGCCAGCCTGTGCGACTGCATGCCAAGCAATGGCGACCTTTTATGGCGAGTTTACTCACTCAATTAGCTGACTATAATTCGTCAATCCAATTAATTTTATTTGGTTATTTTGCAGCACAAGTACCAGAAACAGCACTTTTTAAAGGCCTGCGCTCAGAGCATCCTTATAATATAAGCTTTATTACCAATCCAGAAGTATTGGATTTTTTTAGACCCTTAGACTTATTAAATTGTTATGAACAATCAAAAAACCGTAAATGAAGAAGAAATCGCTAAGTTTGCTAAGCTCGCCACCAATTGGTGGGATAAAAATGGGGCATTAAAAACGCTACATGATATTAATCCTGTGCGTTTAAATTTTATTAAGGAATTTAGTAGTCTTAAGCATAAAACTATTCTTGATGTGGGCTGTGGTGGTGGTATCTTAAGTGAAGCCATGGCGCGTGAAGATGCTGTTATTACTGGCATTGATGCTGAAGAGAGTGCAATTGAAGTGGCGCTTAAACACGCGAGCTTGAATCATTTAAAGATTAATTATTGTTGTATACCCATTGAAAGCTATGAGGCAACAAGTTTTGACATGATTACCTGCATGGAAATGCTTGAGCATGTTTCAGAGCCACAATATGTAATTAAGCATTGTGCTCGTTTATTAAAGCCTGGTGGGCTTTTGTTTTTATCTACAATTAATCGGACACTCAAAGCATATATGGCAGCGATCATTGCCGCAGAGTACCTCTTGCGTTTACTACCGCAACAAACACATGATTATAATAAATTTATAAAGCCTGCTGAATTAGCGCTCATGGTAAGAGCAGAGGGCTTAGAATTGATTGGTTTAAAAGGCATGTCTTATAATCCACTGAATCGCTCTGGTCAACTACAATCTTCAGTGGATGTTAATTATTTAATGTGCTGTAGAAAATGCTAAATCTATCTATTATTGTATAAGTGGAAAAACTCCCTAGTTGGCAAGCTTATTAACTAGGGAAATAAATCGTTTAAGCGCTTTGTTCCTTTTCCTTTGCCTTTGTAGCTGGGTTATTTTTTTTCTCTCCATAACGCTGTTGATAACGTTGATAAGCGTATTTAGCTTGCTCAGCCGTAACCACATCAACCTCATTACCATACAGATCAATTCGAGCACTATCGGCTTTTTGGCAGCTAAGATAAGCCGGTGAAGAGCTATAATAGCTTAATGCTTCCCTTAGTGCTTTTTTGCTAAAAGGCGGGGAGTCTAGGCGATCATAAAATTCTACAATCTCATCAAAGATACCAATTTGCAAAGGTTTAACTTGTCTGCCTTTTTTAAAAAAGGCATTCGGGAAGTGCTCAATAAGCCAATTAATAATCGTTTGCTTATCTTTTTTTACGCCATCGTTTTGATTCATAATTCAACTCAAAAATAGTTAATTCCGCTTTAAGGGGTAACGTGCGTTTAGCGATATAAAAGCCCGCATCGCTTTTATATTGGACTCACGTTGATTAAAGCTAAACAGTATACAAGTTTATGTTAGATTATAAACTATCATAATCTAAAAATTTGCTAAGGTAGGATTTTTTTCTAGAAAAGATGACTTATATCTGACATTCCCACGATCTTTTGTTAATTTTTAGATTAAAAGTATTTGAAATTAAAACGTTAACCAACCTATTAGCCTTGCCTAAATCCATTTGCTCGTCTTTGCGAGCAAAGCGAAGCGAAGCAATCCAGGTCGGGTTTTGACAAACTTACCGGATTGGATTGCTTTACCTTTACTTTATAAAGATTCGCAACGACTTTTTTCATCTAGCTTGGCTTTCTACGCAACAATGCCGCACGGGAGTGACAACTAGTCACATGGTTTGGATTATACAAATTTAATAGCTTAAAAAATTTTACGACTATTTTTATATTTTAATTTTGTAGTCTTTGACCCATTAAGAAGAACAATATTAGTGCAGTTTTTTTTGCTTCAGTAAAATTATGAGATGGAGTGTAAATAAAATTGTCTAAGAAAAGAAGCCTTTTCCCACCTAATCTGTAATAAATGGAATTAGTAATAGTCTTGTTAAAGACCAAGAAATATCTCAACTTAATATAAGATAATAGGCTTTTTCTAGCTGAGATTAATGGTAAGAATTTATTAAGTTATTGAATAAAAAAATTATTTTTTTTAAGCGCGTTTTTAATCTCATCAAATGTTTAAAATTTTGAGCTTGCTGTATAGTGATTCAGCTGCTAAGTTTATCACAAGACTTCATAGGATTTGGAGTCAACAAAAGGAATTGGAATCATACGGAAATGATACTCAGGGATTGAGAACAGAACAGGATGTTCTGATTGGAAGACTGCGAAAAGCCAGGTAAAACCTGGCTTTACTTTTTTATATCGAATGAGTCTATACTAACACAAGCACTCAACTCATAGTACTTGTGTCGAAAAGGTTGCTTAAACTAACACATATCCTGAATGAGATAGATAATATTTATCAGGATAGTAGGCAAAAACGACTGAGCCATCCTTTATGGTGTTGATAACAGGCTTAGCAAGTGTTTTTGCAATCGATGGGCAACCCCAACTACGGCCGGCACGGCCTGATTTTTTGATAAAATCGGGCTCTACATACCAGGCACCATGGATTACCACACGGCGAGTGTAAGCATTGTCATTAATGCCTTTTTCTAACCCCTGTAGATTTAAAGATAATCCCTTAGAGCCAACGTAAGTGTTACGGGTAACATAAGTTCCTAAACTTGTCTCTTTGCTAGACATTCGATTAGAAAAATGGTGCGGAACATTCATGCCTGAATTCCTACCATGTGCTACGTAGGTATTGTATAAGAGCTTTTCTTTATTTAAGTCAAAAACCCACATTCTTTGTTTAGAAGAGGGTAAGGAGTAATCAATAACTGTTAGTACAGGCTTCTTGACATTACCTCGAGAAGAGGCTTTTTCGTAAGCTGTTAAGGCTAGTCTTAAAACTTTTTTATTAAGTTCGGGTGCTTTTTGACTTAAGTGTTGAACTCGGTGATTAATATCCGTAGTCTTTTGAACTGCTTGACTTAAATCTTGAACTCGTTGATTCATTTCTTTAGTCTGCTTAACTACAACGGCCGTGGTTGTTTTGTTTGTTGGCGGTGTTGTTGCTGGCGTACTTGGGACGCTCGACGATAAAAAGGCGGCAGACAGTAGGCTCAATATTGTACTCATAATTCTCCGTTTCGTTTGTTAAACCCACACTTGAAACATGACTTTCTTTTTGTTATTTGCCGTTAAAAATTATTTTTATATGTTTACTAGCGTGGTTGATTAACGCGTTTCTAACATTGGCTAACTTATGAAGATAAACATCTGCAACTGCAGGGTTAAAAAGTTAAAACCAGAACCAAAAAAAGTGATACATTATACCACAACGATTGGTGATTATATTGACAACTGAAGCAAATGTAAAATCATAAGAAGTATACTTGCTCATTAAATTAAAATTTAAATCAATTCAATGATTTAGTTAGAGAGGAGAAATACAGTTTTTTAATAAATTGTACAAATTGTTTAATATTTAAACTAAATCAATTTGGTCTTTTTGTTAAAATAGTATAATTAATAAACAAATAGTATTAAAAAATATCTATTATGAGCTTATATTTTGTTTAAAAAATGGTCAGATAGTTAAAAATTGAAAATAAGTATATAATAAATGCATTTCATTTGTTCACATTCTGAATTATCATCTTAACGATATAGTTTAGCCAGTTTTATTGGAGAATAACATGCTGGAAAGGTCTGACAAGCATCTTCCAAAAGATATGCGCGCGTCAATTAATAAAGCTTATCGTGCTCGAGAAGTAACTTTAGTAAATGAGCTTATTAAGACAGCAACGTTACTGCCAGAGCAAGTGATGGCGGTTAAAAATTTTGCAACAGGGTTAGTGGAAAAAGTTCGTGCTGAGCGTAAGAAAAGTACGGGTATTGACTCTTTTCTGACAGAATATGCTTTATCAAGTGATGAAGGGATTGCGCTTATGTGTCTTGCTGAAGCCCTATTACGGGTGCCTGATAATGCAACAATTGATAGTTTAATTAAAGATAAGCTAGCTACAGCTGATTGGAAGTCACATCGAGGACAAAGTGATTCATTTTTCGTAAATGCAACAACTTGGGCTTTAATGCTAACTGGTAAAGTATTAACACCTAAGCGTGCCGACTCCTTACTAAGTAAAGCATTATTAAAAGTATTAAATCGCAGTGGTGAAGGTGTGGTTCGCAAGGCAGTTGAAAAAGCCATGCGCATCATGAGCAAGCAATTTGTGATGGGACGTACCATTTCTGAAGCAAGCTTGCGAGCTAAGAAGAAAGAAGCCATTGGTTATCGTTATTCTTACGACATGCTCGGCGAGGCAGCACTGACTAAAATTGATGCGGCACGTTATTTTACAGCGTATAGTAATGCGATAGAGGTGATTGGTAAACACGCTGAAACATCAAAGTCTGTCTATCAACGGCCTGGCATTTCGATTAAATTATCAGCGCTACATCCACGTTACCAGGAAGCTCAACGTGAGAGAGTCTTAGAAGAATTGCCGCATAAGCTTTTAGCACTAGCTCAAGCTGCAAGAAAATACGACATCGCACTCACCATTGATGCAGAGGAATCTGAGCGCTTGGATTTATCGCTGGATATCATAGAAAAAGTGTTTAGTAATGATAGTTTAGATGGTTGGCAGGGCTTTGGTATAGCGGTGCAGTCTTATCAAAAACGAGCGTTCTTTTTATTAGATTGGATTGCCGCTTTAGCGAGGAAGCATTACCGTAGAATCATGGTACGTTTAATTAAAGGTGCCTATTGGGACAGTGAAATTAAAAAAACCCAAATGCAAGGTCTTATAGACTATCCTGTATTTACTCGTAAAGTTTTTACCGACGTATCCTTTCAGGCATGTGCTAAAAAGATTTTAACCATGACCGATGCTATTTACCCGCAATTTGCTACTCACAATGCTTATTCAGCCGCCATGATTTTAACGCTTGTAGGTGATTATCGCGATTTTGAGTTTCAATGTTTACATGGCATGGGTAACGAACTCTATGAACAAATTGTTCCGGCTAATCAGTTAGGGATACCTTGCCGTATTTATGCACCTGTAGGAAGTCATGAAGATTTATTACCTTATTTAGTTCGACGTTTATTAGAAAATGGGGCTAACTCATCGTTTGTAAATCGAATTGTTGATGAAAAAGCGCCGATTAGTTCATTAGTTGAAGATCCAGTTGCAAAAGCTACTTCCTTACTTAATAAACCAAATGCCAATATTGTCTTACCGGACGCGTTATTTATGCCAGAGCGGCTAAATTCGCGGGGATTTGATTTTTCTGACAGAGAAACTGTTCAGCAATTAAAGTTAACTTATGAAAAAATGGATTTTAGCCATTGGCAAGCCAAACCTTTACTCGCAAATAAAGCAGAAACAGCAGTCGAGCATAGTGTTACTTCACCACAAGATAGAAATAAACCCATAGGTTGTCTCGCTGAAGCAACAATTGACGATGTGCAGACAGCTTTGACTAGCGCTAAAGAAGCTTATATGGCTTGGAATAATAAACCAGTAGAAGAGCGAGCTAATTGTTTAGTAAAAATTGCTGATCTGCTTGAAGAAAACAAGGCATTATTAATGGCCATGCTTTGCAAAGAGGCCGGTAAGACATGGAATGATAGTCTTTCTGAAGTGCGCGAAGCGATTGATTTTTGTCGCTACTACGCGGCTATAGCGATTGATTTAATGGCTAAACCTAAACGCTTGCAAGGCTATACAGGCGAATTAAATGAACTTTCCTTACACGGCCGTGGCATCGCTTTATGCATAAGTCCTTGGAATTTTCCCCTAGCAATCTTTACAGGGCAGGTGGTAGCTGCGTTAGTTACGGGTAATTGTGTCATTGCTAAGCCTGCTGAACAGACGCCATTGATTGCAGCTACAGCAGTAAAACTTATGTATGAAGCTGGTATTCCCAAACAAGTCTTGCAATTATTACCTGGCTCAGGTGAGGTGATTGGTAGCGCTTTAGTGAATGATTTACGTATTAAAGCTATTCTTTTTACCGGTTCCAATCAGACAGCAGATATTATTAATCAAACACTAGCAACGCGAGGCGGTGAAATTATCCCATTTATTGCTGAAACTGGCGGACAAAATGCGATGATTGTTGACTCTTCGGCGCTTCTTGAGCAAGTCGTGGTCGATGCAATTAATTCAGCATTTGGTAGCGCAGGTCAGCGCTGTTCAGCTTTACGGGTCTTGTATGTACAAGAAGAGGTATATCCTCGTTTAATTGAGTTATTAAAAGGCACTATGGCTGAATTACAACTTGGTGATCCGCAATGGTTAAGTACCGATATTGGCCCAGTTATTGATCAAGATGCACTGCAAGTATTAAAAGATCATGTTAATGCTATGCAGCAACAGTATGAAATTATTTACCAATGCGAGCTACCTGAAGCGTGTGAAAATGGTTACTTTATGCCGCCAACGGTTATTGCTATCGATTCAATTACAGCACTTAAGAAAGAAATATTCGGCCCTGTCTTACATGTCGTTCGTTATAAGCGAAAAGAGTTAGATAAGGTTATCCATGATATTAATAGTACCGGTTATGGTTTGACTTTAGGAATTCATAGCCGTATCAATCAGCAAGTTGAATACATACGCAAACGTATCCATGCTGGTAACTGTTACGTTAATCGTAATATGATTGGTGCTGTCGTTGGCCTTCAGCCTTTTGGCGGTGAAGGATTGTCAGGAACAGGCCCCAAAGCAGGCGGACCTTATTATTTACTCCGTTTATGTCATGAGCGCACTTACACGGTAGATACGACTGCTGCCGGTGGGAATGCAAGTTTAATGTCGCTTCCTGAAAGTTAATTAATTCATTTCTTCTAAATGTTATCCCGTATAAATACTTGGCATTTTACGGGAGGACATTCGTTTAATGGTTATTGACTCGTTTGGCCCACCACCAGGGTAAGGCTACAAAAACAAGAAGGCCAATAATTAGAAAAGCTTCAAAAAAGGCAACGTTTTGAATAGGTATTTGCGTAGGCGGCACAAAACCGATGATCATAGCGACGATACAGCAGAGTATACCTGTTGAGGCAACGAGCCACATGACTGCATTACCACCTGGGACCGTGTAAGTTCGATGTTTTTCAGGTTGGCTATAACGTAGTTTAATCGCTGCAGCAAACATAAATATATAAACTAATAACGCCATTTGCGCGCATAAATCACTAAGCAGCCAGTAAGCAGCGTTAATTGAATCAAATAAAATAAACACACTGGTTAACAGGGTAAAAATAATACCTTGAATAATTAATATAGGGACAGGTGAGCCATATTTATTCACTTGGGCAAAGCGAGGCGGAAGAGAGCCATCACGAGCTGCAATTAATAATCCCTTAGTAGGCCCAATGATCCAAGCTGAAACACCACTTAAGCCGCCAAGAATAATTAATAAGGCAATAACAAACGTCATGGCGGGCATGTGATAACTATTAAAAAAAATGGCAAAAGCTTCAATGAGGCCCGAAACCACACTAAGTTCTGCATTAGGCACCACAATGACAATCGCAAGTGAACTTAACACAAGCGTTGAAAAGATAATAAAAATAGAATAAAGAATAGCACGCGGATAGTCTCGTTGCGGGTTTTTGACTTCTTCGGCGTGTACCGCTGACATTTCAACACCAATTAAACCAAATAAGACCGCGGCAAAGAGTGATAGATTGCCTAAATTACTAAAATCAGGCAGCCAAGAGCCTGACCAATCAACAGCACTAGGACGCCCCTGTGCTAGCCAAATTATACCTAACCCAATAATCACCAGCATAGGTAATATAGTGCCAAAAATTGCGCCAATCGTACTTACCCAACTGGATAGGCGCATGCCAAAGCAATTTAAAAAAGTAAATAGCCAAAATAACCCTATGGTGGTTGTGAGTAGGTAGATTTTATTGTTAGCAAGTTCAGGTGCAAAAAGATAAGACACGGTGGCGGCTATAAATGCTAAGATGGTTGGATACCAAACTACATTATAAATCCACTGCAGCCAAATGGTAATAAAGCCAGCACGTTGCCCAAATGCTTCTCTAACCCAAACATAAATACCACCCGTGCTTGGGTAAGCTGTTGCTAATTCTGCTGCAACGAGCGCAACGGGGATAAAAAAGGTAATGGCTGCGATAAGGTAATAAGCGACTAAGGGTAAACCTAGCTTGGCGCTCATAGGCAATGTGCGTAAGCTATCAACAGCAATAACGTTAATCATTACTAATGAAAAAACGGAGAGCACTTTTTTGGATGGGTACATGCAAAATCCTTGGACACAGCTAAAATTAAATCATGCAGAAATAACCGCTTTAAGCGTGTATTACCGCGAGTTTTAGTCATTTTTTAATCTGGATTGTGTATAAAATTATGGGATAACGTACGTTTGGCGACATAAAAGCACTTAGCGCTTCTATGTCGAACGTACATTAATCTATACAGCTTTAGCTCAGAATACACAAATAGTACAGTTTAAATTAAATTACGCAATACATATTGTAATATTCCACCATGGCGGAAATACTCAAGCTCATTCGCTGTATCAATACGGCATAGTATAGGAACTGCTTGTTCTGCACCATTTTGTCGCTTAATTAACATGGTTAACTGAGCTCCTGGCTTTAATGATTCATCCACTGCAATACTAATGCGCTCTGTGCCATTTAATTCTAAGATTTTTCTAGTTGTTCCTTCTAAAAATTGTAATGGTAAGACGCCCATGCCAATTAAATTAGAACGATGAATTCGCTCAAAGCTTTCAGTAATAACGGCTCTAACACCTAGAAGATTCGTGCCTTTAGCTGCCCAATCTCTGGAAGAACCAGTCCCGTATTCTTTCCCAGCAATAATGACTAGCTGTTGTTTTTCGGCCTGATACTGCATAGCTGCGTCATAAATAGACATGGTTTTACCTGAAGGAACATGGCAGGTAACCCCACCTTCAACGCCTGGAACCATTTCATTACGAATACGAATATTAGCAAATGTTCCTCGCATCATGACTTCGTGGTTACCGCGTCTTGACCCATAGGAATTAAAATCTGCTTCTTGTACCCCTTTAGATTTTAAATACAAGCCTGCAGGTGAATTCGCTTTGATAGAACCCGCTGGTGAGATGTGATCGGTAGTAATAGAATCACCTAATAGCGCTAAAACAAAGGCATTTTCAATAGGTTGCATCGCCTGGGGAGTGGCAGAAAGGTTTTCAAAAAACGGTGGGTGCTGAATATAGGTAGAATCCTTATCCCATTCATAAGTAATCCCTTGATGCACGTTAATTGCTTGCCAATGCTCATCACCTTGAAATACTTCTGCGTATTCTTTTCTAAACATTTCCCCATTTATTTTAGCCACTTCAGCCGCAATTTCTTGATTAGTAGGCCAGATATCTTTTAAAAAGACGTCCTTGCCATCTTTATCTTGCCCAATAGGCTCTTGGCTTAAATCTTTAGTCGTTGTGCCACATAATGCATAAGCAACAACCAACGGTGGTGATGCTAGCCAATTTGCTCGTACTTGTGGATGAACCCGGCCTTCAAAGTTTCGGTTACCTGAGAGCACGGCACTAACCACTAAATCATGTTCTGTAATGGTTTCAGCAATAGGATCATCTAAGGGACCTGAGTTGCCAATACAAGTTGTACAACCATAACCTACTAAATTAAAACCTAATTGATCAAGATAAGGTTGTAGGCCTGAATATTTAAAATAATCGGTGACCACCTTAGAGCCAGGTGCTAAAGATGATTTAACCCAAGGCTTACGCTCTAAGCCTCGCTCAATTGCTTTTTTAGCAACGAGGCCCGCAGCTAGCATAACACTTGGGTTTGAGGTATTCGTACAGCTGGTAATTGCAGCAATTACAACATGTCCATGTTGTAATGAATAAGTAGCATCCTCGACAGCAAATTGCTCGTCTTTTTCATCTTCTTTACCGGTTTCTGTTAAAAAATGACTAAACTCCTCTGGTAAAGTGGTTAAATTAACTTTATCTTGTGGACGTTTAGGCCCTGCTAAAGAGGGTTCAACTGACGCTAAATCAAGGCTTAACGTGTCAGTAAAGACGGGCTCTTCAGACTGCTCGTCATACCACATTCCTTGTTCTCTACAGTAAGCTTCAACGAGCGCAATAGTGTGCTCATCGCGGCCACTTAAGCGTAAGTAATTTAATGTTTCATGATCAACAGGGAAAAAGCCACAGGTTGCACCATATTCAGGTGCCATATTAGAAATAGTTGCTCTATCAGCAAGTGGAAGATTGGCAAGGCCTGGGCCATAAAATTCAACAAATTTTCCAACAACGCCCTTTTTACGCAACATTTGGGTCACGGTAAGGACTAAGTCAGTCGCGGTTATTCCTTCTTTTAATTTTCCAGTTAACTTAAACCCGATGACCTCAGGAATTAACATGGAAACAGGTTGACCTAACATGGCGGCTTCCGCTTCAATACCACCAACGCCCCAACCTAAAACTCCTAAGCCATTAATCATAGTAGTATGAGAATCCGTACCTACAAGCGTATCAGGATAAGCATAAAGACGGCCATTATCTTCGCTGCTCCATACCGTTTTACCTAAATATTCTAAATTAACTTGATGGCAGATACCTGTTCCCGGGGGCACGACTTGAAAGTTAGCAAATGATTTTTGTCCCCAGCGGAGAAATTCGTAACGCTCTTTATTGCGCTTTATTTCAATTTCGGTATTAACTTGTAATGCATCTTTGCTGGCATACCTGTCTACCATAACCGAATGATCAATTACGAGATCAACAGGAGATAAAGGCGAAATTTTAGTCGCATCGCCGCCCATTTTTTTAAGTGCAGAGCGCATTGCTGCAAGATCAACGACGGCAGGAACACCCGTAAAATCTTGCATTAATACACGCGCAGGGCGATAGGCAATTTCATGTTGGGATGTTTTTGTATTAACCCAATGAGCAAGTGCTTTAATATCTTCTGCAGTAACGGTTAAGTCATCCTCAAATCGCAATAGGTTTTCTAGTAATATTTTAAGAGAATAAGGTAGACGGTTAATGCCAGGAAAATGATTCGCTTCAGCTTTTTTTAAGCTGAAGTAATGATAGGTTTTATTATTTACATGCAATTGAGATTGTGTTGAAAGGCTATCATGACCTACTTTCATACATCCGCTCCTGAATTAAAAAAAACAATCATAGCTTAAAATTAATAAATTTTCATGCAAGAAAGTGCGAATGATTTGGTAAGTATCAAGCGTATAGCGTATTAAGTCCAATTACTTGGCTGTCATCATCATTATTTGCCCTTTCATCTTGTTTTATAGCAGTTATTTCCGCTTTAGGTAATTCAATATTAAGCGCGCCTTTAAATAAGGACACTTCTTCTTGAATGGCCTTGATTTGGTTAGGGAGGGTCTCAACGGCTAAATAAAATAAACTAGGGACAAGGACTGTCAAGGCTAAACTTAAGCCAATAATGCCAATAATAGGCATGCTAATGCCTAAGGCTATGCCACTTAAAGCAAGCAAACCTAACCCAGAAATAGTACCACCAAGCGCTAACTGGTGAGCTGTAGGGTCTAGTTCATCTTGAGATAGGCGAGCCTGATAGGTTAAATGGTAGTCTAATGAAAGATAATATTTGCCTAAGTTTTTTAATGCATTGTCCTTATCTAAAACGCACGACCATACCGTTGCGGCAAAATTTAAATAAGCATGAATTAATTTATTTCGTTTATTAAGGTCGCTTGTAGACTCTATTTCTCTTAAAAAAGCGTTTCGTTTTTTCTTAAGTAAATCAATAAATTGATAGGTATTTTCTGCAGCGGGAGTTGCTGCAATTTTCTGTAATAATTCTTGCACAATAGCATCAGGGATAAGTTTATTAAGTGGTTCTTTTTTATTAAAATTTGCAAAAAAGTTAAAATTTGGCATCGTTAATTCCTTTTTTATATTGTTAAGTAAATTGCCAATTCTTTAGCTAAACTCAGACTTATTTAAATTTCAGCTTTATGGGTAAATTAAATTGGCTATAAATAAAGGGTAATTTTGTAAGATTTAAAACACGGTAATTAGATTAACACTGCTGGTTAAAAACAAAACTGACTTTACGTTTAGGCAATGAATTTTAACTGCAAATTGATTATCTTTGCTCAATAGATAAGAAAAGTTACTGCCATAGTTTTATTAAGATAACAAGCATGCTATCTAAAAGCAGCAACTTTTCTAAATTTAGAAATTAAACAGCCTATTTTAGTAACATCTTGTTGCACAAACTATGCGGTTCCAGCGGTTAACAAAACAACGTTTTTGGCAACCATAACCAGGGCCCCAGTTTGTCCAACGATAGCCTGGGCCATAAAAGCCTGGGCCATAAAAACGAACCCCTGGGCCATACCAGCCTGGACCATAGCCATGCCAACGATAACCAGGGCCATACCAGTGGGCAAGTTGGATACCCTTTGCGGTTGGCGCATTGATTGGCGCGGCGTTGGCTTTAAGACTTGCTGTTGCAGCGAAAAGAAAGAATGCGATAATAAGTCCTGGTAAGAGACTTATACGTTTAATTGCTGAAGTAGCCATAGTTGACCCTCCAATGGTTTTGACAGTATAAATTATAGACAATAATTGCTAATAATAGCCATTGACTTGCTAAGTATAAGCCCTATAAAAGTAAGTTTTTTTTTATTTTTCAGATAAAAATCTCTAAATAATTTAGCAAATTAAATTAGCATGAATTCACTAATTCATAAGAATGAAGGACTTAAATATATGATCAGTTTTAAGCAGGTAAATCCAGTAGATTTTTTAACTAATTATTGGCAAAAAAAGCCATTAGTACTAAGACAAGCTCTACCTAATTTTAAAAACCCATTATCGGCCGATGAATTAGCAGGGCTGGCTTTAGAAGAAGAGGTAGAAAGTCGTATAGTTTTAGAAACACCTAATAACTCCCCATATTGGACGTTAAAGCGCGGACCCTTTATAGAAAAAGATTTCAACAAACTGCCTAAAACACACTGGACTTTATTGGTACAAGGTGTAGATAGGTTCGTGCCAGAAGTGAGTGATTTACTTAATCATTTTAATTTTCTGCCACAGTGGCGAATTGATGACATTATGATTAGTTACGCTGTAATGCATGGCAGCGTAGGCCCACATTACGATAATTATGATGTTTTTTTATATCAAGCTCAGGGACGTAGAAAATGGCTTCTGACCAGTCAACATTGCCATACGGATAATTATTTAGATAACATTGAATTACGTATTATGAAACATTTTGTCACTGAGCAAGAAATCATCTTAGAAGAAGGTGATATGCTTTACCTTCCGCCACATATAGGTCATCATGGTATATCACTATCAGATGATTGCATGACCTATTCATTTGGTTATCGTAGTTATCAGCTTTCTGAAATGTGGGATAGCTTAAGTGACTTCTTATCTTTTAATAAAAAAGAAGAGGTGTTATATACCGATCCAAACTGGGCTAAGTTGCAATCACCTGCAGAAATTCCAAGGCAGGCATTGATAAATGCTAGGCAGTTATTACAAGCTGTACTTGATGATGAAAGGGCATTAAGCCAATGGTTTGGCAGTTTTGTCACCTCGCTTGATAGGCATGCGGAATCATTACTGCCAGCTGTTGATGATGGTAAAGAGTTTGACCAATTTTGTAATGACTTAGGGCAAGCAGAGAGCGTAAAACGTAATCCCTTATGTCGATTTGCTTACATGAGAGATGAGAACGCAAGCCAGCTTGTTCTTTATATTAATGGTGAACAATGGGAAACCTCTTTGTTAAGCCCAGAGTTAGTAAGAAAAATTGCTGATAATCATTCATTAACATTAAAGGAAATAATGCCTTTCGTCGATAAAAAAGAAAACCAACTATTTCTCTATAGATTGTGGCAATTAGAATGGTTAGAATTTTTAATAAAGGACAATTAAGCGCTTGTTTAAATTAAAAATGATAATACTTAAAAATACTGCAGTCTAAAGATTAAATCATTAAAAACAACAACAATTAAGGAATTGCCATGCGCAAGATAAAATTAATCTTTGTATGTTGGTTTAGTCTTCTTATTCATCAGACTTGCTTTAGCCAAGTAAAAGAAATTGCGATTACAATTGATGATTTACCTTTTGTTGGATCTACCAATGGCAAGCCTGCTAACGTGCAAAGGCAGCAAGATAGATTTTTGCAAATGGTGCAGGCATTAGTCGCTTATAAAGTCCCAGCCACGGGTTTTATCATTGCCGGTGCTATAGAAAAGCATCAGTGGGCGCTGTTAGAATTATTTCGCGAAAAAGGTTTTATTCTTGGTAATCATACTTACTCACATAAAAGTCTCAATAACATGTCTGCCGAAAAATACATTGCAGATGTTGATAAGGCGGACAAAATTATCCAACCATTTTTTTCCGGCCCAAAATATTTTCGCTATCCCTATTTAGCAGAAAGCACGGGAGAAAAGCGACAGAAAGTGCATGATTATTTAGCGGCACATCATTACATTATTGCGCCAATAACCATTGATAGTAAGGATTATCAATTTAATGCTCAGTTATTTGCTATTCCTTATCGTCTACGTCCACAAAATCTTGGTCGCATTAAAAAAAGGTATTTAGATTATATTTGGACTCAAACGGTAAGGGCTGAAGCGCGTGCGAAAAGACAGAATCAAGAAAATGCTAAGCAAATTTTATTAATCCATGCCAATTTACTAAATAGCCATTTTTTAGGCGATATTCTTGCTATGTATGAGAAAAATGGTTACAAATTTATTAGTCTGGAAGAGGCATTAAAAGCGCCGGCACCGATTATTAATACACCCATTCAGCAAGATGGCCCAACCAAAGATACACCCATTGAAGAGAATGATAGAACCATGTCTACAACTAGCCTTCTAGATTCAAGCTTCTTGCAATTTGTTCTTACAGATGAGAACAAGGCAGTTAATCTAAAAGAAAATTTGGTAGCTCGCTAAACAAATTTCTTTGGCAAAGAATCAACGGCATGGCGAGGCAGTAACAACCAATAGCGGCCTTCATTTTTCATATGGCCCGCTATATAAGTTGCTCTATCGCCAGCTCCCCAGAATACATCACCACGAACAACCCCTCGTATAGCGCCACCTGTATCTTGCGCTATCATTAAGCGTTGTAGAGGTTTTTGATTATCAGAATTTTTATTAGGTCTGGTTGTATCTAGCCACAGAGGCGTGCCTAATGGAATCCATTTTCTATCTACTGCTAAGGAATAACCAGGCGTTAATGCAACCCCTTGAGCGCCCATAGCGGCAGTATGGTTTAAAGTTTGAAAGAAAACAAAGGATTTATTACGGTTAATCACCGGTAGAATTTCTTTAGGGTGCGCTTCTAAATAGGCGCGAATTCGTTGCATAGACGCATTATCTTTAGTCATTATACCGCGATCGATTAACACCTTAGCAATAGGCGTATAAGTCGCACCATTTTCACCGGCATAGCCTACGTATAAGCGTTCGCCATTAGGAAGCTCGACAATACCTGAGCCTTGGATTTCTAAGAATACTCTGTCAATGTGACTATTAATCCAGACAAGTACGGGTGCTTTATCTTTGATTTTACCTTTATTGATTTCTGCACGGGTGTAAAAAGGTAGGACTTGGTTATTCTCAATACGCGCTATAATACGCCTATTTGCTAAATCAGGGCTAAAAGCACCTAAATTAATAGTAACTAGATTAGAAGGTAAGCCATAAAGTGGCACATTATATTCGTCAGTTTTAGTTAAGCTGCCATGTAATAAAGGTTGATAATAACCCGTAAAAAGACCATGTACTGTATCTTTATCGTAAAATGCAACAGGTTTAAACCAGCGTTGAAAAAAATGACGTGCTTGTGTTTCGGTAGCATCTTGAAGTGTTAATGCTTCGCGACAAGCAGGATACCAATCTTTTACTTTTAAAGGAATTTGTTGGCTACCTACGTCACGCTCAGGATCTTGGCGTAAAAAAGTCTTACAAGAAATCTGAAAGGTTGATAGCGATTTCTTGGTATTAGCTTCATTCCACCCCGGCAATCCAGCAAAAGATGCTTCTCTAAGAGTGAGCATAAGAGGGGCAGGTTTTTTATGTAAATGCCAAGCCATAAATGCCCCACCAATAAGGGTAACAATAAAAATAGCAAGGACAATATAAGGTATTTTTCGTTTCATAACTGGGCAAATAATACACGAATTGAAATAAATTTCAATATAATTAAGAAAAAAAGTAAGTTTTTTGTATTATTTAAACAATAAAATTAAATATTTAAATCTTATTAAGTACTTGTTTAAGCGTGTATTTTATCTATTTAGGCATCAATAGAAAAGAAAAATCAGCCACTGCATCTAAATGATGTTGGGCATGACTCTCTAGCTACCACATCATTTTTTTTATCTTTTCATTATTTTTTTCGAGCTTTCTCTTAATCATAAATTAACCACTACTTGCAAAAATTAACCTGAAATTTTAATTATGATTACAGGAAATTTATTATGAAAGAGTTAAGCGAACAAGCAACTTTAGAGCAAGCTAAATCTGGCTTTAATTTTTTTTTAGCGATACCGAATTCCGAGCTTTATCGTTTGGTTGTTGATGGGTGTAGGCATAAAGATGAGCAGGGGTTTGTTGGGTATGAAGCACGTGAGTCTGGTAGTGTTCGCTGTTTTTTGAACGCAATTTTGGAAAAAAAAGATTTCGTTAATTCAAAGGAACCAGTAACCATTGAACTCTTTAAAGAGATTCATAGAGTATGTAGTCCTGGTGGAAGATTTTTTCCAGGACAATTTAAGGAAACATATCCTGGTACATCTCATGGATTCGGTATCTACCAATTAAGCATAGAAGGGCTTAAAGATTTATGTGATTTCGCAGATAGGAATAAGGAGTTCAAGGTTTCTTATTATGACAATAATTTTGTTATACATAAGCTTAATTTATATGGCATCAATATGGAACTTTCCCTGTGTAGAAGACCTGCTCGGTCTAAACCAAATGAGGAACAAGAGTTTAAAATCACCTATGCGGTTAGTTTAACTAAAGAAAACACCAGCACTTTAGCAGAATCAACTATTAATAAATTAAACAATACTTTAGCACAAGCGAATAATGACAACACCATTTTAGAAGCAATTGTTGAGTGCATATATGAACTTGAACATGCTCATATGTTCCATGACGCAAATTTAAGATCAAATATGATATTAGCTAATCTTTTATTAATGCAACACGGTTTTCCACCCGTATCTTATTTTGATCCCAATTATTTGGATGGCGTTTCAAAGGCAGAATTTTTTAATATTATGAAAGAAGGAATGCTAAAAACACTAGATATTATTGAACATCCTAATGAAGCTCATTTTAATTTTAAATCTTCTTCCTTAAGTGCAGATGCGCAGAAAACATATGCTGATATCATTAAGCCTATTACTGAATCTAAAGAAAAATTAAACTATTCGGTACCTAATGAAATAAACCAACAAATTCAATTAGTACGAGAACGTATTCAGAAATTGCAACAAAATCCTGAGCCTAAATGGATTATAAATGATTTTAAATTTCATCTAGAAAATTCTGATATATTCTCAGAGTATGTATCTTTAAACGTTGCTAAACACGCTCAGAGGAATAGTTTTTTCAACAATAATAACAATAATAATATACCTAGTTATCAGAATAGCAGTGTCAATAATTACCCTCAACAGTCAACCAAAGATACGACGCAAGATAAGGATGAAATAACTTCTGAACCGGAAAAAATTGAATCGTGCGAAGAGTCAGAAGAAATGTTTTATAGGAGACTATTAAAAGAAGTCTTAGATAGTAATGAAACGTCTGCTGACAAGATTAAGACACTATCTGAGGTGGGGACGCCCTCAGGAGTAGATTGGACGATTCTTGATTTAGTTAGCGAAGAAGGTGCTTCTGAAGAAATAATTGAGGGGTTAAGAGAGTACTCAACAGCAAATCTAAGCCTCTGATTTACTGAGCATTGTTACAATGCAGTAAATCTGTTCTAACGATTGCATGTTGAAACGTTTATTGATTAAAATTTGGCAGCAGTTAACATAAGCGGTAATCCCACCCGCTTATGTTAATCTGGTTATTATCTTGATGCGTGAGCTTGTATAGGAGTATGCTCATTTTTGTGCTTGCGGCCATTACCAGATTTAGACGCGCTAGCACCACTTGCTTGCTTACTATGAATTTTGCCATTACCTTGACTTTTACTTTGACTTTTTTCTTTCTTGTTAGTTTGGCTTTTTGCTTTGGCATTAGATTGTTGGCTTGCCTGCTTAGTTTGACTTTTAGCGCTAGACTGCTGGCTTGCTTGTTTGCTTTTAGCACTAGATTTTTGGCTTGCTTGTTTAGTTTTACCTTTAGCAGTAGATGAGCTTGCCTGTTTGGTTTTACCTTTAGCGGTAGATGAGCTTGCCTGTTTAGTTTTTCTTTTAGCAGTAGACGGGCTTGCCTGTTTAGTTTTACTTTTAGTACTGGATTGCTGGCTTGCTTGTTTAGTTTTGCTTTTAGCAGCAGATGGGCTTGCCTGTTTGGTTTTGCTTTTAGTAGATTTTTGGCTTGCTTGTTTAGTTGTACTTTTAGCACTAGCCTGTTGGCTTGCTTGTTTAGTTTTACTTTTAGGTCTGTGTTGCTTAGTAGGACGACTTGAAATAGCACTAGTCATCTCTTGCATAGAAAGAGTAGGGTTAAGTGCCTCTCTTGCGGCATTCATGATTGGATTAGCCATAGGATCAAAAACAGTTTGCGCCATATCCATCATCATATTAGAAGGATTAGTCATCGCGTTAGCTACACCCATATTATTGCCTGGATAAGTTTTATCTAACATCGCTTCAGCAGAGTCTTTTAACTTATCATTCGTAGTAAAAAGAGCTTTTTCAAAAATTTCGAATGATTCTTGCATATAATCTAACGTCATATGTCCATTTTTGATGGCCATATCCACTTGTCTTTCAATAAATTCTTCTGGCTTTATACGTATTAGCTCGTCAGGTTTCATATAATTTAATTTTTGCATGGTTTTGATGTTTAGTTCTGCGATTGCTTGCAGAGGCTTTTGTACGTTCCTAATTAATTGGGTTAAGCGCTGAAAATATTGTTGATTCATGATCTTCTCCCTAAATGTTGCACCGCACAAGGAAAGCTTAGTCCGTTATAGCTAATTACGCAAATTTTGTTTAATTATATTGCAAGTCTACTAAAAATGACTTAATTAAATCATGAGTTACAACCATTAATTATAGATAAAATTAGTTGATTGCCAGTAAATTATGCGATAATTGGTAATTTTGCTGTGGAATAACAGATGAATGTTTTAAATTACTTACCTCTATTAAATATCTTGTATGCGTTAGGTAGTGTAATCGTTGGCTATTATATTGCTAAAAAAGTGAGTAGCCTTGCCGAGCATGCGGTTAACAAACGCTTTTCACCACACCAAGCCATGCTTACTCAACGTTTAATGTTTCATATTTTATTTGCTCTTTTTTTAATTAACGCAGCCCTTGAACTAGGATTTAATTTAAAAATTTTATTAGGTACGGCCGGCATTCTTACTGTGGCGATAGGTTTTGCATCACAGACAGCTGCGTCTAATTTAATCAGTGGTTTGTTTTTATTGTTTGAACACCCTTTTCGTATTGGCGATACCATTGATGTAAAAGGTATTATTGGTACAGTTGTATCGATAGATTTATTATCCACTAAACTTCGTTCTTCGGATGGTAAATTAGTCCGTATTCCTAATGAAACGATGATCAAATCAGAAATAAAGAATTTAAGTTACTTTCCTACCCGGTGTGCTGAAATTGTTATTGGCGTGGCTTATAGTTGTAATATCACTTTTATTAAAAGCATACTGCTTGATATTGCTAAACAATGTGAGAACGTGCTTGCTGATCCTGAGCCAAAGGTTATCATTAATAATTTTACATCCTCAGCTGTTGAGCTTAAATTACAAGCTTGGGTTAAAAACGATTTGCTAGGTACTACCAAGGATTATTTACAGGAAGCGATTAAGACACGTTTTGATCAAGAAGGAATTGAAATACCTTTGCCACAATGGATGATTCATCAAAACTAAAGTGGATTAATTTAATGGCTCTGCTTTAGCATCTAATTATGTGCTAAAACAGAGCAAAATACTATCTTAACGGCGTAAGAGTGTTGATAAAATAAAACCAATACCGGCTGCCATTAGTAGAGTTGCCATGGGGCGAGCATGTACTTGTTGCACCAATTCATCAGAATAAGTACGAAGTGACTCTTGTACTTCGGCTACTCTATGTCTTCCTTCTTCATATAATCCGTTAGCTACTTTTTTACCATCTTTTAATAGGTCACTTGCTGCTTCGCTTAAATCGCTATGTCTAGAAGAAGAATTGCCATTAAGTGTAGTGCCTCTGCTTGAACCAGCACCCATGTTTTGGAAATTTTGAGAGCCAGTAGTCCTTCCTGTGACATCCATTTTTTCTCTCCTTGTTGCTTTGTAATTGATTTAGTGTCATATAAGATTCTAATTGGTGATTTCATTTGTGTGAAATCACCGCTCAACCTCATGTTAAGCATAGACAAGATTTTAAAAATAATAAATTTTTTTTGATAAACTGCTATAATTTACGTGAGTCATATATACAAGGAGTTGCCATGAGTCTAATTGGGTTATTGATTCTAATTCTGCTCTTAGCAGCAGTACTGCCTGCTTGGCCGTATAGTAGTGGTTGGGGCTACGGTCCATCAGGAATTGTGGGATTATTAGTTTTAATCCTCGTTGTACTTTTAATCTTGCGTGTTTTACCTGTCTAAGGACTCGAGGAATTAGCTTCCGATTTAGAAGCTTAATTCCTCTTGTTTATCTAAGTTGGGGATAATAAGTTTGGTAAGTCTTCGTTAGTTTATTCAACTTTTATATTGGTAGCACCGTAATTTTTTAAAATATCTATTACTTCATTAATTTGATCTTCGTTAGTGATAGTTACCCAAATAACAAAGCCGCCTTGATTTTCTTGCTTACGATGCGCTTTTTTTCGGCTAAGTGTAATGAGTCGAGAGAGTAAATAGCCTACTGCACCGCCGACTATAGCGCCAAGAACACCAAAAATTAGATTATCAGTGAGCGAGCGTACATCGCCTATGATAAAAATACCAATAACAATTCCTATAAACATAGGAATTGAAAAAGCAAAGCCCATAAGCCAACCAAAATCATCTTCTAAATAAGGTTCTTTTTTAGGTGCATCCTGACTTCTTTGTACAACATCTGGTTCTACATATTTAGTACCAAATTTATCAGCAATAGCACTAGGATCACCTTGGATGGTAATATCATGTCTTGCAACTGTTGTTTGAGTTAATTTATTAAAAACTCGTTCTACTCTGTGCTCGCTGCTAATGATAGCGCTAATTTTTCGGGTGGATACCGTATCCATGATAATTCTCCTCATACAACTTTAGTTTTAAAGACTTTAAAAAACCCGCATGAACGTATAGCTCGCGGGTTTTTTATAAAAAATTAAATTTTAGTTTAATCTGTTAACTATTATTGCTAATCTTGACAACATAATCTATCTTTCTTTAATAAATTGATAATATTGAAAAATTCAATAGCCATAGATTAAAATGATTTTTATACTAGTTAAAAGTTAGCCTATAAGTATTATTGACTAGTTAATTAAATTTCCATAACAATAGATAGTGTTTTTAGATATATCGACCTATAGTAAGATAAAGGAAGTCTATACTAGGGCCGGTGTATAATATTTTGCATACGGGTGAATTGGGAAGGAGAGGACTATGCTTATTACGCGGGAACCTGCTACTGAAAAAAAGACCCAATTTCGAATTCGCATGAGTGAGGCAGTGTACAATGAGATAACTGCTTATTGTGAATGGGCTGGCATTCGCTATAGGGACTTTTTTATTGAGCATGCTTGCCGTTATATTTTTACTCACGATGATGAGTGGGTAACTTATAAACAAAATCAATCAACAGAACAGTCAAACAGTGGTTCTGAATCAAAGTAATTTAGCTTTAAGCAAGTATTGATATAAGCAGCATAGTTTTAGTAAACGATTTATAACTTATTAATAGGGAGTAATAACTATGAGTAGTAGTAGAAGTGTTGTGAAAGCCAGTGAAGTCACTGGAGTCGATGTTAAAAGTGTAACACATGAGAATCTGGGTACAGTTAATGATATCGTAATTGATAAAGTATTTGGCAAAGTAAATTATGTTGTGCTTGATTTTGGTGGATTCTTAAGTTTTGGTAATAAGTTTTTTGCTCTACCTTGGCATTTATTTACATATGATCCTGCCGAAGATTGCTTTATTATTAATATCGATAAAGAAAGATTAAAAAATGCGCCAGGCTTTGATAAAGATAATTGGCCTAATTTTGCTGACACACAATTTACTGCTGCAATTGACGATTATTATCGCTAATTCGCCGCATTAATTTAAAATTGTGACCTGCAATGATAAGACTTAGAACTTATATTAAGTTCTTGTCTTATTAGATATTGACAGTATTTTTATTATGAACTAACTTAGGATGGTCACATTTTTTGAGTTATAATTTGTGACGAAGTAATGGAGTTAAGCTTTAAACTCTTAAAAATAAGAATAATAAAGGAGAGATTTATGTTAAAGAAGAGCGTGCTCTATAGCGCACTAGCTATAGCAGCAATCAATCC
Source organism: Legionella beliardensis (assembly GCF_900452395.1). Taxonomy (NCBI): domain Bacteria; kingdom Pseudomonadati; phylum Pseudomonadota; class Gammaproteobacteria; order Legionellales; family Legionellaceae; genus Legionella; species Legionella beliardensis. Next base: position 976,821 of record NZ_UGNV01000001.1, read on the forward strand.
AGCAATTACATTTGCTGCGTCTCAAACTAATACTACAGCTCCAGCTACGTCTACTTCAACTCAAAGTGATACTACAGTAACTACGCCTACAACTTCATCTACGCAGGGCGATACTACAGCTACTACACCTACGTCTTCAACGACCAGTAATGCACAACATGCAATAAGTGATACCGAGATCACTAACCAAATCAAAGCACTTTATCAAAAATCACCTTTAGTCAATGAGCAAAACATTACAATAAGCACAGCAAATCAGCAAGTTGTGTTACGTGGTAAGGTTGATACGGACATGGAGTATGAACGTGCCATATCGTTGGCGGAGTCAGTTGCGGGGGTCAATGATGTAAATGCTGATAATTTATTAGTTAAAGATAGCAAATCACCTTTAGCAGATACCTTTATTACCGCTAAAGTGAAAGGCGCTATCATGAAAGAAAAGTTATTTGGTGATAAAGATGTGGAATATTGGCCAGTTAGCGTTGAAACTAAAAATAGCGTTGTTTACTTAGCTGGTAATGTGGATACCAATGAGCAGCGTACTAATATTGTTAATTTAGTAGAAAAAGTTAAAGGGGTGAAATCAGTTAAATCATCTTTGACAGTTAACCAAACTAACAATGCTGCAGGTCAAAATAATAACGCTCAGAATGTTACAAATTCTAGCGAATAAGGACTAAACTTTAACAAGGGTTATTGCATTAGAATTAACTTAGCTAATTTTAGTGTTTGGGCGAGGGTGCCTAAGTAAGATGAGAGTTTACTTAGGTAATTTAATGTGTTTAATCAAGGGGATGGTATTATGGGTACTGACAAAAATAATGGACGTGACGCTGTAACAGATGCTAAAAACTCTGCCAGCGATATGTATGAAGAAGGAAAAGACAGAGTAAATCAAGTCTATGAACAAGGTAAGGAAAAAGCTGAAGAGCTTTATAAGCAAACAAAAGAAAAAGCAAGTGAGATGTATGAAGAAGGTGTAAAAAAAGTGTGTGAAGCTCATGAAAGCTTAAAAGGATATTCAGATGAGCTTGTTAAAAATGTTAAAGAAAAGCCACTTACTTCTTTATTGATTGCAGGCGGTATCGGTTTTATTCTTTCTGCATTACTTAAAAAATAATGAAGTTTATAGAGCACTTAGAAGGGCTTATTTCCAGCAAAATAGAGCTAGCCAAAGGAATTTGGACTCTATTTAAGCTGGAAGCAAAGCTGGCGGGATTAAATATCTATCCCTTATTCCTTAATCTTGCTCTATTACCAATTTTGTTGCTGACTATCTGGTTTTCGGCAATGGCATTGGTAGGATATATTGTAGCGGTATTAAGTGACTATGTTTGGATGGGAATAGTAGCTATTTTATTGCTTAATGCTATTATCCTGGCCATTGTAGTAAAACGCTTAATAACCAATGCACGTCAAATGAGTTTTGAAAAAACACGAGCTTGTTTTACAAGCAATAAAGTGAGGGATGCTCATGAGCTCCAAAAAAGAACTGCTAGCGCTGATAACCAGCACGAGCTTAAAAGTTCGGAACAACCAAGTGCAGTTGGCAGAACATAAGTACTATTTTGAGAAGTTAGCTAATCGACATAAATTAGCGGTCGTTTCCCTGTTGGTGCCATCTTTCGTTGCAGGCTGGCAAAGTGCTAAAAGAATAAACTTTAGGCAGTGGTTAAGGCAGGTGGCTAGGTTAGGGTTTTCATCAGCTTTAAATAGTATGAAGAGTTTGTACCTGGGTATTTAATTATTTTTATAACAAGGAGAGGATTATGCTGAAGTACTTGCTTGCTTGGTTATTAGGCGTACCACTAAGTATACTTGTTTTAATTTGGCTAGTTTCACACATTTTTTAATTGTAGGATTGCCTAAAATCAGACTAAGGAAAGTAACATGAATGAACACACCACTGTTGTTGATCCCGTATCAAGTCCTGTTGCAGGACCTATTGATGAGACGTATCCTTCTTGGAAGCGTATTTCCTGGAGTGCAGTATTTGTTGGTGCGCTGGTAGGGGTAGGTTTAGGATTTTTATTAAATCTATTTGGCATTGCCATTGGTTTAACCGCATTTACTATAAATAGCGATACTGGGGCTACTGCAGTAGCAATTGGTGGCTTAATTGGTATGTTAATTGGTATCATTGCCTCTATGGTAGCTGCGGGTTATACAGCAGGTTATTTAGGAAGACATTATTGCCCTAAAAGAAATATAGGGGTTATCTATGGATTTACTACATGGACCCTTGCTCTTTTATTGAGTGCTATTGTAACTGCTCATATAGGAAATTATGTAGCAAGTTATACAAATAATATGGCTCGCACAGGTACAGTACTTTCTAAAAATAACACCATGGCTACGGCTGCAAACTCCCTTACAGCGACATCTACTCAAGCTGGCAATGGTGGTCAAAATACAGTAGCAGCTTCACCTGAAAGTTTAGCTGTAAGCGCTTTTATTGTGTTTGTGTTATTTTTCATTGGCGCACTTGCTAGTTGTTTTGGGGCAGTCTGGGGTATGAATTGTAAACGAGTTGACTAAAGTAGATTGCCGCAAAGCTTAAATGCTTTGCGGTTTTTGGTTTAAAGTTAAGTAATGGCTCAGATGGGATGCTAAATCTTGTTGAAAACTGGATTTAAGCCTAGGTTGATTGAAGATCATGCTGAAAAGCGCAGCAGGACTATCTACAAGCGCATATTGAAAGATGGTTTTCGTTTATGAACCAAATACGGCCGTTGGTGATAGGGAGGAGCTGTTACAAAACAAAGTTAAAGGATAGAAGATGCCTGATTATATCTATAAAGGGTTTAAAGTTGTTTATAATATCAATAAGGATAAAAGCAACAATAAATTATATAAAGCAGATGGGTATGTGCAATGTCTTCTAGATAAAAATAATAATCCACCACAAAAATTTCATACAGAATACAGTACGTTAGCTGGCGTTCAAGAAGAAATTAAAAAAATGCTTGAAGATTATATTGATTTTGAATGGAATGAATTTAATAAAATGCATGACTAGATACCTTGGTAGCGAGTAGGCTTTATAAAGCCATTAAACCTAGAATTTAATGGGACTCTATAAACAGGAGGCTGATATGAGCAAAGGGGATAAATCAAAATACACTGATAAACAAAAGCGCCAAGCAGAGCATATCGAAGAAGGGTATGAGAAAAAAGGCGTTTCTAAGAAAGAGGCAGAAAAACGCGCTTGGGCTACTGTCAATGATAGAAGCGGCGGTGGTAAAAAATCTGGTTCAGGCCGTGGAAAAAAATCCAGTTAGTCATAAGTTAATGTAAGCTTTAACAGATGTTAAATAGTTTGTTTACAGTAAAGCAAAATAATTTATTCTAACTATTTTTGCTTTACTACTTTCTCTATTTTCTTAATAACAGCTGAAGGCGAAATAGGTGTAATATTGCCTCGTTTATCTGGAATTAATAAAACATCGACTTCCATTATATTACATAAGAATTGCCACTCAGTAATGGTTAGGCCCTGATTAATAATATGATCTACATTAAGAATTTTTGTAGCCAAACCAACAAAGGAGGTAATGACGGTAACTTCATTTTCTGTGAAGTTAATTTTCACTTTTTCCATAGTAATTCCTTACTAACAATAGATTAAGTAATTATTGTAAGTATGACATGAGTTTAAGACTTAGTCTGTATGAAAACTGATTTTAACTTACAAATTTTAATGCCAAACCCGAAGTTGCTAAACAGTTTATCGCTTTTAAGTGAAGCGTTATGTAAGCAATGTTTCTAATCTTCAAATAAACAAGTCTTGTGTTGTTCTAACCAATAAAGTAATAATTCGTCCTCACCAATTGTGCTAAGTTTTTTGCCTCGTCGCTTAGCCCACGTTGAAAAACGATTATCTTTCCACCAGTCAATGATTTCGGCATAGATATAACTTTTTTGGCAAATAGTTGGTGTGTGCCCTAAAAGTTCTGCAACTTCTTTAATCACATCTTTAAGCAAGGCTTGTTCAGTGGCGTCTAAATAGAGTAAGCGCTTTAGCGTTTCTCGGCATGCAGCCCAGGTGCGAAAATCCTTTGCTGTAAAACACTGACCAGTTAAGGTCTGTAAATACGCATTAATATCTTGTGAGGAGATAACATTTAATTGATTATTTTCATCAAAATATTTAAATAATTCATAGCCTGGAATGGCTTCACATTTTTTAAGAACCTTAATAATTTTTTTCTCTTTTAGAACAATATGCCAGGGTTTAGCACTTTTACCCATAAATTCTAAGATAGCTTTATCGTATTCTAAGGTTAAATGTTTTTTGCGCAGCGTAGTAAGCCCATAAGATTTATTTTGTTTGGCATAGATAGCGTTACCAATTCTAATAAAGAATCCATCAAGCAAATAAATAATAGCGCAAATAACTTGCGTTTTAGTGAGCTTAATCGTTTTATCCAATTCTTGATTAATATGCTCGCGAATCATAGGAAGGGCCTTACCAAAATCAACGAGTGCATGAAATTTTTTTTGCTGGCGCTCTTGTTGCCATAAGGCATGGTAGCGATATTGTTTGCGATTTTTAGTATCACGTCCAGTAGCTTGAATGTGCCCATTAGCATAGGGGCAAATCCAAACTTGGCTGTAGGCAGGTGGAATGGCAAGTGATTTAATTCGCGCTAATTCTTCCGGATCAACAACTTGCTTGCCATCAGGATAATGATAGATAAACTTTTTACCCACTTTCTTACGGGTAATACCTGGCATGCTGTCTTTGACATAGCGTAATGACGCAGCCTTCGCGATGCGCTCACATTCTTCTACTGAATATAATGAAATTTCCATATATTCTCTTAGTTCATACAATACGTAAAATAAATTCTGGCTTATATTAATTTAACTAGTCAGACCAAGGTTCAGGTGTTTTAATAGGTTCTGGCTCAGGTGTATTATTGGGTTCTGGTTCTGGAATATCTGAAGGTGGGGGCTCATAAGGTTTAGGACTTTCTAATTTCATTGGTTTAAATGCGGCAGGGTGTAGGTCTGAGAGTAGGTAATGCCTTAACATAGGTTTCTCCTCATTATATTTCACATATACTGTCATAATAGTAGGATATTTTGTAAGAATATACTTTAGGGTTAGGTTATATGATAATTGCGTATTTATATAGTAATACTTTTAAATCAGAAGTTATTTCTGCTGCAAACTTATCTTTGCTGAATGACGCAGTCTGGATAGATTTAATTGAACCAACGAAAGAAGAAGAGGCTTGGGTTGAAAAAATACTGACAATAGAAGTTCCAACGCAGGAAGAAATGCGCGAAATTGAACTTACAAGCCGTTTATACAAGGTAGATGATACATTATTCATGACGGCGATGATGATTGCGCAATCCTCGTCTTTACGCCCTCAATACGATTCCGTCACGTTTGCGCTAACACCTAAAAAATTAATTACCATTCGCTATATCGAGCCGCAATCGTTTAAACTATTAAGTAATAATCTCTTAAAAACAACTAAGAATTATTACGCATCCGATATTTTAATAGCTCTTTTAGAAGCAACTGTTGATAGGCTGGCTGATGTCTTGGAGTATGTAGGTCAACAACTAGACGAATACTCTCATCATATTTTCCAACATGATTATATTAATGGCGCAAAACACAAGCCTGACTATCAGAAATTGATGCAAAACATTGGTATAAAAAGTAATTTAACAACCAAGGTACGGGAAAGCTTAATTAACTTTAATCGTATAATAGTCTTCTTTAGGCAATCCATTGATATCACCAAGGCTAAAGAAAGCAAAATAAGATTAATTAATTTAATGAAAGATTTAGATTCTTTAAGCGATTATGCTAATTTTATTTCTAATAAAATTAACTTTTTACTCGATGCTACGTTAGGTATGATTAGCATTGAGCAAAGTGCAATTATCAAAATTTTTTCTGTTGCTGCAGTTATTTTTTTGCCACCGACCCTAATTGCAAGTATTTATGGTATGAACTTTCAATTCATGCCCGAGTTATCTTTTAAATGGGGCTATGAATTAGCTATTTTAATGATGTTAATTTCTGCTTGGCTCCCTTATAAATATTTTAAGCATAAAGGATGGTTATAAGATGGGGGAGTTAAATGAGATAATTGGATTTGATAAATTACTTGCTTACGATCTTTATATACGCAGTTTGGTTATAACCCTGTATGCGCTGTTTTTATTTCGAGCCACATCAGCGCGCTTGTTTGGCGAGCATTCTACGTTTGATTTTATTATCTCAATTATTCTTGGTGCAATTTTAGGGGAAGCAATCGTTAATAATATACCCTTACTACCTTCTATGATTGCGTGCGCCATTATCGTCATTGTACATCGTATCTTAGCCTTTTTATCTTATAAAAGTCATTATGTCGGCAAATACATAAAAGGCGAAAAAATAGTCATTATTAAAGATGGCCAATATCAATGGGATAAACTTCATTGTTGCCGTATTACTGAAAATGATATTCTGCAGTCGCTAAGAGCTCAACATAGTACAGATGATATGAGTAACGTAGATAGGGCAATTTTAGAGAGAAACGGCGAAATTTCTTTTCTTTTTAAAGAGGCAAAGCGCAGCAGCGTCTAAGTAATATTCGAATTAAATGTAGCCTGGGTGCAGCGAAGCGAAACCCAGGTTCCGGCCCCGCTAAGGACATTAGGTTGCTCTGTGCCATAATTTAAGCGCCACATTACTGGATACCGCGGTCAAGCCCTGTAGATCCTCACAAAATTAAAACACCACGTACCGCGCTTTATACTTAAAATCCTACGTACCACGGCTTGTCCACTGTATCCAGAACAATGGCTTGTCTTAAGCAGGGCCATGTTGTTCTTAGATAAATGCTTTTGGATACCGCGCATAAAGCGCGGTACGTAGGGATGAGATGATGTTTCTATAGATAACAGTTAATTATGGGCAAATTTTGTGAGGATCTCTTAGGGGCAAGCTGCGGTAATTCGCTTTCTCTTTGGCTGCTTTCCATGCTCTCGAAATACCGTGGCTTGACCACGGTATCCATTAGCCTGAGTGCAACCCGGGATTAGTTTTTGTCAACCTGCGCCCAGACTACCTACTGATTTTCCCAAACAAACTTTCGCCATAGGCAGAACTGCTTTCTGAGTTAGACCCCTATAGTTCATTAATATTTTAATCATAAATAAATTTATTTTGTCAAAAAGTATGTTTAATGATCTACTTAATAATTTATTAATCAATTATGCGTACAATAAACATCTAGATAGTTTTTTGTACAGGTTAAAATGTCTAAAGAGAAAAGTGAACTATTTAAAGGTCAAGTAATTATTTATCCTACTTATGTTAAATCTAAAATGCTTGGAGAACATTTTAAAGAAAGAAAATTTCGCAAATTAGATCGTACGGATATACCAGGTGTTGCTTCAAAAATTTTTGAGATTTGTGTTGGCTTAATAGGTGGTATGAAGCTCTATAATCCTATTTTTCATAAATCTTTTGGCGTAAATGTTGATTTCTTGGGTCAAGCTATTTTCTCTGCAAAAGCTTTATCTAGAAGAGGAAATGTTCTAATAAGTAACAAATTCCCACATATTGATCTGATTCATGTCACTGCTAGTGTGAGTGATTTTATAAAGATGGCAGATAACAATTTAATTCATCCAAAAGATAGCCCTTATTATAAGGATGGGCTTACTTATATTCCTACACAGAAAAGTGATTGGTCTATTGTTTATGTTGTCTCTTTATGTCCTTTAAAAGAGCTGATGAAAGAGGGATTAAATTATGGCTACATTACTGAATCATTTAACGATGCGGTTCAATTGGGCGAAATGATTTATGATGGTAAATTTCCACCTCCAGATAAATACCATTCAACACAGCAATATGTAGATACGGGCTACCTTTCTCCCGCCCAAATTGCAGATAAATTGTTTGATGAAGCTTCAGATTCAGAAGTAGAACTCCCTGAAGAGAATCATCAGATAGTAGACGAAGATTCTCCAGTACGTATCATAGATAAATTACTTGATGCGGATTATTCAGATTCCGATAATGAATATTCAGAGACTGAAAGCACGGATAGTCCTGAAGAATCGACTGGTTTTAAAATTTAAAATAAGTAGCCTGGTTGTAAGCAACCGGCTACTTTATAAAATTTAATACGTCTAGCTTTCTGTGATTTCAATCATGTTCTGTAACGCTTTTTTAGCATTGTCTATAACCCACTGCCGGTCATTTAATTCCAAACGATGACGGGCACCTGTGAATTCGTTAACCATATCGCCAGCTTTTACCTCGTTATAGGACATGGTTTTACCCTGGCGGAGGAGATCGATTAAGGCAACTAGATGAGGGGGATCATTTCTTGACATGGTTGCACAGCCACAACCCATGCCTATTTCATCATTTTTACGGGGCGCTTCGGCCAAATTAACTACAGTGATACCTAAGCTTTTACAATACTGCTTTAGATTGTCTACCATGTGATTTTCCGTGCCAATTGCGTAATGCTTGGTTCCAGCGCGATCATTAACGACAAAATCCCAGATAAACGCAGTCGATCCAGCATGCTGTGCGATTTTAATAACGTCATTACGACACTCAGGATGAACAACCGTGGTGTAGCCTAAGTTTTGCCAGTAATCGCACATCTCAGGCGTATAATGGGTGTGGACAGCACATTGACTAGCAAATAAGATAAGCTCTGCTTTATCAAAGCGTTCTAACATTGCTTTTTCTTGATCAAATAAAGAATATTGGGCGCCTGCCGTGCCTCCAGGCCAGTAGGCCAGATTTTTAATACCAAGCCAGTAAGCTACGTTTTCGCCCATGTGTTGATCAGGGATGAAGAAAATCTTTTTGTTTTGTTGCTGTGCCCAACGAAATATTTTTTTAACATTCGAACTTGTACAGACTGCACCTCCCTGGGCACCGGTCATGGCTTTAAGACGGCCAGACGTGTTCATGTAACAAACAGGTAAAATATTATCTCTACCATAGCGTTCGTTTAAATCCATAAAAGCAGGTTCAACCATAAAATCTTTAGCAAGCATTTCCATGGTACAGCCCGATTTAGGATTGGTAATATAAACATGTTGATGATCTTGGGCCAAAATACTAATAGATTCTGCCATAAAATGAACAGCAGACTCGATAATAACCGATTTTTGGGGATTATTAGCAGCCATAAGCGCTAATTGATAAGAATCGCCTATTTGACCACCAAATTGTTCTATTAAGCGTACTATTTCCCCGCCCATATAATAATGAGCCAATAAAAGCAGCCTTTCGCCAAAATGTGCCTGCGCCTTTTGCATGTAGGGCTTCATCCAAGCAAGCACTGTGGTTAATTTTCGATCTGGAAGGGCTTGGTATTCTTCAGCATAAGGGATAAATTCTTCTTGATACCAGTCAAGAGGGTAATCACTCTGACAGATTTGCATATCATTAGTGATATGCATGAGCGTCCTTTCTGGATGATAAACTTCAGGGTTATTAAACATAAACTAACACCTTTTAGATAAATGGATTAAGAGGTAAATTAAGCCGAGAAATACTTTCTTTAGCTTGCGCATTTTTAGCAGGGAAATCCTCACGGTAATGGCCCCCACGCGATTCTCGACGCGCAAGCGCTGCTCGTACGATAAGTTCTGCATTTAAAATAATATTACGCAATTCAATAAAGTCTCGTGTAATACAGTGCTTCCAATAATATTCCTCAATAATTTGTTGGCGCTTCATAATTAATTGTAGTAAATCTTGTAGCCCTGCTTCGGTACGTACGATGCCAGCATATGAGGTCATTTCGCCTCTTAATCCGCGCCAATGCGCATTAATTTGACTGGCTCGACGATTATTGACTTCGCTTGGAGAATTCCAATTATCAATATTGTCGACGTTCTTAACAGGTAGCTTAATATCTTTTAAGCTATGCTGCGCTGCACTACTAGCCATGACAATCGCTTCAAGTAAGGAATTGCTTGCTAGCCGGTTTGCACCATGTAAGCCTGTAAAGGCTACTTCCCCAATTGCATAAAGCCGATTTAAATCAGTTTGACCATAATTATCTGTTAAAACGCCACCGCATTGATAATGGGCAGCAGGGACGACAGGAATCATATCTTGGCTTATATCAATGCCAATGGTTAACAGATTAGCATAAATATGAGGAAACCGTTTCTTTAAAAATTCTTTCGGCTGATGGGTGATATCTAAATAAACAAAGCCACTTTGACCTTGTTCTATTTCAGTAAAAATAGCACGCGCAACCACATCTCGCGTTGCCAATTCTAATTGCTCAGGAGCATAGTGCTGCATAAAACGGGCTCCCGTTTCAGCATTCTTAAGTAAGGCACCTTCGCCTCGTACCGCTTCTGAAATTAAAAAATTATTTAAGGTATGGTGGTGCAGCAGCGTTGGGTGAAACTGATAAAATTCCATATTACCAACGCGAGCCCCTGCTCGATAAGCCATCGCAACGCCATCTCCGGTCGCTACCATTGGATTAGTAGTGTAGCGGTAAGTTTTACCAGCACCACCCGTCGCTAATACAACGCAGCGGGCTAAAAAAGTATGAATCACATTTTTTTGACAATCTAATATGTAAGCGCCTAACACCTCGCCTTGGTTGTCGACTGAATGTGGTTGGAACTGGGTAATAAGATTAACCGCCACATGATCTTCAAAACAGGTAATCTGTGGTTGTTGCTGGATTGCATTGAGTAAGGTCTGGGTAACAATTAAGCCTGTCTGATCACCGCTATTAAATATACGTCGATGTGAATGCCCACCTTCTTTGGCTAAAACATACTCACCGGCCTGCTTAATAAATTCAACAGGGTAATCTTGTAATTCTTTAATTGCCTTTGGCCCTTGGCGAATAATAAATTCAACTGCAGGTAGATAGCATAAGCCGTCGCCGGCATTTAATGTATCTTGAATATGGGATTCAATGGAATCTTTTTCAGAGACGGCAGCCGCAATGCCACCTTGGGCATATTTACTATTGCATTCACTTAAAGAGGCTTTACTAATTAAGGCAATGCGTGTATCAGGTTTAAGTTTTAATAACTGCATGCAGTAATGTAGGCCTGCTAATCCTGAGCCTAAAACTAAAACATCAAACTCATGCGCTATGCCCTGTTGTGAGCTAACACTCATGAAAATGCCTTGACCAGTAATGCCGCAAGTCCTATGTATTTTTCAGGCGTTAAATTAAGTAATTGCTCTTTAGCGGGCATAGGTATTTCTAAAGAATTGATAAAATCAATTAATGCGTTTTTATCAATACCATTTTGACCGCGAGTTAATGCTTTTAATTGTTCATAGGCATTTGGAATTTGATAACGGCGCATCACTGTTTGAATGGCTTCTGCCAACACTTCCCAATTGCTGTCTAGGTCTTCTTTTAGAGCTTGACGGTTAATTTGTAGCTTATCGTTTCCTTTAGCAATAGCTTGATAGGCTATTAAGCTATAAGCAAATGCTGAGCCTAAATTACGCAACACGGTTGAATCCGATAAGTCTCGTTGCATGCGCGATTTAGTTAATTTATCAGCAAAATGACAAAATAAGGCATTCGCTAAGCCTAGATTGCCTTCCGCATTTTCAAAATCAATCGGATTGATTTTATGAGGCATTGTTGATGAGCCAACCTCACTTGCTACGGCTTTTTGCGTAAAATAATTTAAAGAGATATAACTCCAAACATCGTTGGTATAATCCAGTAATATATTATTAATACGCATCATGATATGACAAACTTCAGCAATGCCATCATGGGGTTCAATCTGTGTAGTATAAGCACTAAAAGACAAGCCAAGCGAGGTCACAAAGTTAGAGCAATGTTTACGCCAGTCTACTTCAGGATAAGCAATAATATGTGCATTATAGTTACCTACAGCACCATTGCATTTAGCAGGAATCAGCACTTCAGCTAATTGCTGCTGTGGCCGCTTGAGTCTAGCAACAAAATTGACCAATTCTTTACCAACAGTAGTGGGTGTAGCAGGTTGCCCATGCGTGCGAGCTAGCATTGCTGCATCGCCGTGTTGTTTACCCAACATGGTAATACCACCAATAATTTCAGCTAATGTCGGTTGAATAACTTGCGCAAGCGCTTCTTTCATCATTAACGCATAAGCTAAATTATTAATGTCTTCCGACGTACAAGCAAAATGAATGAATGGTGAGTATTTTGCTAGGGCTTCACATTGGCTAAATTTATCACTTAAATAATATTCAATGGCTTTGACATCATGATTTGTTTGTTTCTCAAGGAGCTTAACTTTCTCAGCTTCACTTTCATTAAAATGATTAATAATATCATTAAGGAAAGTGGCAGCCTCAGCGTTTAGCTCAGGCACTTCTTTAATATCACGGTTAGACGCTAAAGATTTTAACCAGTGAATTTCAACTAATAAGCGATAATAAATAAGAGCAAATTCGCTAAAGTAAGGGCTAAGCGCACTTGTTTTTTTCTGGTAGCGTCCATCAATAGGGGAAATAGCATTTAAAGTCGATAAAGTCATTTAAAATTACCCAAACCTAAGTTGCTTGTTAGTATATAAGATAATCATGAAAAAAGCATGGTAACTATAGGTTAGGTACGGTGTATAAGCAACTATAAATTACTAAGTGATAGCTAAATTAACGGCGCTGAAGGGCCTTAGTCCGGAATATTTAGCCCGTATTTACTTATCTTTAAGACCTTTTCCAAACATGCTTTCACATCCATGTCGCTCGATGAAGGGCATCCATGCCCTTCAACGGTTTGGAAAAGGCCTTAAAGACAAGCAAATATTAGTTCTGTGATTATACTTTGTTGCAAGCTCCCTCGGCTAAGTTATTTACTTCAATGTACACTTCTTCGCCTCGCTCCTTTGCGGCTTGCCTAAAGCTCAGTGGGCGATGCTGTACAAATTCCGAAGTGGGATGAGAAATTTATTGCTTGCATTTCTGCCATTCAATTTACCAGTACTTATAAGCTCATTCACATTAATTAATAATTTAAGTAGAATGGCACCATTTTGAGGATTAGGGGTTTTTATGGCAAGTACGCACACAATCGAATTTGAACACTTAAGTATGAAGGATTTGGAGCAAGTAGGCGGTAAGAATGCTTCGCTTGGTGAGATGATTAGCCATTTAACAAATCTTGGGGTCTCAGTTCCTACAGGCTTTGCAACAACTGCAGACGCTTTTCGGGTGTTTTTATCGACCAATGGCCTAGATAAACAAATTTATTCTCTATTAGATTCTTTAGATGCAGATGATATTGCTGAGTTAGTTTCAGTAGGTAAAACCATTCGTGAGCTTATCATTAAAACCCCTTTTTCTGTTGACTTTGAACAGTCTATTAAACAGGCTTACGACAAACTGGTTCAAACACTTGGCCATGATAACTTTAGCGTCGCAGTCCGTTCTTCGGCTACTGCAGAGGATTTACCCGATGCCTCGTTTGCCGGCCAGCAAGAGACCTTTTTAAATGTGCGTGGTATTGACGCCGTGCTTACCGCGATTAAACAGGTGTTTGCTTCGTTATTTAACGATAGAGCTATTGCTTATCGTGTACATCAGGGCTTTAAGCATCATGATATTGCTTTGTCAGCTGGCATTCAGCAAATGGTACGAAGTGACTTGGCTGCAAGCGGTGTGATGTTTACTATGGATACTGAGTCTGGTTTTAATGATGTTGTTTTCATTACCTCATCCTACGGGTTGGGTGAAATGGTGGTACAAGGCGCAGTCAATCCTGATGAGTTCTATGTTCATAAAGAGGGATTACAACAAGGCAGACCAGCTGTTATACGTCGCACCTTAGGTAGTAAAGCGAATAAAATGGTTTACTGTACAGAACAATTAAAGGGACAAACGGTCAAGACAGTTGAGGTAGCACCACAAGAGCGTCTTAAATTTTCTTTAACAAACCCTGAAATTGAAGAATTAGCGCGCCAAGCATTAATTATCGAAAAACATTATGGCCGCCCCATGGATATTGAATGGGCTAAAGATGGTGAAGATGGTCATTTATACATTTTGCAAGCAAGACCTGAAACAGTAAAAAGCCGTACGAGTGAGCAGAAATTGGAGCGCTATACGCTACAAGCTAAAAGCCCAGTCATTGTTGAAGGGCGCAGTATTGGTCAGCGAATTGGTCAAGGTAGGGCAAAAGTAATTAAAGACATTAGTGAAATAAGTCGAGTAGAGCCAGGCGATGTACTCGTTTCTGACATGACTGATCCAGATTGGGAGCCGGTTATGAAACGTGCTGCAGCCATTGTCACTAATCGTGGTGGGCGAACTTGTCATGCAGCTATTATAGCGCGTGAATTGGGAATTCCGGCGGTCGTTGGTTGTGGTGATGCAACCCGATTGATTGAAGATGGTACTGAAGTGACTGTAAGTTGTGCAGAAGGTGATATCGGCTATGTTTATGAAGGACTAGTCCCTTTTGAGCGCGTCACATTAGACGTAGAAAATATGCCGGAACTACCCTTAAAAGTCATGTTAAATGTAGGTAATCCTGAGCGGGCTTTTGCTTTTCAAGCCATTCCCAATCAAGGTGTGGGTTTAGCAAGGCTTGAGTTTTTAATTTCTAATACCATTGGTGTTCATCCCAAAGCTCTTATTCACTATGATTCTTTAGAAAGTGAAGAGTTAAAAAAATTAATTCAGGAGAAAACGCTAGCCTATGCCTCTCCAATCGATTTCTATATCGATCGCCTAAGTGAGGGGATTGCAACGATTGCGGCAGCGTTCTACCCTAAACCTGTGATTGTTCGCTTATCAGATTTTAAATCCAATGAATATGCTAATTTAGCGGGTGGCAAATATTATGAGCCACTTGAAGAAAATCCAATGTTAGGTTTCCGCGGCGCTTCCCGTTATGTATCACCGGATTTTGCTGATTGCTTTGCGCTAGAATGTAAAGCGATTCGGCGTGTGCGTGAAGAAATGGGCTTTAAAAATGTAGAAGTGATGATCCCCTTTGTCAGAACAACCTCAGAAGCAGAGCAAGTTATCGAGGTACTTAAGCAAAATGGCTTAGAAAGAGGTAAAGAGGAACTGCGCATTATTATGATGTGTGAATTACCATCCAACGCCTTATTGGCCAATGAGTTTCTAAATTATTTTGATGGATTTTCAATTGGCTCAAATGATTTAACGCAGCTAACGCTCGGCCTAGATAGAGACTCAGGCTTAGTTGCGGCGCAATTTGATGAGCGTAATGAGGCAGTAAAAGCATTATTACATATGGCCATATCAACGTGTAAAGCGCAAGGCAAATACGTAGGTATTTGTGGGCAGGGGCCTTCTGATCATCAAGATTTTGCCCAGTGGCTCATGCAAGAGGGAATTGACAGTGTTTCTCTAAATCCAGATTCTGTTTTAGAGACTTGTCTATTCTTAGCAAAATGTAAGTAATGACTATGTTAAATAAGTTTTATTTTTTTAGTTTATTTATTTTAATGCCTGTCCCTGTTTTAGCGGGGACTATGCAGGATCATGATCCTATTGCGAATGTTATTTTATGGGTAACCTTGTTTTTTTCATTTGCTATTTTAGGTCGTTATGTTGCTAAACGCTTAAATCAACCAGGTGTCTTAGGCGAGCTATTAATGGGGGTCTTCGTCGGAAATATTTTTTATTTCTTTGGCTCACCATTGATAGTGGTGCTGCGTGAAGGATCAGCCATTTATTCCATTTTAAAAGACTTACTAACCAATATACCGCTAGCCCAATCTGTAGCTCAAAGTATTTCCAATCCCTATTATGCAGCACAAGTGCTGCAGGCTTTAAGTAGCTCTCATGGTATTGAATTTATTAAAGTAGGCTATGTGCTTGATGTGTTTTCTCGCTATGGGGTTATTTTTCTTTTATTTAAAGTGGGTTTAGAGAGTTCTATTCAGGAGTTAAAACACACAGGTCTTGCCTCTATAAAGGTAGCTGTTATTGGTGTCATTGCGCCTATTGTTTTAGGGTTTGCTGTCGCTTATATGATAATTCCTGAGGCCTCCTATAAAGTAAATTTATTTGTGGCAGCAACCTTATCGGCCACAAGCATCGGTATTACAGCGCGGGTTCTTTCAGAAATGCGTAAACTACAGACCCGAGAAGCTAGAACGATAATTGGGGCAGCCATGCTTGATGATATTTTAGGGCTTATCATTCTTGCTATTGTGAGCAGTATTGTCATCCAGGGGCATATTGAAATGTTTATGGTTGGTCAAGTTATTGTCTCAACAATTATATTCTTTACAGCTGCTTTGTTAATGGGACCCTGGCTTTTGCATAAAACGATTGGGTTTTTTAATTTTTTAGATTTATGGGAAGAAAAATTATTTAGCTCGTTTATTTTTGTCATGTTTTTTGCCTGGCTTGCTACCGTTGTTAAGCTTGCTGCAATTATTGGCGCGTTTGCTGCAGGACTAATTATTAATGATAGTTTTTTTGAGAACAAATCGAAATCACGCCAGCATACTTTAAAAATTAAAGACTTAATTTCTCCTATAGAATCCTTATTGGCCCCCTTATTTTTCATGCTGATTGGCTTACAAGTAAAAGTAGAAGCGTTTATGCATTGGCAAGTGATTATGATAGCGAGTGGCTTAATTGTTGCTGCAATCTTAGGTAAATTGCTCAGTGGCTTAGGTGGTAGCAGCAAAGATGATCGTATGTTAATTGGTATTGGTATGCTGCCGCGGGGCGAAGTAGGGCTAGTGTTTGCTTCAATTGGAAGAACATTAGGCGTCATTTCAGATGAACTGTTTTCTGCTATTATTTTGATGGTTATTGTCACCACAATAATAGCGCCACCTTGGCTTAAGAGCCGTTATGCTAAAAAGAAGGTCGTGATTAAAAATGATTGATTCAGCTCAAGTGCTAATTGATGTTCGCCGTGGCTTAGAGGAAGATATTGGCAGTGGTGATGTAAGTGCTGCTTTATTAGCAGCAGATTTATATGCAGAAGCAGAAATAATTTCACGCGAGCCTATGCTAGTATGCGGCAAGCCTTGGGTTGAGGCGACTTTTCATGAAATAAATCCTAATATAAGCCTGCATTGGCTAGTTCAAGAAGGTGAATGGTTGCCTAAAGAAGCTGTATTGTGCCTGATTAAAGGGCTAGCAAAAGATATCTTAACAGCTGAGCGTTGTGCTTTAAATTTTTTCCAAACCTTATCAGCAACAGCGACCCAAACTCGCCACTATGTTAATGAATTGCAAGGTACTCAGGCTCGCTTATTAGATACAAGAAAAACAATACCTGGTTTACGTTATGCGCAAAAATATGCGGTCGCTTGCGGAGGTGGTGTTAATCATCGTATGGGTTTATATGATGCATTTTTAATAAAAGAAAATCACATAAAAGCCTGTGGTTCTATTACGAAGGCAATTAAACGGGCGCGTGCAATGGGTAATTCGTTATTTGTTGAAGTCGAGGTTGAGACAATCGATGAATTACACGAAGCACTACAGGCAAAGCCCGATCGCATTTTGCTTGATAATTTTACTCAAACAATGCTAGTAGAAGCCGTTGGCTTAAATATACCTTATTGCTGTGAATTAGAAGCTTCTGGAGGTATTAATCTTTCTAATATTAAAGCAGTTGCGCAAACGGGCGTAGATTATATTTCTGTTGGGGCTATTACTAAATCAATTCAAGCAATTGATTTAAGTTTACTAATTAATGAGAGCTTGGTTTGAAAGTAATTCATTTTTATATCAAATCGCTCATTTTGGTAGGTTATAGGATAATATTCTCTTAATGACATAAAAGCTATAAAATAGCTATTATGTAGGATTCATATTAGAGCTTGCTAAGGCATTAGGAGTAGAGATGAAGCCAAAAATCGTGTTTACAGGTGGTGGTACTGCAGGCCATGTGACTCCAAATTTAGCACTAATTGAAGCAGCGCAACAAGAAGGTTGGCAAGTAGATTATATTGGTTCAAAAAATAGTGTCGAAGAAACCATGATAAGGGGCCGGATTCCTTTTTATAGGATTAGTTCGGGTAAATTAAGACGCTATTTTAGCTGGCAAAATTTTATCGACCCCTTTCGAATCTTAGTTGGTATTGGTCAGGCTTATTATTTACTCCGTAAACTTAAAGCAGATGTAGTCTTTTCTAAAGGCGGATTTGTTGCTTTTCCGGTTGTATTTAGCGCTTGGTTAAATCGTATACCGGTGATTGCCCATGAATCTGATATGAGCCCAGGATTAGCAAATCGTTTAAGCCTGCCCTTTGTTGATAAAATCTGTGTTAGCTTTGCAGCTGCGAGGGAGCATTTCAAACATCAAGAGTCTGTTGAGATAACAGGAACGCCAATCAGACCACAGCTTTTTTTAGGCGCGCGTACGCAAGGATTAGCGCGTTGTCAATTTAATGACGATAAAAAACCTTGTTTATTAGTTATGGGCGGCAGCCAGGGAGCAAGTAGTTTAAATGCAATCATCAGGCAATCATTAAGTGAGTTAACCCAAGTTTTTCAAATAATTCACTTGTGTGGCAAAGGAAAAATGGATAACTCGTTGGTCCAACCTGGTTATTGTCAATTTGAATATGCTAATGAGGAACTGCCCGATTTACTAGCCGCTGCTGATGTAGTTGTCTCACGAGCTGGCTCTAATACATTATTTGAGCTACTTGCTTTGCAAAAACCACATGTTCTAGTTCCGTTGTCTTTAAAAGCAAGCCGTGGTGATCAAATTCAAAATGCGTTTTATTTTAATAAATTAGGTATTAGTACAGTGCTTGATAACGATACTTTAACTTATCAGGTCTTAATTAGCGCAATTAATGAGACTTATGAGCGTAGAGAAGGTATTGTTGCTAAGATAAGAGCACTTAATATTGAATCAGCAACCGCCAGGATATTAACTATTATTAAGGAGCAACTTCATGCTGAATCCCGAAGGTTTGTATAATTTTATTGCAGAAGAATGGGATCAAGCAATTTTACCTAGTCTTTGTGACTACATAAAAATTCCTAATAAATCGCCGCATTTTGATGCAGATTGGGAAAAGCATGGATTTATGGAGCAAGCAGTTTGCCATATTGCTCATTGGTGCCGGACGCATGCACCGGCAGACACAACATTAGAAGTAGTCCGACTACCAACGCGTACACCTTTATTGTTTTTAGATATTCCTGGCACTACTGACGATACCATCCTTTTATATGGACACCTTGATAAACAACCTGAAATGGTAGGTTGGCAAGAAGGGCTTAGTCCTTGGGAGCCAGTTATTCGAGGAAATCGTCTTTATGGGCGAGGAGGTGCTGATGATGGTTATGCGGCTTATGCTTCCTTAACGGCTATTCGCGCACTACAAAATCAAAATTTACCTCATGCGCGCTGTGTAATAATTATTGAAGCTTGTGAGGAGAGTGGTAGTTATGATTTGCCTTATTACATGGAAGTTCTTAAAGAGAGGATTGGTAAACCTTCCTTAGTGATTTGCCTGGATTCAGGGGCAGGGAATTATGAACAATTATGGATGACTACCTCATTACGCGGTAATGTGGTTGGTGAATTAAAAGTAGAATTACTCACCGAAGGTGTGCATTCTGGTAGTGCTAGCGGTATTATTGCTGATAGCTTTAGAGTAGCGCGTCACTTACTTAATCGTATTGAAGATGAGCAAACTGGGCAGGTTACTTTAAAATCGTTATACTGTGACATTCCGGAGCAACGAAAAACACAAGCAAGCGAATGCGCAGATGCTCTAGGGGAGAGTATTTATACCGCATACCCTTTGCATGAAGGCGTTGAGCCTACTGCGTATGAAGGCACTGAGTTAATTTTAAATCGCACTTGGCGTCCCGCATTAGCCATTACCGGTGCTGCTGGTCTGCCGGCAATTGCTGATGCAGGAAATGTGCTTAGGCCAACAACCGCGTTAAAATTATCTATGCGTTTGCCTCCTTTAACAGAGCCTAAACAGGCAGCCTTGAGCATGCAACAGACCTTAACCGAAAATCCACCTTATAATGCCCGTGTTACCTTTGATATACATGATAGTGCACAAGGCTGGCATGCGCCGCTATTAGCCGATTGGTTTGCCGAGGCTGTCAATGACGCGTCAATGACTTTTTACCAAAAACCAGCGATTTACATGGGTGAGGGAGGAACAATCCCTTTTATGGGTATGCTAGGTGAATTATTTCCTCAAGCACAATTTATGATTACGGGCGTTTTAGGTCCTCATTCCAATGCGCACGGGCCTAATGAGTTTTTGCACTTAGATATGGCTAAAAAATTAACAGCGTGCGTTGCATTTGTTATTAATAAACACGCTAACTTACCTGATTAAATGGTAATTCGAATCAATAAAATGTTTTATAAATCAATCTGTTTATAATAATTTTACTCGACATTATCTGCATTTACTGACATACTTCACGTGCTTTAGTTACGGAATATAGCTGAAGCAAGAGATGAGTAATCGTATAGTCCAATCAATATGGAGAAAAATAATGAAAAGAAGACTTTTAGGTCTTGCGTTATGCTTTTTTGTTTTACCCGCATTTTCTCAAACTAGCCTTTCTGGCAATTTATCCAAAGTATCGGTTATTGATAAACAAATCAATTTAAATACGGCTGATATTAAAACCTTGTCTAAATCCATTAAGGGGATTGGTAGTAAACGTGCTGAGGCAATTATTACCTATCGTCAAAAGCATGGT